>JAVBTR010000068.1:0-35773 GCA_031556065.1 Eubacteriales bacterium | reverse complement strand
GGGAGCGGGGATTGAAACGCAATATGATCCAGGTTGACCTGATCATGCACGAGTCGCTCCCCCCGCAGGGAGCGGGGATTGAAACCATGAATCGGACGTAGAGAGGCTCCGCGAAGAGTGGTCGCTCCCCCCGCAGGGAGCGGGGATTGAAACTTGATCCTTTCCACCATGGGCAAGGTGCTGGATGGCGTCGCTCCCCCCGCAGGGAGCGGGGATTGAAACTGGCAATGCAGCGCAACGTCCCGCTCTTTGAGGTGTCGCTCCCCCCGCAGGGAGCGGGGATTGAAACGTTCCCAACTTAGCATAAAGCTCATCGGCGATGATGTCGCTCCCCCCGCAGGGAGCGGGGATTGAAACACGAGGCTGATCAGCCAGGAGGCACTAGGCCGGGAGAGGTCGCTCCCCCCGCAGGGAGCGGGGATTGAAACCCGCACTGCCCACGGCCCTGGCCCGCCATTGACGGCAAGTCGCTCCCCCCGCAGGGAGCGGGGATTGAAACTCATCCATTTGCATACCCCTCCATTAAGCCAGCCATGTCGCTCCCCCCGCAGGGAGCGGGGATTGAAACGTGAAGTTGGCAGACTAACCCCGGCAGCGACGGTGTCGCTCCCCCCGCAGGGAGAGGGGATTGAAACGTTGTATAACCAGGTTAATGGCAAGCCGCCTACTGGTCGCTCCCCCCGCTGGGAGCGGGGATTGAAACATCAATCGGCGTGTCGCCAACAGCCTTACGCATAGTCGCTCCCCCCGCAGGGAGCGGGGATTGAAACTTAACGCTTAGCGCCTTGGTAGTAGGCGGTGTCGTCGCTCCCTCCGCAGGGAGCGGGGATTGAAACACCCGCACCATTGCAGATTTGGGTGTGGCCACCAAGTCGCGCCCCCCCCACAGGGAGCGGGGATTGAAACAAATGAAGGTAGCGTCTGAAAACGGAACAAAAGCGGTCACTCCCCCCGTAGGGAGCGGGAATTGAAACATCGCAGGGTTAGTATCAAACCAAGATTGCCAAAGTCGCTCCCCCGCGGGGAGCGAGGATTGAAACCGAAAATGGGGTGGGATTCCAACAGGCATTACCCAGTCGCTCCCCCGCAGGGAGCGGGGATAGTTATTAAGTCGGATTAGGTTATTACCCCTAGCCATTTTAAAAGATGGATGCAGTCGCGAATGCCTTGGCGGTAAAGAAAATGCTCTTTTAGGCTGTCTAGGTCACTGATTTGAGTTGTAAACTCATCGAAATACTCTTTTTCGCAGGGAGCCAAATCATATTCAAACTCCTTGCGAAGCTGTTCGCGGCGCTCTTGGATCGGTACGGATTCATCTGTTTCACGAAAGGTTTTATAGACACCGCCTATTAGCTGATCCACTAGAAATTACAGAGGGTCTCAGATTGGGTTCGTGTAAACGGCGCCTTTCATATGATGTGTGATATTATCATTTTAGAGCAGCATTTTCAAAGAAAAAATAAGATACAAAAAGAGTTGTGACGATAGTCGGGAATTTTAATCCCGACTATTTTAATATACCTATTGACAAGCTATAAGGATCGGTGTAGTATATCCATGGAAACCCGATAAAAATGATCGGGATTCAAGGAGGGGCTTAATTGAAACTTTCCACCAAGGGCAAATATGCCGTGTATGCCATGCATTATTTGGCGCTGAAGAATGGTGAAGGGCCGCAGGCGCTTAAGGTGATTGCGGAAATGGGCGTGCCGGAACAGTATTTGGAACAGCTTCTGGGCAACCTACGCCGTGCGGGGCTGGTAAAGACCGTGCGGGGGGCTCAGGGAGGCTATGAGTTGGCCAGAACGCCAAAGGAGATTACCGTGGGGGATATTATCGAAGCCACGGAAGGACCTATCTCCCTTTCGGAATGCCTTTCGGAGCAATCTCCCTGCACAAAGAGCGGTACTTGCGCCGCTCGGTATGTTTGGGAGAAAATCACCACCAGTATTAACGACATCTTACAGGGCATCACCCTTCAAGATATGCTTGAACAAAAAGGAGAAAAATGCAGCCATGAATAGGATTTACATGGATAACGCTGCTACCACAGGGGTAGATAAAGAGGTATTGGGCGGGATGCTGCCTTATTTTACGGAAATTTTCGGCAACGCTTCCTCCATCCATTCCACGGGGCGGGATGCCCGCCGGGCCATTGAAAATGCCCGAAAGCAGGTGGCGGCGGCTATCGGCGCGGAGCCTTCAGAAATTTACTTTACTTCCGGCGGCTCGGAAAGCGATAACTGGGCTATTAAGGGTGCGGCTACTTACAAGCGCAATAAGGGTAACCATATTATCACCTCCACTATCGAGCACCATGCGGTGTTGCATAGCTGCCAATGGCTTGAAAAGCAGGGCTTTGAAGTAACCTACTTGCCGGTGGATGAGTTTGGCCTGGTCAACCCTGCCGATGTGGAAAAGGCCATTACAGATAAGACGATGCTGATTACCATTATGGCGGCCAATAACGAAATTGGCACTATTGAGCCCATTGAGGAGATTGCTAAGATTGCCAAGGCGCATAATGTGCTGTTCCACACCGATGGGGTACAGGCGGTGGGTGCTATTCCCGTAAATGTGAAGGAATGGGGCGTGGATATGCTATCCCTAAGCGGCCACAAGTTCCATGGCCCCAAGGGCATTGGCGTGCTGTACCTTAAAAAGGGCGTGCATATCGATATCTTCATGCACGGGGGCGCCCAGGAGCGGGGGCAGCGGGCGACTACGGAAAACCTGGCAGGCATTGTAGGCATCGGGCTGGCTATTGAAAAAGCCACCGCGAACCTTGAAGCCAATGCTAAGATGCTTATTGCTATGCGGGACAGACTGATTGATGGTCTTCTGGCGGCGATTCCCGAAGCCCGGTTAAATGGCCACCGGACCCGGCGGCTGCCCAACAACTGCAATATCTCCGTGCGTTACATTGAAGGGGAAGCATTGCTTCTTCGCTTGGACTTGGCCGGGGTGGCCGGCTCTTCCGGATCGGCCTGCACATCAGGTTCCTTGGATCCCAGCCATGTTTTGCTGGCCATTGGCCTGCCCCATGAAATTGCCCATGGCAGCCTGCGTCTTTCCCTAAGCCATGATAACACCATGGCGGAAGTGGAAGAAGTGCTCCGGGAACTGCCGAAAATTGTGGAGACCTTGCGGGCTATGTCCCCCCTCTACAATAACTAATTTTTCCCATTATGTAACAAAATGAAGTTGAGGAGCGTTAAAGATAATGTACAGTGAAAAAGTAATGGACCATTTTTCCAATCCCCGCAATGTAGGCGAGATCGTTAATGCATCGGGCACGGGTACGGTGGGCAACGCCAAGTGCGGCGATATTATGAAAATGGATATTATGGTAGATAATGGCATCATCACCGATGTGAAATTCAAAACCTTTGGCTGCGGCGCGGCCATTGCCACCAGCTCTATGGCAACGGATATGGTTAAGGGTAAAACCTTGGAGGAAGCCTTAAACCTTACCAATAAAGCCGTGGCTGAAGCGCTGGATGGCCTGCCTCCGGTTAAAATGCATTGTTCTCTTTTAGCAGAGGAGGCAATACATGCTGCGATTAAAGATTATATGGATAAGCACCCGCAATAATTTCCTGCGGGTGCCTTAAAGGAAGGCAACTATGTCAGAAATTAACGGAAACATCCAAGGTTTACGGAACACCTTTTTAGAACAATTGAGAACTTTATACGATTTAGAGCTCCCACGGGACATGTTCGCGCCCCCGGAGCTTATTTCCCTTTTGGCGGAATATTCGGCGGACATCAATAGAGAGATTGCCATCTACATTACCCGGGATGGGGAAGTGGTGGACATTATTATTGGCGAATTGGATAGCGTAAGCCTGACGGATTACCGCTTGCGGCGCAATTCCAAACGGCTTTCCGGGGTGCGGTGCATCCATACCCATCCCAATGGGGTGGGGGAGCTGTCCGATGTGGATATCAGTGCGCTGAAGACCATCCGGTTTGATGCCATGGCCGCCATTGGCGTTCGAGATCGGCAAGCCCGGGAAGTGGGCGCAGGGTTCTTGGGTCAGGTGGTGAATGGGGAAAACGAAATCATTATAGCACCATCGGTGGCGCCGAAAAGGATTCCCCAAGAAAGCTGGATGGAGCAGATTGAGGAATCGGATCGGCTGGTAATGGAAGGGCTGAAGGAGGAAACCGACGGCGGCCCGGAACGGGCTGTGCTGGTGGGAATTGAAAGCGACGAAAGCCTGGACGAACTGGAACGGCTGGCGGATACGGCAGGGGCTGTGGTGGTGGGAAGGGCTTTGCAAAAAAGGCAAAAGCCTGAAAACGCCACTTATATTGGTTCCGGCAAGGCCCAGGAGCTTTGCTTGGATTGCCAGGCTATGAATGCCGATCTGGTGATTTTTGACGATGAGCTTTCCGGGGTGCAGGTAAAGAACCTGGAGGCGATTATCGGCGTAAAGGTGATCGATCGGACCACCCTGATTCTGGATATTTTTGCCAAGCGTGCCCAAACCCGGGAAGGCAAATTACAGGTGGAGCTGGCCCAATTGCACTATCGTTCTTCAAGGCTTATCGGCCAGGGCGTGGTGCTAAGCCGGTTGGCAGGGGGCATCGGTACAAGAGGCCCTGGGGAATCGAAATTGGAGATCAGCCGCCGCCGCATCCGGGAACGGATGACAGATTTGCGCAGGGAACTGGAACAGGTGGAAAAGCAGCGCCAGCTTCGGCGCAAGGCCCGGGAAAAGAATGATGTTCCCGTGGTGGCGCTGGTAGGGTATACCAACAGCGGTAAATCCACATTGCTTAATCAATTGACCGATGCGAGGGTTTACGCAGAAGATAAGCTTTTCGCTACGCTGGACGCTGTTTCAAAAAAGGTGACACTGCAAGGGGGCAATGAGTTTTTGCTGGTGGATACAGTAGGCTTTATTCGCAAGCTGCCCCATACGCTGATCAGTGCCTTTAAATCCACACTGGAGGAAGCGGCCTTGGCGGATGTGCTGGTGATCGTGTCCGACGGAGCATCTAAGGAAATTTTCCAGCAGCACCAGGTGGTGTTGGAAGTGCTAGAAGAATTAGGCGCCACGGACAGCCAGCGAATCGAAGTGGTGAATAAGTGCGATCTGGGGGTAACGCCCAAGGAATTCTTACCGGGAGCAATCTATGTTTCCGCAAAGGATGGCCAGAATCTGGAAGGGTTGCTAAAGGAGATCGAAGGGGTTTTAACAAGCTCCCACACCACGGTAAAGCTAATGATTCCCTTTGCCAAGTATGGTATTCTTGCCCATATCCGCAGTGCCGGAAAAATTTTGCAGGAAGAGCATACCGAAACCGGTACAAATGTAACAATCATGCTGACCAAAGAGGATTTAAGCCGATTATTGGCGAAATACGGGCAAGACATTTTAGTTAACCAAGAGGCATAACCTACATTAATTCTAATTCAAAGGGAGTAAAAAGGTGAGTTTTTTAGCAAAGGCATTATCGGTTGTCATGGCGGCCTCTTCCATGATGAATACCTCCATGACAACGGCTATGCCTCAGTTGGATGTAGATGGGGACTTGTTTTTAATTAACCGCCAGTATATGATTTCGGAAGAATATGTACCGGAGCTGCGGGAAGCAGCGGTTAAGGGCAGCGTACGCAGGCAAAGGCCCGATGCGGCGCAGGCGCTGGAAGAAATGTTCGCGGCGGCAAAAACGGAAGCCAAGCAGACCATGATCTCGGTTTCCGGTTATAGAAGCTATGGCACGCAAAAAAACATTTATGCACGCAAGATTAAGAATACGGGCTCTACCGAAAAGGCCAACGAATATGTAGCGGTGCCCGGGGCCAGCGAGCACCAGTTAGGCCTGGCTATGGATTTAGGCACCACCACCAACTCGGGTCTGACCCCTGCCTTTGGTACCACCAAGGCAGGCAAATGGGTGGCGCAAAACGCCTGGCGATTTGGATTTATTGTGCGCTATCAGGCTGGTTGGGAAGACATTACCGGCTATAAAGCGGAACCCTGGCATGTGCGCTATATCGGCATCGAGCATGCGCAAAAGGTATATGAACAAAATATTCCCCTAGAAACTTACCTCAAGGACTTGCAGGTTTCGACACTTATTGATATCATTAAATAGAAAATAGCAAAATCTGTAAATAGGATGTGACAGGCAATGACCAGAGGTTTCCACAAGCGCTTTCTAAGTTTGCTCGTTGCGTTAATCATACTTTGCGCAATGGGGCTGGGGTATGCGGAAGGTGGGGACCTTATTTGGACCACGTCCGAGGACGCTTCTACCCAAGAGGATTGGGGCGATGATACGGCCGGAGACGAAGACGAGGACGAAACCTGGGATGAAGACTGGTCCGACGACGCGCCAGAGGAAGCCCAGGATGAAGAACCCTCCGATAGCGTAGGCGCCTTTGGGGAAATAGAACCTCAGGCGCAAACCGGAGCTTCAACGGAGTGGACTTATCCCGTGCCTCCTTCGGATTTGCAAAGCGATTATGTGCGCTTGGCCAATAAGACCAGCTTATTGGAAAGCGATTATGTGCCTAAAGATTTGGTAAAGATTTCCGCCAAGAAAACCTCTTCCTCCGCCATTCAAATGCGCAAGGCCGCTTCAGAAGCACTGAGCAAAATGTTTGAAGATGCTTTGGCCCAGGGTATTACCCTTTATGCCCATTCCGGCTACCGCAGCTATGGCACTCAAAAAACCATGTATAATAACCGCTTGGCCAATAATAACGGGGTGGACGACGGCTATGTGGCCAAGCCCGGCGCATCGGATCATCAGACAGGCCTGGGGATCGATGTGATTTCAAAAGCCTGGATCGGCAAAAAATTCAACAGCGGTTTCGCCACCACCTCGGAAGCCCAATGGATGGCGTCCAATTGCTATTTATATGGCTTTGTGATCCGCTACCCGGAAGACAAAGAGGCCATAACAGAAATCGCCTATGAGCCATGGCATTTGCGCTATGTAGGGGTGGCTGCCGCTGCGTATATGACAAGCCAAAATTTAACCCTAGAAGAATTTACACAAGATTATCAGCCGATTCTGGCGGCATTTATCGGGGCAGGCGGCAATGTAGATGCCGTTCCCTCCCAGTTGGGAAATATTGACGCGCTGATTGTGGAAGCCCAAAGGGAAACGGTGCTTGGCATTTTCCGAACCGAAGTGATGAGCGATGACGGGGAGTACGAGTATTCTTTGTTCGCCCCAGGGGAAGATTAATATATGAGCAGTTTACAAGCTTACGATAACAGCCTGGATTACGCTTACGCTCCAGGCTTGTTTCCGACTATGGAATGCCTTTTGAAAAAGCCCCAGGCGGTTAGGCGGGTGCTGATTCATTCTAAGGCGGAAGACTCCCAGGGGATCAGGCAGGTAATGGAACTGTGCGCGAAAAAAAATATTCGCGTGGAACAGGCGGATAAAGCCCTTGGCCGTATATCCGGCAAGGATAATTGCTTTGCGGCGGCGGTGTTTGAAAAGTTTCAGGGCCAGCTTGAAGAACAGGGCCCTCATATGGTTCTGCATCACCCCAGCGATCAGGGCAATCTGGGTACCATATTGCGTACCAGCTTGGGCTTTGGTCTTAAAAACATTGCTGTTATCCGCCCCTGCGCGGATGTGTTCGATCCAAAGGTAATCAGGGCCAGCATGGGCGCGGTGTTTTCACTGAGTTTAAAGGTTTACGAGACCTTTGATGCCTACCGTGCAGAGTTTTCCCGGCATTGCTTATACCCGTTTATGCTGGATGGCTCGGTATCCCTAAATGCTGTCAGCATTCAAAAGCCCTACGCCCTGGTTTTCGGAAACGAGGGCAAGGGGTTGCCGGCGGAGTTTGCCCAAATGGGGCAAGCAGTGCGCATTCCCCATTCCCATGAGATCGATTCTTTAAACCTGTCTATTGCGGCAGCCATTGGCGCTTACTTTTTTGTGAACAAAGAGGGACTATAAATGGAGAAAATCATCGATAAAGCCGTCCAGTGCTTATACGAAAAAGGCGAACTTCAAAAGGGAGATATGATTGTTTTGGGCTGCTCCACAAGCGAAGTGGCAGGCGGGATGATCGGCAAGGCATCGGTTCCGGAGCTGGGGGAAAAAATCGTTGAGGCTTTTATAGATGCCTGTAAAAGGCGGGGCCTGGAGCCAGCCTTCCAGTGCTGTGAGCATTTAAACCGGGCCTTGGTAATGGAAAAAGCGGTGCTGAAGAAAAGGCAGCTTACCCAAGTAAAGGCGGTACCCAAGCCCAAAGCGGGCGGCTCCGTGGGGGCTGCTGCCTGGCTGCTGCTTCAAGAACCGGCATTGGCCCAAACGGTGCAGGCAGAGGCGGCTGTGGATATTGGCGATACCATGGTGGGCATGCATATTCGCCCGGTGGCTGTGCCGGTGCGTATAGAAGAAAAAAAGGTGGGGGAAGCCAACCTGGTTATGGCCTATTCACGGCTGCCGCTGATAGGCGGGGAGCGGGCACAGTATGAATAACCAAGGGCAGAGCCTTTGTAAAGAGCGTGTAAAATCATGCTCTTTTTTGTAAAATTAATTTACAAATGTGTCGAATCATGTTACTCTAAATGCGTATACGAATTTTTGTAGGTACAAGCGCCAAAGAACGAGCGCTTGGCATGCACAGGAGGTTTGCGCATGGGAGTTATGAATGTGTTCACGTTACTGGGGGGCCTGGGTCTATTTTTGTTCGGTATGAAGATCATGGGCGAAGGCTTGGAAAAGGCCGCGGGTACCAGGCTTAAAAAGCTATTGGAGTATGTGACCAATAACCGCGTTTTGGCGGTGCTGGTGGGCTTTTTAGTAACGGCGGTGATCCAATCCTCATCGGCTACCACGGTCATGGTGGTGGGCTTTGTCAATGCCAGTCTGTTAACTTTAAGCCAGGCTGTAGGTATTATTATGGGTGCCAATATTGGTACCACTGTCACGTCGCTGATGCTGTCCATCAAGCTGGACTTTGGCGCTATCTTTGCTTGTATTGGTCTGGTGCTGATTTTCTTCCCCAAGAAGGAAGTGCTTAAGCAAACCGGGCAAATCATGATGGGCTTGGGCATTTTGTTTATGGGCATGAATACCATGAGCCAGGCCATGGAACCTCTTCGGTCCTGGGAAGGCTTTACCAACATGATGCAGAGCATCTCCAACCCTTTTTTAGGGGTGCTGGTAGGTGCGCTGGTAACAGCGGTGATCCAATCCTCCTCCGCTTCCGTTGGTATTTTGCAGGCCTTGGCAGGCCAGGGTTTGATGCCTTTTCAAACGGCTTTGTTTATCTTGTTTGGACAGAATATCGGTACCTGCATTACCGCCATGTTGGCCAGCGCGGGTACCAGCCATACAGCCAAGCGTACGGCGTTGGTGCATCTGTTGTTCAATGTGATGGGCACGGCCATTTTCATTGCCATTGCGCTTTTGCTGCCCTTTAGCGAATGGATTCAATCTATGGCGCCGGATAATATTCGCTTACAAATCGCGATTACTCACGTGATTTTCAATGTGACCACCACGGTGATCCTTCTGCCCATGGCCAGCGTGCTTGAAAAGGCTGCCTGGCTGATCGAGCGGGGGGAAGACCCGGTACGGGAACCCATGTCCCTGCAGTATTTCGATCCCAGGCTTTTGAATACGCCCTCCATCGCGGCGGCGCAGTTGTTTCTAGAAGTAAAGCGCATGGCGCAGATGACCCTTAAAAACTTCCATAACGCCATTGCTTGCTATGGCAAATACGATAAAGACCTGGCGGCGGAGATCGCTTCCAACGAAGACGTGATCGACTATCTGAATCAGGAGATTACCAGCTGCTTGGTGGACGTGAAGGCCACAGAATTGCCCCATAAGGATTTTCGTATGGTAGGCTCTTTGTTCCATGTGATCAACGACCTGGAGCGCGTGGCCGACCATAGCGTGAACATGATGGAAGGGGCCGCTTTTAAAGACAAGGAAGACATCGCGTTTTCCCACAAGGCCCAAAGCGGCCTGGAAGAATTGATTGGTGTTGTGGATAACATGCTGATCTTGGCTATTGATATTTTCGAAAACCAAAGCACCGAGAGGGCATTGATCGATTCCATCGAGGAAATGGAAGAAAAGGTGGATGCCCTGACAGAGGAATTGCGGGACGGCCACATGGAGCGGCTTAAAAATAAAAAATGCAATGTGAAAAACGGCATGAATTATCTGGCGCTGCTTTCCGATTTGGAGCGTGTAGCAGATCACGCGGAAAACATTGCTACCTCGGTTGAGTGAATTTTAAAGCCGGCTTAAGCCTTTTGTAAAGGGTGGCGGTCAAAGCTATTTTGATCAGATCCCCGGGAATAAAGGGCAGCACACAGTAGGCAAGGGTCGTTGCCAGGTTAAGGCCCGTCAAATGCATAAACCAGGCGCTGCCGAAAAGATATAAAACCAAAGTGCCTGACAGGCACACCAAAGAAAGCTTCCAGGCAGGGGGGCTTCCTTTTTTCATGGCTAGATTGACCACCAACGCCAAAAGGGCATAGCCTATGATATACCCGCCGGTTTTGGAAAACAAAATGGCCGGGCCGCCTTGAAAACCCGCGAAAACGGGTAGCCCGCACAAGCCTAAAAGCACATAGCATAAAACGCTGGTCAACCCATAAGGAAAGGGAAGCATGGCGCAAGCCAAGTATATAGCTAATGTGGCCAGGCTTAGGGGAACCATGGGAAGGGGAATCTGTATCTGGCTGAAAATGGCGATCAGTGCGGTGAACAAGGCAGTTAAGCCCAAACGGTTTGCTGTCATAAAAGCCCTCCTAGACGGTTAAAAGGGTAGCATAAAGGAAAAACTTCGTCAATGAGAGTTGCTAAAATACGCGCTGGCTCTTATAATAGTGGTAATCATTGGCAGAGTATCAAGAAGGCGGGTGGATTGAATGTTGGATTATCGCAAGAATTACGAAAGTTGGTTAAAGGGCTTTCAAGAGGATGAAAAAACCGTTCAAGAGCTGTTGGCCATCGCGAAGGATGAAAAAGAAATAGAAGATCGGTTTTATACCGAGCTGGCCTTTGGTACGGCAGGGATGCGGGGCGTGATCGGCGCCGGGACCAACCGA
This sequence comes from Eubacteriales bacterium, assembly GCA_031556065.1. Classification (GTDB taxonomy): domain Bacteria; phylum Bacillota; class Clostridia; order Christensenellales; family Aristaeellaceae; genus JAVBTR01. The sequence goes on along the minus strand of JAVBTR010000068.1, from coordinate 24,713 downwards.
ATGAACGTGTATAACGTGCGCCGGGCCACCAAGGGCTTGGCGGATTATATTAACCAGAACAAAGAAGATCAAAAGCGGGGCGTGGTTATCGCTTACGACAGCCGCCGTATGAGCCCGGAATTTGCCAAGGAAACAGCTTTGGTTTTGTGTGCCCAGGGAATTACCGCCTATTTGTTCGATGCCCTGCGCCCGGTGCCCATCCTTTCCTATGCGGTGCGCAAGTTGAATACCATTGCCGGTGTGGCGGTTACTGCCAGCCACAACCCGCCCCAATACAACGGCTATAAGGTTTATGGGGAAGACGGCGCTCAATTAGGCCCGGAGGCGGCAGACAGCGTCACCGCTTATATTCGCGCCAATTCCTACCAGGATGCCATGCCCATGGATGAGGGAGAAGCCCTTTGTAAAGGTTTATTGAAGATGGTTGGCAACAAAGAAGTGGACGATGCTTATATTGCCGATGTGAAGACCTTGTCCATTCAGCCGGAATTGTTAAAGCAAGAAGGCCACGAGTTGAAAATCGTTTATACGCCCCTCCACGGCTCCGGCAATGTGCCCGTGCGCCGGATTTTAAAAGAAATGGGCGTTACCAATGTTTCGGTGGTAACAGAGCAGGAATTGCCCGATCCGAATTTCTCTACCATCAAGGTTCCCAACCCCGAAGACCCGGCGGCCTTCACCATGGCTATTGAACTGGCTAAAAAGGTGGATGCCAGCGTGATCTTCGCCACCGACCCGGACTGCGACCGTGTGGGCGTGGCTGTCCGCGATGGGGAAGGGGCGTTCCGCCTCTTAACCGGCAACCAGATAGGCAGTCTGCTGCTTCACTATATTTTATCCACGAAAAAGGAACAGGGCACCTTGCCTAAAAACGGTGGGGCCTGCAAGTCCATCGTAACCACAGGCCTAGCCAATGCCATTTGCGAAAGCTTTGGGGTGGAGATGTTTGAAACCCTTACGGGCTTTAAGTTTATCGGCGAAAAAATCCAGCAGTTTATAGATACAGGCAGCCATACCTTCCTCTTCGGCTTTGAAGAAAGCTACGGCTATCTTTCCTCGACCTTTGTAAGGGATAAGGACGGGGTTAACGCTTCTATGCTAATCGCGGAGCTGGCGGCAGACTGCCGCCAAAAAGGCATCACCTTATACGATAAAATGCAGGCCATCTTTAAAACCTATGGCTTCTATGTGGAAAAAGTGATTTCCAAAACCCTGCCCGGCAAGGACGGGGTGGCCAGGATGCAAGAGATTATGAAGGCCCTTCGCAAGAACCCGCCGGCGGAAATTGGCGGCTTGAAGGTACTGGCCGTTCGGGATTACCTGATTGATACCCGTACAGAAAACGGCGTCAGTGGGGCCATGGGCTTCCCCGCCTCCGACGTATTGTATTTTGAGTTGGAAAACCGCAACTGGATTTGCATCCGCCCTAGCGGCACGGAACCCAAGATCAAATTATACGTAAATACAGTGGATAAAGACGCCCAGAAGGCGGAAGACCTGAACAACCACTTGCAGGAAGCGGCCGGAAAACTTTTAGACTAAGGAGCATAAGCCATGAACTATACTTCCTACGCGGTGGAGCAAATTATGGGGCTGGTGAACATTCCTAGCCCCACCGGCATGACGGACAAGGTGACTGCTTATTTGCTGGAAACCCTTAAGCAAATGGGCTATGCCCCCCAAAAGACCCCTAAGGGCACCGTGCTTTGCGATTTGGGCGGGGAAGGCCATCCTCTTTTGCTTTCCTCCCATGTGGATACCTTGGGGGCCATGGTCCGGGCTATTAAGGCAGATGGCAGACTGCGTTATATGAAAATCGGCGGCTATGCCGATAATGCCATTGAAAACGAAAATTGCCTGATTCACACCATGAAAGGCAAAACCTTTACCGGCACCATTCGCCCGGTGAAGGCTTCCCAGCATGTTTTCGGCAATACCGCGGACGTGGTCAGAAGCGATGAAACCATGGAAATCACCCTGGACGAAGAGGTTTTTTCCAAAGCCGATGCGGAAAAGCTGGGCATTGGCGTTGGAGATTATATCTCTTTGGATCCCCGGGCAGTGGTAACGGAATCCGGCTATATTAAAACCCGGCATTTAGACGACAAGGCTTCTTCCGGAATTTTATTGGCCCTGGCCAAGGCGGTTAAAGAGGGAGCGTTGAGGCTAACCCGGCAGGTATATATCATGTTCACTGTATTTGAAGAAGTGGGCCATGGGGCTTGCGGCATTTTGCCAAAGGGCATTGAAGACATGCTGGCGGTGGACATGGGCTGCGTGGGGGATGATCTTACCTGCACTGAGCATCAGGTGTCCATCTGTATTAAGGATTCCGCAGGGCCCTACCATTATAGCTGGACAAAAGAAATCTGCGCCATTGCAGATGAAAACGGCATCGATTATGCCAAGGATGTATATCCTTCCTATTCTTCCGATACGGCTACGGCCTTAAAAGCGGGGCTTGAGGCCCGCTATGCGCTGATCGGCCCGGGGGTATATGAATCCCATGGCTATGAACGTACCCATACAAAGGCGGTGGAAAACACCCTTAATCTTTTGTTGGCAGTGGTCAGCCGGTAGCTAAAAAAGGGCGTAGGCCCTTTTTTGATTTTCTCTTTTTTTTTACAAATACAACAAAGCGGAACGATACCGTTGTACTTTAAGTTGAGGTTAATACATGTTGCTGCGAAAATTTTACAATTGTTCATTTGGCGGTTGATAAATTGGTTCAATTGCTTTATAATGTAAGCACTTTACAAAGGCGGTTAATAAACGCTATGTGAAAATCTAATTTGGAGGTTAAAACAGATGGCAAACTTGAGAAAACTTCTGTCTCTTGCGTTGGCGTTGATCATGCTCTTGGGCCTGGTTCCCGCAATGGCAGAAAGCACCGAACCTACCTATACCTACAATACCTACATGCCCTCAACTCCTAACAACTGGAACCCCCATTCGTGGGAAGTGAGCCACGAGTCCGACCTGCGGGCTTACGTAGAGCTCCCGTTGGTATCCGCCACCATTGCTGAAGATGGTGTGAACTTTGAATGGACCTATGAAGGCGCCGACGCGGTAACCGATATCACCGCCGATTTCGCCGATAAAGAAGCCTGGGGCATCCCCGCTGATGCTACCGACAAATATGTTTACCAAGTAGACCTGAACAAGTATGCCATGTGGGAAGACGGCACCCCCATTAATGCCGATACCTACATTTATTCTATGAAGGTGCAGTTGGATCCCGCGATGAAGAACTATCGTGCCAATAGCTACTTCGACGCCGAGGTTGCCATTAAAAATGCCGCCAACTATTATAACGGCGATAAGGTCGGCCAACCGATTCTTAAGAGCCTTGAAGCCGCTGGCTTCGAATCCGTAGCCGACGCCCAGGCTGCCGGTAAAGAAAACTTCTATGTAGACATGGATGGCTTCTGGGGCTTGGATGCTGGCGTTGTGAGCATCACCGATGAAACCCCCTACCGGGACGAAGCCGTAGAAGAAGGCAAGGACGAAGATTACGTTTCTGCTAAGTACCTGTACGAAACCTACTTAGCCGAAGGTGCTCCCTATGAGAGCTATGCGCCTGAATACATGTTCTGCGAAGATGGCGTATACGAAGCCACCACTTGGGAAGAAGTGGGCCTTGTAAAGACTGGTGAATACCAGTTCCTCTACATCTGCGAAAATGCTTGCAGCGAATTCGACATGCTGGTAAGCTTTGGCAGCCCCTGGATCGTTTATGAGCCCCTTTATGAAGCAGGCAAGAAGACGGTTGAAAACCTGGTAGCCACCGATTACGGTACCTCCCAGGAAACCTATATGTCTGCTGGTCCCTACAAGATGGTCAGCTTCGAGAAGGACAAGCAGATCGTTCTTGAAAGAAACGAAAACTGGGCCGGCAACTTCGACGGCCGTCACGAAGGCCAATATCAGGCCACAAGTGTCAAGATCGATATTATTGCCGAGCACAACACTGCTTTGATGCTGTTCAACCAGGGCCAATTGGACTATGTTGAACTGGAAAGCAACGATCTCCCCACCTACCGTATGTCCGATAACATCCTCAAGCAGGATACGGACTTCACCTTCCGCTGGATTTTTGCTACTAGCCTGGAAAGCCTGAAGGCATTGGAAGAACAGGCCAATGACGGTGGCAATAAGCAGATCCTTTCTTATAAGGATTTCCGCAAAGCCCTGTCCCTGTCCATGGACCGCGCGGCGTTCTGCGCCCAGGCCACCCCTGCCTTTAAGCCTGCCTACTATCTGTACAACAGCCTTTACTACTACAACATCGCCGAAGATGCCAATTCCATCTACCGTAACACCGATGTTGCCATGAACGCTGTTTTGAACCTCTATGGTATTGAATATGGCGAAGGCAAAACCTATGCCACCATTACCGATGCGTACAACGCGGTTACCGGCTACGACGTAGAAGAAGCCCGGGCTCTGTTCCAGTCTGTATATGAACAGGCAATCGCGGATGGCCGCTACACCGATGGCCAGGCGATCAACATCACCGCCATGGTTTCATCAGCTGCCGCTTTGACTCCCGACGATACCAAGCAGCAGGACATGATGAACGCTTTCGTTGCCGATGCCACCAAGGGCACAGGCCTTGAAGGCAAGATCACCTTCAACTTCCTTTGCGGAGCACCCAAACGTTACGATGACGTGGCTGCTGGCCGTTACGAAATGATCCGCGGCGCATGGGGCGGCGCTATCTTCTATCCCTTCTCCTCTATCCGCACCTACACTGAACCGGATTACATGGGCGGCGTGGATAAGATTCACGAATCCAACGGCTGGGATCCCACCAAGGCCACTTTGGATGTAACCTATGACTTCGATGGCGACGGCACGGCGGAAACCGTAACCGATACCTTCCAGAACTGGGCCAAGTCCATCAACGGCGGCGGCAAATACTACGCTATGCCTGAATTCCAGCTGCGTATTCTTTCCGCTTTGGAAACCGGTGTGCTGGAAGCTTACCAGTGCATCCCGTGGGGCGTGGAAGCTTCGGCTACCCTGTATTCCCAGAAGGTTCAGGAAGCCACCGATTTGTACAACGTTATGTATGCGTACGGCGAAATCCGCTTGCGGACCTTCAACTATTCCGATGCGCAATGGGCTGAATATGTTGCATCCCAGGGCGGACAGCTGAACTACGAATAAGCTGTCCCAATAGTCGCTAATGTTTAGCTGAAATGACTCAGCCGCAGCTTCCCTTTGCGGATCCTGCGGCTGAGTTCTTCCTATGAAAAAGGGGAAGCCTTTTCAGCGCCGATATACACCATAGAAAAGGGTGCAGCAGATATGTACATGTTTAAGTACATCCTAAAGAGGATAGCGGCAATGCTTTTAGCACTGGCCATTATAACAACGATTTGTTTTGTGCTGATTAAGCTTTTGCCAAATGAATTGCCAATGATGGGGAAACAGGCGCAAACAGAATTGGCGCGCCGGGAAGCGCTGGGTTACAATAAACCGATTATGACCCAGTACGCTATATATTTACGGAATATTTTCACCAAGGGGGACTTTGGTACATCCTGGAAGATTGATTATATGAAGAGTACGGCAGACGTCATTACATCACGTCTTCCGCCTACAGTTTTATTAAACGTTTATGCTACGCTGATTGCGGTGCCCCTTGGCATATTGCTTGGCATTTATGCGGCGCTGCGTAAAAATAAATGGCAGGACCATGTGATTTCCACCATGGTTATGATTTTTGTATCTGTACCAAGCTTCGTATATGCTTTTTTAGTGCAGTATATTTTCGGCTATAGAATGGGCTGGTTCCCACTTATTGTGTCGTCTCTATATGATGCGGGGGGCTCATGGTTTTCAGGAACGATGTTCCGCTCCATGGTCCTTCCGATTATGTCCCTTTCCTTTGGCGTGATCGCCGGACTTACAAGGTTTACCAGGGCGGAATTAACCGAGGCCCTTACAAGCGATTACATGCTTCTGGCCCGTACCAAAGGGCTTACTAAAATGCAGGCAACCTCCCGCCATGCCCTTAGAAATGCCATGGTGCCGGTGCTGCCTACCATTATCGCTGAATTCGTCTCCATTATGTCCGGCTCCATGGTTATCGAAAAAATCTTTGCCATCAACGGCACAGGGTACTTGATGGTGCAATCCATCCGGCTGATGGATTACGATGTGTTTATGGCAACGATCATTTTCTATTCTACCATTATGCTGGCCGCGACGATCTTGATCGACTTAAGCTATGGGTTCTTGGACCCACGGATCAGAATGGGGGCGCGCTAAGCATGGATGAAATGAAGAATACTTCCGGCATGAACCGGGAAGCTTTCGTGTTTGTGCAAAAGGACAAGCGCATTCACGATAAAAAATTCGAAACCAAGCCAGTGGGATATTTGCAGGATGCTTGGATCCGCTTTAAGCGCAACAGGGCTTCCGTTGCGGCAACGGTCATTATTGTGCTCATTGTTTTGTTCGCCTTTATTACCCCTTTTACAACACAGTATAAGGTATCCGACGCAGATGGGGTCTATGTTAAAATGCGGCCCAAGCTTGCCGCCCTTGAAGACAGCGGGTTTTGGGATGGTTCTTATACCAAGGTGCTCAACGAACGCTTCTACATTAACCTGATTGCTACCGGTATCGGTTATGAAGACGGGGACGGAACCGGCGCTACCTGGGAAGAAGGCGTGAATTCCAAAGCTAACCCCATTCGTACCACAGGCGAGCCTTATATGGCCCAGGGCAAGGAATACCGCAACTGCGGGGTGGATTCCTATTATGAAGTGGGCTTTAGGTATTTAAGCATTACCAAGTCTGCTTATGAAAAGATACAGGCCTGGGAAGCGGAAAGCGGCATTCAGGTGCTCTATCCCATGGTGGATGTGAACAACAGTGAATTCGCAGATGATGCCAATGCCTGGTATAAGCAAAGCGCCAATGGAACCCCTGTAAACGAAAAGAATAAAAAGATGAGTCTTGAAGATGTAATGGAAAATGGCCTGGTGGATAACTACAAGCGGGACGCCGATGGCAATGTGCAGTATTTTATTGCCAAGGACCGCAGCATGATCCAGGTGCGGGTATACTATTATAGCTATTTTCAGTATCTAAACGGTTTTGAACCCCTTCATACATTAGGCACCGATGCCCAGGGCTATGATATTCTGGTGCGTTTGGCCAAGGGCGTACAGCTGTCGCTGCTCCTGGCTATTTGCGTATCGGCTATCAACCTGCTCATTGGTACGGTTTATGGTGCCATTGAAGGCTATTACGGCGGCATGATTGATATGGTGATGGAGCGTATCGTGGATGTGCTTTCCGCGATTCCTTTTATTGTTGTGGCGTCGCTGTTCCAATTGCATTTGGTCTTGCCGGGGAAGGTTTCTACCTTTACGGGCCTTCTGTTTGCCTTTGTGCTCACCGGATGGATCGGCACGGCCTACCGGGTTAGGACCCAGTTCTACCGCTTTAAAAACCAAGAGTATGTGCTGGCTGCCCGCACCCTTGGGGCAAAGGACCTGCGACTGATGTTCAGGCACATTTTCCCTAACGCGCTGGGTACGATCATCACCAACTCTGTGCTGGTTATTCCGGGGGTTATCTTCACCGAATCCACCCTCTCCTATTTGGGCATTGTTAACTTTAACAGCCAGAATATGACGTCTCTTGGAACCATGCTGGCCAATGGCCAGGGGTATTTGGGCACGGACCCCCATATTATCATGTTCCCGGCAGTAATTATTTCCTTACTGATGATCTCCTTCAACCTTTTTGGCAATGGTCTGCGCGATGCCTTTAATCCTTCGTTGAGAGGGGCGGATGAATAAAATGGAAAAGAAATTAGAAGTTAAAAACCTGCGGATAGCCTTCCGTACCAGCAACGGCAAAGTGCAGGCTGTGCGCGATATTTCCTTTGATCTGAACAAGGGTGAAACCTTGGCTGTGGTAGGCGAATCCGGCTCTGGCAAATCGGTTACCACAAGGGCGGTTATGGGTATTTTGGCCCCCAATGCTATTGTTGAGGGCGGCGAGATTATTTACGACGGCAAGGACCTTCTGAAAATCGATGAAGAAGAGTTCCACACCCTGAGGGGTAACCGTTTGGCGATGATATTCCAAGACCCTCTGTCTTCCCTGAATCCTATTATGCGCATTGGCAAACAGTTGACAGAAGCCATGCTTTTGAACAACAAGGAACGCCGCAGGGATGCCAAGCGCCGCTACAATACCCAGATTCGTCTTTTGGAATCGGCTATTGTGGAAGCCAACAATGGGGCGGATAAAGCAAAGACAGCTGAAAAGATCAAAAAATTTCAACGCTTTGTGGATTTAGGGCGCCAGTACGAAACCAAGTACGATCTTGCCCGTGAAACACTGATCGAAGCCCAGGGCAGCGCAGAAATGCTCCTGATTGATATGATCCAGGGCAGTGCCAAGGCCATTTCCGGCGACGTTAAAAATCTTTTGGAAACAGCCCAGCGTGCTAAGGATAATTATCTGATGCCCTTGGATAGCGCTGATGCCTATGGCAAACGGCTGGAACCCCTTAAGCGTTATGCCAGCGAGTATGCCAACAGGGACGCGGCCGGGCTGACACAGGGCCTGGAAGCCTTTAAAGCCATGGCTGAAACCATTTTGGCGGCGGAGCAGCCTAACTTTTTCCGTATTGGGTATACGGTAATGCAAAAATCTGTTCTTGATCCGGCTAAAACGGATATCCCCACGATTAATGAAAAGGCCCTGGAGCAGCTGATGGCCGAGTTCATGACGGATTTCCTTGGAGACGTGGAACATGCCATTTCCTATTCCAATGAAAAAGCGTTACGGGCCCAGGAACAGGTGTTGCCCAAGCTTAAAGCGGCCCTGCCGGTATATGAAAAGGCGACCCTGGATAAGAGCGAATGCCAGAATACCGCCAAGGCCCTTGGCAAGGAAGTAGCACATGCTATTGACCGCCTGGCTTTGAACAAGGAGAATGCTTCCTATACCTTCTCCACCAGCATGGATGCCGCTATCGGTTTTTACTTTGCGGGGCTTGAAAAGAACCCCAAAGAATTAAAGCGGGTTGAACGGGACAAGGTGGCATACGATAAAAAGGTTGCCGCAGGCAAGTTCGCGCCGTCGGTTATTCCCGCTAATCTGATCGATACCGAAACGGCCCATGAAAACATGATCAAAAGCATTACCAATCTTGTGGCGCTGTATGAAAAGAATATTCAGCGCACAGGGAAAACCGATATTGCTTCGTTGGCTGTGGCCATGATCGATTACATCAAAGAGCAAGCTTCGGATGCGGCTTACCACCTTTCCAAGGGGATGGCCAAGCACCGCGCTTTAAGCCTGATGAAGGAGGTAGGCATTCCTGATCCCAGCAAACGCTACCGCCAGTACCCCTTCCAAATGTCCGGCGGCCAGCGGCAGCGTATTGTGATTGCAATCGCCCTGGCGGCGGACCCGGATATTCTTATTTGCGATGAACCTACCACCGCACTTGACGTGACCATCCAGGCCCAGATTCTGGAGCTGATCAACAGCCTGAAGGTGAACCGGCAGCTATCGGTTATCTTTATTACCCACGACTTGGGTGTTGTGGCCAATATGGCAGACCGGATCGCGGTGATGTATGCAGGCAAAATTGTGGAATATGGCAATGTGGACGATGTGTTTTACGACCCATGCCATCCCTACACCTGGGCGCTGCTCTCTTCCATGCCCGATCTTGCTACCAAGGAAAAGCTGGACGCCATCCCCGGCACGCCGCCTAATATGATCATTCCTCCCATTGGCGATGCCTTTGCGGCCCGTAACCAGTACGCTATGCAGATCGATTTTGAGAAGCAGCCTCCCTTCTTTAAGGTGACGGATACCCACTATGCCGCCACTTGGCTGTTGCATCCCCAGGCCCCGAAGGTTTCCCCCCCGGCGATCGTTAGAGAGCGTATCGCTCGAATGAAGAAACAGGAGGCGGTCTTAGATGAGCAATAATCAAGAAGTATTGCTTCGCGTTGAAAATCTGCGGCAGTATTTCAAAATGGGAAGCACCATCATAAAGGCCGTTGACGATATCAGCTTTGATATTAAGCGCGGCGAAGTTTTCGGCTTGGTAGGGGAATCTGGCTGCGGCAAAACCACCACAGGCCGCTCAATTATCAAGCTGTACGATCCCACTGCGGGCAAGGTTTATTTTAAGGGCAGGCGTATTTCTTCCTCTAAAAACGGGGCGCCTATTCTCATGCGTGCCGAAAAGGAAAAAATGCAGGCGGAGATAGATGGGCTTAAGAAGCTGATTCAGACAGTTCCCGGAAAAAAAGAAGAGCTGGAGGCCAGAATGACTGCCCGCCGGGCCCAGTATGATCAGTTCGTAAAAGAATTGAAGGAAGATGTGGCATCGGCCCAGGAAGAAACCAAGCAGGCGGACCAGTTTTATCGGGAAAGCCGGGAAAAGGAAATTGCCCAGCAGTATGAAAAGGGTTCTGTGGCCTATAACGAGGAAATGAAGCTGCTGAAAAAGGGCACCATGATGTCCCAAATGCAGATGATTTTCCAGGACCCTATCGCTTCGATTAACCCCCGTATGACGGTTCGGGAGATCATCGCGGAGGGCATGAAAATAAGGGGCGTAAAGGATAAGAAATTTATCGATGATAAGGTGCACCAGGTTTTAGACATGGTGGGCCTTGTCCCCGAGCACGCGGACCGTTACCCTCACGAATTTTCCGGCGGCCAGCGGCAGCGTATTGGTGTGGCACGGGCGATTATTCTAAAACCCGAGCTGATCATTGCGGATGAACCGATCTCCGCCTTGGACGTATCCATTCAAGCCCAGGTGATTAACCTTTTAAACGAGCTAAGGCACCAGATGGGTCTGACAATTCTGTTCATTGCCCACGACTTGTCTGTTGTTAAATATTTTTCCGACCGCATTGCGGTGATGTACTATGGTAAAATCGTGGAACTGGCGGATTCGGATGAACTGTTTGAAAACCCGCTGCATCCCTACACCAAGGCACTTTTATCCGCTATTCCACTGCCGGATCCCCATTACGAAAAGCAGCGTAAACGGATCACTTATGTGCCTGCACGCGCCCATGATTATACCCTGGAAGGGCCAACCCTTCGGGAAGTAAAGCCGGGCCATTTTGTGTACTGCAATACGGCTGAGCTTGAAGGGTATCAGAAGGTGCTCAATGCTTAAGGGCAGCGGGTCGCTCCGAAAACACCTGATCGCGTTGGTGATCGGCCTTTTGTTTACTTTGCTCTTTTGCGCGGCCAGGGGAAGCTTTTCCGGGGTGGATACAAAGCAGGCTTATCTTTTGATATGCGATGGCTGCTTTGCCACATCGGTGTTGTTTCTGGGCGTTGGGCTGATGCTTCTTGTTTCCAATATGGGCACCTTCGATATTTTGAATTATGGCATGCGTACCTTGTTTGGCCAGCTTTTCCGCAAGGAAGAAAAGAAAAAACCCTATGGCACTTTTTATGAGTATCGCATGATGCGGGCAAGCAAAAAAGCCCCCTTTGGATTTTTAGTGGCAGTGGGCACGGTTTTTCTCATTGCCGCGTTCATTTTCAATCTGTTATACGAAAGCATACCGGTGTAAAATGAGGGGATGCTAAAGGGTGAAACCCTTCAGCGGGGTTTGGGGCTAGGCCCCAACGTAACCTGCTGAATTTGAAAAGCAATACCCAGGTCAAGAGAGTGAAACGATTCTTGACCTGGGTATTGCTCATGTATCCCATCATTCTATCATTATATGCCCTTAATAGTGGCCCGCCGCACCAGAGGATAAGACAAGGCGAACAGGATAACAGCTCCCAGGGTAAAGGAACCAATTGCGATCATAGGGTTAAAGGTATTGGCGGCCAGGTTGATCCCCATAGCGGCCAAGAAGAAATCCCAGATGATCCGCCAAAGGTTAAAACTCGGGCTGAACACCACAAAGATAGGCAATCCTACGAATAGCAGCAATGGAATCGAAACGGAAACCAGCACTTTAAGGATTTTGTTCATGCGGTAGTACAGATTGGTGATTAGGAAGCCTAGTCCGCTAAACATAAAATAGCAGGTGCAGGTCCAAAGAAGGTCTTTGATAAAATGGTGCTGGTAGATCGTACCAAAGAGACCGCGGTAATTCATCTGGCCGGAGAGAACAATGGTGAGAAGGTTATCGATCAGGGCGCAAAGAAGGCTTAAAATCAAAAGGCTGACAATGGCGCTTACATACAGTGTAAGTCTTGAAATGCCATTTTGCAGAAACATTTTAAGGAAAGGCTTGAAGGCGTTAAGCCCCATGCAGAAAATAAACACCAGCGAGGACATTTCCATTCCCGAAATGGTTACTTCCTCTGCGGTGAAGAACAATGTGATGGTATAAGAAAGCAAAAGTGAACCGCCCAGGGCAAGGTAAAAGATCATCAGGGGCAGTTTGGATTCGTTCAGGCGGTAGAGGGTGGCTTGTTTGAGTTTCATATGCGTACTCCTTTACTGATTGGTCAGGCGGATAAAAAGCTTTTGCAAATCCAGAGGAGAGAGGACCAAGCCGTCTGGCAGGCTTTTTTCCTCTGCCTGGCCTTGGATGCAGGCTGTCATTAAACCGCCCAATTGTTCGGTGCCGATCACAGTCTTGCCCTGTATAAATGCTTCCACCAAAGCCTTGGGGCCGGATACGGTGTAGCCGGAGGACAGTAAGCTTTCAACGGTTTCGTTGCGGATAAGCCTTCCGTCTTTGATGATGATGGCCTGCTCGATCAGCCCGGAGACCTCTTCAATCAAGTGGGTGGAAACCACAATGGTACGAGGATTGGCAGCGTAGTTTTCTAAAAGGAGCTTGTAGAACAGCTCCCGGTGGTTGGCATCCAGCCCCAGAACCGGTTCATCCAGCAGAATGTAGGGCACCTTCAGGGACAGAGCAATGATGATCTTAAAAATAGAGGTATAGCCCGTTGAAAGCTGGCGAACCTTCTTTTTCGTATCTAGCCCGAATTGTTTGGCCAAATTGCCAGCATAATCCAAATCCATCTGGCCGTTATAAAAGGCGTTGGTCCATTTGAAGATTTCGCATATTCGTGCAGTGTCGCTGTAAAGGCTCTTCTCACTCATGAAGTATACTTCGCCCTGGGCCGAATCCCCAGATGCAGCATCCAGGCCATTAATTTGAATGGTGCCAGCCGTGGGGTAAAGGCGGTTGGTGATTAGATTCAGGAGGGTGGTTTTGCCTGCGCCATTGCGGCCCAGCAGGCCATAGATTTTACCTTCTTCCAATGTCAGCGTAAGGTTACTGACGGCGTTTACCTGGCCAAAGGATTTGGATACGTTGTTTAAGGCGATGCTCATTGGTGATAGCCCCTTTCGATAAGTTGAATAATATCGGCCTTTGATAGGTTAAGCTTGTGAGCCTCCTGCAAAAGCCGCTCGATATAGTCGTTGAAAAACTGACTTTGCCGCTTTTCGCGAATCTTCTGCACAGCGCCATTTGTTACAAACATGCCCAAGCCCCGTTTTTTATAAATCAATTTCTCGTCCACCAGTAAATTCATTCCTTTCAAAACTGTTGCCGGGTTAATGCGGTATTGGGTCGATATTTCCGTGGTTGAGGGAATCTGCGTTTCTTCCGGGAAAGCCCCTGTGAAGATGGCATCTTCCAACGCATCAGCGATTTGCAGAAACAAAGCCCTTTCGCTTTGAAAATTAATCTGCATGATGACACTCCTTTCAAAGAGGTTGGTTACTCATGTAACTAACTATAAGACCAAACAACCTATTTGTCAATAGCAATTGTAAAAAAAGATTCGCGCCGTTACCTTTTCCTTTTGGAGGGCGTTACTCCTATAACAACAGGCGGGGAGTGACGAACCAATGAAAAAGCGGCTTTTTATGGGCTTAATGGCGTGCTTAGTAGCCATATGTCCTTTGGCCTTTGGGGAATATGCGGTGTCCAGTGTGGAAACGATTCCGGTAGGCGGCAGCCAATGGGATAGCCAGGTGGATAAAATCTTTGAACGTTATAAAACCGTGGGCGGCGCGGTGGTGGTGATGAAGGGCGATCAATTGGTATATGAAAGGTATTATGGGTACGCGAAAAGAAACACCCACGATTATGTGGATGAAAACACCTATTTCCGTCTGGCCTCTATTACCAAATGGGTAACCGGCATTGGGGTGATGAGCCTGGTGGAGGGCGGGCAATTGTACTTGGATGGGGATATTAGCGATATTCTGGGCTTTCCCATTGAAAACCCCCATTTTCCGGCGCAAAGCGTAACCCTTCGGATGATTATGACTCATACCTCGTCTATTACCGATACGGGCGGGTTTAAGAACCAGAACAACACCCTGACAGACATTTTCTCCAAAGCAAAAAGAAAGAGTAGCTTTATGAAAAAAGCCCCCGGAACGGCTTTTGAATATTCTAATCTGGCCGCAGGGATGGCGGGCTCCATGATTGAGGAAGTGACAGGGCAAAGCGTGAACAGCTTTATGAAAAAAACGGTATTCGAGCCCTTAGGTATCGACGCAGCCTATTCGCCTACCCTTCTTTTACGGCCTGACGATATTGTAAACCAGCACGAAAAAAATGGGGTGGTTGCCAGGCCCTACACAAGGGTTTTAAAAGAAGCATATGACGATACCCCCAATGCCAATCTGCATTACAGGCTTACAGCCGGATGCTTGTGGATTACCCCAAGGGATCTTTGCAAGCTTCTGGCAATGATGAATGGCAATGGGAAATATGAAGACGTGCGTATTTTAAACGAGGAAACCGTCGCTAAAATCCATGAGGATCAGGTGGGGCAAAACGGCATTGCTGCCCAGACGCCCTACGCTCTTTTTTGCGAGCGGTTTACCACATTGGTGGAGGGGAAAGTAATCTACGGCCATCAGGGCCAATCCCTTTCCATGGTGACGGAAATCTTCTATGATCCGGACACGGGCTTCGGCATGGCGCTGCTTACCAACGGCTGCTCTAAATCTATCGACAGGCGGGTTTGCAACATTGGCCGGGCCATGTTCACGCTTTTGTATTCTGCCTTTTAGCCTGACGCTTATGGTCATGAGCCCAAAGGCTTAACAGGTAAATAAACGCAGCGATCAGCACAATGGCTGCCCCAGCGGAAAAATTGAAATAATAAGCGGCGATCAGCCCCGATATGCCAGACACAAGACCAATGGCAATGGCATAAAAGGCGTGGCCCTTACTGGTCTTGGCCATGTTGCGGGCAGCGGCTGCCGGAAGAATCAGCAAAGCGTTGATCAGCATGACGCCCACCCAGCGGATGGCCAGCATCACGCATACGGCCACCATAATGGAAAAGGCGTATTCCACCCACTTGGTTTTAATGCCACGGGATTGCGCCAAGGACGGGTTGATGCCAGTCATCAAAAGGGCGTTATACAACAGCGCCCAGGCAAGGACCACCACCACCAGGGAAATGGTCAGTAAGCCGATGTCGCTTGCTGTAACAGCCAAAACATCGCCAATAAGCAGGTTAGAATACTTGGCAAAGCCGCCGCCGCGGGAAAGAATCACGATGCCCAGGGCAATGCCCGTAGATGAAAACACACTGATAATCGTATCGGCGGAGGTGGTGCCCGATTGCTTGATCCGGCTAATCAGCACCGCCCAGACCACCCCAAAGATCAGCATGGCCAGCAAATCGCTGTGCAGGCCAAGTAAAATACCCAAGCCTACCCCGGTTAAGGCGCTGTGCCCTAGCGCATCGGAAAAGAAAGCCATGCGCTGGTTTACTGCCATGGTGCCCATCAGCGCCAGCATGGGGGTAATAAGAAGGATGGCCAGAAAAGCATTTTTCATAAAGGTGAGGCTTAGAAATTCAAAAGGCAAAAGGGTGTTAAGCACTTGGTAAACAACGTTCACAGGAGCACCTCCCGTCCGAACACCTGCTTAAAGGCGTCCGATTGAAACACCTCATCGGGGCTACCTTGGGAAAGGACTTTTTTGTCCAGCAAAACCACATAATCCGCATAGTTTTTCACCAGCGCCAGATCGTGGCTGATCATCAGCACCGCCATGTGGTGCTTTTTTCGTATTTCAGAAACGGTTTCCAAAAACATCCGAATGCCGTTTTGGTCGATGCCGGAAACAGGCTCGTCCAATATAAGCAGGTCTGGCTCCGGGGATAAGGCCAGGGCCAATAGAACCCTTTGCAGTTCTCCGCCAGATAGCTTGCCCAGAGGAGAATCGATCAAGGGCGCGGCCTGCACGCTTTGCAAAGCGGCCAGGCATTTATTGCGCACTGCCTTGCTTACCCCCAGCCATACGGGGCACTTTGTCATATTGGCGGCAAGAAAATCTTGTACGGTAACAGGCATTTCCCGGTCGAACTCCATTTGCTGGGGCACATAGCCGGTTAGAATCCGGGCCATTGAACGGCCCTCATGGTCCAGATGGCGGATTTCTCCGGTGTAGGGCATCTGCCCCATTAAGGCCCGCACCAGGGTGGTTTTCCCGGCCCCGTTTTCGCCAATTAAGAAGGTTAATTGCCCACAGTGCAGGTGAAAGGCCACATCCTTTAACAGGGTTTGCCCATCCCGCACAACGGAAACATTGTTAACGTCGATGTGGCACAGGCTGCAGTGATGGCGAAGTTGCGTCAAGCTTTGTGGCCTCCTTTAAATATCCTTGTTATAAACAGTCTTTACAAAACGGGCATTGGGGATCATGATGCCAAGGGCGCTGATCAGGTTAACGCATTGGGCTGCCAATATGATCACCGGGATGGGCAGCACATCCCCCAAGGCTCCGGCCAGGAATTGCCCGATAAGGGAGCCCGCCATGGTAACCATCTGAAACATGCCGTTGAATCGGCCGCGGATTTCATCGGGCACATGGTTTTGGGTGCCCGAGGTCCGGATATTAAAGGATGTAACCGCCAGCATTCCGTTCACAAACATGATGATAACCATGATGGGATATGGGGTGTAGAGCATAAGCCCATTGGTAACCGATAAAATGGAATACACCGAAACAGCGATCATGAACTTCTTGCTGGATGGGAAGCGCACATAGTAGTGGAACACGCCGCCTACAATGCGTCCCAGGGTATTGGCTGAAAGCAGGTAGGAATACATTTGGGGGGTTAGATAGGCATGGCTTGAAAAATAGGGCAAAAGAATGGTTTCGGGAATGGCGCCTACCAGCATGGTAATAAAGAAAAACGTGGTAATGGCCTTAAGGCCTTGTTCGCCCTTGAGGTAGGCAAGCCCTGCTTTGAAATCCTGCTTATAAGAATGCTTTTCTTTTTTCTTGGAGGCCATAAGCAGGTGCTTTTCTTGTATTTGGATAAACCGTTCCACAAACTGGGTAATAAAGAACATCACCGCGCAAAACCAGAAAAGAGGCGCGATGCCCTAGCTGTCATACACCTGGTTGGCTACAGGCACCATGACCGTATTGGCCAGGGGATATAAAAGAGATGAAATGGAATAGGCTTTGGAAAAATTGCCCGGGGTAATCAACTCCGGGTAAAAGCTGTCGTAGGCCACCATATAGATGCTGTCCGCCACGCCAAAGATGATGGCGATCAAAAGATAAACCGGAAAAGAGAAAAAGCCTGTGCCGGTTATGATAGCCAGGATAACAAACATGATGGTGTAAAATACATCGGTGTTAATAATGGTATTGCGCCTTGAAACCCGGTCCATATAAGGGCCGACAATCATGGGTACAAAGGCCTTGAAAACCGTGCCGGTTAATAAAAACACCGCGTAAAGAAAACTGGAACCTGTGTTATCGTATACCACGCGGCCTAAAGCGAAGCGGGTCACGGCATTGCCCATCATGGAGATTATGGACCCCACGGTGGTAATGGTGAAATTCCGTGTCCAAAGTTTTTGCTGCAACCCGGTTGCCTCCTTTTGTGTATTCCTTGGCTATTCTAGCACTTTTGGGCGTGTTATGCTATACTGTATAGGCTTTTATTTGAAGGGGGTCCTTTGTTTGAAACGGCAGGGCGTGGCGTTTTTCGATTTTGACGGCACCATTATTAAAGGGGATTCCATTGTACCCTATTTCCGCTACGGTTTTAAAACAGGATTCATCCCTTTTAAAAGCCTTATGAAAGCCCTATGGGCCTATGGGCTGTTTAGCTTAAAGCGTATATCGGATGAAGAAGCCAAGGGGCGCTCCTTGGGCTTTTTAAAAGGGAAAACGAAAAAGGAAACCGATCAGTGGGCGGAAGACTTTTTTAATGAAAGGCTTAAAAAGCGCTGCTTTAAAAAGGCCCTTGGGGAAATGGAAGAGCTAAAGAAAAAAGGGGTTAAAATCATTATCGTTTCCGCCTCCCAGGATGTGTATATGCAAGCGGTAAAAAAAGGCCTGGAGGTGGATGCGGTCATCGCCACCCGCTGTGCTTTGGATGAAAACGACGTGCATTTGGGGTGCCTTGGCTCCAATAACTGCAAGGGCTTTGAAAAAACCCTGCGCATTGCGGAATACATGGCTTCCGCCGGCATGGACGTGGATTTTGAAGCCTCCTTCAGCTACGGGGATTCTTTAAGCGATGTACCCATGCTGGAGCTGACGCGGTACCCCACCATCGTGAACGGAAAACGGAAGACCATCACAAAAACCCCGCATATGGCCCACGTCAGATGGAAATAAAAAGTTTATTTTTTAACGTGGAAAAATGTTTAATACATCTCGTCTATTAGTATGGGAGGTGGAATAATGGAGCATACGTTTGCTACAAGCGACGTGTGTGACGAAGCTATCGAGCGGCTGATGGCAGAGCATGGTACTCAGGTTTTGAGAATGTGTTATACCTACCTTAAAGATGTTTCTCTTGCCGAGGATGCGATGCAGGATACCTTCGTTAAGGCGTACAAAAGCTATGGCAGGTTTAGAAGCGAGCATGACCACAGTGAAAAGGCGTGGCTGATGCGAATTGCCATTAACACCTGCAAAGATTATTTGCGTACAAGCTGGTTTCGTCATGTGGATAGAGGCACCACCCCCGACACCTTGGTAGGGTATGGCGAAGATTTTAAGGACAGGACACTTGTCCTGACCATTATGGCGCTACCAAGAAAATATAAGGACGTTATCGTATTGCATTATTATCAAGGAATGACCATACAAGAAATAGGCGATGTGCTGGGCATGAGTAAATCTGCGGTGCACCATCGCCTTAAAGAAGCACAAAAGCAGCTTAAAGCGGAATTGGAGGTGAGCATCGGTGAATAAAAGAGAAGTGCAGCGCGCCTTCGACAGCTGTTTGAATGACGTTCAATTCACGCCTGCTCACAGGCGGGCTGTTTTTGCCAGAATCAATGAAGAAAAAAAGAAAAAGCGGGTTAACTGGCAGCAGATGACAGCTGTAGGGCTCATGGCCGCTACGCTGGTAGTGGTATTGGCATTGCAAACCCCGCGCCATGATCGCGCTGCCCAAGTGGCCACCCAAGGCAATGGCCAAGGCGCGGCGGCAACCACCACGGGTGGGGTGTTTGCCAAACTGGACTTGATTACCTTGGAAGACGCCATGGCCATTGCAAAGGAAACCTTGGAAGAAGAAGGTCTGATGAATGATGCCTTCACTTACCAGGGGGATGAAGAAGAGGATTCCTGGCTGATCTCCGCTCAGCTTGATGGGGAAATCCATTATGTGGTAACGGTGAACAACCAAACAGGCGAGGCGGAAATCACCTACCGAAAGCCCGTTCTGGCTGAGGATGATTTAATAACCGATGAAGAGCTGGAGGCCCAGGCAAGGCTGGAGGCCCTGGAAGCCTACGAGCGCGATTTAACCCAGCGCAAGGGCGCCTCCTATTTCTGGACAATGGAAGAGCGTGCCAAGTACAGCGAGCTTGCCAAGGCGGCGGGCATCAAGGCGGCCCAATGGGACACCCTGCCTACCAGCCAGGATATGACCGAGCAGGAGGCCATCGCCCAGGCCCGGGTGGCCCTTGAAAAGAAGAAGGAATACGCAGGGCAGGATATTGCGCATATGTATGCCTATGCCAGCTTTCTGGAGGATTCCCAGGGGAACACCACCTGGTCTATCGTGTTTCTGGAAAATGAGCACGCGGCCAGCGGGATTAGCGTAAGCTTTCCTTCAAAAAAGACGCAGAATGAAGCGGTGCTGCAAAGCGAAGTGGAAGAAGAGTATTTTGAAACGGTGCAGCCCAGCACCCAGGACAACGGTGAACGCGTTACAACGTACTATAATCCTGTGGGGGGTGTGAAGTACCATCTGGATCAAAATTGCAAGAGTGTTTCGTCGGCTTATTTGCCTCTGGCAGCCACTGAAGATGAATCGCTGATGCTGAAACTAACCCCCTGCGAATACTGTGTGGGCAGGTAATACAAATGGGCTTTTCAAGGGAATCATCCTTTGAAAAGCCCATCTTTTATATGCAATAAACTTTGTATTTTCCGCCCGGAGCGAACTGGCCATGAAGATCATTTAAAAGAAAACGGAAGCCCGCGTTTTCCAGTACCCGCTGGGAGGCGATGTTATCGGCTAAAGGCAGGCCGTATATCGTATCCGCCGAAAAGCGTTCCTTCATCTTTGGAATAAAAGCCATCACCGCTTCACTGGCAAAACCATGGCCCTGAAAGGATTCGCCAATGGCGTAGCCGACTTCTACGCCGCTTGGTATTTTGCTCAGGCTGATATGGCCGATCATTTCACTGGTGTGCTTTAAACGGATGGCCAGCACATAGGGCATGGTATCGCTGCCATAGTGGGAGCGAATCATAAGCACCACCTGCTCCGCCTCATTCAAAGAGTGGTATACTTCGTTGGGAATACCCTGGCGGCGGGAAAGCTCTTGGCTTTGGGCAAAGACAGTTTCGGTATCGAACAGGGTCAGATGATCTAACAGCAGTCGCGAGGTAGTGATTGTCATAGCGGTACTCCTTTTGTATGCTAAAACATTTTCTTTTTATATAGAAACAGGAAGGAAACAATGGTAGCCACAACGGCAATGGCCAGCACCAGGTAGAAGCCAAAGGGGTCTTGCTCAAAGGGAACGGGGACGTTCATGCCGAAAAGCCCGGAAATAATGGTGGGGACGGACATGAGGATGGTTAGACTGGCCAGAAGCTTCATGGTGATG
The DNA here is from genome assembly GCA_031556065.1 of Eubacteriales bacterium. Lineage (GTDB taxonomy): Bacteria > Bacillota > Clostridia > Christensenellales > Aristaeellaceae > JAVBTR01. Next base: position 3,640 of record JAVBTR010000068.1, on the reverse strand, counting down.
TTCAAATTGTTGGAAATAATCGAGGCGAAAGCGTCCATGGTGCCGGACATAATATCCCGGTAGATGTTACACATCTCGATGGCCTGCTTGTTTTCGATGATCACATCTTCCAACAGATCCGTATCATCGGGGAACTTTTGCAGGATATCCAGCCGCAGGAGCTTTTCCATAACCATTTCATTGCCCTTAAGTGAAGTGGAAAAGAACACCAAGGATTTTTCCAGCTTCATCATTTGGATTAACTCCTGGTTCCGGGAGGATTTTTCCAATAACTCTTGCACATGCATAGACGCTTTATCGATTTGTTTAAGGTATGCCAGAAAGCGGGAAGCGTTGCGGTGGAGCAATTGCAAGATAAACCGGGTACGCTTGGAGGTATGAAAATTGCGGATGCGTTCTTCCGTAAAATCCGTAATAATAGGGGTTTCCCGGGTGCAGACAGTAATAATCACATCATCCACCAAAATAATGCCCATGGGAATGGTAGAATAAATGTACCCGCTGCCCTCGGTTTCCACATATGGAATGTCTACAATAATAAGCGTCTGCCCAGATTCGTGCTCGATGCGGGCACTTTCCTCTTCATCCAGCGCGGCCTGCAGGTAAGTAGGGTCTAACGAAAAACGGGTATTCAGCCCATCAATCTCTTCTTTGGTGGGGCTTTGCAGGTGTACCCAGCAGCCCTTTTCCAGCGTGGTGCATTCTGTTAAATGATCGTCTACAGTTTTGAAAATACGGCGCATATCAATATTCTGCCTTTCTTATTTAGGCAGGCATCAATACAGCGCTAACGGGTTAACACATTGCGCTTTAGGAACCTGCCATGAATGGTTTGGGGTCTGCCAGGTCTACTCAACGGGTCGCCTTCCATGATTCGGTTTCTCCCTTCTGCGCAAATTACTACATTATAATGATAACCACAAATTTCGACGATGTCAACGTTTATGAAATAAAAAGAAAGCAAAAATCTATCCAAAAAATCGGTGGCAAATTTCGCCATCATATTTCAAAATCCGACTGAAAATGGTATTGACATTGGTATGCAAACACAATATAATGGCACTGCACCTGATTTGGAAACACAATATGTAGTATGAGTGTCTGGTTTGTGTCTGGACGGATGGAGGAGAAACATGGCAATTACCACCCTTAAAAAGCGGGACGGGCGTTTGGTCCCCTTCGATTTAAAGAAAATCGAGAACGCTATTTACAAATCTTTTGAAGCATCCGGCAGCGCGAAAAACATGGATACCGCCAAGGCCATCGCGGAAGCGGTTGCTTTAGAATTAGAAAACAACGAAAATATTTCCAGCACCCCTACGGTTGAAGAGGTGCAGGATACAGTGGAGCGGATGCTGATCCAAAAAGGCTTTGTGCGCAGCGCTAAGGCCTACATCTTGTACCGGGCTGAACGCAGCCGGGTGCGGGAAATGAATACCCGCCTCATGAAAATTTTCGAAGATATCGCTTATAAAGATGCCATCGCCTCCGATATCAAGCGTGAAAACGCCAACATTAACGGCGATACCGCTATGGGTGCCATGCTGAAGTTTGGCTCCGAAGGCGCTAAGCAGTTTTACAATATGTACGTGATCGATCCTGAATTTTCCCAGGCTCACCGGGAAGGGGATATTCATATCCACGATCAGGATTTTTATACCCTGACAACCACCTGCTGCCAGATCGATATTATTAAGCTGTTTAAAAACGGCTTTTGCACAGGCCATGGCGTGCTTCGGGAACCCCAGGACATCTACAGCTATTCCGCCCTGGCGTGCATTGCCATTCAGGCCAACCAGAACGACCAGCATGGCGGCCAGAGCGTGGTCAACTTCGATTACGGCATGGCTGAGGGTGTGAAAAAGACCTTTGCCAAGCGCTACCGGGACAACCTTTCTAGGGCCCTTGAACTTCTTGGCAAGGTGGAAAACGCCGATGATCTGGCCCGTGGCTTGATTAACGAATTTGAAGAAGAGAACCTGATCCCCGCTTTAGACGAAAACAAGGCTTGCACTGAGGCACTCAAGGGCAAACTGACCATGATCAAGGATGAAAAGACCATGGACAAGATTCTGAAGTTCGCCCAGGAAAAAGCCATTAAAGAAACCGACAAAGCCACTTACCAGGCCATGGAAGCATTGATCCATAACCTGAACACCATGAACTCCCGGGCAGGCGCCCAGGTGCCCTTCTCTTCCATTAACTATGGTATGGATACCTCTTCCGAAGGCCGCATGGTGGTGAAAAACCTGCTTCTGGCAACGGAAGCGGGCCTGGGCAATGGGGAAACCCCTATTTTCCCCATTCAGATTTTCCGCGTGAAGGAAGGCATCAGCTACAATCCCGGGGATCCCAACTACGATCTGTACCGCCTGGCCATCCGTACCAGCGCCAAGCGCCTGTTCCCTAATTTCTCCTTTGTGGATGCGCCCTTTAACCTTAAATACTATAAGCCCGGTCACCCGGAGACAGAAATCGCTTACATGGGCTGCCGTACCCGCGTGGTTGCCAATGTGTATGACCCGGAACGTGAGGTTTGCCCCCAGCGCGGCAATCTCTCCTTCACATCCATCAACCTGCCCCGGATCGCCATTAAGGCCAATGGGGATATCCAGTGGTTTTTCGATGAGCTGGAAAGAAAATTGGACTTGGTTGCCCGTCAGTTGGACGAACGATTCGAAATCATTGCCAATAAGAAAGTGCGTAATTTCCCCTTCTTAATGGGTGAGGGTGTGTGGCTGGATTCTGAAAAGCTGGATTGGGAGGACGAAATCCGCGAAGTAATCAAGCATGGTACCCTGTCCATCGGCTTTATCGGCTTGGCGGAATGCTTGAAAGCCCTGCGCGGCACTCACCACGCCCAAAGCGAGGAAAGCCAGAACCTGGGCCTTGAGATCATCGGCACCATGCGGGATTTCTGCGATAAGCGCTCCCAGAAGAAGAAGCTCAATTACACCCTGATCGCCACCCCTGCGGAAGGCCTTTCCGGCCGCTTTGTGCGCATGGATAAGGAACGCTTTGGTTCCATTCCCGGTGTGACAGACCGTGATTATTATACCAACTCCTTCCATATCCCGGTTCATTTCCCCATCAGCGCCTTTGAAAAGATTGGCCTGGAGGCCCCCTACCATGCTTTAACCAACGCTGGTCACATCTCCTACGTGGAAATGGATGGGGACCCAATGGAGAACCTGGATGCTTTTGAAAAGATTGTTCGCTACATGCACGATGTGGGCGTTGGCTATGGCTCCATTAACCATCCCGTAGACCGTGACCCCATTTGCGGCTATAACGGTATTATTGGGGATTGTTGCCCCAAGTGTGGCCGTACCGAGCATAACGACCGGCACTTCGAACGTATCCGCCGCATTACCGGCTACCTGGTAGGCACCCTGGACCGCTTCAATAACGCAAAGAGAGCGGAAGAGAGCCAACGGCTTAAGCATAACGTGTAATAGGTAGGTTTTGCGAGAACCCTTTTCTTTGCATAGAAAAGGGTTCAGCGCGTCGACAAAGTCGACGCTTTCGTGCGACACAGGTGTCGCACGAGGGATTTCCCTCCCTGCATTGCAAAATCTTCGATTTTGCGGTCATTTGGTCGGGCAAGGTAGGAATTTCTACGAAATTCCACCGAAAATCG
>JAVBTR010000041.1:0-44346 GCA_031556065.1 Eubacteriales bacterium | reverse complement strand
ACGCCAAGGGCTCTGCCCTTGGAACCCGCAAAGGGATACATCCCTTTGATCCCATTATGGGATTTTAAGGGTCATTTGACCCTTAAACCGGGTCTGGGACAGCGTCCCAGCGTTCTTCTTACTGCCACAGCCCCTTCGTTTTTTAGTGGAATAACGACATCGTCAGGAAAAATGTGGACATAAGGGATGCCACAAGAGATACCACGGTGATCTGGGTATTGATGGAAGGCCCTGCTGTGTCTTTGAAGGGATCGCCTACGGTGTCGCCAATAACCGCCGCCTTGTGGGCATCGCTGCCCTTGCCGCCGTGGTTGCCGGATTCGATATACTTTTTGGAGTTATCCCAAAGACCGCCGGAGTTGGACATGAACAGGGCCAGCAGCAGCCCGGAAACAATATTCCCAGCCAAATAGCCGCCCATGGCGTTAACCCCGCCGATAAAGCCCACAGCCACGGTAATGATAATAGAGAACAGCCCTGCGGGGATCAGTTCCTTTAAGGCGCCGGTGGTAGCGATATCGATGCAGCGTTCGTATTCCGGCTGAACCCCTTCCTTGCCTTCTTTAAGGCCGATAATTTCCTTGAACTGGCGGTGGATTTCCGCCACCATACGCTGGGCATTGCGGTTGACCCCAAGCATCAGCATAGCGCTGAACACAGCGGGCACTGCCGCCCCTGTAAGCATGCCAAAGAACACGCTTGGGTCCATAATGTTAAAGCCCGTAAGGGCGGCCATGCCCAGTTCCGCTGCGGCCACGTTCACCTCGGAAATAAACGCGCCTAACAGGGCGATAACAGTCAGCCCCGCAGCGCCAATGGCAAAGCCCTTGGTAATCGCCTTAACGGTGTTGCCTGCGCTATCCAGGGCATCGGTAATATCCAGCGCGGTATCGCCCAGATCCCCCATTTCTACCAGGCCGCGGGCATTGTCTACGATGGGACCGTAGGCGTCGTTGGAAATGATCATACCAACAATGGAAAGCATGCCTACCGCCGCCATGGCAATACCGAACATGGCATAGCCGTCGCCCAAAGGCTCGCAAAGCTTATAGGCAGCCAGAGCGGAAATGCCAATACCGATCATGGAAGGCAGAACGCTTAAAAAGCCGTAGGATACGCCGGACAGAATGGTGAAGGCCGGGCCGGATTCGCAGGCTTTGCCTACCATGTGAACGGGCTTTCTGCGATCGTCGGTAAAGTAATCGCTGGCGATGCCGATGAGCACCCCAACGGCCAAGCCGATGGCACTGGCACCCCAAATGCGCCACTGGAACCCAAATATCAGGTTGGCAACGGCAGTCAGGGCGGCGTAAATGCCGGTGGTAATGTAGGTGGAAGCGTTCAAGGCGTTGGTGGGGTTATCGTTCTTGCCCATACGGGCAAAGGCCACGCCAATAATGGAAGCCAGCAGGCCAATGGCCGCATAGATAATGACCATGGCTGTATTGGTGGCGGAATGATCCAGCGCCCCGGCCATAACCAAAGCTGCCGCGATAGAGGCCACGTTGGAATCGAACAGGTCTGCACCCATACCGGCCACATCGCCTACGTTATCGCCCACGTTATCGGCAATGACGGCAGGGTTCCGTGGATCATCCTCTGGAATGCCCAATTCCACCTTGCCGCATAGGTCCGCGCTGATATCGGCCGTTTTGGTAAAAATACCGCCGCCCGCCTTGGCGAACAACGCAAGGGAGCTGGCACCGAAGCTAAAGCCCAGCAGCGCCGTGGTGTCCTTGGTTAAAAGAAGGACCAGCACAACCCCTAAAAGAGAACTGCCTACCACGGCCATGCCCATCACAGCGCCACCCCGAAATCCGCAAAGGAATGCTGGGCGAATGCCCTTTTGGGCTGCCTCCGCTGTTTTCATGTTGGCTGTGGTGGCTACCATAATGCCAATCTTCCCGGCAATACCGGAAAAAACAGCCCCAAAGAGATAGGAAAGGGCCATTACCACATTGGAAAGCACATCGCCCTTCCAAAAAGGCTTAGGCAAAAAGACAAAGATAATTAAGGCGACAACCCCCGAAAATTTGGCCAGAACCACATATTCCCTTTTAAGAAATGTGTTGGCTCCCGCTTTAATGAGCTCTCCAATTTCCAAAACCCGTTTGTTGGACGCAGGCTGCTTGTTAACCCAGCTATAAAGCCAAGCCGCAAACCCAAAGGAAGCCAGTGCGATAATGCATGCCAAAATGGATACCAAGCCCAGTAACCCGTCCATGGTCGATCATTTCCTTTCCATTTATGTAGTTGCGCCATTGGGCTAACAATAGCACAATGGCACTGCTAATACAATATGTTATGAACATTTAATTGTTTTGATAGATGTAAACAAGCCATTTTTCACAAAAGTCCGACCTCCACATACCACTAAAAGAGATGGAGGTGCTTTTACATTGTCTACGCCTGTTTTCTACGCGCTAATCGCCACCCTGGGGACTTGGTCAATTACAGCCCTGGGAGCGGCCTCGGTTATATTTTTTAAGGAAGTCCATTCAAAGTGGCTTAACATGATGATGGGCTTTGCTGCCGGAGTCATGATCGCAGCTTCCTTCTGGTCCCTTCTGGAGCCGGCCATTGCTCACGCTCATGCCCAGGGCTTTGCCCTTCCTTGGCTGATTGTAACCATCGGCTTTCTTTCCGGCACTGTTTTTTTATACGTATCCGATCTTCTGGCTGCCCGAATAAACCGCCGCAGCACCAACAACCGAACCTTTATGCTGATGCTGGCCATTACGTTGCACAATATCCCAGAAGGGCTTGCAGTAGGCGTGGCCTTCGGTGCTTTAAGCCAAGGCATGACCAACGAAAGTTTTTACGGCGCTGTTTTGATCGCTGTGGGCATCGGCCTACAAAACTTTCCCGAGGGCGCGGCCATTTCCCTCCCCTTACGCAGGGAAGGGTATTCCCGGTTCAAAAGCTTTATGTACGGCCAGGCTTCCGCTTTGGTGGAGCCCATAGGCGGGGTTTTAGGGGCTCTTTTAACCGCAAGAATGACCAGCCTCTTGCCCTTCGCCCTTTCCTTTTCCGCAGGGGCCATGATCCTGGTAGCCGTTCACGAACTGATTCCTGCCTGCCAAGGGGATAACTGCGCTTACACCTCTACCTTCGGGATTATCTTCGGTTTCGCGGCAATGATGGTGCTGGATGTGGCTCTTAGCTTCTAATTGGCAGCCTGAGCGCTTAGACTATTAAAAAGGGGGCGCGTCAGGTTGTTGGATATGACAGTTTTATTGACAGGCTTTATTTCTTTACTGGGCCTTGTGGTGGTATATAAGCTGCTGCCGCTTTTTAAAAGCTTTGTACCGCTGACACTGCTTAACATTCTAAGCCAGGTGGCCAAATACTTTGTCTACGCAGCGGAGGCGGAGCTGGGCCGGGGCAAGGGCAAGGATAAGTTCGACATGGCTCTGCAAAAGGCACAGGCCTTCCTAGAAAAATACCACCTGACGTTTGACACGCAGGTGGTAAAGGACGCTATTTTGCACCAATGGCTGGATATGAACATGGCACAATTAAACGCCGGAATGAAAAAATAGCTTAGCTTTCGTATTCCTCCAGGTATTTCGCCACAGAGCGGGTCATCTCCCGTGAAAAATCGGAATTGTACTTTCTTTTCATGAAAGCTTCGATCCATTGCTCGTAGGTTTTGCCATCCCATTCTTTCTGGAGCATAGCCCTTGTTTCATCGCCCTTCATGGCACGGTAGCTGTTTTCGTGGACGATATGCTTAAGAGCGCAGCGCTCTGGCTTTTCTCGCTGGAGCTGCTGCTGCGTTGGGTAACCAAACACCAGCATGGCGGCAGGGAACACATAGGGCGGCAGGGAAAGCATTTCCCGGTGGGTTTCGCACAGCTCCATAATATCCCCAATATAGCAGGAGCCCAGGCCCAGGCTGTGGGCCGCAGTAACGGCATTTTGAGCTGCAATGGCCGTATCGGTTACCGCCAGAACCAAATCCCCCACACCAGGCTTACGGGGCTCCAGGCCCCCTTCTAGGTAGGCGTTGTACCATTTGCTGCAATCGGCCAGAAAAATAAGGATCATGGGTGCTCTTTTAATAAAGGGCTGGTTATCGCAGGAAATGCTGAGCTTTTCCTTAAGCTGTTCATCAGTAATATCTAAAATGGTATAAAGCTGCTGGTTGCCAGCGGTGGGGGCCGCCATGGCAGCTAAAAGGATGTGCTCCTTATCTTCCGGACTGATAGGCTGCTCCGTAAACAAGCGCACGGATTTACGCTCCATCAGCTGCTTGATGACTTCGTTCATAGGGCAACATCCTCCTTAGGTCTAAGTTTATTGGTATACAGGTAATAGGCCAGCATGCCAATACCCCGAAGGGTGGCCGTAGCCATCACCGCGATCCAGATGCCGTCCAGCCCCAGAGCGGTTCTGGACATAAAGTAGGCAAGCACCACCCTTATTAGGTTGGTGGCAATGCTGATAATGGAAGGCGGCAGGGTTTTGCCAATCCCCTTTAAAGTGCCTCCGGCCACCGCCTCTAGGCACTGGGGAACCTGGCAAACCGCCAGAATGGTTAAATAAGTAATGCCCATGGCTTTAATGGTGGGCTGGTTGGGCAAAAACAATTCGAAGAAGGGGCCCGCAAAGGTTCGGAGCACAATGGTCACCCCAATGCCATAGGCCAGCATAACCCAGAAGGAAATCTTGAACCCTTTGTGAATCCTTGTCCACTTGCCAGCGCCGTAGTTTTGCCCCATAAAGGCGGTAAGGGCGGAACCAAAGCCGCCGCCAATGAGCCAGGACAGGGATTCCACCTGGGAGCCTACCCGGCAAACGGCCATGGCATCGGAGCCAAAGCCGTTGATAAAGCGGTTCACGATCATGGACATCAAGGTAAACAGAAGGCTTTCAAGCATGATAGGGGTTGTCCATATCATGGCGCGCTTCAGCACAGCCGTATCGAACTTGCCAAAAAAGCTGAACTGTTTAAAGGGCCTGCCCTTGGATTTGACCATGGCGATAACGATTACCAGGCATACCACGATCTGGGAACCGGCTGTGGCCACTGCTGCGCCGATGACGCCCATGTTCAAAGGGAAAATACAGATAGGGTCTAAAATAATGTTGGCAACCAAGCCGATGGCATTGGCAATAAAGGGGGTTTTGGAATTGCCCGAACCGTTAAAGGCCCCGGTTAGGGCGGCAGACATAAAGTTAAAGGGCATTGCCAGGGAGACGATCCACAGATAAGTAATGGCGCTTTTTGCCACTTCCGGCTCTTGAATATTGAAAAACCCAATCAGCGGCACCCTGAACAGAATCATCACCAGGCCAAAGAGGGCGCCCAGAATCAAGCTTAACTGAAAGCTGTTCTGGGCGTATTTTTTTGCGTAAAAAGGGTTGCCTGCGCCCAGATTCTGGGCCACGCCGATTTCTGCGCCCATGCGGCCGATCATCACGAAAGCCATGGACAGCCACATGAACATCCCCGCCGTGCCGGAAGCAGCCACCGCGTTGGGGCCTACCCGGCCCAGCCAGAACATGTCGGTTAAGTTATAGCCCATTTGCATGAGCTGGGTACCCATAATGGGCAGCGCGATCACCAAGAGCTTCTTTAAAATGCCGCCTTGGGTCAGGTCGTTTCGGGAGGTGTTCTTATTTTCCATTTTAATCCTCTGCAATATCTATTGAGGTGTTTTTACCCACAGCGTTATGCCGCCATTTGCCGGAGATTAGGAAGCCGATAATCAACAGCAGCGACCCAAAGGAAGCCGCAGGCGCGCCCAGGCCCACACCGGAAAGCCCCATGCCCATGCTAATACCGAACAGATAAGACACCGGCACCCGCAAAACAAGGGAGGAAAGAAGACTGGTGACCAGTGAAAATACGGTATGTCCAGCACCTACGAATAAGCCGTTAATGCAGAATACGAAGGGCACGATCAAATAATCGAAGCTGAAGGTGCGCATATAGATCACACCCTGGCCGATCATTTCCTGCTCTTTTCCGAACAGGCCCATGATCTGCGCCGGGAACAATTGCACCAAGGCAAACACCGCAAGGGAAATAACCATGGCGATGGTGGTACCGATCACGCAGGTTTTAATGGCCCTGTCCCACTTATTTGCCCCGATATTCTGGGCGCTGATGGTTGAAATAGAGGCGCTCATGGCAATGGCAGGCATAATGGCAAAGCTGTTGAACTTGCCAGCCGCTCCGGCCGCTGCGGACGCCCACACCCCAAACCCGTTGACAAGGGTAGTAATAAACAGGAACGACAAGCTGGTCACCCCGTTTTGAATGCAGCTGGGCAGGCCGATTTTGAAAATCAGCGCCGCCTGCTTTTTATCGATCCTAAAGGAGCGGGGCTTAAAATCGAAATAGAATTTATTCTTTACCATATTAATAACGCAAAGCACCACGCTCAGCGCCTGGGAAATAACCGTCGCCAGGGCCGCACCGAATGCGCCCATCTTAAACCCTGCTACCAAAATGAAATCCAAACCAATATTGGTAAAGCAGGCGATAAGCACATAATAAAAAGGTTTTTTTGAATCCCCCATGCCTCGCAAAATAGCACTAAGGGCATTGTAGGCGAAAATGAAAATAATACCGATCAATGTCACCGCAAGGTACTCGTTGGCATCCTGGAAGGATTCCGCCGGGGTTTTAATCAACCGCAGAATGGGCTCTTTAAAGGCAAAGATAACAATGGTGATGGCCACGGCGATCATCAAAAGCATGGTAAGCAATGTAGCAATAGTGGCTTCGATCTTCTTTTCTTTTTTCGCGCCAATGTATTGGGCGATCAAAACCGTTGCGCCGGTACAAAGGCCAAAGACGGTATTGGTTAGAATAAAGGTAACCTGGCCGCCAATATTTACCCCGGACATGGCTGCCGCGCCGCAGAAGTTGCCGACGATCAGCATATCCGCCACGTTGTATAAGGATTGGACAATATTGGAAATCAGAAAGGGAAGGGAAAACCGAATGATATTCTTAGTTAGATTACCCTGGGAGAGGTTGTTTGCGAACGTACTCATTTTTTGCCTGCCTGTTCTTAAGAATAAAGGAATCAGCGTGAATGGCATCACGCTGATATGTGAAATGTGACCTTATACAATTCGCCTATGGTTTGCCTTATTCCTTCTATTGCTTATGCTTTGTTTTGCGATTCGCAGTAAAGGCAGCGGTAGACCCGTTTCTTGGTATCGCACAGCTTGAAAATATGATCCAGATCGGTTTCCGATGAGGTGATGCACCGGGGGTTTTTGCACTTGATGACATTGGTAAGCCGCTGGGGCAATGTTACCCGCTTCTTTTCCACCACCTTGCCCCCATCGATGATATTGATGGTGATATCCGGATCGATATAGCCTAAAATATCTAAATCCAGATCGAATTCCTCATCCACCTTAATGATGTCTTTATGACCCATGGCCCGGGATTTCACGTTTTTAATAATGGCCACGGAGCAGGTGAGGCTGTCCAGGTTCAGGTAGCGGTAAATTTCCATGGCTTTTCCCGCCTTAATATGATCTAAAACGATGCCGCGGTTGATGCTATCGATATTCATTCTCTTAGCCCCTTTCCTTCATCAGTTTCAGAATCAGCGCCATGCGGATATACTTGCCGTACAAGGCTTGCCGGAAGTAGCAAGCCCGGGGATCGTCGTCCACCTTGGTGGAAATTTCGTTTACCCTGGGCAGAGGGTGCATAATGGCCAAATCCTTTTTAGCTGTTTCCAGCTTTTTCGGATCCAGAATGTAGCTGTCCTTCAGGCGCACATAGTCCGCTTCGTTAAAGAAGCGCTCCTTTTGTACCCTTGTCATATAAAGCACATCCAGCTCCGGCATCACCGCATCCAGGCTAATCACTTCCCGGTATTTAACGCCCTTTTCATCCAGCATGTCCTTTAAATAATCAGGCATTTTCAGTTCATTAGGAGAAATGAACAGGAACTCAATCCCCTCATAGCGCACCATGGCATTCACCAGGGAATGCACTGTGCGTCCAAACTTTAAATCCCCGCAAAGGCCTACCACCAAATGATTCAGCCGCCCTTTTTCTTGATGGATGGTCAGCAAATCTGTCAGTGTCTGGGTGGGATGGTTGTGGCCCCCGTCCCCTGCGTTGATAACAGGCACCCCAGCCACCTTAATAGCCGCCATGGGCGCGCCCTCCTTGGGGTGGCGCATGGCAATAATATCCGCGTAGCTTGAGACCATGCGGATGGTATCCCCTACGCTTTCGCCCTTGGTGGCGGAGGAGGAATCGGCAGATGAGAAACCAAGCACATGGCCCCCAAGCTCGTACATGGCCGCTTCAAAGCTTAACCTAGTGCGGGTGCTGGGTTCAAAAAACAGGGTGGCCAGCTTTTTGTGGCTCATGGCTGCTTGGTATTTTTCAGGGTTGCCCATAATATCCTTGGCCACAGTGATCAGCTCATCGATTTCCGTGGTGGTCAGATCGATAATATCAATTAAATGACGCATTATTTCATCCAGCTTTCATCAGAAGGATTGTTTCTAAAAGCGATCAACCGATCGATGTCTTCATGCTTGATATAGCCTTCCTCGCTGGCCACATTCACCAGCACATCGAAGTTAGAAAGGCTGATGTTTTTTACATTGGCAGCTTTAAGGCGGTCCAGGCCCTTTTTCATGCCGTAAGTAAAGATGGATACGATGCCCAGCACCTCGGCCCCGGCTTCCCGAAGCACATCCACCACTTCGATCACGCTGCCGCCGGTGGAGATCAAATCCTCCACCACAACCACCTTCTGGCCTTTTTCCAATTTGCCTTCGATCTGGTTGGTGCGGCCATGGTCCTTGGCGCCGGAGCGCACATAGCCCATGGGCAGGTTCATCAGGTGGGCGGTAATGGCCGCATGGGCAATGCCCGCGGTGCTGGTGCCCATAAGCACCTCACACTCAGGGTAATGGTCTTTAATCAGCTTCGCCAGGCCCGTTTCCACGTCGGTGCGGACCTTTACATCGGTTAAGGTCAGGCGGTTGTCACAGTAAATAGGGCTCTTAATGCCACTGGCCCAGGTAAAGGGGTTTTCAGGGCGCAGAAACACGGCTTCGATGGAGAGTAAATCCTTGGCAATAAGCTTTTCCATTTGTGTTTTCCTCCTTATTATTATCCTAAAAACTCTTTAACGCAGCGGCGGTAGGCTGCTACAGGGTCCTGGGCGGCGGTAATGGGGCGGCCCACCACAATGTAATCGCAGCCGTTGTCCTTGGCCTTTTCCGGGGTCATAATCCGCACCTGGTCGCCTGCATCCCCGTCGGCAAAGCGGATGCCGGGGGTGACGGTGGTGAATTCTTCCCCGCAGGCTTCCTTCACCAGTTTGGCTTCCAGAGGGGAACAAACCACGCCGTTAAGCCCTGCTTTTTTCGCGTTCATGGCGTAGTGCTTCACAGTTTCGGCAATGGGCTTTTCGATCCACAGTTCTTTTTGCATCCGCTCCTCGCTGGTGGAAGTCAATTGAGTCACCGCCAGCAAAATGGGGTGTGTGCCGTCTTCTTTTGTAAGGCCTTTTAAGGCAGCCTCCATCATATCGATGGTGCCGGCGGCGTGCAGGTTGGTCATATCCACATCAAGCTTATTAAGCACTGCCATGGATTTCATAACCGTGTTGGGAATATCGTGAAGCTTTAGATCCAGAAAGACCTTGTGGCCCCGCTCCTTCACCTTTTTAACAATGCTGGGGCCCTGGGCATAATACAGTTCCATCCCGATTTTGACAAAGGGTTTTTCATCCTCGAACGCATCCAGGAATTGAAGTGCCTTTTCTGCGTTCTCAAAATCCAGTGCAATGATAACGTCTCTACTCATGCTTGTACCCCTCCTATAATATCTTGCAAGCTTTCAATGCCCAGCTTGGACATTTCCAGCGGCAAATCTTCAATAATGCGCTTGCAGGCATATGGGTCTACCAGGTTCTGCGCCCCTACCTGCACCGCTGTGGCCCCGGCCAGCATCATTTCGATCACGTCCCTGGCTGTGGCTACGCCGCCCATGCCCATCACAGGCACCTTCACGGCTTTTGCTACTTGGTACACCATCCGCAGCGCTACGGGGAAAATGGCCGGGCCTGAAAAGCCCCCCATGATGTTTTTAATGATGGGCTTTCTTGTTTTTAAATCGATCCGCATGCCAAGAAGGGTGTTAATCAGGCTGATGCCATCGGCGCCCCCATCCTCGCAGGCCTTGGCGATGGACACGATATCTGTCACATTGGGACTAAGCTTAATGTAAACCGGCTTGGTGGTAACCTTTTTCACCGCCTTAGTCACCGCCGCCGCGTTGTGGCAGTCTGTCCCGAAGGCCATGCCCCCGTTATGGACATTGGGGCAGGAGATGTTCACCTCGATGATACCCACCTGCTCCTCTTGATCGATCAGGCGGCAGCACTCCACGTATTCGTCGATGGAAAAGCCGGAGATGTTGGCGATTACAGGCTTATGGAAGTAGGTTTTAAGCTCCGGCAGTTCATGGGCGATCACATGATGAACCCCTGGGTTTTGCAGTCCCACGGCGTTGATCATGCCACTGGTGCATTCGGCAATCCGGGGGGTATCGTTGCCAAAGCGGCTTTCTAAGGTAGTTCCTTTGAAGGAAAAGGAGCCTAAGATGTTGATATCGTAAAAATCCCTGAACTCCTTGCCAAAGCCGAAGGTGCCGCTGGCGGGGATCACCGGGTTATCAAGGTGCAGGCCGGAAAGGCTCACATCTGTTCTTACCATACGATCTCCTCCTTCCTAAGCACCGGGCCATCCTTGCAGATGCGCTTGTAACCGTATTTTGTCTTGCAGGAGCAGCCCATGCAGGCCCCAAAGCCGCAGGCCATCCGCTCTTCAAAGCTGTACTGGCCAGAGGTTGCAGCGATGCTGTAAACTGCCTTGAGCATGGGCTCCGGGCCGCAGGTGTAAAGGCCGTCGTAGGTGAGACCCGCCATAGCTGTTGTTACAAAGCCCCTTTCACCCATGGAACCATCCACCGTGGTAACAATGGTTTTCACGCCAAGGTCTTCGAAAGCTTCCTTTAAAAAGACCTCTTCCTTTGTGTTAAAGCCCAGAATCACCGTAGGCTTGCTGCCTTGTTCAAGGAGCTTTTTGCCAAGAGCGTAAAGAGGAGGTATACCCACGCCGCCGCCAATGAGCAAAGGTGCCTGCCAGCGATCGGATAAATCGTAACCGTTGCCAAGGCCGGTAAGCAAATCCAGCTGCGTACCCACGGGCATTTGAGTCATGGCCTCGGTTCCCTGTCCCACTGCCTTGTAGATCAGCGTCAGGCTGTTTTCCGCCCAATCGCACACGGAAATAGGCCGACGGAGGTAGAAATGGGGCAACTGAATTTGCACAAACTGCCCCGGCTTTGTAATGGCGCTTGTATCGCCCGTTAGCTCCATTTTATAGACGCTGGCGGTGAGCGCCTGGTTGAGGGTCACTTTAAAATTCATAAGCGGTTTCCCCTTTTAAAAGAGTAAGCTTGCATTGGCCGTAAACGGTTTCCCCTTCAAAGGGCGTAGCCTTTCCCATGGAAAGGAATTTTTCCGGTTGGATGGTCTCTTGCTTTTCAAGGTCCCACACTGTCAGGGAGGCAGCCTGGCCAGGCTCCAGCCCGGCGCTGATCCCGAAACGCTTAGCTGGGTTATAGACCATCAGCGCCATCAGCTTTTCAAGGGTTAGTATCCCGGGCCGAACAAAGCGGGTCAGCATCAGCTGGAAGCAGCTTTCAATGCCCACAATGCCAAACAGGCTGCCCCCAAGGCCCTTGCTCTTTTCATCCGCGCTATGGGGGGCGTGATCGGTGGCGATCATATCGATGGTGCCATCCAATATGCCTTCGATCAGCGCTTCCCGATCGGCCCATTCCCGAAGGGGCGGGTTCATTTTAAAGCGGCCTTCGTCCTTTAGATCGTCGTCGGTCAAAATCAGGTAATGGGGCGCGGTTTCGCAGGTGATGTCCATGCCCTCTTTTTTAGCCATGCGAATCAAATCCACGCTTTCCTTGGTGGATACATGGCACACGTGGTACTTGCAGCCGGTTTTCTTAACAAGCTCAATATCCCGCTCCACCTGGGCGTATTCCGATCTGGAATTGATGCCCCCAATGCCGTGCTTTTTAGCGTACTCCCCTTCATGGATAGCCCCGCCTGGGTTCAGCTCGCTGTTATCTTCGCAGTGGGCCACGATAATCTTGTTAAGGCGTTTGGCCTCATTCATGGCGGCGGTCATCAATTCTTCCGTCTGCACGCCCCGTCCATCGTCGCTGAAGCCCTTTACATAAGGGGCCATATCCTCCATACGGCTTAATTCCCCCACACCCTTTTGCCCCATGGTAATGCAGCCGTAAGGGTACACGTCGATTACCGCGTCCTTTTCAATAATATCCAGCTGGGCCTTCAGGTTTTCCAAGGTATCTGGCGCTGGGTTTAGGTTGGGCATGGTGAACACGCTGGTGAACCCGCCCTTAGCAGAAGCCCTTGTGCCGGTTTTAATGGTTTCTTTATAAAAAAATCCCGGCTCCCGAAGATGCACATGAACATCAACGAAACCCGGAAAAACGTGAAGGCCATCAAGGTTCTTCACCTGATCAAACACCAATCCCGACAAATTATCAATACCAGTAATGAGGCCCTCTTCAATGACGATATCCTTCACCTGCGCCCCATCCTTCAGATGCACCGTAGCGCCTTTTAACAGCGTTCGCACCGCCATACCTCCTTAGCATCTTTGTATCCTTATTATTATAACCTTATCCGTCAAAAACTGCAAGATGCAAAAAGAAGAAATTTTTGATAAATACCTATTGACAAAACCTGCCTCTTAGATTAAAATAGCTTTTGTTCGCTTGAGCAAACAGTATCTGGGTGTGGCGCAGCTTGGTAGCGTGCTTGAATGGGGTTCAAGAGGCCGGAAGTTCGAATCTTCTCACCCAGACCATGAAAACGGGGAATCATCATTAGATGATTTCCCGTTTTCATATTCCTCAGCGCAGCATGATTCTGGCTTCCGCCCGCTGTGTCACTCTTTCATGAGGAATGAAAGATCAACCCACATTGCTGGCCGAACAACGTAATTAGCCAAGTTTTGCTGACCAGTTACGCCAAGCTCGCCGTCGCCTGTAATATGAAGAATGCAGCATCTTTTCAGTTTATTATATTCAACGTTCACATCCCGTAGCCACCAATAGGCATAATGGCCGTTTACTTTGTCTGTAAAAGCCTTTTTACTGCGAACGTAATCTGTAATCTCGACAAGCCGTGATTTTGACGTTGGGAAGTAGCGAAGAACCTCATCAAGACTTAGAGCAAACACCTTATCTGTTGTCGCTTTATTTGCCTTGATTGTTACCCCGTCTGAATAATCGAACTCATACGTCTTTTTCTCTGTTGCCGGAATAGCTGTATCGAGTATTAGCGCACGCTCGTCAACACTGAAAGCCTTTTTAATGAAGTCATTGTTTAAAAAAGTGCGCAATGAGCTTGTAGCCCAGGTTCCGACTTTACCTGTTTGAAAGGCCTGTGCCTCTATGCCATATTTAGATACCAGCAGCACGCGGTCTATGCCGATATCAACCACAACCCATTCGATTGGTGAAGAAGCCTTGGAAGATGATTGCTGCGGGTATGATCCAAACTGCAGAATACTGCCTCTGCTGATTTGATAGGAAGTTATCGCCACGTCAGACCACGGAATATCCGGTTCTGCCTTTGAAGGCATGAGAGCCGATAAGTTAAAACTCTCAATCACATCTGATGAGCTTTTAACTTCTACGTTAGAATTGTTCATGCCTCCAAAACCGTAGTTATTAATTGTAATGGTTATATTGGTTTCTTGATGCACATTAGATGAATTGTTGCTCCAATTTCCAATATGAATTATCGGCTCCACAGCATTTCCAGTAGAACTGACCATACATAAAACCATTATACAGCAAAGGCACATGGCTTTTCGAAGACATTTCATCGGCACATTTCCCCATTCCGATCTTCTTTCGCTTCCCTACTGGAAGGGATATATAACCGTTCCCTGGCCACTGGTAAAGGTTATTTTAGATAGATCAACCCAAATGGCAGGCCGAATGCCTATGTCTTCACGGCTGATTCTTGTGGCCTCGATTTTTCCGTTGGAAATGACTGTATCCACTTCATCGCCAGATTGAGATCGTGTATAGTAGTTTACATACGATCCTTTTTCCCATGAGCCTCGATCAAATACCCATGGCGTGCCCTTTGTCCTGCGATTGGAGTCGGTAGATTTGTAATCTTTATTGAACCCGTATGCAGTATCTGTTAATTCAAAACGTGATAGTAAAAAGACAGTGCCAATTTCGCTGCCTTGAATTATGGCGTTCATTTCCTCATTGGAAAAGGCCTTTTCAAAAAAGTCTGAATTAAGCCAATCGTAAATATCGCTTTTTTTCCACTCGTTGCTGGAATAGTCAAAAGGCTGCACATCCAATACATATTCACTCAACAACAGCGCCTTTCCATTTTTAATTCCCAGGATGCGCCAAAGAATCGATTGATCAGTGTAGTCTTGATTATAGTGTCCTATTAACGCATATTGATATTGCTTGCCATCCCAGCCCCGCATATTATCAATTGAAAAAGATGAAACGAAGTCTTTGGAAATCGATTCTATCTGAGCTTTATCATAGGCTACATATTCACCATCAACCAGAATCTGCACACTGCCTATATACAACTCCCCAATAGTCGCTTGGTTTACATTTGATAATTCAAGTTGAATATTTCCCGTAAATTCCTGCGTAACATCCGACGATTCGTTTGCAACATTGCCAATATAAATGGTGTCTGCCTTGCATCCGCTTACACCGATCAGCAATAAAGCCATCAGAAAGATAAACATAACTTGCTTAACTAAACGCATTTTTTATTCAGCTTCTTTCTTGTCATTAGTATGGCGCTTGTCTATTATTGCTGTCCTCAGTCCCAGCGCTTCACCTATTAATGCTAATAGGTTGGCAGCGAAACCAAGCATATCCCCCATGCCGGATTGAGCCGCCTCATTTACTTCAATGTTTCCAGAAAAGCTCTGCGTAACATTGCTAGCATTGATAACGTTATTTCCATAGACCTTTATGCCACTTGGCGAAGCTTGAAACAGGCGTACAGAAAATACAACGAGAAATATAACCGTAACCAGCATTGCTAACACAAACCACATTGGCCTTATTCTGCTTATACGTTCACGCATTTGTTTTACTTCCTTTTTGGCCAGATATAGGTATTGGGTGCTAATATACCTGGAGCGGGCTATTAAGTGTGCCATCACCTGCCAATGAAAAAGGCGCAGTATTTAGGTCGATCCATAATGCAGGCCGAATTCCGACGTTTGTACGATTGCGGCGTGCCTCCTGAATCCTACCGCCTCCCATAACTGCTGCCATTGCGTTTTCGCTGGAAACAGTCGAGGTATAATAGGGTGTACCTAGCAAGCCCTTATCCTGCGAATAAGAGCTAGCTCCCGCTATTCGATTGACGTCTGCGTCGGTGCTCTTAGAAAATCCGTATTCTGCTTTGAGCAAATCAGATTTCGAAAGAATAAATATGGCACCACGAGAATTGCTTCTTACCAACGCATCACGTTCTATATTATTGAATGCATCAAGTAAAAACTCTTTATTCAGCCAGTCATAAACGTCGCTCTTTTTCCAATCAGAAGGACCATAACTATGGGCATAAAGGATGTTTTCACTTAGCAGCAGCACACGATTGTTTGTTTTATCAACGGTCAATATGCGCCAAAGAATAGGATCATCATCCCCCGTTTCCTGCATAAAATGACCGAACAAAATGTATTGATATTTCTTTCCGTTTTCTTCCCAGCCCTTAACAGCGCTGGCAATGGGCTGAACCGTTCCTGTAAATGGCATTTGAACATACAATCCAGTACTCATATCCATTCCATAGTAAGTTTCAGCAATAACTGAACCAACCATATCGCCACCAATCGAAACACTGACATCACCATATACTTGTGTGGGAAGCACTAAACACACACAGAACGCAAGCAGCCAAGCAAGCAAGGAGGCCCTTCTTCTTTCAGTCATCATAAGCTTAATACCCTCTTTTCTTTTGTATTATAAAGTTATTAACTAGCAGAATAAGTAAAACCTTTCCAACTCTAGACCGATAACTGTTGCCAGTCTTTACGTACCTCCTTTTTATAATTTAAATTCCACAAATCAATAATTATTTATAACATACATTTATGTTTATTTCAAGTGTCAATCGTTTCATTACTAGATATTAAATTTTTAGTTAATATAAAAGCCATGAATCCGTGTGGTGCTCCTATGGCATTCCCCCTGGGTATGCATCATTAATCAACAGTGCAAGCACCAGGCTTGCAGGGTGCTTATTCCATGCAGCTAGAACACCACCTCATAGAAGCGGTTTTGCAAAATACCCTCTGTTGAGAAGTGATTGATATTGTGGTCGCAATCTTTGATTGTTCTGAAATATTGATTGGCCATATCGCCCAAGCCTTTAAGATCAACCCCTGTTTCGCCTATAAACGAATCAAGCGCTGACAATACGTTTTCCCGTTGCTGCTTTATGAGCCTTGGATGCTTTGCCTGTTTGTAATGGGGGTAGCACTTAGCAACATACCAATGATAGAATTCCCGTGATACGGTCAGGTGCTTGGCGCTTGTCGACAAGCCATCGTCATTATTCCGTAATTGGTAGCTTCCGTACTTGGTTAAATCAGTACTTTGTAGTGTGCCGTTTGCCACTTGTTGCTTTTCCAGTTGTGGAAAACCGGTATGTGGCACTTCTGTCACAGTATACTCCCATTCGAGTATACGTCCATTCCCGCTCCGGGTTTGTCTGCGGGAGATATAGCCGGCATCCATAAGCTCCTTTATCCCAGCACGAACCGATGCCTTGCCATCGGTAGAATGGTTTGCTATATCCTCTTGAATGACCTTCCAGTCAACGGGCTTTGAAAGCAAGTAAGCAAGAATTCCTTTTGCTTTAAAGCTGATTGTCTCATCGTTCACCACGTGGTTTGACAGGACGAAGTATTTCTCTTTGTGCTCCATACGGTAGATAGGCATTATGCTTCCTCCACAGGCCATTCTTCCCAGCCCATATGGGCCAGCAGGGCCTTGCTTGCGTATTGTTTGAAGATTCCCCCACCCTGCCGGCGGCGGCCTGTATAATGGCCATTTGGCCCATAGGAACAACTAGCTCAATTCTGTCGTATGATTTTGCGTTATATTTACTCTTTGATCTGGTTGAAGCCTTGGAATCGTTCATGAAAACACCTCCTGGCGTCACCATTATTATAACACAAAGCATATAACTTCCGCAAGTATAATGACATATATGCCTGCCGGATTCTTTTAAATATGTAACATTTGTTTAGTATGTTTAGCATTCTTATTCACTTTTACTTGTTAACCATTTTGCCCCTCTGGGTACAGTCCTTTGAGTTGGGGGTATTTCTCTATGAATTTCGCGTTCATGGCTTCCAGTTCGGTTAAATAAGCATCGTAGGCTGGGCTTAGCTTTTTCATATTGGCAATGAACACCTCCCGGTATCCGCTGTTTTTTTGAAACGCCAGCATCAGTTCAACCATGCGACCGGCAGGGGACTTTACAAAGGCATCCGACAGACGGTATTCAAGATATTCTTCTATATCATTTTCGCGGAAATAGGCTTCCGGGTCCGCTATGGCTGTGCTGATGGCTTTTTCAGCGTTCACATGAAGCTTCGCCACCGCCTCATATGAAACCGCTGGAAACATTTCCTCCAAATACCCGGCCAGCTCCTCCGGCATGGCGCTGGGGGCTTCGTCCAAATAAGTCACAATGCTTTCATAGGCAGCTTGCTGCTCTTGCGTTTCCATGGGTATGTTCAAAAAACTGCCAAAATGAAGGGACAGCCAAATCCCGTAATGGCCCGGAAAAGCCATCACCAGTTTTTCCCGAATGGTATAGGCCCGGTCATCCTCTGAAACGCAGGCGTCAAACGCCCGATTTATATCATAATTCTGAATCAATTGATCCATCCTTTCCTGAATGGATTGGATTTTCTCTATTTGGATGGCGCTAAGATGCCTGTACCTGGCAAGCTCCGCCGCCTTATCATTGCTATTTAATACCTTCTGAATCTGTGCAATGCCCATCCCGCAATGCCGCAAAACGGCTATCTCCTTTAGCCTGGCCATATCCCCGCAGCTGTAATTCCTATAACCGTTGGGCTCTATTGCGGGCGCGATCAGCCCCTGGCTTTCATAATAGGCCACCGCCTTTTTCGTAAGCCCGCAAGCCTGGCATACCTCCTTAATGTACATGCCGCCACCTCCTTAACCTTACTATAAACCCTTCCCCAAGGGGGCAGTCAATAGTCAATTTGAATTAACCTTTTTAAAACCGTCTACTTGACAGGCAAGCTAATCCATGCTATTTTCTAGTTGTAAGATGTCTTACAACTAGAAACTGAAAGCGATGAAAAATAATGACAAACCCATCTCAAAATCTGAATAAGTATGTGTTTGAAGAAATCAGGCGAAAAATTATATCCGGCGAATACACACCAGGCATGAAATTGCCCAATGAGTTTGAGCTGGCCGAGGCTTACAGCGTATGCCGCTACACCGTCCGGGAAGCCATTAAGGAGCTGGCCGCTGTAGGGCTGATCACCGTTAAGCGCGGCAAAGGTACCTATGTTAACGAAATGATGCCGGAGCAATGCTTCAAGCCCATGCTGGAAAAAATGGTTCTTTTGCAGCGGGACATGAATGAGATTTTCGACGCGCGCCTGGCCATTGAGCAAAAGACCGTGGCTCTGGCTGCCCAAAAGGCCCAGGAGGACGATATTGCCGCTCTTAAGCAGCTCATTTATGACATGCAGGCCAGCATCGATCAGGGCAATATCGATCAATACAACGACCAGGATTTTCTTTTCCATAAGCAGCTGGCCAAGGCCAGCAAAAACAGAATTCTCGATACGATTTTAGACACCCTTCAAGATATGGTCCGTTACAGTATCGTCCAGGCTGCAACGCTGAAGCAATCGAAATACCAAAAATCCCACGACGGGCATAAGGCCATTGTCAACGCCATCGCGGCTCATGACGGAGAAGGCGCCTCCCAAAAAATGCTGGAGCATTTGGACTATTGCAAAAACATGCCCGAAAGCAAAAAAACAGATATGGCCTGATACTTATCTTTTCCCCTGCCGGCTGAAACGGCAGGTTTTTTTGACAATTTTTTTCAATAGCAAGAAAAACTTCTTTTGGAGCGTTGACAAAGACAAATTGAATATGCTAAACTCACATCAAGTTGTAAGACATCCAACGTCATATGTTTCTACCATCCCTGCCGACCACCTATGGCTGCCTGGCTATAGGCCCTGTCCACGACCACAACAAATAGGAGGAAAAAAGAATGAAAAAGGGGTTTGCGCTGCTTGTTTCCCTGGTTCTCTTAGTGTGCCTGATGGGCACAGCCCTTGCCGAAACCGTGACGACCATCCGCTTTGTAGGTTTTTGTGCCGAGGATACGGAAATGGGCCAGGCCTTTTATCCCCTGCTGGATAAATGGCTCCAGGCCAATCCAGATATCAAGGTAGAGAGCGAGTACGTTTTTAACGACGATCTGAAGGCACAAATCAAAACCGAGGCAGCGGCCGATATGCTGCCAGACGTGATGGTTTACTGGGGCTCTTTGTCCAACTCCGCCTGGCTGTATGCGGCGGATATGCTTGTGCCCACAGAGCAGCTGCTTGAGGATGTTGACGTGCTGAAAAGGGAAATGTTTGATGAAAACATCCTCAAATCCATCTCCTACAATGGCACCGCTTACGGCATTCCCCTTGACGCTTGCCGTACAGGCTTCTTTATTAATAAGGAAGTGTTTGAAGCCTGCGACCTCAAGCTTCCAAGCGCCTACGACATTTACACCTACGATCAATGGCAGGCAGACGGCAAAGTGATGCTGGAAAAGGGCTACACCCCTTTGGCCCTAGGCTGGAAGGGCGGAAACCCGGGCCACTATTACCTGTCGGAAATTATTTGCCAGCTGCCAGGTGGCATTGAAGAAATGAACGGCCTGTTGGAATATAAAAATCCCGCCGGTTCAGGCAACCTGGCAACGGCCATCGGTTACATTCAAAAGGATGTTGAACTGGGGATGTACCCGGTGGATTACCTGAACTTCAGCTGGAGCGAGCAGGCAGCCCTGTTTAACGACGGCAAGGCAGGCGCCATCTATACCCTGGCCACATCGATGATTTCAGCCTGCAATACCCATCCCGGCTTGTTTGAGAAAATTGAGATTGTGGATTTTCCCCAGATCGCCCAATGCGTCAATCCCCCGTCCGGGCGGTTCGATTTTTCAATCGATTCCTGCGTACATGTATCAAAGACCGATTACGCGGACGAAAAAAAACATGACGCCATCGTGCGCTTCCTTAATTGGTTCTATGGGGAGGAATGGATGAGCCAATACGTCGGCTATGAAGACTGCATCTTAAATCTGCCCTATGATATTCCAGATGAAAACTATGGCGAGGTGGCCCTTAAGATTTATTCGTTCCAGCAGGGAAAGGATTCCGCGCCGTTCTATCTGGGCGTTTTGCCGGATTCCAACGCCTTTACCGATTATAAGAACCTGATCCAGGAAGCCGCCATGGGCACCTACACCCCCGCTGAATTTGAAGAAGCGGCCAAAGCCATTTTCGACGAGATGGAAAAACCGTAACCATCCCGCATACCAAGCGACAGAACAGGGGCTGTGGCAATAAAAATCAAGGAACGCCAAGGGCTCTGCCCTTGAAACCCGTAAAGGGATGTATCCCTTTGATCCCATTATGGGCTTTTAAGGGTCATTTGCCCTTAAACTGGACAGCGTCCCAGCGTCTTTTCTTATTGCCACAGCCCTGTTAAAAGGGTGATGATATGCACAGCCTAGCGAAAAAACCCCTTACTCAGCGGCAAATAAGGCTTCGGCGAGACAGGGTCTTCAACCTTCTTTTTGCTGCTCCGGGTACATTTATCTACACCATGATTATGGTCCTGCCAATTTTCTTTACCATCTATTACAGCCTTCATAAATGGAGCGGCGTGGGCGCCATGAAATTCATTGGACTTGATAACTACATCAAGCTCTTTTCAAGCAGGGATTACGCTGCCATCACCCAAAACACCCTAACCCTTGTGGCGTGCTCCTTTTTCATCACCGTGCCCATGTCCCTGATGCTCTCCTACTTGATCTACCGCACGAAGCGGGGCTTTAAGTTCTTTAGAACCGTTGTGTTTATGCCGGTCATCCTTTCAGCGGTGGTGGTGGGGCTCATCTTCTCCATACTGCTTAACGCGGATATGGGGCCTGTAAACCAGCTTTTGCGGGGAATAGGCCTTGGCAGCCTGGCAAAGCCATGGCTTTCCAATAAGGATACGGTTCTTGGCGCAGTCATCCTGCCGCAAATTTGGTCTAACATCGGGTATTTCACGATCATCTTTCTGGCTGGCATGCAATCGGTGCCAGAAGACATTATTGAAAGCGCCACCATTGACGGGGCCAATTCCTTCCACATTTTTACTAGGATCATCATTCCCCTGGTTGCGGATATATCCCAGATCGTGATCATCCTGGTGGTCACCTACGCGCTTAAATCCTTCGGCTTTTCATGGTCCATGACCCAGGGCGGCCCAGGGGTGCGAAGCAGCTTCTTTACGGTTTACATGTACATCAAGGCCTTTGTGGATTCAAACTTTGGACTTTCAAGCGCCGTATCCTTGAATGTTCTTTCTTATGCTATGGCTTTCACGCTGCTGTTTAAATGGCTTGTAAGGCGCATTCGCGCTTTTAGTTAAGGGGTGGCATGATGACACATGATTTGAGGCGCAGCCTTCCAAGCCGCCTGCTGGTGGCAGCCAAGTATACCTTGCTCATTGGTATGGCCATCATTTCTGTTTACCCTATTGTGTGGGTGTTTTTAAGCGCTTTTAAATCCAACACTGAAATATACACCAACTCTTTTGGGTTTCCGCACGTATGGGTCCTAAGTCATATGGAAAAGGTGATCGCATCCAAAACACTGTGGTCGGGCTACTATAACACCCTGGCCACCGGCGCATGTGTATTGGTATTAACCCTTTTATTTGGCTCCATGACAGCTTACGTATCCGCCCGAAGGCTTCGGGGCACGCTTCTGCACACCTACTATGCCTTTGGCATTATGATTCCCATGCAGTCCATCTTAATTCCCACGTTCCTCGTTCTTAAAAGCATCGGGCTTATTTATACAAGGCCCGGCATCATCCTGT
This sequence comes from Eubacteriales bacterium, assembly GCA_031556065.1. GTDB lineage: Bacteria > Bacillota > Clostridia > Christensenellales > Aristaeellaceae > JAVBTR01. The sequence goes on along the minus strand of JAVBTR010000041.1, from coordinate 22,055 downwards.
GCTACACGGCCTCCACCATGCCCATCACAGTCTTTGTGCTTCATGGCTTTATGCGAGGGCTGCCCAAAGAAATGGAGGAGGCGGCCACCATTGACGGTTGCTCCGCCGCCAGATGCTTTTTTTCAGTGATTCTTCCCATGTCAAAGCCCGGACTGGCCACGGTTTTAACCCTGAATCTTTTAACGGTGTGGAACGATTATCTGTTTTCAATGGTCATCGGCGGCAGCAAGTTTTACAACATCACCGTGGCAATCAATAACTTTAAAGGAACCCCCGAGAACGCGGTGAACTATGGCGCGGTCTGTTCGGGGCTGGTGTTTTCAATCCTTCCCATGATCTTAATCTATATCCTTTTGCAAGAAAACGTCATCAAAGGGATGTGCGAGGGGGCCATCAAGGCTTAAGCGAGGAGGAATGCCAAAATGAAAAAGGTGGTTATTATCCATACAAGCTTCATATCCGTTGATTTTCTTAGCAGCCTTTTTGAAGAACTGGTTCCAGAAGCACAGCTTCACCATATTGTGGACGACACCCTGCTTGCGGAAATCATGGCCAGCGGCGGTGTTACAAAAAATGTAGCCAGGCGCTACTGTGCCTATGCCCAGCAGGCACAGGCGGCAAAGGCCGATCTGATCTTCAGCCAGTGCTCCTCCGCCGGGCCTGCCGCCGATATTGCGGGGTTGCTGGTGGATGTGCCTATCCTCAAGGTGGATCAGGCCATGGCGGAGGAGGCAGTGCGCCTGGGCCGCAGAATCGCTGTTATCGCCACCATTGGCACCACCCTTGAGCCAAGCGTGAAGCTGATTCAGGCGGTGGCTGCCCGCAGCGGCAAGGAGGTGGCCATTAAGCCTGTTCTTTTGCCTGAGGCCTACGAAGCGCTGTTTATCCAAAAAAATGCAAAAGCCCACAACCAAATCATTATCGATAAGATCAACGAAACCCAGAAGGATTTCGATGTGATCGTTCTGGCCCAGGGAAGCATGGTCACCCTGCTGAGCGAACTTAAAGAGGTACAGGTTCCGCTTCTCACCAGCCCAAGACTGGGCGTTTTAAGCGCCCGCCAGGCGCTGGGATTAGTGTAATGGGGAGGAATCGGCATGGAAAAAGGCTATTTTCACCGGGTAGCAGCCCAAACACCTACCGCCTTCTGGATTAACAACGTTACCCGGGAAGAAGCGCGCCTGGCCATTGAGGCCGGAGCAACCGGGTGTACGCAAAACCCTTCTTACGTTTGGAAGATGCTCAGCCATCCCATTGAAGGCACCCATTCAGAGTCCCTGTTGGAGGAGCTTCTGGCCCTGGGCTTGGATGATCGGACAGTTCTGCTTCAGGGCCAGCGGGCGCTTGTAGCGCAAATTGCGCAGCTATTCAAGCCCCTGTATGACTCATCCAATCAAAAGCAGGGCTACGTCAGTATTCAGGGGGACCCTTTCAGCGAGGATATGGAAAGTATCGTCAGCCAGGCCCGGTTCAACCGGGAAGCCGGGGCAAATATCATGGCCAAAATCCCAGTCACCATCCAGGGTTTAAAGGCCATTCACATTTTGGTCAAGGAAGAGGTGCCCATTAACGCGACGGAGGTCATGTCCCTGCGCCAGGCAATGGATGTATGCCAGGTGGTTAAGGAAGCGGTTCATGGGATGAAGCATCCGCCTGTTGTCTATCTTTCCCATATTGCAGGCATATTTGACGAATACATCCGCCTTGCCGTTAAACGGGATGGGCTTTCTGTGCCGGATGATTATGTGTGGCAGGCAGGGATGGCTGTAGCGAAAAAAATCCACCGGATGGTTCGGGAAACGGGCGTGGAAATCGGGTTTATATCAGGCGGTGCCCGGGGGCTTCAGCACGTCACGGAAACCATCGGCCTCAAGGGGGCTTTCACCATTAACTGGCAGGGCTTTGCGGAGGAAATGCTTAAAACAAACCCGCCTGTGGTGCAGCGCTTTTTGCAGCCTACCCCCTATGCTGTCACAGAAACCCTGTGCTCCCGTATTCCGGATTTCGATAAAGCTTACCGCTACGGCGCTATTATGCCGGAGGAATATGAAACCTTTGGTCCGGTGGCTTTGTTCCGAGAAAGCTTTGAAGAAGCCTGGCAAAAAGCCCTTGATTGGATAGCCCAGGCGCGCATCAAGCAATAGAAAGGACGGCTTTACATGACAACCCCTAAACTGATTCCCATCGATATCCCCGTTACCGGCCAATATCATGCCGGCGATCCCTTTGGCGCGTCCCTTTATGGCACGTTTACAAACGGCGCTACCCAATTGACCATTCCCGGTTTCTACCTGGGGAATGGAACCTGGGCGGTACGCTTTTCCGCCCAGGAGGAAGGCCAGTGGGCTTATACCATCCATTCCAAGGACATTGCATTCAGCGGCGAAACAGCGGGCTGTATCACCGTCTCTTGTGAAGCGTCCGGCGCCGTTTATCCGCTTCAAACAAAGGGCACCCGGTTTGTGGATTCCAGGGGCCAGTCGGTGTTTATCCTTGGGCATGAGTGCAATTTCCTTTTTGCCCTGGCCGGAAGTGAAAATGGGCCTGAAAAGCTGCGTATTTTCATCGAAAACCTGAAAAAAGGCGGCTTTAATAAGGTGCAGGTCAACAGCTATGCGGTGGATACCTCTTGGCAGCGGGGCCGCACCTGCGAAAACGACTATGGTCCGCCGCCCATTTCCATGTGGCTTGAAAACGACGGGCAAAGGCTTTTAAACCCGGCCTATTTTAAAGCCTATGACTACATGGTGGATCAGCTAAACCGAAACGGCATCTATATCAGTATTTATTTGCGTGTGTATAACAAGTTCGTCCAGTGGCCGGAGAAATATTCAGCTGAAGAAACGGTATACTACACCCATTTTGCTGCCCGTTACCAAGCCTATCCAAACGTGCTGTGGGATATTTCAAAGGAAGGGTATTACGAGCATGACCGCCGCTATCACTACGATATGATCTCCCGTGTCCGGGCACTGGACGGGTACCACCGCCTGTGCACCATTCATGACGACTCCCTTTATGCCCTAGACCCGCGCTATGCCCACACCATCGATTACCTTACCATCCAGCAGCACGGGGAATTCGAGCATTCGGTTATGTATTATGCCCAGCGAAGCGGCAAGCCTGTGATCATTGGCGAAGCCGGGCAGGAATGCGGGCCGGGCGGCGTGCTGGACACGATCAGCTTCCCCTGCTGGAGCCCGGACCAATTCTGCGCCAATGCCCTTGAAACCTATATGTGCGGCGGCTACTGGCAATACTATTCCGTCTATATGGCCTGGGATATTATTGAATATGATTACCTGCCAACCGGTTACCGGTTTTTCCGCCAGATGAAAGACTTTTTTGAGCAGTTCGATCTTTCCCAGTTCCGCGCCGCGCCGGAGCTTGCACCCATGGGTGGCTCAACCCAGTGCATGGATAACGGAAAGGATACGGCCTTGTTCTTAATCGAGCCGCCTGGCTATGAACGGTACCTTTGCTATAATTTCGGCTACATCCCCTTCCACCCGGAAGATAACGGAATGAAGGTGTTATCCTACCAGCGCTTCGGCCTTTTTTCAGGCAAGACCCTGGATTATGACCCTTCTCCAAAGATCAAGGACCCGGGAAGCAATTACTTCGATCAGGAGAATAAAACCCACATGGAGGCAGTCCGCCGCAGCGTCATGCTGGCCGGCAGCAAAATAGAGCCGGTGGTAATCATCGTCAGGTATAAAAAAGAATAAAGCAATGGAACTGTGGCAATAAAATATGGGATTTTCAAGGGTGGTAACCCTTGAATGGGTTTTAGGGCAAAGCCCTAGAGTGATCTATGATTCCAAAAACAGGCTCCAGGTCAAGAAGCGTTTCACTCTCTTGACCTGGGGTTTGTTTTATAATTTCATCAGTTGCTACGCGCCATTTCTTCCCAAACCAGGCTTCCAGCCCAGCACAAGACCCATGGACCGTGGTAGAATAGGAAAAACATATCCATATCATTCCGAAAGGGCGTGCCATGATGAAATGTTCACATTGCGAAAGTGAGGCAGTTGTTCAACAGGTGTTTTCGGTTACGCGCAAAACCAGTGTAAAAGAAAACAGTGTAACCACCAGCAGGGAAGACCCCGTGGGGCTGGTTCGGCTTGGCCTTTGCCAGGCCCATATTTGCAAAGGCCAGGAACGCATCGTCCGGCAGAAGCTAATGCTGGGTATCGGCTCCATGGCCGGTGCCTGCCTGGCTGGTTTTTGCGGGCTTTATTTGTATTTTGATAGGCAAAACAACTTAGAAGCAGCCCTGCTGCCTTGGGGCGGAGGGCTTGTGGTCTTGCTGCTTTGCATTTTTTTCTTTCGGGATTGGAACGAAGAAAACCGCAAACTAAAAAAAGCCCAACAGACGGGCGATTATTCAGCCCTGGCACATGATCCCATCGCCCACGTTGCAGACACGCTATTTTCAGGCGGTTTAAAGACAGTTACCGATGTAATCTGGAATTATCAAGGCTTCGAAAGGCTGATGGCTTCCGGTGTTCCATTTGCCAAGGCATTGGTGGACCCGGCCAGTTTCGCACCCCTTAAGCTCGATACCTTAGACAGTTTTTATTGGAATGAAGGGCCCTTTATTTATGCCCTTGAAACCACCGCTCAAAGGACTGTATCCAGCCATTCCCTGGTGAACCCCGCTTGGCCCTTATGGTCTGCCTTGAATCCTGTGCCCAATCATAACCAACAGCCTCCCAGCGAAGCTTCCCTTTCCGGGGCAAGGGACAAGGCTGTCGCTGCTGTCACCAACGAGCTGTACATGATGTGCGCCAAGGCGCTGCTTGGCAGCAAATCCCTTGAAGAAAGCAAAGATGCTATTCGTGGGATAATGGAAAAGCTAAGCCGCCAGCAGGGCAATCTGGCCACAAACCAGGTCATGGAGAACCTTCAGAAAAAGTATCCCACTTTGGCCGGTACCATCGCCCAATTGATAGATGATTCACATAGCGAAAGCGAGGCCCACTTATGAAAGATACGTTTGTTAAAATATGCCCTAAATGTAAGCTTATCAACAGCATCATTTTCGACACCTGTGCCAGCTGTGGCGAAAACATTGAAAAAAACGTGATCGGCAAACCCAAGCGCACAGATATTTATTTAGCAAGCGCCCCGATGGATGCCTTGGAAGCCCAGCGCCTTCACGGGCTTCCCTTTCCTCCTAAAAAAGCGCCCTTGAAAAGCAAACTGGCAGCCCTGGCAATGGATTTATTGGTTATGGCCCTCTTCACGGTATTTACCATTGTGTTCTGGTCACCCAAAGCCCCAGCTAAAGGGATTTTAGCCCTATTCGATCTGGTTATACGCTTCGTTTCCCCCGCCATGGTTTTGCTATGCTTTGCCGGTATCTTTATCATCTTCGGGGATCGGCGGGAAAAGGATCTGCGCAGAAGCTTCGAGCTTTTATGGCAGCGCCTTGTTTTGTATAACCTTCGGGAAAACACCAGAGAAACCTTGCCTAGCAAGGATTTCATCAGCGCATACGATTCGCTGATGCTTACCCTACCCGATGCCATGGTCCAAAGCACCAGCAGACAAAAGCTGCTGGATTATCGCTATTCGCTGCTTAAACAAATTCAACCGGTATTGGCCACACGGCTGGATAAATCCTACAAGCCTAACCCATCATCGGATGTGATCACCAAACCCACACAGTGGTATGACAAACCCACTGCCATCACTATTGAAAGCTTTGAAGCTGTCGCCGACTCGAACAATGTAACCCTTGTCCGGGCGGAAATCGGACTTTCCAATTACGCCCGCCACCTTGTTTCAAGCGAGGAACAATGGCTGGCGCTGACCCATTGCGTTTTTATCCATGTAGAGCAGCCTTTTATTCTAAGCAACGGCTGCTGGTTCCCAGCAGACCTGACCCCCGAAATGGTGCAGCTGTAAAACAGCGTGAAGGAGAATGACAAATGAGTTGGTTTAAGCGGCAAGCAGCAAATCCCTATGAGCAATTACTGAAGGAATACTGCCAGCTATACGAAAAAATATATCGGACATGGTCGGCAAGCTTACCCATACGCCAGCACTTCTTCGCTATGCCTATGAAACAGATAACCGGGTTTTAGGCGCGCTTCTTATTGACGCAGCATATGGCAAATGATAGAATAACTCTCATGTTAGATTAAAATTGAAAAGCAACGGGGTGAGTTTCTTGATATTATCTTTTAAGAAAACCATAAGCCTATTCTTAACTGTCTTTATAGCGGCCGTCCTTCCCGGGCATAGGGCTTTTGCTGTTATGCGGGTAGCGGAAACACCTGCCGGGGCAAGTCTCCTTGTTCAATCCCAGCCAATGGGCGCGGAGGTATGGATCGATGGCCAGTATGCAGGGATAACCGGGCGAACGCTTTTAGTCCCATCAGGCGAGCATGCTTTATCATTGCAGCTAAAGGGCTTTGTTTCGTCGCCGGAAATGCCCGTGAATATCAAACCAGGCGAGAGAACCGAAATCGAAATCCCCAGACTTTTGCCAGATTTGCCCCAGTCCCCGGAAGAATTGACCATTGTGGTTACCACTCTGGAGGACAAGGTAGATGGCAAAACCACAAGCATTGCTGCGCTTAAAAAGAATCCTGGCGCAGATAAAGCCATTTCCCTGCGGGAAGCTGCGCTGGCCTGTGCCAATGAAAAAACAGACGCCATTAAGAGAATCGATTTTGCCCCGGAGCTAAAAGGCAAAACCCTCCTGGTGGATGCAGTATGCGGCCCCAAGAACAAAGGAACCATTCCTTTGACGGACGGCATCTGCATTAACGGGGATATCGATGGCGATGGCATGGCAGATATGACCATCACAAACGCCCAGGTCACCAGCCGAAACACCCACATTTTCACCTCCTGGGCCAACGATATCACCATCGCCTCCATTGATTTCGATCAGGTAGTACGTGGGGTTCTTTTTGCGCCATGGGAGGCCTCCACCGGAGATGGCATCCTTCGTATGGCCCCGGAGCGTGGCGCTGTCATCAACTGCAGTTTCAGCCGGGGAAGCGAAACAGATATTGATAGCGTAAGTGTGCAGCTCACTGGGTGCGGCTATTACAATCCCAACTCCATGAAGACGCTGCTGAATAAGAACGGAGAACTATCAAAGGTCACCAAAGCATTAAATTTTTCAGATTTTTCCTTTTCCGGCATGACCATTACAGGCAACCAGTTTACGGATATTTACGCTATTTGGCTAGCTTGCGGGGGCAATGTAGGGGGATATGAAAACGATCGCCTGCTCCTTCGCGATATCACCATCGCCGCCAACACCATCATCGCTAAGGATGCAGGCTTCGCTGCGCTGATGCTTTGCTCCTCAGATTGCAACAGCGCACCGGATAATGTGGATTATCCCGACGGAACATACACTTATTCCGATTATTGCGCGGTTCAGGATGTGTTGATCCGCGGGAACCTGTTTCGCCTGAAGGGCATGTGCGGGATCATTGTGGGTAACGGGAACATGGGCAACAGCAATGGATATGTGGGTAATGTGGTAATCGATCAAAACGATATTACATTAAGTGATCTGGTGGATATGTCAGCCATATGGCTGATTAACGCCAGCGGCAACGATCATGTTAACGCCGATCCTGGCTATGGCGGCCATATGGAGAATATTCAGATTACCAATAACTTAATAAGCGTCAGCCAGGCATTCGGTATCCGCCTTGACAATGCAACAGCGGAAACCGGCCCTTCTACCATAGGTAATCTGATGAAAAATGTGCTTATTTCCGGCAACGATATCCTTAGCGACCTGTCCACGGGCGAAGATGTTCCCCAGGGAATTATGGTAAGGGTATCCGACGCGGATCAGGCATTCCCCCATTTTAGCAGCTTTAACGTTACAAAAAACCTATCCATAGTCAATAACCGCATTCAATTTATTGGAGGCAAGCAGCCCGATACAGACTGGTCCACCAACCATCGGGTGGGCATCGATGTGGTAGTGGGCTTTGCCAACGAATGGATGCGGGGAGAAGAAAAGGACAGTGTCAGCGAATGTAATATGCTGATCAATTTACTGGTTCATGGCAACGAAATATCCGGTGCGGTTTGCTCCTTAAGCCTTGAAGCGGGCCGCGGGGTTAACTCCCGGGATAACCTGCTCACAGCAAATGTTTCAGATAATGTGTTTTCCGGCATGTTTCTTTCAAACGAAAGTATAAACGGTGCCGAAGAAAACACCATTATTCTAAAGGGAAATCACCAGCCGGCCTTGAATGTTACCAAATAATGCCATAGGAGGCGAAAAATGGAAAAAATTCAATTGGGCCACTCAGAACTGATGGTATCCCCCTTGTGCGTCGGGTGTATGAGCTTTGGGGATCCGGCCAGCAACATGCATGCCTGGACGTTGAACCCTAAGGAAAGCGAAGGGCTTATTGCCAAGGCCCTGGATCTGGGGATCAACTTCTTCGACACGGCCAATACCTATTCCGCAGGCACCAGCGAGGAATACCTGGGCCAGGCCCTGAAAAAGCTTGTGCCAAGGGATAAGGTCATCCTCGCCACCAAGGTGTTTTTCAACCAAGGCCACCTGTCCAGGGAAGCCATTTTGCGGGAAATTGACCTTTCCCTTAAGCGCCTGGGAACCGATTATGTGGATTTGTACATTATTCACAGGTTCGATGCCAGCACCCCTATTGAAGAAACCATGGAAGCGCTGCATCACCTTGTAATAGCTGGAAAGGTGCGGGCCCTGGGCGCGTCGGCCATGTATGGGTACCAGTTCAGCGCCATGCAGCAGGCCGCCAAAGAAAACGGCTGGACGCCCTTTGTTGCCATGCAGAATCACTATAACCTGCTTTACCGGGAGGATGAACGGGAACTAATCCCCATCTGCAAACAGCAAAACGTAGCCCTAACCCCATACAGTCCTCTTGCGGCGGGCAGGCTTTCCCGCCTTTCTTGGCAGGCGGATACCAAGCGCAGCCGGACGGATAAAGTGGCCATTTCCAAGTACGACAGCACCCAGGAAATGGATTATGAAATCGTGAAGCGGGTAAGCCAGCTGGCGGAAAACCACAGCGCCACCATGACGCAGATCGCCCTGTCCTGGCAGTACGCCAAGGGCGTTTCCTCCCCCATCATTGGCGCCACCAAGGCAGACTATTTTGTGGACGCAGCTGGCACGGCCAATATTCATTTGTCTTTTGATGAAGTCACCTATCTGGAAGAATTGTACCTGCCCCACAAGGTGGTAGGGGCGTTGTAAAGGGTTATATTCACAATGGCCTGGATAGGACACAGCTCGGTATGGATGTTGTTGCCCCTGGATTCCCTGCATAGCACCCACAGTAAAAGTGCCGCCAGGGCAAAGCAAACCACCGGAACAGTGGGTTTTCCCCCATATCCACAGCGCTGCCGTAATGGAGAATTTTGGGGGATACATAAGGGGCATTGGCCCTTATGCAGGGGGTGGGACAGCGTCCCGAAGTTCCCCCTCTTGCTTATTAAAACAGCACTTCTTTTTCAATAGGCTTTCCCTTGGCGATGAGCTTCCCCTTGCGATAGGAGGCCAGGATGGCGCTTTTTTCATTCAGCGCCTGATAAAAATCCTTTGCATCCAGAATCAGAAAGCTGGCGGGGTTGCCCTCAGCAATACCGTAAGTTTCGCCTAAATGCAGGGTTTTCGCCCCATTATGTGTGATAAAGCCATGGGAGTTCAGTATTTGCTCATAGCCCATCAGCTGGCACACATGCAGCCCCATAAACACCACATCCCGCAGGTTGCCTTCTCCCAGGGGATACCAGGGATCGAAAATATCGTCATGGCCAAAGGAGACATTGATGCCGGCCTCGGCTAATTCCTTCACCCTTGTGATGCCCCGGCGCTTGGGGTAGGTGTCCATACGCCCTTGGAGATGCGTATTCACCAAAGGATTCGCAACAAAGTTAATACCGCTGATTTTTAAAAGCCGCATCAGTTTGGCTGTGTAGGCATTGTTATAGGAGTGCATGGCCGTTGTATGGCTGGCCGTTACGCGATCCTTCAGCCCCGATTCATAGGCCCTGGCAGCCAGGGTTTCAAGGCCGCGGCTTTGCTCATCGTCAATTTCGTCGCAGTGCACATCTACCAGCTTATCATATTTTTCTGCCAGCTTCATGGCCAGGTTCAGCGATTCCACGCCGTACTCCCGGGTAAATTCATAATGAGGAATCGCCCCTACCCCATCCGCGCCCATTTTCAGTGCGCTTTCAAGCAGGCCAAGGCCATTGGGATAGCTTAAAATCCCCTCCTGGGGAAAAGCGATGATTTGCAGGGTCACAAAATCCTTCAGCTCTTCCCGGATTTCGCACATCGCTTCCATGGCTGTCAGCTTTGGGTCTGTTACATCTACATGGGTGCGCACATATTGCACGCCGTTAGCGGCCTGCATGCGAACGGCGCGGTTGACCCGCTCCTTCACATCCTGCTTGGACAGCTTTTCCTTGCGCTGGCTCCAACACTCAATTCCTTCGAAAAGAGTGCCGGACATGTTCCAGCGTGGGTCGCCCGCTGTGAGGCAGGTATCCAGATGCACATGGGACTCAACAAAGGGCGGCAGTGCCATTTTGCCCTGGCAATCCACTACCTCTTCCCCTTTTTCGGGCACAATGGCTTGGGCAATTTGAACGAACTTGCCCTCCAGCACCCGTATATCCTGGGGGGCCTGGCTATTTTCAATGAGCAAACCCTTAAAAAGCATTAATTCAATTCTCCATTCTTAGCAAAGCAGTAAAGCGCCCCCAGGCTTCTTTTCAAACCTATTGTGACACATATCATTTGCCAAGTCAACGCTTTTCAAAGCCCGCCATTTAGAGCCTTGCCCGCCTATTTTCCTACCCATTCCACATTCACAACGCCATCTACCGCATCCTCGGCACCGACATGCAGTTCAACTCCCGTGCGCTTTTCACCATTTACCAGCCAATAATCCAATGCATCACCCTGGTTAAGCTGTGGCACAACAGGGACTGTGAATTCAACAAAGTATTCACCTGTCTGGCCCTTCAGGCCGTTTAAGCACGTATTCTCCGATACATGTACCGTAAACTTTTCCCCCGAGAGTTCCCACATATCTACCAGGTCTTCCTCCATGTGTTCAATCCGCTCCCGGATAAAATCCATTTGTTGGCATGCTGCCTTTCAATGGTATCAACGCTCACACCAGGGTCATATTTGCCATGGGTTATGGCGTAGCTGATTTCGTTAGCCGCCTGGCTGTAGACCCTGTCAAGAACCAATTGCACGTTTTCCACCGACATGGTTTCATACATCAGATCGCACATGATGTTCATAAACTTTTCTGTTGTATCATTTCTCACGAGGATTCTTGAAAACAACCCCCCGCATTCAAAACCACTCACAACGTTTCCCAGCATATATAGATAGGTTTCTTCATCGGTTGAACCCAGGGTATAATCCATATCATACATAATATACCGCCACCGGCCATCCAATGCTGGGTTGTCCGCTGTTTCCAAAGCCTCTTCCCCTACATATCGCCACCGCTTAAGGTTATTATTCGGCCAATCCCCATTGGCCATGTAAATTTCAAGGGCGTAATACAATAGCAGGTTATCCACATCCAAAGCAGATTCCAACTGCGCAAACACCGCATCATCGCCCAGCTTCTCATATTCGAAATCGTTTATATATTCAAGGGCAATCCGGGCGTCTTCATCGTCGGTTTCAAGGGCCACCTCGCCATTGCCCACCACCTGGAAGGCACGTTCCGGCGCGGCATACAGTTTTTCAAGGTAATTATCGTCCACCACACCATTGATATAGGCAAACCCGTAATATTCCCCGTTTAAATACACCGCAGCAGGGCGGACAGGGGCCACGGTTTCAAAGCCCGCATCCCTGGCCAGCTCATAGGCAAGCTCATTGCGGATAACCCCGCCGTTCCGATCATTGGCACCGTTTCTTAAAACAATGGCGTCGTATTTGTCAATGGACCCATAACGGCCATCCAGCGTATAGTCATCGGGGAAAAAATCATAAGTAAACTTGCCCCGCTGGGGATCGTAATCCTTTCGGGCGATCAGCTTGATGGATTTGGTGCCCATTCCCCTGGAGGCGTTTCCATGAACCCGCATGCCCGCAGCCTGGGCAAGCACCCGTTCCCCATCCGGCGTGAACACCTCCACATACACATCCCGCTCGCTTTCCCGGCCACGCTGCTCTATGTGAACAAAAATACCTCTTTCTTCACTGTAGAGGTTCTCCGGCGCAGTTGAAAGGGAAAAAACAAGGGTATCAAACCTATTTTCAACCTCCGGCATCAAGAAATAAGTCTGGGTTACAATGTCGCTGGCCTCACCACCCCGGTAAGCAACGGCCCGGAGCACCACAGCATCCCCCATAGAATCAGCGCTCAAAACAAGCTGACCCTCATAGGGCAAGCTGTTTTCATTGGGTATTGAACCGTCCAGGGTATAAAATATGGCCGCTCCGTCATTGGTTGCCAGCGCAACCCGTGCTTCCTCCGGCGAAAACGCCTTTTCATTGGAAATAACCAGCTGCAGCGGCAGTGCCTGCGCGTACCCTGCACACATGGCCGCCATGCAAACCATAATCCCTATTATCACACCATAAGCTAAACGCTTCAAAACCATACTGTTTTCGTCTGCCTTTTTGTTTTCTCATAAATTTACAAGTATTTCATACAATTTACAAGTATAACAAAAATTCACACAAAATCAAGCCGTCGCAAATTTTACCATATAAAAAAAACCGCAGCAAGAAGCAGGGAACGCAAGGGGCTTTGCCCCTTACCCTCACCTTAAGAAACCCTTTATGGGGTTTTGAAACACGCCTAACTGCGGCAGCATTTTTATTTTATCCCCGGTTGCCTAAAAGAGATCGGATAATGCTATCAGCTGTGTCTTTGCCTACGCAGGCCAGCAGATCACCCAGGCCGCTAATGGATTGGCCCTGGTTTACCTTTATTTGGATAATCTCCCCCAGCACCTCGCCGCTAACATAGGGGGCAATATCCTCTAAATCCATTCGGATGCCTGCTTCCGCCGCCCGTTTGACGGTCTGTCCTGCCACCTCCTTGCCCATATAGGGCATCAAATCGGCCAGGCAGCCGATGGCTTCCTCGTTATCGATCATGGTAAGAACGATTTCCCCCAGCACCTCGCCACTGATATAGGGGGCGATATCCTCCAAATACCCAAATTGCCCCTGGTTTTGGGCCGCTTTCGCAAGCTCATTTGCCATATTCTTACTAACGTACGGCAGTATATCCTCCAAATCCTTTAGCTGCATCACAGGCACCTTTTGTACCGCCGCTTCTACCTGGGCGGGCTTGAGCACAGGGGCTGCCTGGGCCAGCTCCTGGGGGGTCACCTGGTTGTTGGCCAGGTAATCCGTCATTTTGTCCGCCGCAGCGTTGGCGATCAAGTCCGATTTCGCGCCCAGCAATTCATCAATGGTTACATGGAACAATTTCGCCAGCTCAGGCAATTTAAACACATCGGGCATGGAAGCGCCCCGCTCCCAGTTGGATACAGCCTGGAAGCTGATGTTCATTTTGTCCGCCAGCTCCATCTGTGTCATATTGCTGGCTTTTCTCAGCTCCGCGATTTTCTGTCCCACCCGCTGCATTTCCAACATAATGTTATCCTCTCCTTCATTGGTATGTTTCACAAAGTGCATTTCCTGTTTAATTCTGTTCAGCATATCCATTTCCCTTTCTGCAAACATGGTACGCATGTCAACCTCCCTTTCCGCAAACACGGCTGTGTGGTTCGCGTGTCCATCGTAGCCCATAAGGCCTTACAAATGAAGCAAGCGGTAGTTGAAACGCCATAAAAAGCCGACTCAAGCGCTGGTTGAGTTTTTAAAATAACCTTACCAAAGCAAGCTGTCAGCTCAGCCCAAATAACACTGCCGGTGTTATAATACCTTATATAAGTTAATTGCCTTTGGCACATTTTACAAAGCGAAATAAAGAGGTGTCGGCAATGAACAAAAGGTTTCTTATCGTCCTGGCCATGTTCACACTGGTTTTATTTTTTAGCCTCTCGGCCCTGGCAGGCACGCCCGCTTACTTCACTTGGAATTCCCAAAGCTTTTATATTACTGCCTTTGATCTTAGCAAGATCGGTTGGCCTGTCTATCTTTCTGCCGATGAAGGCTTTTATGCCCGTGCGGAGCTCTGGGCGGAAAATGAGGATAGCAGCAATTGGCAAGCCCGCTTTATTACAGACGATTTTACACTTGTCGATCCCAATGGCAAGGCTTATGAATGCAGCTACATCGTCCCTTGGGAAAAATATATTTCAGTTTATTTCGTGGCCGATAATATACATGTCAACTCCGCTAAGGGCTATAAAATATACATACAGCCCCTAGACTCCGCCGAACCCATTGAGGTTGATTTGAGCCAGACCACTTTCTACGTTTCAGAACAGGTTGCCGCAACAAAAGAACCCAAGGTAACTCCGAAAAAAGACGATACAGAACGGTATCTGATCCCGCTGCTTGAAGAGTGCGCGGAGAATGCTGCTAAAAAGCCCTGGGAGGCAGCGATTTATGCCGCCGGAGCCCAGGACGTTGTTTGGGATTTCATGGAAGAAACCGTCACCTTCAAGCTGCGCAGCTTTGATCTTAAAGTGAAAACGGTCAGCGAGGATGGAATGGACGGGGCTTTGCGCATGCTGGAAAACGCCCAGGAATACGATTTGGAAATAACGCTTGCCTTTATTGATGATGCCTATGATGGTTTTACCACCAAGAGCGTCAGCGCCATGAAGTCAGCTATCACCAAGGCGGCAGCAGCCAGCGAAAAATCCTACTTAGACAAGCGCTTTACCACCCCGTTAACCGCCTACCTTCTTCCAAGTCCCGCTAAGACCTTCACCAAGGCCGAGGATATTCTTTTGTATAATGAGGCCTTCGAAGAATGGATTGTTATCGCCGGTTTTGGCTGGGAAAGCGCTTATGAGGATTGGGCGCCCATGCTCTATTGCATGACGTCCCCCAGCCTGTCTACCAAGAATGGCCCTGAGGAACTGGTTTTCAAGTGCTCCGGCGCCGATCCCGCTGCGCTGCTTAACACAGCCAGCCAGAACACGCTAAGCTATTTTTCGCGCATTCCAAATGCCAACACCGCCGATCCCAGCGCTATTAAGGAAAGGCTGTACCTGGAGGCAGCCACCCTTGCCCTGTCCATGCGCAAAAAGCCCACGGAAAAATTCAGCTTCACATTCTCCGGCGACAATCTTTTATATGAATATGCCGGCAGCGAATACGTTGAATTTATTGAAAGTTATAATTACGAAAGCGCCTTGCAGCAGCTTTGCTACGCCATTGAGGATTTGCCAGACGCCCCCGCGCTGGATTACCCTCCAACCGGGCGCATTGCCGGTTCCACCTCCGGCATCAAGCTGACCATCAAAGCCCCTAAGGGCCAAGAGCCTTACTATGTCCAGTTGCATAGAGAAGAAGACGACGGGTTTATGGTATCCGCCTTTGTGGCACCGGGCAAATCCTGCACCATCCGTGCGCCAAAGGGCACCTATTATTTGTTGGAAGCAACAGGCACCCTGTGGTATGGTGAGGAGCTCATGTTTGGCGACGATGGGAATTACAGCCGCACGGAATCCTTTGACATGGTTTCCAGCGCGGGCTACACCCTCACCCTGGTAAGCGAGGATGGCAACATGTCCACCTACAATAGCAGTCCCGACAGCTTTACCCATTAAAAACAGGGGATTTTATTTGAAGCGAGCAACGCATGCAGAAATAGCCAGACCCACCAAACCAACCAGGAAAATTAAGCCAAACCATTTTGATATTTTTTTCAAATAATAAGCTGCTTTAAATGTTTTTTTGTCTATTTCAATCTTCGGAGAAAGCTTGTCTGTAACCCAATCCAAGAACAATTCAACCATAGCTACTATTAGTTCCATCCTCTTCTCCCGCTTATCAAAAGTTAAATTGCCGCGTTTCTAACATAAAACGGTTTAAAATGGAAAAACAATCCGTAAGGAAATAATTCCCATTTTTACCCCAAAGCATAAGGCGCAGAGCCAAAACTCTGCGCTCAGACCATCAACAAACCCTAGGAGGTATCGGAGGACCGCGATCCTCCGATTTTCATTCCGAAATCGGCGGCCCCATTCGGGGCATTGAACGGGGCGAAGCCCCTGTGCGGCGATTTTCGGTGGAATTTCGTAGAAATTCCTACCGTGCCCGAAGCCCTTTCAGGGCCTTAATGGGCCGATGGCCCCGATCGTAAAACCGAAGATTTTACAGTGCAGAGAGGGAAAAACCTCATGCGACACCTGTGTCGCACGAAAGCGGTCTTACTTCAGCTCCACCGTAAAGCTGTACTGCATATCCACCACATGAGGGTTATTGTCAACCCAATGGGTGGGTGCGAAGATCAGCTTCTGCGGCAGCTGGCCGTCGATGGTCAGGCTGCCATGCAGTTCAAGCCCCCAAGTGCCGTCCCCCAATTCCTTGGAGCTGCCGCCGGTGCTGCCAGTGTAAAGAGGATTCCCTTCTTCGTCCACCAAGGCAAAATTGATAGGAAATGCGGTCTGCATAGCACCCCGCCTTAAAATTTCTTCCGTTTCCGGCTTGGCGGGGATCAGCGTCATCAAATAATCCAAGCGCATGAAGGCAATGTCAATGTTTTCGATCTGCAACGTGAAATCATCAAACGTCACCGTTTTCCCCTGGACAGCCTTGGGCTTGAAGCTTTCGGGCACAGGGGTGGTAAAGGTGTAAACAATGGTATCTATAAGGGAGAAGGCGCCGCATTCCACCAGCGCTTCTTCCAGCCTGACATACTCGCGATCGCCGAAATCCACGCCCTGCTCCGCTGCGCAGCCGAATTCCACCAAGCAATCCCCCCATGAGGTGAGAATGCGCTGCTGGTCGTAGGCCTTATAAAAGGGCTCCAGATACGCCTCTGCCGTCATACCGTCGCTGGTCTGAGGAAGGTCCGTGTAATCGGATATGGGCCAATTCGGCTTTAAAACTTTCATGGTAAAGGTCCAAACCACTTCATTCCCGGGAATGGCCTCATCCAATAACACGCCGCTGAAACCGTATTGCCCAGCCGCAGTATCCCCCTCATTCAAATTGGGGTAGAGGAACCCGGAGAGGAAATCCCCGGTCATGCCCTCCACATCGTATTCCAAGGCTTGGCCGTTGCTGGTGGCTGTGATCTTGGGATAAAGGTATACAGGCTTGCCTTCGTCCCTGGATTCAAGGTTCATGGCCATTCTGAACTCGAGACCATCATAGACGGCATCGGTCAGGGTCAGCTTGATAAACTCGTTTTCGTAGGTCTGATTCAAGTCCGTCACATGGTTTAAAAATTCTTCCGTTTTGGCTGGGCCGCCCCAGGTATTGCGCACGCTGCTCATGTTATTCAGCGCCACTGCGGTGCCGCATAGCAAGGCAGTGATGAGCACGACAATCAAAACCGCTCTAACCGTGTGCTTCACTTTTCTTTCCTCCTTCACGCTGTGGGCAGCAGCATAAAGAGCCTGGTGAAAATCCTCGGGAACAGGGGTATAGGCTTTTTTCAATTGTTCCTGTTTCATATCTGCTGCACCTCCTTACTCGTTTTCCAAATCCAATTGCAAGGCTTTGCGCGCCCGATGGAGCCGCGCCTTAATGGTCCCCAAAGGGGCCCTTAGCATAGCGGCGGTTTCCTCCATGGTAAAGCCCTCTAAATAGTACAGCACAACCGTGATGCGGAGCTTTTCAGGCAGCCTATCCACCGCCTGGTTCACCATCAGGACGATCTGGCTTTCTTCCTTGGCTTCAAGGCTTTCCCACTGGGGCTCCTCTAAAAACTTAGTGCGGGCTTGCTTGCGCAAAAGCTGCTTGCATTCGTTAATGAGAATGCGGGTAAGCCAGGGGGTGAAATAGCTTTCATCCCGAAGCCGGTGACGGTTGGCCCAGGCTTTATAAACCGCCTCGGCCACCGCATCCTTTTGATCAGCCTCCCGGCGAAGATAGCTCCGCGCCACCCGGTATAAGGTGGTTTCCGCCCCCATGGTAAGCTCTTGAAAAGCATCCTTCGTTATCACGGTTTACCTCCGGTTAAGTAAATAATGCGCATTACACTTATAGGATGAATGGAAATAGAAAAAGGTTGCATGGCCCTATTAAAAGAAAAACGGGCCCAACGCACATCAGGCCCGAAAAGAAGCTCGCCATTTTGTTTTATCCGCTACCGCCTGATCATGATGCCCTTCATGGTTTCCGACCCGTTATGAAACCCCATAACCGTTTCCTTTTCACTTTCGGTGCATCCCAAAAGCAGCTTGATTTCTGAATCCCGCTTAAACAAATCCACAGTGCAAATAATGGCATCGCATTTGCTTTGCGCCAAACTGCCGCGCCATACATCAATCCCGGCACCGTCTGGGGAAGTGGTATCTGCCAAATAACCATAATCCACTTCATAGATAAAATCATAGCGGGGGTGCTTGGTACCCTTGGGGCGGTCGATCACGATTTCCGATGCGGCCAGCAGCCCATCAATGGCATTCCAAAACGCCTCGTTCATTGTGCGCACTCCTTATTTCTTCGAACCCAGAAGCTCCCCCAAAGCGTTAGCCACATCTTTATTCTTCATCAGCCCTTCCACGATATCGCCTAGAAGGCCATTATCATTGGCAGCGGCTTTTTTCGTGGCCGTGGTGGTGCTTTTCTTGGCAGCAGTGGTGGTTGCCTTTTTCGCGGCCGTGGTGGTCTTAGCCGCTGGGGTGGTGGTTTTCTTAGCCGCCCCAGTGTTTTTGGCTGCCGTGGTCTTTTTTGCGGCAGTGGTTGTCGTTTTAGTGGCGGTGGTGGTCTTGGAGGCATTGGCCTTGCGCCTGTCTGCCTGCTCTTTTTCCAAAGCCTTTTTATCGTTTTTTAGCTTATTTAAGGATTCGGTGGCCTTTAAAATCTTCACGTCCAGCTCTTTGATCTTCGTATCAATTTCTCTAAGGGTCAATTGTTTTTCAGCCATAAATGGTTTCATCCTTTCGTAATCTGGGGTGTGAAACACGCCCTAAGTTGTTTTATTTCATTTTACCTTTATTTCTTAAAAATGTAAACCATATGCATATCCAAAATACCTTTGGGGCACAATTCCATACGGAGGTGATACAAAAATGAGTCCCAAAGAATTATTGTATCTGGAAGACGCCCTAAGCCACGAGCAGTTTCTCAAAACCCAATGCCAGCAGGCCATGAACGCCCTGACAGACCCGGAACTGAAAACCTACGTGCAGCAGATGATGCAAAAACACCAGCAGCTGTTCCAATCCCTGTACCAAGTGATCTAAGGAAGGAGGAAGCCCATTATGAATGACCAAAACATTATGCAAAACCTGCTTTTGACCACCAAGGGCGCCTGCGACTTGTACCTGCACGGTACGGTGGAATCCGCCACGCCCAATGTGCATCAGGCCTTCGACAGCGCCCTGAGCCAAACCCTGTGCATGCAGGATGACATCTACAAGAAAATGAGCCAGAAGGGCTGGTATCCCGCCACCCAGGCAGAGCAGCCGAAGATTCAGCAGGTTAAAATGAAGTTCCAAAACATGTAAGCAGAGCGCCTAAAAGGGCCCATCTACGGCCTCAGCCCGGCAACCGCTTTGTCGCTGTACCATTTGTACAGCTCCGCAGACGGTTGCCGGGCTTCAACCATATCTGAACCCTTTTAGGCGCTCTGAAGGCTCTGCACGTAAAAGGGGCCAATGTCGTGTTGCTTATGTAGGCCCCTTTTTATGCCACAGCCCTTTCATCAGTATTCAATATAATAAAACAGGTAATCCCTCTGGGGAACGGTTGCAGTGCTGCCATCGGAGAACGTCACAGATTGGATAGCATAATACAAATATTTCAAGCCAGCATACCCGGTTGCTTTCACCCGAGGTAGCTCCACCGTCCTGCCAGGACCGATCTTCTTGGTTACGGTGGCCGTCTGGTATTGCTCGGTGCTGCCCTCCAGATACATGATTTCTTTATCTTTATCCATGCAATAGTAGATGATCGTTACGTCCGTAACAGTGCGGGATTTGCTGGTATTTTTATAGATGGGTTTCATCCAGGGGTCGTTTTTCTTGCCGCCCCAGTCCGCTTTGCGGGTGTCCACCAGGGGCATATCCTCCTCAATATAGGGGGTGGCGGTGGGCTTGGGCGTGGCCGTTGGCTTCGGGGTTGCCGTAGGCTTGGCCATAGCATGCTCGGAGAACATCAGAGCCTGGCATTCCGGGGTAATGTCTTTGGTTTGGGGCAGCCCATTGGCCCCTTGGAACGCCTTGATGGCCGTTACCAAGGAACTCTGGTAAGTGGTGCTGGTCTGGGCCTTTTTCAAAAAGCCCAATTCGTATAGCCGTTGGCTGATCGCCGGGATCAGCTCATTCTTCTTGCCTGCCGCAATGGCTTCGTATTGTCCCACCGCCTCCTGGTCTACATTGTTCATCGGCGTAGGCGCAGGGGTTACCACGGGCCAAAGCTTATCCGTTTTAGCCTTTTTGCTTAGCTTGCCAAAGGTGCCCTTTTTATCAATGTATTTCAAGGTTCTTTCCACGTTCTTGGGAACCTTGCCCTGGGCATCAAAGTAGTTGGAGGTGATGAGCCCATTATAGAACCTGTCGAACAGAGGAAGCTTCTCGGAAAAAGCCGGATAGCTCACTTCAAAATACGCTTTCTCTTTATAATAAATCCGCAAGGCCATTTCGCCCTTACTGGCTTGCAAATCCTCTAAAAAGGCAATACTCTCTAACCCTAAATAGGCAATCGCGCAATATTCAAAGCCTGCGTCCTTGCTGCCCTTCACGTAGGTCAGGTCCTTGTCTTTGCTGAAGGTCACCGTATAAACATTGTCATTTACAAGTACTTCCACCTTCCGGGCAGTCCACTTCTTATCCCCGGTGCCGCTGATGCCAAAGAAGGGATACCCTTCGTCCTGGCTGCCGGCCAGGCCATAGCTTAACACCACATCCCCTTTAAAAGCATCGCACTCCACCTGACGCTGGGCTGCAAAATCCATAATGGAATAAGCCCAGCCTTTGCCATCCTCTCCATGGGTAAAATAGGTGGTCAGGTACCCTTCGCTTAAAAGGCTGGTTGAATATTTTTCCAGCACCGCTGCCGAAAAGGGCTCCGCCTCTTCCCCCAGGGCCCCAAAGGGAATCAAACAGCAAATAACCAGCAACCAAAGTATCTTTCGCATAACAACACTCCTTTTCCATACCGTCCTCTATCATACAAGAAATGGCGTATTGCCGCAAGAACAAAAACCAGCAGCCCTCTTTCTAGATTCCCTCGTCCCAGCCGCCATCATCCGCCGCCATAAGAATCCCTGCCTTTAATCCATAGCAACAGGATTCATAGTCTATTTCACTGGCGATATCCCCATTTGCCTCCAGAAATACCTTAAATATTTCTCCGCCATCCACATTCAGAAGCTTCAAAAACCGCCTCTCATTGCGACAAAGTATTTTCACCCATTTACCATAACCCAAATCTTCCATATTGACACCCGCCTTTCCATAACATCATATCGGAATGCAGGCATCTTGTCAGTTCCCCTATAAGCGTCTATAGCCGCATATGCAGGTGCACAAGTCTCCGCGGGATATATCCCTCGGCCTTAACATTTACAATACCCGAAACGAGCAACGGGTTCCACGAGGTTGCGATGATTGTAACATTGCGACGCAATCTGCACAGGCAACCGAATCCAGGGTCCAGGGGTGTAGCCCCTGGTCGTTTAGGAGGGTGAGTGATCCGAGCGCGTCCAGGGGACGCGAATAGCGAGGTGAACGAATCAACCGAAACAAGTGACCAGAGCCACGCCGATTGAGTTTGATGTATTGGGAGGTGTCGGAGGGTTCGAAGGCTGCGTAGCCGAAGAGCCCGCTGTTCGTTATGAAGAGATGCGGAGGAATCAATTGAAACGAGCCATATGAGCGAAAGCGAAGTAGGGCGACGATTGAAATTGCGGAGGAGCCGGGGCGCAAAACGAGCAATGCAAGCGGCAGCGCGGCAGTGCGACGATTTTGCAACCGGAATGGGA
>JAVBTR010000047.1:0-15014 GCA_031556065.1 Eubacteriales bacterium | reverse complement strand
CGTATTTTCCTTTCCTGTATAAGGCTTGCCAGCTCTTGCATGTTTGTGTATTTTTGCCTCATTGTTAAAACCTCCTGTCGTAGTTTTATTCTACAACAGGAGGTCTCTTTTTTCATTGTCCATTATCCGGGGTACAGTCCACAGCCTGGCAGCATTCTCTTTAATAGCAGCATGAAAAACATATCTTGCTGTTTTTAACAAAGCGGCTTCCACAAAACGGAAACCGCTTTGTTATCTTGCGCAGACCACAAGAATACGATATAATGTGGATAGATAAATAACAGGAAGGTGATATGAGTGAGCGAAACACGTATCCCAAGTGTTCTTACGGTAAAGCCATCTACCTCCATTCGAACAGACTATAAAAAGTTTTCCGAACTATGCCATCAAACAGATGATCCAATCGTAGTTACCAATAATGGTGAAAATGATTTGGTCGTTATGAGCCACGAAGCCTTTTGCAGGCGTGAAGCATGGTATCGCTTACAGATGAAACTGGCAGTAGCGGATCAGCAGATCGCAAAAGGACAATTGACCGATCACGAAGATGTGATGAAGCGACTTAAGGGGCGCATCATCAATGAATAACTATCGTATTCGTTACACCCAGCAAGCCATCGATGACATGGATGCCATTTTTGATTATATCCTGACCGATAATCAAAATGCCGCACTTGATATGTTAACAGCTTTTGATCAGAGCATATCCAGATTAACGCATTCACCCTTCATTGGTGCAGCAATTAGGACAGATGAATCTATGCTTATTGCACCGGGCTACCGCTATTTGGTTGTCGCTCCTTATTTGATTTTTTATCGTGTGGGTGAAAACGAAGTCCATATCGGTCGAATCCTTCATAGCCGTCAAGATTGGCTACAGATGCTGTTTGGCATAAGGTAAGAGCGCACTTATGTACCACATGAATGTGGTACGTGCTACCCGAGCCGAGCTGGTAGCCTTTCAGAAGGCGTTTTTTCCTAATCAAACCATTTAATGAAAGCTTTTTGATGGATCATCCGTTATATTTGGGTAGGTTGATCATCTCAATTTATACAAGGAGCAGGTTCAAATGAAGAAAGTTGTCCTTGGGATATTGTGTGCCCTTAGTATGTGTCTTGCAGCAACGGCTGCGCTGGCTGACAGCTGGGATTTTCTGCATTCGGTGATTCGCCTTACAGCCTCATTGGACGTACAGCGGTTAGCGGATGAAAATGGACTAACATTGTCCCAATCCGAAGAGATCGAGCAACACGACTTTCTTATCAGCGGCCTTACTATTGCAGGGTTGCTGCCTAAGGAAGCAATAGCAACAAAAAGTCCGTATGCCCCCTTTTATGATTGCCAGCTTTCCTTTGATGGTGAGGTTGGCAGCACCGCTAAGGACCCCGGGCAAGTATTCACTACCCTGCTGGATAGTTTAACTGAAAAATACGGAACACCCAACAGAGACTTTCCACAAAAGACCATACGAAGCGTTAACTGGGAATATCAAGAAGGAAGCATTTCCCTCACATGGTGGGCTATGAACAAACCAAGCAATGTACCAAGCATTTTGCTTGAGTATTCGCCATGGCACCAAATGCGTGAAAATGATTCTTTTCCGCCCTTTCCCTATACGGTAACGTCATATGCCGCTGAGGCATTTGAAGAGCATACCAGGCCATATATTTTCCGAAACAACATCCAGGGTGGTATGCAAATGGAGCAGGTGATCGCCGCAGAAGGTAAACAGCCCTCCTCCAAAGACGATAATTCGCTTATCTACGAAGATGTGTCTATCAATGGCCACGATACCAAGCTGATTTATTGGTTTGAGGGTCCAATGGATGAAGATGAAAATGAGGTACACGGCGAAAGATGGCTGACCTTTGCGCAAGTGTTGTTTAAGGACGAGCACTCCGATTTGGACCAATACACTGCGGATTACCGGGTTGTCCAGAAGGAATTATTGGAGGCTTTTGGCCCTGATGGGTTTGGAGATGAAAAATGGTACGTTCCATGGATGTACAATTACGATGAAAGCAGCAGCGAACGGGCACTATGCTATAGCTGGACCGCTCAGGATGCGGTTATCGCACACCTGCTGGAGGTGAGAGACGATAAGGTATTGCATGGGGTCCTGTACACTTTCTACGGCTGGTCCAACTGTGCTCCCGATATCGACGTTCTTTATTGGCCGGATGATGCATGCCCATAAGTCACTACAGAGATAGAGAGCCGCTAATGGGCATTAACGCAATACTATGACAATAGATTGCGTCCCCATTCAATTTGGGGAGGGGAGCATGCGGATCGGCAAAGATTTCGCCAACGATGCCGCCCAAGGATTATGTTTGATATTTTCCTACCTTGACAAACCTCTTCCCCATTCAAGGGTTACCACCCTTAAAAAATCCCTTCATTCATCCTTGTCCCGGAGGGCTTCCAGGGCCTTTTTCAGGGCCTTGGGCAAGGGCAGGCCCAGAACCCCCGCATTTTCTATAATAGACAGCCCTTCATTGGATATAAAAAACATGGACACAGCCAGGCGCAAGGTGCCTGGCGTTTCCAGTATGCGGTCCACCGCCACCGCCAGGCCTACCAGAATCAGCACCATCGTCTTTTTCATAAGCCCCGAAAAGGATACAGCAGAGGAAAGGCCGCCCCCTTCTGTTTTGCTGCTCTTGCCATGAAACCCAACCAGAAGGCCCGTAACAAAATCAAGGGCCATCACCAGGCACAGCATTTTCAGTGTGGTATCCCAGCCCCCTAACAAGCCAATAACAAGCGCCCCTGCGGCACCCAATGCCTTAACCACCCAGGCCCCGATATCTTTCATATTAACCCACCTCTTTCAAATAGGCTCTGTCCACAAAGCCAATATAATCAACACCGTCTTTATAACGCACAATGGGCCAAGCGCCATCATCCTCGTAACAATAGACCCTTGTCCCAACGGGGATTTGCACAATTTTTACCCCCTGCTTGCTCCTGCTGGCTCTCATATTAAGCCCACCGCCTACCACCTGGCAGGTTGTTCCGGCATAGTTGCCATTAGTCGGTTCCGGCACATCGTTATCCTCCTTTTGTTCGTCTTCATACAGACCCTTGGGCACTGCCCAATGGGTATACTTGTAATCCCCCAGCAAGGTCTTTATAACGCCCTGGGCACTGCCGCGGGCATCTGTTACAGTGCCTTTGTAGGTATCGGTTGCATCACCGTGGTAGATGAGTACGTGCTGCATAACGCTGCCATCCGCGCGGAACAGGCAGCACAGCTTGTCCTTTGGCAAGGTGTCAATTGTGCCCTTGTGGGCCCATACATCGGTTTTCCATTGGCTGGTTGCCCCGCTGGGCAGGGTAATACCAACCTGCGCCATAGCATGCTTGGCGTACTGGGCGCAATCCCTGGCTTCTTTGCCATCCCATTGAGCACAAATGCCTAGTATATTACCCGCATACTGGGGATATTGTTTTGCTTGCTGTTCTCTTCGGGCCTTTGTGCATATCCATCCGGTGGCCCCGTATACATAGCCGGTGCCCACCTTGGCGTTGGACCAATTGCGTATGGCCGTTACTTTATCATTCATCGATTATTGCCTCCATTTCTGACTGTAAACCCAGCCTTAATCCGCTGTGCCTGTAAACCTAAACCATCGAGTCCAAGCGCCGGAATCCCATCTGTGGCGCTGCCATATGTATTCGGGGTAGACTATGCCGTGCCATATCTGCACCCGGTACCCCGACGTAGCCAAATTGGCGTTGTTTAACACTTGCAGAATACCGACCTTGTTGGCCTGAGACGCAGGGAAAGTCCCGGCGCTTGTACCTGCGGTGAGGTAGTGTCCTGTACGGTAAACCCCATCAATATTGTCAGCAAAGCCAAGAAAACTAACGTTTTGCGGCACTTGCATTGCATCGCTGGTGCCAGTGCCGCCGTTGGCTATGGGCAGCGCTCCTGTGGTGTTCCCTAACCCTAGCGCATTCCGAGCCAACGCCGCCGTGGCCTGCCCCGTGCCACCATTGCTAATGGCCAATGGTGTACCCAATGTAAGCCCATTAGCGATACCTACATTTCCGCTGGCAATATCGATGGTAAATGGCCTTAATGCGTTATAGCTCCCTTCAGGGTCGCCCTTATTGGTTAGCAGTATATAAAAGCCATTACCGTCGTTGCGCAAAAAGACACCATAATCACCATACATGCCGCGCAGAAAGTCACCGGATTTTACTTTCAGCCCTCCTGTCATGGTATCCCCTGATTTGCTTACCTTGCCGTCCACCTGGGCCGGGGTAGCAAAATCCTTTGCATGCAACCCATCCAAAGTATCCGCATCCAGGCCGCTGCCTGGGCCAGCCACGGTTTTAAGCTTTTGTAAAATATCCTGAGGGTTGTAGTCGGCCTTGTTCAGCTTGCTAGCTAGCTCCTCCCCCAAACCGTCTACCCCCTCCAGGGTTGTATGAGGGGCAAAGGCCACGTCTTGGCCCGTTTCATCCTTTGTGTGCATCCAGCCTGTTTTCAAATTGCTTCCCTCCTTAAGCTGTGCGCTTAAACATGTAGCAGGTAATGTAGGGCTGGCGGTTATCCCCTGGGTTAGTGGCTGGGGCTGTGCCCAAAGTGGTCAACTCCGTGCCCAAAGTGGTCAGCGGGGTGCCGCCGGTGTTACCATGGTTATGGGCCAAGCCCCCTGTACCCACAGAGGTGCCTTCATAGCCGCCTGTAAAGTTGCCGCCGTATGTGCCTTGCAGGTTTACACGTGTCTGGCTTCCGCCTGTGGTTTTGTTCCAAGACAGCTGCGTACCCCCGATGCCTATATTTACCTCGGGAAGATGGGTTGCAAGCAGCGTAAAGCTCCCCGTGGTGTGGGTATGGCTGGCCACCGTATGGGTATGACTTAACACCCCATGGGTGTGGCTTGCTACCGTATGGCTATGGGTATCGCTGCCCCCCACCATGCCGGCCTTATCGTACTTCCCGCCTACCCCTACGGGTACCCGCTCTGCGCCCCAGGGCTCCCAGGTGCCAAAGCCCAGCAAAATAGCCGGGTCGGTATCCGCTGTGGACAGGTACAACGCGCCCACTGGCCATTTGCGTTTATCCGACGCCAGAATGGCTTGGGCTATAATCCCGTCCAAGCCCTCTATGGATTCAATGGCGATTTTAGGTGAGAAGGCCACATCCTGGCCCGTTTCATCCTTTGTGTGCATCCAGCCTGTTTTCAAATTGCTTCCCTCCTAACAGGCCACGCATTGGCTGCGCAGCTGGGTCATGATGGCTGCCGCCGGGTAGGAGGGGGCCGTGTTCCAGGCCGGGAGGGCTTTTCCAGCCGCGGAAAAGCAAGCGCCCAGGGCTGTTTGCAATTCCATCACTTGGGTTTTCCACTGGGCCCATTCCCCCACCGTGCCGGTTAAGCTGGCCTTGGAAAGCCCATAAAAGCCCCGGCAGACATTGATCTTGCTTAGCAGCTCGTTTATATCGGCCACATGGCTTAGCTCGCCCCCAGCGATAATGGTTCCCGTGGCGATGGGGCGGGACCAATCGGCCACCTTCACCGTTATGGTTCTAACTGCCGTGCCCCCGGCAGCCCCCAGGCTATCCGCCACCCGAAGTGTTAGGGTGTGGGTGCCCGCAGCCAGGCTCATTTGGTAGTACACCGTTCCCCCGGCTGAGGCCACCGCCCCAATGCTCACATAGCTGCCCCCGTCTATAGACAATTGCATGGTCTGGCTTTGGCCATCCGGCTCCGGGCCCACAGTGGCCACCAGGGAGGGCTTTAAAGAATAGGTTTCCCCGTTTGCCATTGGCAAAGAAAAGGCAGGGGTTAAGGGCGTTTGGTTGCGCTTAACGGTGCCCGATTCTGTATACCCGCTGGCCACCCCAAAGGCGTCCACAGAACAGACCCGGTATTTAATGGTGGCGCCTCTTGTAAGGGCAGGGGCCTGGGTGGTATTCAGGGCTGAGGTGTTAACCAAATCGGTCCAGGCCCCGCCCACAATTTGATATTGCACCTTGTAATAGGAAAGGTTGCCGTCCGGGTCACTGCCCTGGGCCCAGGTGATGGTGATATTGCCGCTTTCATATATGGCCGGGGAAACGTTTACATACCCGGGGGCAATGGGCACTGAATTGCGCTTGACCCCATTGGTGGATTCCTTCCAATCGCTGTAATAGCCGCTGCCTGCGCTGCCCAAGGTCCGTGCCCTGAACCGCCTTGTAACCCCCCGGGCCGGAGGCGCTACAGAAATAGAAAATGCGCTGCTGGTGGTGCTGGCAGTTGTGAGGCCCGCCCAGCCTGCGTAATCGTCGTTGTATTGCACCTCGTAGCCGACAATCCCGTTGGTTACCCCCCCAGCAGCCCCGGAGCCATTAAGGGTTACATTGCTTTCCGCCAGCACAGCGCTGACAGACAGGGCCGTTGGGGGCGTGCAGGCCGTGGTGGTGATATCGTAGTCCAGGGTTAAAACCATATCCCCCGCTCTTGGGCGATCGATAATATTACCGCTGGTGCTTACATTTGTAGTGATAACAAATTTAATGGACCGGCCTTGGACCTTTAAAATATGATCTGTCCCGACATTGTAACAATATAGATTGACGTCCCGTTCTTTAAGATCGGTATCGACGGTGATGGAAAAAATATCCGAGTTAAACCCTGTATCGCCAGAAGTAACGTTTAAATAATCGCCTTGAACATACAATCGGGCGTAACCCCAATAGAGATTTGCACTGTTTATTCGGATGGGGTCGAATACGGTTTGCGGTAGCTTTAGGGTTCCATTAAATGTGTAGCCTTTGGGCACTGCGCTAAAGGTCGGCGCGGTGATTGGAATGGTCATTACCGGCATATGCGATCCTCCTTACTTGAACAAAGCATTATCAATATAATTACTCCCCATGTTCAGCGTGCCGCTGAGGGTCATGCCCTTAAACGCAGGCGTGGACGCGCTTGTAAGCCCTGCCAGCTGGGCTGCATGGGCGGAAACGGTTGCCTGTAAGGCAGATACTGCCGATTCAAGAGTTGCAACCCTGCTTTTCAGGGATGCAATCTCGCTGGCATTGGCTCCGGTGCTGGCCACAGCACCACTGAGCAGCGCCACCTGGGACGCAGACATAAAGCCGCCTGCTGCCGTAGTAGCCACGCTGTGCACGTGGGTGCTCCCCAGGGTAGAAAGCTTTAGCACCTTGGGCAGCACAACGCCGCAGGTGTTTTCGTCCCCTCTTTCGTCGGTGATATTGGCAGCGGTAATGGCCGTTGCACCGGCCGCAATATAAACCTGCGCCAAGGAAATCTCATAAATTTCCCCGCTTCTGGTAAGCGCCGGGGCCACAGGCGTGCCGGAGGGCGTGCCCTGCTTAATGGAGGGCAGAACCGTCCGGGAATCGCTTGAAAGGTCCAGTCTGACCACCACACGGTCCACCCGTGCCTGGCTGCCGCCTGCATTAAAAAGCAATTGATACACCCCGCCGCCGTCGTCGATGGCATCCATCATATACCCGCTGACAAGGGCGCTGCCAGGGGCCATGTTCACCTTCATTCCATCCCCCGCCGCCGTAATCTTAAGGCAGGTGTCCAAATCCACCACGCCGCTTAAGGAAAGCGCCCTAAAAATAACCGCCACCTGGTCGGCTGCATATACCCGTTCGTCCTGTGTGGTGCTGTCGAATAATCCGTATCTAATAAGCATTTTTCCAATCTCCTATCTTACTGTTATGGTTCCCATGCGCTTTAAAACGCTGGCCAGGCTCACGGTGCCGGAGCCGAAGACCACATCCAATTGTCTGGCCCTGTCCCGTTCGTAGGTTTCCGTCACGCTTAAAATCCTTGTGGCTGTTATGGCCCCCTGGCGGCGAATCAAGACGATATCCCCCACGTCCCAATCCCGTTCATATTTACAGGCCCCCGTATCGATCACCTTGGCGGAGAGGGCCACCCTGGGGGCTGCGTCGGCCAGCTTGTTCCGGCCATTGAGGTTTAAATCCTCCGGGTTGTCCACCGAGCCTGCATCCACCCACATTTCCCGCCTGTCCGTGCCCGTGTTTTCCCCGCTAACGGTGAGGATCAGCCGCTGGGCGTCTTCCCCTGCGCCGCCGGTGTATGCGGTTGTATAGGTGTTCATTAATTGCATTTGCAGGCTCACCCCTTCGGCGTTACCCATGTCCGTGGCGATGACCACCCGCTTTTTGCCCTTGGAATAGTCGTTGCCCTCTACCACCTCCAGCACAAATTGCTTACTGGCAAAATCCGGCGTCAGGTCGTAGCCCATGCCGGTGGCCTCCCCAATGGCTGCAAGAAAGGTATCCAGTTTATCGAACCTGGCCCGCCATGGAAGCGCAAGCCCTCTGCTCTGATCCGGGGCCATTGCCCAGCCGGGCATCAGGCGCTTTCCATCCTCCGGGGCTGTGAGGTTGTTTGAAACAAAGTGCTTGATGGCTGATTCAGCGGAGCCGATGAAGCTATCCCAGCCAAAATTCTTGTACTTGCTGCGCAATTGGGCCACGCCCAAATCCAGCCAGGTTTCCCCTGTCTGGCTCTTGGTATCCCAGTCGTAAACCGTGGCCAGGGCGCTCATGTCCGAAAACACCATGCCGCCCCTTGGTTCCAGGGGGAAGGCGTAGCCCTCGTACACATCCCCCTGCATTAAAACATAAATGGTCTCCTGGTCGGTGATCTCCAGCCACTTTAGGCCATCCCATTGGTAAAGGGTGGTTGGCAGGCTTAAGGGCGGCACGCAGATGCGCTTGCGCACATCCCCCTTAAGCTGGCAGCCGTTGAGCTTGATGGCTTTCTCGTCAATGTAATAATCCTCCACCAGCATCATTTTGTGGGGGGCCTCCGGGTCGTACAAAAGAACCCCCTGGGCCAATTGCTCCGCACAGGAGGCACCGGGGCTGATCTCCAAAGAAAAATCCCCCACGCCGTAGTGGGACCTGGTGTAGATCAGGCTGTTAAACTGGGGAATCTCGCCCAGCAGCTTAAAATCCCGTGTCATGATCATCAGGGTTTTCAACCTTTACACCCCCTCAAACCGTTCATACCATTTAATGGTAATCCGGCTTTTTGCCGCGGTGCCTCCGGGGAGGTATTCCACATCGTTAAGCCCTGGGCGCAGGGTAAAGGCGGTAAGGGCCGTTTCCGGGTCCAGGTAGCCGTAGGCGTTTTCCGTGGTGCCATCCGGGCCGGTCACCGTCACCGCCAGGCTCACCGGGTCGGTATTCATATAAAGGGTATAGCCCGCGGGCAGAGGCTCTGTCAGCGCCAGAAAGACGCCGATGGAATGGTTGTAGATCACCGGGGTTTCCCCCTGGCCTTCAATGGTCATTTCCACAGGGGTGTAAACCTGGCCGTTGTTTTCCAACGTTTTTCGAAACTCACGCTGGCCAAAGGCTACCGGGAACCCAAAAGGCAGTTCGAAGCCCGTGTCCGAGTAAGCCAGCACCGATTGCTTTTGCGCCATGGCAAACCAGTAGGGGCTTTCGCACCGAAAGGAAAGGGGGATGCTGTAATGGTAATCCCGTATGCGGTTATCAAAGGTTACTCCCCCTTCCGGCACCGCAAAGGTCCACCACTGGCCCCCATCGTTTTCGTAAACCAACCGTGCCTTCTGGCCTGTTGCCGGGTTAAAGGCCTTGTGGCGCACCAGCACCGCGCTCAGGGCCCTCCGCTTTTCGTACATGTCCCCCCGGCCCCGGCCCTCCACATGGAAGCTCAAATCGATAGGCCTTGTGTTTTTCCGTATGGTATAGGTGGCATCCCCGTCCTGCTGGTAGCCGCCTATGGCCGTGATCACGTTCTCCGTGGCCCCAGTGCCCCGGATTTTCTCCAGAATAAAGGGCGGAGCGTTGTAAAACATGACGCTCTCGCCCAGGATGTTTGTGTATGTAAGTTTTTGCATGTAATGATCCTTTCGTTTTTAGCTAAAAGATTTTCCTTCAAAGCTCTTGATATTATGGGAAATATCCCATCCCCTACCGCACCCCTGGGAGGTTTGGAGGGTCGCAACCCTCCAAGTGAAAATCGTATCGCCCGGCTTTGCCGGGTGTACGGGTCGTTCGCAGAGCGAACATACCTTTTAGTCGGCCCCGACCGTAAAATCGAAGATTTTACAGCGCCGTGAGGGAAATCCCTCGTGGGAATGCAAGCATTCCCACGAAATCACAATATTTTCCCCAATTCCTCATTCATCAGCTGCACCCTTCTGGCCACATCGGCGGCCGATTCCACGGGCTGGTTAAAGGTTTGGCTTTGGTTCACGATAATGGCCTGCTGGGTGGCCGCCTGGGCGATGGCGTCTATTTGCTGCTGCTGCCGTGCCCGATAGGCCTGTTCGAACCTGGCGGAGGCTTCCAGGGCCATTTCCTTCATGGCATCGTAGGCCGCGGTGTACTGGGTGTTAAAGGCCTCAAACCAGGCGTCCACATCCCCTACGGAGGCTATAAAGCCATCCAACAGCGCCTCACCCAGGGTTTGGCCAGTGGCGTTGTAATCCGCCTCGTAGTCCTTTAACAGGGCCAGAATGGCGTCCTGGCTATCGGATAGAATCAGCCGTTCCGCCTCCGCTTGAAGGGCGGCGGCCTTCAGCCGTTCCTCGTAGTTGGTTTTAATTTCGTCTATCTGGCCGTCCAGTGCCTCCTGCTGGGCCTTGGCCTCCTCCTTAATGGCCTCCTGCTTTTCCTTCAGGGCTGCCTTTTCAGCTTCGATGGCTTCCTTGCGCAGCCTTGTTTCCCGGTCCTCCAGGGCCTTGTCCAGCTGGGCCTGGAGCTGCCTGCGGTTGTATTCATCCTGTTCAAACTGGATTTGCTCCCGGAGGCTGGCGATCTGCTTTAGCTCCTTTTCGTCGGTGGCGTCGCTGTCTTCCTTTTTAAGCAGCGCGTCCAGGGCGTCGATCTGGTCCTGTATGGCCTTCACGTTTTCGTCGGCCCAATCCTTCCAGCCCTCCTTGGAGGCCTTCAAAAGCGCCGTTTCCTCGTCCCGCATTTCCTTGTACCGTTCCGATAAGGCCTTGGTCAGGCTGGTCATCAGCTTGGTAATGCTACCCGCGTCCCGGCTGCGGATGGACTGCTCCTGGGCATAGAGCTTTTCTTCCATTTCCAGCAGCTCTTCTGCGTTCATTTCCCGGGCTGCCTTAATGGCTTGCAGGGTTTCCAGCTCCTGCTCCAGGGTCATTTCGCCCATGCGCTTGCGGTGCTCCAGGGCGCTGTAATCCCCCTGCAAAAGTGCTTGACGGTATTGCTCCCGGGCGTCGTACAGCTCCTCCTCGATCTGCCGCTGTTCTTCCGCCGTCATCTGGTGCTTGTCCCGTATGCGCTCAAGCCATTCCACTTCTTCTTGGTAGCTAAGGCGGCCCATGCGCTTTTCGTGCTCCATGTCCCCGTAGTCGTCCTCAATGTTCTTGCGGCGGATGTCCTGCTTCAACGCGTAAACCCGCTCTTCATAGGCCAGGCTTTCCGCCACGTTCATGTCCCGTGCCGCCCGAATGGCTTCAAGGGCGGCCAACTCTTCTTCAAGGCTGATGGCTTCCATGGCCTTGCGGTGGTCGATGGCAGCGTAATCGTCCTCCAAGGCCTTTTGCCGGATGGCCTCCCGCACATCGTAGAGCTTTTCTTCAATGGTCGTCAACTCTTCCGCGTTCATGGTGTGGGCGGCTTTCATTGTTTCAAGGTAGGCCAATTCTTGGGTCAGGTCCATTTCGTTCATGTGCTTTTTGTGGTCCAAATAAGCATAATCGTCGTCGATGGCCTTTTGCCGCACGTCCTCCCTGGCCTGATACAAGCGCTCATCCAGGTCGGTTTGCTCGTCCTTTTTCAGCCTGCCCCGGGCGCTGTTCAGCCGTTCCAAATAGGCAAGCTCTTCCTCGTAGGTTAATTGCCCCAGCTTGCGCAGGTGCTCCATGTCTTTGATTTGGTCATCATACCAGGAGGATTTTTTGCCGCCGCCACCGCCTTTGCCGCCAGTGCCGCCGCCGGTTTTTATTCCCAGTGCATCCATAAGCGCTTTGAGCAAAAACAGTTCTGCCCTAAAAGAAGCAGAAGCCGCTTGTGCCTGCGATAAATCAACTTCACCAACGCTATAAAACCCCGCATCTGCGGCAAGCTGTAGTAAGTTGGTATCAAGGCTGTCTGCTTTTGACGCTATATCATCAAAGGAATTGGAATAAGACTCGTCCATCCTTTTAATATAATCTGCGACTTGCTCCGTCGTTATTTCGGTGGTTCCAAAGGCATCTAAAAGTGCTTGCTTATATTCCGGTAGATTTTTGTTTACACTTTGTAGCACCTC
The DNA here is from genome assembly GCA_031556065.1 of Eubacteriales bacterium. GTDB lineage: Bacteria > Bacillota > Clostridia > Christensenellales > Aristaeellaceae > JAVBTR01. The sequence goes on along the minus strand of JAVBTR010000047.1, from coordinate 2,756 downwards.
TTTTTGCTTTCCCCAAGCTTTTGCACCGTCTTCAATGCCCGCCTTGTATTTCTTCAAGTCGTTATATGATTTGGCTATCCTGTCGACTTCTTTTTGGTATTGCTTGGCATTGGCTGTGGCTGCATCGAAGGGGCGGTCTTCGATTTTGGTGCCTTCTGCCGCAGTTTTTGCGTTTTCCAAAAGACCCAAATACACCATTTCCGCATTTATAATATCTTGGAGCTTCTTATATTCCTCATCGTCTGTTTCGCCGTTCTCTTTTTTTGTGTCGATAAGGAGCTGAGCTGCTTGAACGATGTCTTTCATCCCTTGCTTTGCCTGTGCATATGCACCGCTGGTAATAATATCCTGATATTCCTTCTCGGATTTGGCCAACGCACCGTTCACCAACATTGCTTGATCTTCGATGTCGCCCCAATCTTTCAAGGCAACACCAGCTGTTTCAAGCGACGTAACCAAGGCTTGCACCCCTACGTCATCCCATTCAGTACCACTGCCACGTTTTTCTTCCAACTCGTTCAAAAGCTGCTTGGCGTTAGCATATTTTTCGATCTCATCCCCGGCTGTTTTCATTGCAGCGGCAGCCTCTTCATAGCTCTTTTTTGATGCATCCAAAAGTGCTGTGTCGCCGCCGTTTAGTAGCTTTTCTTGTATGCTGGTCAACTTGTCTGTGTCAATGGCGTTGTGCAATTTCTCCACGATGCCGTCAATCATGTCAACATCGTTCACCGCAGCCATAAATGGCCCCAGGATCGTTCTTAGCATATTAGCAGCCATATCACTAGCTTCAACATTTGATTTGTTCTTTGCTAAATCATTGAATAGCGCCCAGTAGAACTCGTTGGTAATCGTGCTGACAGACTGCTTAACGTTTTTTATGTCGTCATCGGTGAATTTCATGCCATTTGAGTATTTTTCTTTAAATCCTTCAAGGGCGATTATGGCATTCGATGCGTCGGAGGACACAACAGCGGACGATAGGCTTTCAAACATTGCTTCAATATCAGTTTGGAAATTATCAACCATGCCCGAATTAAAATCAAAACCTTCCTTACCGATCATTTCGTTGAATTGTTCCATTAAGCTACTAACGATAGTGTTGGCAGCCGCACGAGGTGTCCCAGAATGAACAGACGCATCCGATGCTTTAGTCAGCATGGTAGAAAAAAGATTGGTGGCTGTTTCTTTTACAATACCAAACCTTTTTTCATACTCCGTAAGCGTATCTTCCCACTCTTTTATCTTGCCTGGTTGGGGGAGTTCAACAATCAAGCCTTTCTTCCAGTCCCCAATTGCCTTCTCTGTCTTAGCCAACATTAACTTTGCAGTCTTCGCCCGCTCCGAATAAGTTTCCAAATCTTTAACCGCTTTTTCGTACTTGGTGCGATCGTCCTCTTCCTGCTTTTCAAGTCCACCCTGGCTTACGTCGAATGCCTCGTCCGCCGCTTCCCTTGCCGCCTCGGCAAGATCCTTGTATTTCCCGGTCAGCGTATCAACAGCACCGCCCACAACACCCATGTTAGATAGGGTTTCCTCGATGCCCTTCTTTTCTTTCATTTCGGAATAGCTAAGTCTGGCTTTGCCAGAAAGCTCATCGTAACGATTGGCCAAGTCGGTAAGTTGCTTCGCCTCGGCAGATGAATTTGCTATCTGCACTTGTCGTTCCTCATAAGCCTTGGCCTCAGCCGCCGCCGTTTCCTCTGCCACTTTTTTCAAACCAGTATATAACGCAACAATCCCGCCGATCGCCGCCGCAATGCCCCCAACAGCCCCCAATGACAAACCGCCAAACAGCCCTCCTATCCCATTCACTTTAGCCATAAGCTCCTGTGCTTTTGATAGCGTCTGTATTGCCGTAACCAGTCCCAGCACTGTTGTTGTGGCCGTTGTAACCCCTGCCGTAAGTGGTGGACATGCCCCGGCTACCGCATCCAGCGTCAAATAAAGCCCGGATAGCATGTCGTTGGCTAATTGCACCGCAGGGGCCATGCTATCCCCGAAGGTAACAGCAAGCTGTTCACCGGATTGGATGGCCCTCTCCTGTGACCCTGCCAATGTTTGTTGAAAGGTAGCGTAATCGCCAACCATGCTTGCTGTTGCCGTCATAATTCCCTGATAGACCGCCTCCATCTTCATGGATTCGGTCAACTGATCCACAGATAAGCCTACGCTAGCTGCGTATTCCTTTTGTATATCAGATTGGGTTTTCATAATACCAATAGCTTTTAAGCCCTGGGTATCCCCCCGCTCTATCGCTGCGGCTGCGGCAACGATAGAATCTGTAAAGCTTATGTTTTCAGTTCGGCTAAGGGCGGCAGTTTCTTTAAAGCGGTTCAACAGATTTGCTGCCTTGTCTGCGCCTAGCCCACTATCTAAAAGGTGCCCCAAAGCTGTAGCGCCGTCGGTCGCCCCGAAGATAGCATCAGTAACACCATTCATGGTTTTTATCGTTTCGGCAGAAGACAACCCCTGCCGTTTCGCCGCCGCTTCCAGCCCATTCATTGCTATGGTGTATTTATTTAACTCTGCTATACTTTCATTTATTGCAGCGCCTATCCCCTTATACGCTTTTAAAGCTGCATCAGCAACCTTGCCATATGCCTCTTTCTGTTCCTTTGAGTTTGTTTCTGTGCTTGCCGCCATCTCTTGCGCCGCTTCTTGAACAGCAGCCTTCCCCTGATTCGCACCCGCCTGTATCACTGCCGTAACGCTATCACTAGCTGCTTTCATCTGCTGCATAAAGGAATTGATGGCGC
>JAVBTR010000052.1:0-96940 GCA_031556065.1 Eubacteriales bacterium | reverse complement strand
GACCATCACAATATTTTGAACCATGCTGTATGGCGGGCTCTGGAAACAGATTTTTTTACCCCTATTCGCTCAAAAGAAATATCTACTACCAATGGCCACGTTGCCGCCCATGGTGCCGTGGAGGAGGTGGTTTACCGAATTCCGGGGCAGGAGGAACGCACGGATGAAGTGCTGCGGGGCGAATTTACACGCGTCGCAAATCAAATCAAGTCGCTAGGCGGCTTTCCTGTGATTAATCACCCTCGCGAATTTCAAACTGCTATCGCCTTTCCAGAGCGCTTTACAGATATGATTGATATTTTTGAGGGGATTGAGATATGGAACGGCTCGCTGCCTATGCTGCCGGGGCTTCCTAACGATGCCGCGTTTAAGCTTTGGCTTTCCCTTATGAAATCGGGCGTCTTTATCCCTGCGGTAGCAGGAAGCGATACCCACAATATTCGGGCGGATGATTTTCACGGCCTGTTTGATGGCATAAAGCGCATTTGCTGTTTTATTCAAGAAAACAGCAAATGCCTTCCCTATGAACTCATTGCCTCTGCAAATTTTATAGAGCGCGTTGCCTCAAAGCTTGTGCCCGTCTGGCAGCAATGGGTGCAGAGCAGCTTTGGCACCGGAGACGTACGCAATTGCGTTTTTGTGGAAGGCCCGCCTACGGAAAAAAATATTCTTAGGGCCTTGCGGCAAGGGCGAAACGTGGTGACAAACGGGCCTATTCTTTTACCAACGGTAAATGGCAAAGGGCCAGGAGAAAGCATACAGGTACATAACAAAAAGGCTAGCATTGCTGCGGACCTTTATGCTGTGAAGCCAGTGAACCAGCTTGCTGTTATCTTTGGCGATCAAAAAAGTCTCTTTCCCCTACAGGCCGAAGGCAAAGAGGGTGACTTGTATAGATATCGTTTTGACTGCCCTGATTTTGCTGTGGGCGATGCGGGTTTTATGCTTTTTGTTGCTGATAGTGGGTTTATGAATATGGCTATCACCAATCCCGTTTACCTTTTGAATTAGCGCCTGTTACAAACCCTGAAGGGGCACCGCCCCCTCACCCTGCAAGGGATTCATCCCTTGACCCTTAATCTATATATGTTACCTTGCTTTCGTCGTAAAAGCCCCTTTGCTTTGGCGCTTCTTCAGCTACCCCTATGGCAACCACCGCCACCGGCGTGCTTTTTACCCCAATGATCTCCTTAACCGCCTGCACCCGCTGTTCGCTGGGGTAAATCCCGCACCAGCAGCTCCCATACCCAAGCCCTGTGGCTTGCAAAAGCATGTTTTCAATCGCGGCTGCGCAATCTTGGGGCCAGAACCCTTTGGCGATGCCTTCTTGTATTTCGCCCAGCCCGCAAACCACAATGCCTACCGATGCGTCTGGCAGCATCTTGGTATAGGGATGAATGGCCGTGATCTTCTCCCGCACGTCCTGGCTTTTTATTACCACAAATTCCCAAGGCCGAGTGTTGCACGCGCTGGGCGCCATCATGGCGGCCTCTAAAATGAGCCGCAGGTCGTCCTGAGGGATTTCCGCCCCTGCCTTGTACTTTCGCACGCTTCGCCGTGCCCGAATCACATTTGTTATATCGTTCATCGTAATTACCCTCCCTTGCCGAATAGCTTTAACCATAGTATACTATATTTACGACAACAAATGAAAGAGGCGAATTTCTTTGATCGGTGTACAGCGCAATAAAACCGTTTTGGCAGAGCACGACGATAACTGGGCCAACGAATACCTTCTGGCCACGGAAGAAATGAAAAAACTTTTCGGCGCAAATGCCCTTGAAATGGCTCACGTAGGCAGCACCGCCATCGGCGGCATTGTGGCCAAGCCCATATTGGATATCGCGGTATTAATTAACGATATGGCCGCTATTGATAACGAAGCTATGGCGGCTGCCAGCTATGAAAACGCCGGGGTGCAGGATGCCAGCGGCCGGGTGCTATATATTAAGCGGGTGGCCAATGATGTGGCCACCCATCACGTTCACTGCTACCCCAATGGCAGCGAGTCTTATCGCACCAATGTGCTTTTCTGCCGCTACCTGAACCAGAACCCGGAAATCGCTAAGGAATACAACGATTTAAAGGTAACCCTGGCGGAAAAATACGCAGATGACAGGCCTTCCTATACCGCAGCCAAGTCGGATTTTATCGAAGGCGTCATCGCCAAGGCCATGGCCCAACAAGGATGAAGCATTATATTATCGTCAAATTTAATGAACTGGCAACGGACAGGGACGCGCTTTTTAGCGATATATTCGCCCTGTTTAAACAAGCGGAAACCCTGCCGGGTATTCATAAGGTTTCCCTTCACCAGGCCTGCATCCATTCCGAAATCCGTTACGATCTGATGATTATTCTGGACATGGAAAAAGAGGCGCTGTCTTTCTTCGACGCCTCTTTTATCCACCGGGAGTGGAAAGCCAATTTTGCGAACTATTTGGCCCATAAAGTGATCTTCGACTGCGAAGATTAGGGCGTTTTGAAACACGCCCTAGCTCTTTTTACTACTTTATTCTGCCCGCTTTAGCGTTCCCTGTTTTCGCCTTCCCCTGAATTTCTGGTACGGGCGGCACATCGTTCTTGGGGAAATGGGTGATTTTATTGCTTTCTGTTCCGTGAGGTGCCTTGGGATCAGGGCGCCTCATTCCTTTTTTGGCCATGCAGCTTCACTCCTTTTCACCGATAGCATGCCCTAAAGAAACAATCGTTATTGCACTTGATTTAATCCCCGCGGCGCAGCCTATGAACCAAGGGTATCCAGCTTCAACTGAAAGATTTGCTTGTTGGTTTCCATATCCCGGTGGCTAAGAGCCAGCAGATAGTAATAGGTAAAACCCCGTAAAAAGGGCATTGCCGGGGAAAAGTAACCGAATCGCCGCCGAAGCTGTTCGTTCAGGTTTTCCATTTGAGGCTCGCCCACATAATAAAGGTTTTAAATGCATCGGCCAGCATTTCCGGGGCGGCTAGCGCAGTTGTTAAATGCAAAATGGTTTCTGTTTCCTTGTAAGTATTTTTAACCTGGTCTAAGCTCTTTTGCAGAAAGGCCAAGTCTTCTTGACTGATGGTTTCTCCATTGTTCAGCTTTCGGGCCTGACTGTTAATGCGGCTGTATTCCCAGGTGCCCTGCTCTGCCAGGTTTTCCACACAGCCTATTTGCAATACTTCAAAAATTAAAGATAAGTAATGATCCAGTAAGTAGGCCCGCTCCCCTAAAGCTTGCCGAAGCTGCAATACGGTTTGAAAGAGGGCTTGCTCTGCTTCCAGCAGCTCATCCAAGAGGGACGTTTGGAAGAAGGCGTTGATGTTGTTAAAAATGTTCATGAAATAATCCTCCCAGATTTCAGCTTTGCTTCAAGGAATGGGTTATGCTATAATGAAGTGCTATATTTACCCTTGGGTAGCTTAGCATTTCTATGTTATGTACATTATAATCCAACTTTAATCGGATGTCAATATATAATCTGACTATAATCAGAATTTGGGAGGTGATTGCGATAGACACCATTGATCGTATACTACAATTGGCGAAGGAAAAGGGAATAAAGCAATCACATATTAACACGGCAATCAATGGTTACCGTGGCAAGATGACTGATTGGAAAAACAGAAAATCATCACCTAATCCCATAGAATTGGCAATGGTTGCCCAGCTGTTAGATACCACAGAAGCCTATCTCCGGGGCGAAACAGAGGATGCTTCTAGCCATACATTAAACCAAACGAAGCCGATGGACCCCCGCATAAAGAAAATCCTCCAGCAATTGGAGGATATGAGTGTGGAAGAATTAAGTTTTATAGAAAACCTCATTGAAACCATGAAGGCAAAAAGAAAATAAATGCCCTATGATGGGATTCTTAAGGGATTTTATCCCTTAAGTGGGGTTAAGGGGCGAAGCCCCTTACGTCCCTCCGTCCGCTATTGCTCGAACTGCATATTGTAAAGCCTTGCGTATTCGCCGCCTTGGGCCAAAAGGGCCTGATGGGTGCCTTGTTCTACAATCCCTTGGGGGCCTAGAACCAGGATGCGCTGGGCTTTTTGGATGGTGGAAAGCCGGTGGGCGATCACCAATGTGGTGCGGCCATGGGCCAGCCGCTCCAGGGATTCTTGGATGGCTTTTTCGCTTTCGTTGTCCAGGGAGCTGGTGGCCTCATCCAGCAGGAGGATGGGCGGGTTTTTAAGGAACACCCTGGCAATAGAAAGCCTTTGGCGCTGGCCGCCGGAAAGCTTGGCCCCACGGGGGCCGATGTCCGTGTCGTAGCCTTGGGGCAGGGCCATGATGAATTCGTGTGCATTGGCTTCCTTGGCAGCGGCAATGGCCGCCTCCCTTGTGGCGCTGGGCTGGCCGTAACGAATGTTTTCCAGCACCGTATCGGCGTAGAGGTACACTTCTTGCCAGACAATGCCAATACACTGGCGGAGCTCCCGCAGGCCGATCTCCCGGGTATCCCGGCCATCCAGGGTGATTTTGCCGCTGGTAATGTCGTAAAAACGGGGGATCAGGCTAAAGAGGGTGGATTTGCCCGCCCCGGAAGGCCCGGCCAGGGCCACATACTCCCCAGCGGCAATGGACAGGTTCAGCTTGGTTAAGACGTTTTCGGGCCGACTTTCGTAGTGGAAATCCACGTTTTCAAAGGTGAGGGCCCCTTTGACGGCCACGGGTTCCTTTGATGGGCGATCCTCTTCGGGCTTGAAGGCCAGCATTTCCATAAACCTTTCAAAGCCGGTGCCCCCCTCCTGGTATAGCCGTGAAAAGTTGGTGATCCGCTGAATGGGCTCGATAAAGTTGCCTACCAGCAAAACAAAGGCCATTAGATCGGCCAAATCCATTTGGGCGTTTAAAATACCCATGCCCCCCAGCACCACCACACCGGCGGTCATTAATTGGGTAAGGGCGTTAAAGGGGGAATAGTACATGGCCTCGCTGCGGTAGCCCTGCCTGCGGCTTTCCAAGAAACGCTGGTTCAGGGCGGAAAAACGCTGTCGCTCCAAATCCTCGTTCACAAAGGATTTTACTACCCGAATGCCGGAAAGGGCGTCTTCCACCTTGCTGTTAATATCCCCAATGGCGGTTCGGCCCATTTTAAGGGCTTGGTTGAGCTTGCGGTTAAAGAGAATAACGAACCCTGTCAGAATAGGCATAAACAAAAGCACCAGCCAGGTAAGCTGTGGGTTAATTGAAAACAGCAGGAACAAGGCACCGGAAAATTTTAAGAGGGCCAGCATTAAATCCTCCGGGCCGTGGTGAAACAGCTCCGAAAGGGATAGGAGATCGTTTGTCAGCCGGCTCATCAGCTGGCCGGGGCGCTGTTCATCGTAAAAGCTCAGGGGCAAATCCAGGTAATGGTCGTACAGCTCCCGGCGCATGTCGCGTTCCATCATGGCGCCCATAAGATGGCCGCGGTAATCCATAAACATTTCCGCCAGCATGTAAATAAGAATCAGCCCCACCATGGCCCCGCCCCAAAGGTATAGGGGTTTGGGGATGCCTAAAGGGATAATGGTTTTCAGTACATGCTGCACCACCATGGGTAGGGCCACGGAAGCCGCAGCCATGAGGAGGGTGCAGAACAGATCCAGGGCCAGGACGGCTTTATAGGGCTTGTAATAGGAAAAGAATTTCTTCATTTGGGCAGACATAAATCAGGCTCCTTTTTTCATGTTTGTGGGCACAAAAAAAGCGGAGCATACTGCCCCGCGTAAAGCCAACACGAATAAAAGCGTTTTATTGCTTTGCAGGGGCAATATTCTTCCGCATAGCTGTTTTTTTCATCATACTGCCCCCCTTTGCTTTAGAGTGAGTAAAGTATAGCATGAAGGCAAATAGCCGTCAAGCCCAATGGGTTAAACGACTCCCCGAACGCCTATGGCGTACTTGCATGAACTGCAATTTCTGCGGGGATCGCTTGTATTACTGCTCTGGAAAAAGGCGCAGGTAGTGGATTCTTCCTGGGAGTAAGCTTCGAAATCCGTCCCGCTGACCTTTAGGCATTTGGTGGGGCCATGATGCCCCCCAAAGCCGCCCGCCACACGGTCCAGCTCCATATCGTCCAAGGGCGTTCCGCCGAAATCCCCGTATTTATCTGCCATAATACATTCACACCTTTCGTGTATATAGACGTATTATACCGCATTTTGCTACAAAAGAAAAGGGGAAATGGCCCAAAGACCATTTCCCTTTTCAAATATGCCTGATGGTGTTTAGCGGTTGGGAAGGGTTGCAGATGCGCCCTTCCCGGCCAATAAACTACTCAGCCATCTTCTTGTAGGTAGCGAGGCGACGAGCCGCGTCTACTTCTGCCTGTTCAAAGAGCTTTTCAGCAACGCCGGGGAACTGCTTCATCAAAGAGGTGTAGCGAACTTCGCCCTTGATGAAATCCTGGTAGTTGCCGGTAGGATCTTTGGAATCGATGGTGAGGGGGTTCTTGCCCTCTTCGGTGAGGAGGGGGTTGTAGCGGTAGAGGGGCCAATAGCCGCATTCCACAGCCTTCTTAATTTCCTGCTGGGCCTGGCCCATGTTGATGCCATGGTTGATGCAGGGGGCATAAGCGATGATCAGAGAGGGGCCCGGGTAGGCTTCCGCTTCCGTCATGGCTTTAAGCAGCTGTGCGGGGTTGGCGCCCATACCCACGGTGGCCACGTACACATAGCCGTAGGACATTGCCATCAGGCCCAGGTCCTTTTTCTTGGTACGCTTGCCGGCAGCGGCGAACTTCGCTACAGAACCGGTGGGGGTGGACTTGGAGGCTTGGCCGCCGGTATTGGAATACACTTCGGTATCCAGAACCAGCACGTTCACATCCTGGCCCTGTGCCAGCACGTGGTCCAGCCCGCCGTATCCGATGTCGTATGCCCAGCCGTCGCCGCCGAAGATCCAGATGGACTTCTTAACGAACAGGTCTTCATTGGCAAGCACTTCACGGGCCATATCGCAAGCTTCGCAGTGGCAAACCTTGCCAGCAGCCAGCCAGTCTTTTTCCCATTCAGTGCCGGTGAGATCGACGTTGAGGCCTTCTTCCAAAGCGGCCTTGAAGGTCTTGGCAGCAGCCTTGGAGCCTTCGGCGTCATCCATATTATCCAGCCAGTTTTGGCCAGCAGCCTTGAGTTCGGCGTCGCAGTATTCAACAGCGATCATCTTTTTCACGGTTTCGGCCAGCTTTTCACGGCGCTGGGCCATGGCCAGGTTCATACCAAAGCCGAATTCTGCGTTGTCTTCAAAGAGGCTGTTTGCCCAAGCGGGGCCGTTGCCTTCGTTGTTGACGGTGTAGGGGCAGGTGGGAGCGGAACCGCCATAGATGGAGGAGCAGCCGGTGGCATTAGCAACCATCATCCGATCGCCGAACAGCTGGGTAACCAGCTTCACATAGGGGGTTTCGCCGCAGCCAGCGCAAGCGCCGGAGAATTCGAAGAGGGGTTTCAAAGCCTGGCTGTTCTTCACGGTGGCCTTGTTGGTCACGGTCTGAACTTCGGGCTGCTTCATGGCGAATTCCCAGTTGGCTTCTTCTTTAGCTTGAGAAGCCAGGGGTTCCATCACCAGGGCCTTTTGCTTGGCGGGGCAGATTTCCACACAGTTGCCGCAGCCGGTGCAGTCCATGGGGCTGACCTGGAGGCGATACTGCATGCCGTCGAATTCCTTGCCGGTGGCCTTTTTGGTTACATAGTCGGCGGGAACTTCGGTGCCTTCGGCGGTGTAGATGGGGCGGATGCAAGCGTGGGGGCAAACCAAAGAGCAGTTGCCGCACTGGATGCAGTTTTCGGGAACCCACTGGGGCACCTTTACCGCGATGCCGCGCTTTTCGAACTTGGTGGTGCCGGTGGGCACAACGCCAGCGGGATCGAAAGCGGAAACGGGCAGCTTATCGCCTTCCTGGGCCAAAATGGGGGAAACGATGTTTTCGAAGTATTCGTTGGCGGGCACCTTAACGGGCACAGCGCCGGTGGTGGCATTGGCCCAAGCAGCGGGCACTTCCACCTTCTTAAGACCGGAAATGGCGATGTCGATAGCGTCCCAGTTCTTTTGAACAATGGCGTCGCCCTTCTTGCCATAGGTCTTTTTGGCGTATTCCTTCATGTACTTATCGGCATCCGCATAGGGGATCACTTCGGCGAGCTTGAAGAAAGCGGCCTGCATGATGGTGTTGATGCGGTTGCCCATGCCCACTTTGGCTGCCAGATCGATGGCGTCGATGGTGTAGAGCTTGATGTTCTTCTTCGCCAGAATCTGCTTCATGGTCGCAGGCAGCTGGGCATCCAATTCTTCTGCACTCCAGGGGCAGTTAAGCAGGAAGGTGCCGCCATCCTTCAAGGAAGAAACCATGTCGTAGCGGGTAACGTAGGAAGGATTGTGGCAGGCGGTAAAATCGGCCGCGTCGATGAGGTAAGGGCTCTGAATGGGCTTCTTACCAAAGCGCAGGTGGCTGATGGTGATGCCGCCGGACTTCTTGGAGTCGTAGGAGAAGTATGCCTGGGCGTACAGATCGGTGTGATCGCCGATGATCTTAATGGAGTTCTTGTTGGCGCCAACAGTACCATCGGAACCCAAGCCGTAGAACTTGCACTGGATCGCGCCTTCGGAGGCAGCGGAGAACAGTTCGCCAACGGGGAGAGAGGTGTTGGTCACGTCATCCACAATACCTACGGTGAAATGGTTCTTCATTTCGCCAGCCATGTTTTCGAAAACAGCCTTCACATGGGTGGGGGTGAATTCCTTGGAGCCCAAGCCATAACGGCCGCCGATGACCTTGATATCGCTGCGGCCGCCTTCAACCAGGGCAGCGGAGATATCCAGGTAAAGGGGTTCGCCTAAGGAGCCGGATTCCTTGGTACGATCCAGAACCGTGATCTTCTTAACAGAAGCGGGGATCGCATTGATGAAATGCTTTACGGAGAAGGGACGGTAGAGGTGGACTTTAATCAGGCCCACTTTTTCGCCCATGCCCACAAGCTTGGTAACAGCTTCGTCGGCCACGTCGCAGCCGGAGCCCATGGCGATGATAACAGTTTCAGCATCAGGGGCGCCCACGTAATCGAACAGGTTGTAATGACGGCCGGTGAGTTCGCCCACCTTCTTCATTACATCTTCCACGATTTCGGGAGTGGCATCGTAGTACTTGTTGCCAGCTTCACGGCCCTGGAAGTAGATGTCGGGGTTCTGAGCGGTACCAGCCTGGTGAGGATGAGAAGGATTCAGGCCACGGGCGCGGAAAGCAGCCACCTTGTCCATGTTAACCAGGGAAGCGATTTCTTCGTAGGAGGGAGCGTCGATCTTCTGCACTTCGTGGGAGGTGCGGAAGCCGTCGAAGAAGTGCAGGAAGGGTACGGAGGTTTCCAAGGTGGCCAAGTGGCTTACCAAGGCCATATCCATGGCTTCCTGAACAGAGTTAGAGGCCAGCATGGCAAAGCCGGTCTGACGGCAAGCCATTACGTCGCTATGATCGCCGAAGATGGACAGGGCGTGGTAAGCCAACGCGCGGGCGCTAACATGGAAAACCGAGGGAAGCAGTTCGCCTGCGATTTTGTACATGTTAGGGATCATCAAAAGTAGACCCTGGGATGCGGTGAAGGTGGTGGTCAGCGCGCCGGCGGCCAAAGAGCCATGGACTGCACCTGCTGCACCTGCTTCAGACTGCATTTCCGCGATGCGGACGGTTTGGCCGAACATGTTCATACGGGATTGTGCGGCCCATTCATCCGCTACTTCTGCCATGGGCGAAGAAGGCGTAATGGGGTAGATAGCTGCCACATCGCTAAACGCATAAGCGACATGGCTGACGGCGGTGTTGCCGTCAACGGTCATTTTCATTGCCATTGGGGAACCTCCTTATAGTCTATCGTAGAAAGCCGTACCCAGGGGCGGAGCCCCTGAACCCCGCTTAAATGAGGGATTCCAAAGGGATGCATCCCTTTGGCGGGTCCAGGGCAGCGCCCTGGGTACAGAGATTCTCAACACACCTATTATAAGGAAAGAATGCTTGCCTGTCAACCGAACCGCAAGGAAAAAACCGTGGATTTGCAAGGACTTTTTGCGTTCTTGCCATGGAAAGACGGGTGGGGAGGTTTGTTTTATGTGTATAATGTTAAAATGTTTTTGAACAAAAATGAAATTAAAAATAAAATAAATTTCATTTTCGAAGAAAAAACCCTTGCTTTTTTATGTTTGGTGTTGCATAATGGCGTCGTCGCACTTTTTTGTTCCATTTTTATGTTGTTAAACCGATTATTATTTCAGGAGGAATCATTATGCCGCTTAGTATCTCCCGTTGCGCGAAAAACATCGCGCCATCCCTCACTTTGAAGATCGACGCTAAAGCAAAAGAAATGAAAGCCGCGGGTATCGACGTGGTGGGGTTTGGCGCGGGAGAACCGGATTTTGATACCCCTGAGCATATTCGCCAGGCTGCCAAGGAGGCGCTGGATCTAGGCATGACCCGCTATACCCCTGTTCCGGGTACGGTGGCACTTCGCCAGGCTATTTGCGATAAGCTTTTAAAAGACAACGGCTTAGCCTATGAACCGGCGGATATTGTGGTATCAAACGGTGCCAAGCATAGCCTGTTTACGATTTTTCAGTGTATTTTAAACGAAGGGGACGAAGTCATTATCCCCAGCCCCTGCTGGGTATCCTACCCCGAAATGGTGCGCATGTCCGGCGGCGTGCCGGTGTTTGTGCAAACCACGGAGGAAAACCAGTTTGTTCCCACCAAGGAAGCCATTGCCGCCTGCGTTACAGCCAAGACCAAGGCCTTTATTTTAACCAGCCCCTCCAACCCCAATGGCTCCATTTGGACAAAGGAACAGATGAAAGATTTGGCAGAATTATCCATAAAGCAGGATTTTTATGTGGTTAGTGACGAAATATATGAGAAGCTGATATATGATAATAAAACACATATCTCTATCGCGTCTTTAAACGAAGACATTAAAGCACGTACATTGGTGGTTAACGGCGTAAGCAAATCCTACGCCATGACAGGCTGGCGCATTGGTTATACAGCAGGCCCCAGAGAAGTAATCAAGGCCATGACCAACTACCAAAGCCAATCCGCCTCCAACCCTAACGCCATGGCCCAGTATGCGGCCATTGCCGCTTTGAACGGAGACCAGGCCTGTGTAGAAACCATGCGGCAAGAATTTGAACGCCGGCGGAATTATATGGTGGAAAGGATCAATTCCATTCTGGGGCTTAGCTGTACCAAGCCCCAGGGGGCCTTCTACGTTATGATGAACCTGAAACCTCTTTTTTCAAAAAGCTATCATGGGCAAACCATTGATTCCAGCATGACCTTTGCGGATGTGCTTTTAAACGAAAAGCACGTGGCGCTGGTACCGGGCATCGCCTTTGAAGCAGAAGGCTACTGCCGGTTAAGCTATGCCATATCCCTTGAGGCCATTGCGAAAGGTTTGGACCGTATAGAAGCTTTTGTTAACGAGTTAGTGTAAAGGAGGGTTTATCATGTTGAAGTTTGATCCGAAAACCAACCTGATTCAGCAGGCTAAATATAAGTACACCCTTCAGGATGTGCCCGAAGCCAACCTGTACCGCGAGATTTTCGATTATGTCTCCATTCCCAAGATTGCCTTTAACAACCGGGTGGTACCTATTAACATGCCGGATGAAATCTGGCTGACGGACACCACCTTCAGGGACGGCCAGCAATCCGTTTCCCCTTTTACCCCGGAACAGATCGTAAGGCTGTTTAAGCTTATGAATAGGTTAGGCGGTGAAAAGGGGATTGTGCGCCAGAGCGAGTTCTTCCTTTATACCGATAAAGACAGGCAGGCCCTTCACCAATGCCAGGATTTGGGACTGCGCTTTCCCGAGATCACTACCTGGATTCGGGCCAATGAAAACGATTTTAAGCTGGTCAAGGACGCAGGCGTGAAGGAAACGGGCATTTTGGTATCCTGCTCGGACTACCACATCTTCAATAAGATGAAGCTCACCCGCAAGCAGGCCCTGGACAAATACCTGGGCATTGTGAAATCGGCCCTGGAAAATGGGATTATTCCAAGGTGCCACTTCGAAGATATCACCCGGGCGGATTTTTACGGCTTCGTCGTGCCCTTTGCTACGGAGCTGATGCGGCTTTCCAAGGAAAGCGGCCTGCCCATTAAGATTCGCGCCTGCGATACCATGGGCTACGGCGTATCCTACCCAGGAGCCGCGCTGCCCCGTTCGGTGTCGGGTATCATATACGGGCTGCGGCACTATGCCGGGGTACCCTCCAGCCAGCTTGAATGGCATGGCCACAACGATTTTTACAAAGTGGTTACCAATGCGGGAACCGCTTGGATGTATGGGTGTGCGTCCATCAACTGCTCCTTACTGGGCATAGGGGAACGCACCGGCAACTGCCCCTTGGAAGCCATGGCCATTGAATACCAATCCCTGCGCGGCAAAACCGATGGGATGGACCTGAGCGCCATTACGGAAATCGCGGATTTTATGGAACGGGAGATCGGCATTGAAATTTCTCCCCGGCAGCCCTTTGTAGGCCGCAACTTTAACGTTACAAGGGCCGGCATCCACGCTGACGGCATGCTTAAGGATGAAGAGATTTATAACATTTTCGATACCACCAAGATATTGAACCGCCCCGCTTCCGTGGCAGTAGACAGCCACAGCGGCCTGGCCGGGATCGCCCACTGGATGAACAGCTACTTCCGCTTATCTGGGGAACACGCGGTGGGCAAGCAAGATTCGATTGTTATCAAGGTCAAAGAAATGGTGGATGAACTATACGCCCAAGGCCGCAACACCGTTATGGGCGACCAAGAGCTGGACATCATGACACGTCGGGCCGATACCAGCCGTTATGAACACATGGTCTTCCATAAGAGCCACTAAGGCTAAAACAAAATAAGCTGGCCACTTAAGATTGTTACCGTTAATGTGACATATATACTAAAGTTAATTAGGAGGATAGTCATGTGAACCGTACACGTATCTTAATAGTGGATGGCAACTTGGAAATGCAAGCCTACTTGGCGGACCTGATCAGCAAAGAAAGCGACATGGTGCTCGTTGGGCTGGTAGGCGACGGGGTAGAGGCAATGCACATTCTTTCCCACGAAGTGGTGGATGTGGTGCTGCTGGATTTGTTTATGCCGAAAATGGATGGTTTTACATTGCTTGAAACCATGAACGGAGGCAGTGTACACCCCTTGCCCCAAACCATTATCATAACCGCCCATGGCCGGGACGATTTTATTCAGCGGGCCATTGGCATGGGGGTGCGGTATTACCTGATCAAGCCCTTCGATCCTACGGTGCTTTTGAACCGGATTCGGGAACTGGCCCAGCAATCCCCTTACATGGCGCCCCTTTATCCTGCGCCAAATGCCCGCGCCCGTTCCATAGACGACAGGCTGACTACTTTTTTATTGGCCATGGGGATTCCCGCGCACATTAAAGGGTATGCCTTTTTGCGGGAAGCCATTAAAATGGTGATCGAGCGGCCGGATGTGATCGACCGGATCACCAAGGAATTGTATCCCGGGATCGCTAAAAAGTTTGATACGTCTCCCGCAAAGGTAGAGCGTTCTATCCGCCACGCCATTGAAGTGATGTGGACCCGGGGCCGGATCGATGTACTGAACCGGGCATACGGCTATAGGGTGGTCAGCAAAGAAAACAAGCCCACCAATGGGGAATTCATCGCCATGGTGGCCACCAAAATGGCCATGAACGAAACCGCGTAGGCAAGTATTAGGGGATTTTAAAGGGGGTAACTCTTTAGCGGGTCCAGGGCAATGCCCTGCCGTACCCCTACTGAAATGTAAAACAATACCCAGGTCAAGAGAGCAAAGCGATTCTTGACCTGGGTTAAGTTTTCTTATTCCATCAGGTTACGTTGGGACGCTGTCCCAAACCCTGTTTAAGGGGCTATCCCCTTAAAAATCCTTTAATTGTATTTGGCCATCAGCTCTTCGTATTGGGCGGTGTAGTAGGCTTCCAGTTGGGCTAAGCCTGCGTCTTCCATTTCTTGGAGCATGGCCGCGTATTGGCTCCGGCACTCTTCTTCGCTTTTAGCAAAGGCCACGGAGGCAACGTAATTCTTCTTGATCATCTTGATCTTGGTGAGAATATTGTCTTCCTCGCTGCCGGATACCACCTTGATGCCGAACCATGGGGTGTAATCTGTTTTGCCGGTGTAGTACAGCGCTTCCTTTTGAGCTACAGGGTCGTCGGTCATCCAGGTTTGCACGTTGGCATAGTAGGAATCTTCACCATAGCAGATTTCTTTCAGGCCCGATTGTACGGCGACCCCGTCCCAATCGGCCAGCTTGGCTGCCCAGTATTCTTGGTAATAAGTAGGCTTGCCTTTTTCGTCCAGGTAGTAGTGAGGGCCATTGGCCATATCCCCGCTCCAGCTGCCGCCATTTGCGGGCGATTCTCCCAGGTTGCCCCAGTAAAGCACCCGGTGGCCTTCTTCAGAAGCCATGAATTCCATTAGGCGCACAGCGCGGTCGGGATTCTTGCACTTCTTGGAGATCAGAATGGTTTTCCAGCCGCCAACCGTAGCGCTGTTGTAGCTATGCCAGGAGGTGAAGGGCGGCAGGGAGGTGTAAGTGGTTTCGGGGTTATCGTCGGGCACTTTGCCTTCATCACGGGTGTTCCACCAATAGGAGATCACTTCGCCGTTGAATACCATGGCCTGTACATCGGTGCCCTCTAAAATGGCTTCCTTGGGCATGAGGCCTTCCCGGGCCAGGCGGTTTAAGAATACCGCCGCTTCCACGGCACTGGGCGCTTTTAGCTGATCGTAAACCTTGCCTTCTTCCACATGGTAGGGAGGTACGCCAAACTGAGCGCTAAAATCGGAAATGGGAGACTTCCACACATCGGCGGGGGTAATGAAGGGAATGCGGTCGGGATACGCTTCCTTAAGCTTTTTCAGCGCATCGATAAACCCGTCGGGGGTGGATACGTCCGGGGAGCCTACCACTTCGTAAAAATCCCCACGGATCAGCGTTGCGCCGGCGCTGCCAACGGCGCCAAATTCCTGCTTCTTTTCTTGAGCAATGGCGGTGTTGATGGCGTTGACGTATTCATAGGTCTTGCCGTCTTCGGACTTGAACATTTCAAAGTATTCAGGGGCTACCAAATCCTTAAAGTTCGGCGCGTACTGTTCAATAAGATCGTCGTAGGCCCAGATGGCACCCGCCTGCCTGGCCTGTTCAATAAAGGGGCTGCGCCAGGAAGCACCGGTTTCGATCACGATAATATCGGGCAGAGAATCGCTGGCAAGCATCAAAGCCAGTTGCTGTCCATCCCACGCTACGGGGAATTGGCGTTCCAGCCGCACGCCGGTAATTTCTTCAATGCGCTTAAGCGCCAGACTGTTTTCATCGTCCACAACGGTGGTGGGCCAATCTTCAAACAGGGTAAGGGTAATAGGGGTGGTGTCCAAAAGCCAATCGTAGGCCGCTTCCTGGGCGAATGCGCTAAAAGGCACCGCGGACAGAAGCATCATAAGGGCCAAAGCCAGAGCCAGGGTTTTACGCATGAGTGTTTCCTCCTTCATAATCGGTTGTTAGTCTTTTGAGTGAACCATTTGCTATCGGGCGTCCCTCCTTTTAAGCCTTGATGGAACCCACCATCATTCCCTTCACAAAGAACCGCTGCGCAAACGGATAAATTGTGACAATCGGCGCGATGGTGATAATAAGCGATGCGTATTTAAGCGCTTGGGTGGCAAGCATTTGCTTGGTAACACTGTTGGTCATTCGGCTTTGGGCGCTGGCCCGAGCGGATTCTTCCTGAATCAGCTTGGTTAAATAAGTGGATATGGTCATCAATTTGGGGTTGGTTGTGTAATAGGTGGTAGAAAACCAGTCATTCCAGTGCCCAACAGCCACAAACATAGCCACAGTGGCGATAATGGGCTTTGAAAGGGGTACGATAACGGAACAGAAAATGCGGAAGTATCCCGCGCCGTCGATCATGGCGGAATCCTCCAGCGCCGGCGGCAGCTGCCTTAAAAAGGCCATAATCAAAAGCATGTTAAAATACCCTGCCAAGCCGGGAAGAATATACACCCAGAAGGTGTTGAGCAGCTTCAGGTTCAGCAGCAGCAGGTAATAGGGAACGATGCCTCCGCCAAAGTACATTGAAACAATAAAAAGGGTGGTGTAGAACTTACGGAAGTAAAGCTTTTGCTTGGTCAAGGCATAAGAGGCCATAAGCATAACCACCAGGGAAAGAAGGGTGCCGATCACCGTGCGGGCGATGGTGACCCCATAGGCCCTGATAATGTTCTGGTTTTTAAACACGGTGGCGAAGTTGTCCAGGGTGGGCACACGGGGCCAGAAATACATGCCACCCTTAATGGAATCCACCCCGTCGTTAAAGGCGTAAACAAGGCAGTACCAAATGGGGTATATGGTTACGATAAAGCAAAAGACAATCACAAACGTGGCCAAGCCATTCATTACATGGTCTTCTGTGGTAAGGCGAATCGCTCTTTTCCTGCGCATTAAAACCACTCCTTCCGTTAAAAGATCGCGCTGTCGGATACCTTGCGCGCTACGGTGTTGGCAATAAACAAAAGCACCAGCGCCATGACAGACTGCAAAAGATTCACTGCTGTTGAATAGGACATGCGGAACCTTTGCAAGCCCATCTCGATAATGTAATATTCAAGCACATAGCTTACTTCCCGGTTAAAGGCATTGCCCAACAAATAGGATTGATCAAAGCTGGCTCTGAAAAGCCCCGACATGCGCATGATCCACATAACGATAACCGTGTTCATAATGGCGGGCAGCACAATGGAAAACACCCGGCGGAAGCGGCTGGCGCCGTCTACCATGGCGGCCTCGTAAACCTCTTCGGATACATTGGTAATGGCCGCGAAATAGATGATCGCGCCCCAGCCTGTGCCCTTCCAAAGGCTGACAATAACAGAAAGGGGCCAATACAGGTCTTTGTTTGTCCAGAACTCAATAGGCATTGAAATAGCGCCCAATTGGGTAAGCGCGCTGTTCACCAGGCCCTTTGGGTCCAATAAAATCTGCCAGAAGGACGCGACCACCACGTAGGAAAGGAAGTTAGGCAGATAGCTTGCTGTCTGGGCGATTTTTTTAAACCGGCGCATAGGGGATTCGTTGAACATCAGCGCCAGAATAATCGGCGCGGGAAAGCAGAACAAAAGATCCAGCAGGCTTATGACCAGGGTGTTGCGGGCCGATTGGAAAAACATTTTGTCCGTAAAGATTTCTTTAAAATACTTAAGCCCGATCCATTCCCCTGAAAACAGAGGCTTGCCCAGCGTGTATTCTTTAAACGCGATCAGAATCCCTGAAAGCGGCAGAATACTGAAAATAATCACCGAAATGACTGCCGGGAGAACCATTGCCTGCAATGTCAATTGATGGCGGTCGAACAGGCCGCTGAAATACGCCCTGGGCGTACGCTGACGGGGCTTCAGTTCGGCCAATTTGCTTTTTGTCATTACGCGTTTCCCCTTTCTCTTTGCTCGTTTTCTTGCTTGCCTGGACCGTCCCGCCTGTATTGGGTAGGCGTCAAGCCCATGTGCTTTCTGAATATCCGCGAAAAATACAGGGCGTCAAAATAACCTACTTCAAGGGCGATGCGCTTAATGGGCTTGGAGGTGGAGCGAAGCAGCTCGCAGGCTTTTTTGATCCGGTACTCCAATAGGTATTGGTAAATGCTTCGGCCGGTTTCCATACGAAACAGTGTGTTCAGATAACCGGAGGAAAGCCCAAGCTGCTGGGCCAGGGTTTCCACCATAATGCCCTCATGAAAATTATGGTGCAGGATGCCTGCGGCAATGCGCACGTAATTGGGAGATGAAAGGGAGGCTTGCCCCTGTTCCATAACGCTTCCCGCTTCATCATTTTGCGCCCCCCGCACCAGAAAGTGGAGGATTTGGTACAGATAACCTATTTGCAATAAGGGCTGCATGGGTTCGTTTACGGTGGTGCATAGCGCCTTGAATAAGGCGGTAATGTCTTCTTGGTAAGTCAGCTTTTTGGCAATCAGCCCCTGGGTGAAGCCCGCTTGGTTCAGCAGCTCATTTGTCTTTTCGCCGCCAAAGCCAATGTAGTAATATTCCCAGGGCTCCCCGCTGTCGGATTCATAGTAGTGGATTTGGTTAGGCCGGAACAGGAAGCATTGTCCCGGTTCGATGTCATACCGCACCCGGTCGATCACCACGCAGCCCCGGCCGGAAAGCACCAGATGAATCAGGGCGAAGTCCCGCATAAGGGGCCCATAGGTATAGGCCGGACGCGTTTTATGGTAACCGAAATTTACCAGTGCCAGCGCTTCCCCATCCAGGTTGGGTTTGAACTGCACATGAATCTCTTCGCTATTATGCACAAAACTGATGATTTGAGGATCCTTCAACATGAACGCCTCCCCTGTTAGCCGTCGCGTTGCGCCCGCTTGGTTTCCCCGGCCGCCACAATGAGCCTCTTTTCTTCGCCATTTGAAAAGCGGCAGCGCCAGGTGAAATCCTCCCCTGTCAGGTTTTCAAGCACCGATGCTTTCTCCCCCTCGTGAATCAGGTGGATGTGGCCGCCCCATAAGGGCAGGTAATTCAATTGGGCAAAGTTGCTGCCTGTGGCGCTTAAGGTTTCTACCTGGTGGGTCATTGCGTTGGGGCGGATTCCCATATAGCCAGACGCAATGGCCCCCAGGGCCGCGAAAGAAATTTCGGGGTATTCACGGCGGTGATAGCCCGGGGATGTCATGCGGATGAACATGTTCTCCGCCGCCTGGTTAACCCCGTAGCGCCATAAAATTTCCGGCAGGTAGGAACGCTCTTCTTCGTTGTGGGTGTGATCATTGGCTAAAATATACTGCAGCTGCTTTTGTATTTTTCTTTCATCCTGGATGGCGTCAAAGTAAAGGGGCATAAACGCATCCATGCCGATGTAATCGCCAGCATAGGTGCCGTCCGGGAAGCCTGCTGAAGCGAAATGGCCCTGGTCCTCAAGCCACCATTCTTTTTCAAACCGCGCCGTCAGATCATGGCTTTTCTTTAACATGAGCCTGGCTGCATCGCCTTCGCCTTTAATTAAAAGGCCTTCCGCCCTTGTTCGATAGGCGGCGATCTGGGCGGTAATCAAATCCGCTGCCATCAGGTAACCCTGGTTGCGGCTGCTTTCATCATAAGAAGCAATGCCCCTCCGGCCATCTTCATACCTGCGGTCCGGTACCCCATCCAGATCTCGGTCCCAGCAGCGTACATAGTCGTCGGTGGATACACGGTGGAACGCATCCATTTCCGGGTCTAAATAATACCTGGAATCCCCTGTCCAGTGGTACAGGCGGCGGCAGGCATCCATGATATCAAAGTTGGCGGGCAGGTTATACCAGAAATCTGTATCGTCTTTATAATCTACGGGCGTTGGGTTGCCCTGAAAATCGATTTCCCACCAGGAGCAAAATGAGCGGTCTGCGTGAAGGGCTTTGGCAAAACGGCTCAGCATGTTGCGGTTGCATTCACCTTGGCCAAGAACCTGGGCTCCCAGTACCTGGTGGGCGGTATCCCGCATGCAAAAGCTTTCCCGGCCAGGCAAAGCCGCTTCGTAGCAGGGGCCGATGGGGGTGTCTGTTTTCACGTATCGTCCCGCCATGCGTACCGCCCAATCGTAGCCTTGGTTCAGCGCGGCATGGGTTGTATGTAGGGATGCTCCATATTTTGCCATTACAACATTCATCCTTTCGGGCAGGGTCGGGTAAGTTTATGCAAACGCTTTATTTATGCTTTTATTATAGCCCATCCCTTTCGGCGTGCCTACCGGAAAAAAGGGGATATTTACATGGACAAAACAACGATTCGTGAAAATAGTCGTTTTGTCCATGCTTGGTGACAATCATGTGCGGAAAGTGTATTGCTCAACCTCTTTTATTTCTTTAGAATGCACTTAAATACCCTAATTACAAACATAATGGAGGAAAAACCAATGCCGAAGATTACTTTTATGGGCGCTGGATCAACGATTTTCGCCAAGAACGTGTTGGGCGACAGTATGATGACCCCCGCCCTGGAACGCAGCGTTATCGCCCTTTACGATATCGACGGGAAACGGCTGAAGGAATCGGAAATGATGCTTCGCGCCATTAATAACAACAACGGCAACAAGGCCGTCATAGAAACTTACCATGGGGTTGAAAACCGCAAGGCAGCCTTGCGCGGTGCCCATTATGTGGTGAATGCCATTCAGGTGGGAGGCTATGAGCCATGCACTGTGACCGATTTTGAAATCCCCAAGAAATTTGGCCTTCGTCAGACCATTGCCGATACCCTGGGCATTGGCGGCATATTCAGAAGCCTGCGCACGATCCCCGTGCTAATGGATTTTGCCAAGGATATGCAGGAGGTTTGCCCTGAGGCGTGGTTTTTAAATTACACCAACCCCATGGCCACCTTAACAGGCGCTATGCTGCGTATGGGCGGGATTAAAACCGTGGGCCTTTGCCATAGCGTGCAAGGCTGTGCCAAGGATTTGATGACAGGGCTTGGCATGCCCTACGACGAAACCGTGCAATGGAAGATCGCGGGTATTAACCACCAAGCTTGGCTGCTGGAGGTGGCCAAAGACGGTATGGATTTGTACCCCGAAATCAAGGCCCGGGCTGCTGCCCGCGCAGACAAGCATGGGGATATGGTGCGCTATGAGATCATGAAAAGGTTCGGCTATTATGTAACCGAATCCAGCGAGCATAACGCAGAATACATGCCTTATTTTATTAAAAGCGCCTATCCTGAACTGATTGAAAAGTTCAATATTCCCTTGGATGAATACCCCCGCCGCTGTGTTAACCAGATCAGCGAATGGGAAGAGCGGGGCCATGAGCTGATTAAGAATCCTTCCCTTACCCATACCCGCTCTCACGAGTATGCCAGCTACATTATGGAAGCCATGGAGTTAAATAGGCCTTTTAAATTTGGCGGCAATGTGCTCAACACGGGCCTGATCCCCAACCTGCCCAGGGAAGCCATTGTGGAGGTATCGTGCGTTGCGGACAAATGTGGCATTACGCCCTGCTATTCAGGCAGCCTGCCCGAGCAGTGCGCCGCCATGAATCGCACCAACATCAATCCCCAGCTGCTGACCATTGAAGCCGCCCGGACCCTTAAAAAGGATTATATTTATCAGGCCGCTATGCTGGACCCCCATACCGCCGCAGAGCTGTCTATCGACCATATTATTGCCCTGTGCGACGAGCTGATTACCGCCCACGAGGGCTGGCTGCCCGGTTATCATTAATAAAAAAGGATACATGAAGGATAAAATACCCAGGTCAAGAGAGCGAAACGATTCTTGACCTGGGTATTGCTTTTACTCTTTGATAGGTTACGTTAGGGCTTTGCCCTAAAACCCATTAAAGGGCTATGCCCTTTAAAATCCCCTAATTTACAGGGGCTGGACTTGGATGTGCTTGCGCATGTGCAACAGAGCGTTCTTTTCAAGCCTGCTGACCTGGGCCTGGGAGATACCGATCTCCGTGGCCACCTCCATCTGGGTTCTGCCTTCAAAAAACCTAAGCCGCAAAATGTGCTTTTCCCGCTCATTCAGCCTTCTCATGGCTTCCTTAATGGATAATTCCTCCAGCCAACTTTCATCCAGATGTTTTTCATCCTTCACCTGATCCATGATATAAATAGCGTCTCCGCCATCGTTATAGATGGGTTCAAACAGCGATACCGGATCTTGTATGGCTTCCAGGGCAAAAACCACGTCTTCCCTTGGCAGCTCCAGCTCCTTGGCGATCTCCGTTACTGTGGGTTCCCGGCCCATGGCTGCCTGGAGCTTGTCCCTGGCTGCCAAAGCCTTATACGCCACATCCCGAAGGGATCGGCTAACCCGAATGGCGTTGTTATCCCTTAAATACCTTCTGATTTCGCCAATAATCATGGGTACCGCGTAAGTGGAAAACCGCACATTCAGCGTCACATCAAAATTATCCAGGGCTTTAATCAAGCCGATACAGCCCACTTGAAACAGATCGTCTACGTTTTCCCCACGGTTGTTAAACCGCTGGATCACACTTAATACCAACCGTAGGTTGCCCCGGATAAATTCTTCCCTGGCGGCCATGTCCCCGGAGTGGACCAGGGGGAAAAGCTGCCGCATGCGTTCGTTGGTTAAAACCGGGAGCGTCGATGTATCAACACCGCAAATTTCTACTTTGCCACTTGCCATTGTTCATCCCTCCGCAATTCCGTATGCCAAGAGTATGGCTTGGAATCGTGAGGGATATACAAGGTGTCAAACTAACCGGAAATACGCGTTAATTCGACTTGAAGCCGGGACAAAATCCGTTTTTCGAGGCGTGATATGTAGCTTTGTGATATACCCAGTATATCTGCAACCTCTTTTTGTGTCTTTTCATCACCGCCTGCTAAACCAAAGCGCAGCTCCATAATTTGCTGCTCACGCTTGTTTAAATGGGTCAATGCATAACCTAATAATTGCTTCTCTACATTCTCCTCGATAGAGCGGTATACCATGTCCCCTTCGGTGCCCAGTACGTCCGACAAAAGCAGTTCGTTCCCGTCCCAGTCGGTTTTTAAAGGCTCATCCAAAGAAACCTCCATCTTAAGCCGGGACTGCCGCCGCAGGAACATCAGCACCTCATTTTCAATGCAGCGGCTGGCATAGGTGGCCAGCTTGATCTTCTTTTCCGGGTCAAAGGTGTTCACGGCCTTAATAAGCCCAATGGTGCCAATGGAGATAATGTCTTCCAGCGGCAGCCCTGTGTTTTCGAACTTCCGCGCGATGAACACCACCAGCCGAAGATTCCGCTCGATTAAAATAGAGCGGATACGGCCATCATCCTCTTTAAGCTGTGCGCACAGCTCCTGCTCCTCTTCCCTTGTCAAGGGCACAGGCAAAGGGTCCGCGCCGCCGATATAATGTATCTCCTGGGGGCTCAGCTCCGATATAATGGCTAAAAATTTGCTTCTGGCTAT
Organism: Eubacteriales bacterium; assembly: GCA_031556065.1. Lineage (GTDB taxonomy): Bacteria > Bacillota > Clostridia > Christensenellales > Aristaeellaceae > JAVBTR01. The sequence continues at coordinate 73,987 of JAVBTR010000052.1, read as the reverse complement.
GTGGTATAGATTGTACATCGCTTGCATGGCTAAAGGCCTCCTTCAAAAAGTGCAACGGGAACCAGGGCATGTATTCCACGGTAATCGCTGGGCGCAATGGCCACTACCCCTCGAACCTCCTGCCATTGGCCCTCGATTTCTACCCGCAGGCTATCCGGGGAAAAAAGCGGCATCAGGCTCCGGCCGGCGGTGGTGCGTACGCTGATATAGCGAAAACCAAAGGGCAGTTGATCGTAAGAATCAAAGGCGGTGAAGGGCATAAGGGGGAAAAGGGCATGCCGGGAAACGACGATCACCGGCAGATTGGTAATGGGGTCTGTTAAAAGATTGCCTGAATCCAATATGGCGCTGACCCGCATTAAATGGCCGCCAAAGCCAATCTCCACATGGGTGCAATGGTAACGGGACGGCGATGGAGCCCGAAGCAGTATGCTGCCAAGCATCACCAGCATAGCCGCCGAGCAGACTGCCAGGGCCGCGTTCATCCCATGGCTGTAAAAAAAGCCGCTGAGGCCGGATAACAGCAATCCGCTGCCCAGTGCGTAAGCGCACAGGCGAAAACGGTCGTAAGCATTTTCCTTTGAGAAGGCCAGCAGTGTGGAAAAGAACGCGCATAGCACGCAGGCAGGCACCGACAAGAGGATCGGATCACCGCTCACTAAGGCCCAAAGGGCATACACACTGGATAAAAGGGAAGCCAGCAATAGCCGCGGTCTAACCTTTTTGCGCAGCATCCGGGCGGACAAGTAAAGGGAAAACGCGGTTAACGCAGTATTGACCACTAAAAACATTTCCCCCGCTATACGCATCCCGCTTCACCCCCGCCAAAGGCTGTTATCAGTATAGGTTTATGCCATCGATTGATATGTAGAACAGGGTTGCAAAAAAAGCCGAAAAAAGGAAGGCTGCCGGAAAAGGCCAGGCTGTGGCTTTCAGGCATGCGCTTCTTTTCTTGGTGCAAATGTGATAGAATATAAACTGAAACAAATGGGGGCATTTGCTCGTTATGGTTATGAGGTGTTTGATATGCGTTTAAAATGGCTTGTTATTTTTATGAGCATCCTGCTTCTTATGCTTATACCTTTCGCCCTGGCGGAGGAGGAAGAAGAGATTTATTTGTCGGACCTGGCTATCGAACCCCAGGTAATTATCGATAACCCCAAGGCCGATGGCACCTATGAAAAAGGCGGCAACCTTATTGTCAAGGCCCATGGTGTTAATGTGGACAGCCTGGAGGCCGTCCTTACCTGGGTGGATGACCAGGGCCAGGAACAAACTCTGTCCTGCCTGGTTCATGGGGATACCCTTGAATACACCTTTGAACTGGGGAACATGGTCTATCCTTCCCTTTTAACCGTTACGGGAAGCTTTCAGCAGAAAAATGGTTCTGTCTGGGAACGGGTGGCACAAACCCAGGTGCTGTCTCCCAAGCAGGATTTGATCAACCGTATGATTGCTCTGGCAAAGCTCAATTCCACCCAATCCAAGTATAAGTTTGCCCCCGCCGAATCGGATACGGACATTGGCGTTTGCAAAAATTTTGTCATGCGCTTATTCGACACCTACAAAAGTGAGTACCGTATGCTGGCATACCCGGACCTGGCTCTGCACATGCCCAAAAACAATTCCAAGGCAGCCTGCGCGCCCTACGATTACGGCATAGAGTGGCGGCCGGAAACAGCCGAAGAGGGGACACCCTTTGAAATTGTCTACCAGTTTAAATACGATAACGATCTTACCAAGGAGCAAAACGCCGAAAGAGCCCGGGAAATGATGCACATGGTCAAAAAGGGCGATTTTTTTCAGATGGTAGGCTACTATGGCGGCGGCAACGGTCCCCATTCCCTGTTCTTTATTGCCGATTACGACGAAGCCACCGATACCCTTCACTGGACAGACAGCAACATGAAGGGCAAACGCATCGATGGCGTCCGCTGGGGTTATATGCAGTTCGATGCCGTACAAACCGGCGAATGGTATGTAGAAGTGTTCAACATGAAAAAACGTGGTGCCACGCTGTATAGGCTCCGGGACGATTTGTACAGGCCGTGAGAGGGAGATTTAAGCTACTTGGATTCCACTGCACGGCAGCCAATGGCGTATACCTTGGGCAGCAATGGTGTACCCCTATGCTATATTGAGGCAAAAAGCGCTAAATAAATTGACCTACAGGGGTTGACAAGAGTAGTTAGAGGTGTTAAACTGCACTATGGTTAGCGGAGGCTAACTGATGATAATTTGGTTGTGAGGAGATGTTTCATGATGCCTTTAGCCATGGCAACCGTGGGTGAAAAAAACACCATCAAAAAGATCACAGGCCGGGACGAGGTACGCCAGCACTTGGCGGAATTGGGTTTTGTGATAGGCGAAGAGGTTCGGGTGGTGAGCCAATTGGGCGGGAACCTGATCCTATCGGTGAAGGATAGCCGGATCGCGCTGGATAAAACCATGGCCATGCGCGTAATAATTTAATATTATGCCAGGAGGATGGAAGGATGAAAACCTTAAAGGATGTTCGGATCGGTGAAGCTGCTGTTATTGAAAGGCTCCATGGGGAAGGGGCGCTGAAACGCCGAATTATGGATATGGGGCTGACAAAGGGTACAGAGGTTTATGTACGCAAGGTAGCGCCGCTGGGAGATCCCATGGAATTGACGGTGCGTGGGTACGAGTTATCAATCCGCAAAGGGGATGCGGAGCTCATCGAGGTGAAATAAACCTCTTTTCTTTTGCACAATGGTTAGTCTACTCAAACTCGAATGGAGGATATTTTCATGGCAATTAAAATCGCGCTGGCAGGCAACCCAAACTGTGGGAAAACCACCATGTTTAACGACTTGACGGGATCAAACCAGTATGTAGGCAACTGGCCCGGGGTCACGGTGGAAAAAAAGGAAGGCAAGCTCAAAGACATGCCCGGTGTGGTGATCCACGACTTGCCGGGCATTTATAGCTTATCTCCTTACACTTTAGAAGAAGTGGTCGCCCGGGGATATTTGGTAAACGAAAAGCCTGATGCGATTTTAAACATCGTAGACGCGACGAATATCGAGCGCAACCTGTATCTTTCCACCCAGCTTTTGGAATTGGGCATTCCTATGGTGATGGCACTGAACATGATCGACGTCACAAGGAAAAGCGGCGATGTAATTAATCTATCAAAGCTTGGGGAAGCCATGGGCTGTGAAGTAGTGGAAACCTCGGCTCTTAAAGGCGAAGGCTCCGTAGAGGCGGCAAGGAAGGCAGCCGCCTTGGCACAAAAAGGCCCCCATAGGGAACCGCCACATGTGTTTGCAGGCAGCGTGGAGCACGCACTGGCCCATATTGAAGATTTGATCACCCATTGGGATGGGGAAAGCGTTCACCACCATCACGCTGATGGCAGTGTCCATGAAGGAGCTATTGTAGAAAAGAACCTTTTCCGCTGGTATGCCATTAAGCTTTTCGAACGGGATGAAAAGGTGCAGGAATCCTTGGATTTGCCTAAGAATATCAAGGTTGCCATTGAAGAAACCATTAAGGCTTGCGAAAACGAAATGGACGACGACTCGGAATCCATTATCACCAACCAGCGCTACGCCTATATTAGCAAGCTGGTTTCCACCTGCGTGCGTAAGGGCAGACCCAAGGGGGCGCTGACCGCTTCCGATAAGATCGACAGGATCGTTACCGACCGTTGGCTGGCACTGCCTATTTTTGCGGCCCTTATGTTCTTGGTGTACTATGTTTCAGTTACTACCGTCGGTACCCTTGTAACGGATTTCACCAACGACACCTTTGTGGGTGAATGGATTCAGGCACCTGTGATGGCATGGCTTGAAAGCATTGGCTGCGCTGGGTGGCTGGTGGGACTTATAGGCGATGGGGTTATCGGCGGTGTAGGTGCGGTGATCGGCTTTGTACCTCAGATGCTGGTATTGTTCTTTTTTCTGGCCATATTGGAGGACGTGGGTTATATGTCCCGCGTGGCGTTCATTATGGATAGAATTTTCCGCAAATTTGGCCTTTCTGGCAAGAGCTTTATCCCTATGCTGATCTCCTCCGGCTGCGGGGTGCCTGGTATTATGGCCAGCCGCACCATCGAAAACGACAGAGATCGCAAAATGACCATTATGACCACCACCTTCATTCCCTGCGGGGCGAAGATGCCTATTATCGGCCTGGTGGCTGGGGCCCTGTTCCATAACGCGGGCTGGGTAGCTACGGTAGCCTACTTTATCGGCATAGCGGCTATCATCGTTTCTGGCATTATACTTAAAAAGACAAAGGCCTTCGCGGGCGATCCTGCTCCTTTTGTGATGGAGCTGCCCTCCTACCATACCCCTTCTTGGAAGAATGTTCTGCATAGCATGTGGGAACGTGGATTTAGCTTTATTAAACGGGCTGGTACGGTGGTGCTGGTGGCCAGCATCTTGATTTGGGCTACCTCCAGCTATGGCTTTGTGGCTGCCGATTCGCAGAACGGGCAAAATGCAGGCATCGCAGCAGTAGACGACATGGATGAAAGCCTCTTAGGGCAAACGGGCAGTATGGTCGCCCCGGTGTTTGATCCTTTGGGCTTTGGCAATTGGCAATCCACCGTGGCTACGGTGATGGGCTTGGTGGCTAAAGAAGAAGTGGTTGGGGTGTTTGGTGTTCTTTATGGCGTAGTAGGTGAGGATGGCGAGGATGCAGCCATGGCGTTATTGGATGAAGGCGATGATGATGATATCGAGGCGGGCCTTTCTCCTATCGCGACGGCGTTTAATGAATCCAGCAACGGTCATGGCGCTTTGGCAGCATTCTCATTCCTCTTGTTTAACCTTCTGTGTGCTCCCTGCTTTGCAGCTATGGGCGCGATCAAACGGGAAATGAACAACTGGAAATGGACGACGTTCGCTATCGGCTACCAGTGCTTCTTCGCTTATGCGGTCGCGTTGATCGTATACCAATTGGGCTTGTTATTCGCAGGCGCGGGCTTTACCTTTGCCACCGGGATTGCGATGGTGATCTTGCTGAGCCTTGTGTATATGCTTTTTAGGAAAAACCGGTATGATGAGTCCCATTTGACTAAGAAAGTGAGTGTGAATGCGTAATGGCAACGTGGATCGTAGGCGGCGTTGTGGCACTTTTAGTTGCAACTGTAATATGGAAAATGGTTTCTGATAAGCGCAAAGGCAAATCAGCTTGCAGCAGCTGCGCCAACTGTGCTAATTGCCATGGAGGATGTAATCAATAATCTTTTCAGGGGATACGGGAATGCTCCGTATCCCCATTATCTAAAAGGAGGCGCAGCAAATACGATCAGATTTGGCTGGATAGTCCTCCTTTTTATATTGCGAGCGGTTAAATTGCGCTATCATCTCAATCAGGCAAACTGAACATGCCATTAAAAAATTAATTTGATTGCAATTCTATGGGGCTGTCTATTGACAATTTGTTTTGATTAAGATATAATCCTAATTGAGATTAATTATCGATAGGGGCATCGTAATTATGATAAAGCGCAACACGATTCAACGTTCTTTGGTTCTTCAAGCGGTGCAGGAGTTGAAGTGTCACGTTACGGCAGAGGAAGTTTATGCTGCTATCGTTACGGAACATCCCAATATCAGCAGGGCAACGGTGTACCGGAACTTGAATCAACTGGCGGAAATGGGAGAGATACACAAATTGGAAGTTCCGGGGGGGGCAGACCGCTTCGATCATCAATGCCACGGCCACTATCATGCAAGATGCTTAAAGTGTGCCCGGGTCTTCGATGTGGATATGGCGTATATAAAGGATTTAGACAAAGCGGTCAGAGATTCCCACGGGTTCGAATTTAGTGGCCACGATATCATGTTCAAAGGCATTTGCCCTGAATGTAGGGAATAAGCTACACATGGCAGTGGGGGCCCCAACAAACAAGTGCGCATACGGGAGCAAAAGAACCCGTAAATAATATTAAAAGGAGAATCACCATGAGAAGCATCACAAAACTGGACCTGCAATACGCACACAGATTCTACGGATTTAAGGGCGAAGCACAGTACTTGCACGGACATACGGGAATTTTAACCATTGAGGTTGAAGATTCTGTTAATGCTGGCGTTAATATGGTTTTCCCCTGCAATGAAATCCAGAAAACCGCATGGGACGTCCTGAAAAATTTCGATCACGCACTGATCCTGCGGGAGGACGATCCCATACTGCCCGCCATTCTGGGCGTTTACGAAGCCCAGGGTATCCGGGACGGAGCACCTACCAACAAGATGAAAGGCCCTGCTTTCAAGACCGAGCTTGCAACTGCCTATCCGGAGTGCCGGATGGTGGTAACAAAGGAAACCATGACAGTGGAGGGCATGATCAAGATCGTCTACGACCTTCTCAAGGATAAGCTAAACATTGCCAAACTCACCTTCACCAGCGGCGTGAACGCAGCCTCCGAGGAATACGAAACGAATAATGTCATTGACCGCTGCCCGCTGTGCGGCATCGCACTGAACGAAAATGGCGTATGTCCTAAGTGCGGTTACAAAAAGTAATCAAAACAAATCTTGATCCTTCTAAAACGCCTAAGGCAAGCGGTTCAACCGCTTGCCTTAGGCGTTTTTATATAGGAAGGGGCAAAATTACATTGCCTTAATTGCCGCAACCAAACTCTGAACGGCCTTTTCCTCCGTGGCCCAGCTGGTGCAGATGCGGATAGCGGAGTGCGTGTCATCTGTCTTTTCCCATAGGGCGAAGCTGAAATGCTTTTCCAGGGCGGTTAATGTGCTATCCTCAAAAATGGGGAAAAGCTGGTTGGTAGGAGAATCCATCAGCAGGGGAATCTGCTTTTCTTTTAAAGCGGCGCTGATTTCATTGGCCAGATCGATGGCGTGCTTGGCAATACGTTCATATAAACCACCGGTGAACAGGGTTTCGAACTGGATGCCCAGCAAACGGCCCTTGGCCAGCATGCCCCCTCGCTGCTTGATCATGTAGCGGAAATTTTTGTTGTGAACGGGGCTTTTAATGACGATGGCTTCCCCGAACAGAGCCCCCACCTTGGTGCCGCCAATGGTGAAAATGTCCGAAAGAGCATAGATGTCTTTTAACGTGACATCGGTATCGTTGGCCATAAGGCCATAGCCCATCCGCGCGCCATCGATAAACAGGGGCAGGGAAAGGATCTGGCAGGCTTCATAAAGGGCGGTTAGTTCACTTTTCGTGTACAGGGTGCCATACTCGGTGGGATGGGAAATGTAGACCATGCCCGGCTTGACCATGTGCTCGTCATCCCCCTGGAGGGCAACGGCTTCTTTCACCTGGGCTGCGGAAATCTTGCCATAGTGCCCGCAAAGAGCCAGCACCTTGTGGCCGGAGGATTCGATGGCCCCGGTTTCGTGAACATTGATATGCCCGCTGTTGGCGGAAAGAACCCCTTCGTAGGGCTTAAGCACAGAGGCGATGACCGTGGTGTTGGCTTGGGTACCGCCTACTAAAAAATGCACGTGCGCATTTGCGTTGCCGCAGGCTTCCAAAATGAGCTTGGCGGCGTTTTCACAGTGACTGTCTTCCCCATAGCCCACGCTTTGTTCAAAATTGGTGGCATTGAGTTTTTCCATAATGGCGGGATGCGCACCTTCCAAATAATCGCAATTGAAGTAATACATGTTAGGCTCCTTTATCGTGTTTGAAAATTCACTGCTTTTGATATTATATAAGAAGGGACGGAAGTCCTTCAAACTGTGCATTAATTCTGTACTTGACTGGCACTTTTTTTCTTTTTCTATTATAATAGAAAGGTGGACTATCTCCATGACGGCTAAAGGAGCAAAGGAAATGCGTTTTACGAAGATGCAAGGCATCGGCAACGATTATATTTATGTGAACTGTTTTGAGGAACGGGTGGAGCAGCCGGGGGCCCTGGCCAAGGCCATGAGCAAGCCTCATTTTGGTGTGGGTGCCGATGGCCTGGTGCTGATCGAGCCTTCCGATGTAGCGGATTTCGGCATGCGCATTTTTAACGCCGACGGTTCCGAATCGGAAATGTGCGGCAATGCCACCCGCTGTATTGCAAAATATGTTTACGAGCGGGGCTTTACGGAAAAAACGGAGATCACCCTGGAAACCAAGGGCGGTCTGCGCACCCTCTGGTTGAATGTGAAGGATGGCCAAGTGGAAACCGTTCGGGTGGACATGGGAAGCCCGGAGCTGAATCCGCCTTTGGTACCTGTGAACCTGCCGGGGGAGGCGGTTCTAAACTACCATTTCCGGCTGGGCGGACATATGTACACTATTTCCTGCGTGTCCATGGGCAACCCACATTGTGTGGTTTTTGTGGATGAGCCGGACTTGATCGACCTGCCTCTCATCGGCCCGTTGTTTGAAAACCATTCTATTTTCCCTAACCGCACCAATACGGAGTTTATGAAGATTGTCCGGCGGGATTGGATTCGCTTGCGAGTTTGGGAGCGAGGTGCGGGGGAAACCATGGCCTGCGGTACCGGGGCCAGCGCGGCGCTGGTGGCGGCAGTGCTTTCCGGAAGGGCCGACAGAATGGCCACGGTGGAGCTAAACGGCGGCAAGCTGTTAGTGGAATGGAGCCCGGATGACAACCATGTTTACCAAACCGGCCCGGCGGCATTCGTGTTCGACGGGGAATGGCTATTATAGAACAGAGGAGAAATAAAATGTTTCGCATTAATGAAAATTACCAGAAGCTTCCCGGTTCCTATCTGTTTGCGGAGATCGCCAGACGGATTAAAGCCTTCCAGGGGGAAAACCCCGGTGCGGATATGATTCGCATGGGCATTGGCGACGTAACCCAGCCCCTGTGCCCGGCGGTTATTAAAGCCATGCACGAGGGCGTGGATGAAATGGCCGATGCTGCCACCTTCAAGGGATATGGCCCGGATTTCGGCTATGATTTTCTGGTGAATGCCATTATCGACGGGGACTATAAGACCCGTGGGGTAACGGTTAAATACGACGAAGTGTTCATTTCCGACGGGGCCAAGTGCGATGTGGGCAACCTGCAAGAATTGTTTGCCGACAATGTGAGAATTGCAGTAACAGACCCGGTATACCCCGTGTATGTGGATTCCAACGCCATGGCGGGCCGGGCTGGAGAATTTGGTGCGGATGGCAAGTGGTCTAACCTGGTTTATCTCCCTTGCACCATGGAAAATGGCTTTGCGCCGGAATTGCCCAGTGAACCGGTGGATGTGATCTACCTTTGCTATCCCAATAACCCTACCGGCACCACCCTGAATAAAGTCCAACTTAAAAAGTGGGTGGATTACGCAAAGAAAAACCATACCATTATTATCTACGATGCCGCCTACCGTGCCTATATCCAAACCCCGGAAGTACCTCTTTCTATTTATGAAATCGAGGGTGCCAGGGAAGTGGCTATCGAATGCAATTCCTTTTCCAAAACAGCTGGGTTTACCGGCACCCGCTGTGCCTATACGGTGGTGCCTCACGAAGTGATGGGCATAGGCCATGGCGGTGAAAAGGTGGAAATGAACAGTCTTTGGAAACGCCGGATGGCTACCAAGTTCAACGGCGTCAGCTACCCTGTGCAGCGGGCCGCTGCCGCAGTCTATTCAAAGGAAGGCCAGGAGCAAACCAAGGAAACAGTGGCCTATTACATGGAAAACGCCAAGATCATTAAGGAGTCCTTGGAAAAAGCGGGCTACACCGTCTTTGGTGGGGTGGACGCGCCCTACATCTGGCTAAAGGTACCGGGAAATGAAGGCTCTTGGGCGTTTTTCGATCGTCTCCTTCGGGATTATCATATCGTAGGCACCCCCGGCGCGGGCTTTGGCCCCAGTGGGGAAGGCTACTTTAGGCTTACCGCTTTTAACACAAGAGAAAACACCCTGCGTGCCATGGAACGCCTGAAAAAATAATCTCGCAAGCAAAGGACTGATATACAAATGCGTATTTTCGATACCCACGCCCATATTTACCCCGATGCCATAGCTCTGAAGGCTGCACAGTCTATTGGGGATTTTTATGAAATTCCCATGGATTGTCCCGGCACGGTGGATGGGCTTTTAAAGCTTGGGGAACAGGCGGGCATAGAACGGCATTTGGTACATTCTGTGGCGGTAACCTGGGAACGGGTGGCCTCTATTAACGATTTTATCAAGCGCTCGGTGGACGCTCACCCTGATAAGCTTATCGGCTTTGGGGCTATGCATGCTGATCACCCGGAAATGGAAAAGGAGCTGGATCGGGTGGTGGCCTTGGGGCTTTATGGCATTAAGCTGCACCCAGATTTTCAGCATTTTTGCTTGGATGACGAGAATTGCGTTCGGCTGTTTAAATTAATGGCGGAACGGGATTTGCCGCTGCTTGTGCACACGGGGGACAAAAGATACCCTTACAGCCAGCCGGAAAGAATGGCCAGAGCTCTGGATAGGGTGCCGGGCTTGAAGGCCATCTGCGCTCACCTGGGGGGGTGGTCTGTTTGGGAGGAAGCGTATAAGGTATTGGCCGGCCGGGATAATGTGTGGATCGATACATCGTCCAGCCTGTACGCGCTGGAGCCCCATAAGGCGGCGGAGATCATCCACGCTTACGGAGCGGACAGGGCCTTTTTCGGTGCCGATTATCCTATGTGGAACCCGGTAGAGGAGTTGGAACGGTTTATGGCGCTGCCGCTTACGCAGGATGAACAGGAAGCCATTTTGGGCGGCAACTTCATCGCCTTTATGGGGGATAAGCTGAAATGATCACCATTGTGGATTATGGCATGGGAAACTTGCGAAGCGTGGAAAAGGCTTTCCAGTTTCTGGGGTTTAAGGCCGCTATCAGCGATGATCCGGTGGCTGTTTTAAAAGCTGAACGGCTGGTCTTGCCTGGGGTCGGCGCTTTTGAACAGGCCATGGCACGGCTGAATGAAACGGGTCTGGGGGAAGCGGTAAAGGAAGCGGCGGAAAAAGGCACGCCCTTGCTGGGCATTTGTCTGGGGATGCAGCTGCTTTTTGAAGGAAGCGACGAGGGTGGCTATCATAAGGGCTTGGGCTTGCTGCCTGGTACGGTGAAAAGGCTGCCGGATCGGGGATTAAAAATTCCCCACATGGGCTGGAACGATTTGCAGACAAGGGATTGCCCGCTATTCTCAAAGGGCGAGAATCCCACGGTATACTTTGTACATTCCTTTGCCATGCTGGATATTTCACACGATTTTACTGCCGCTGTTTGCGATTATGGCGTGCCCTTTACCGCCGTGGTGCGAAAGGGTAACCTGATGGCCACTCAGTTTCACCCGGAAAAGAGCGGGGATGCGGGGCTCAAAATGCTAAAGGGCTTTGCTAATTATAGAGGGGGTGAAACCCCTGCTGAATAAACGCATTATTCCCTGCCTGGATATTCGGGATGGCCGGGTGGTCAAGGGCGTGAACTTTGTAAACATCATCGATGCGGGGGATCCGGTTCAGTGCGCCATTGCCTACAACGAAAAGGGCGCGGATGAGCTGGTTTTGCTGGATATTAACGCCTCCCATGAAAACAGGGGCACCATGGAGGACATTGTCAGCCGGGTGGCCGAGCAGTTGTTTATTCCCTTTACGGTGGGCGGCGGCATCGCCAGCCTGGAGAAAATCAAAGGCTTGCTTCGCTTGGGGGCGGACAAGGTGTCCGTTAACAGCCCGGCGGTGCGCAACCCGGATTTTATCCAGGAGGCTGCCATGCGCTTTGGTAGCCAGTGCATCGTCCTGGCTATGGATATAAAGAAGCGTTCCGGACGGGGCTATGATGTATATTTAAATGGCGGCCGGGTGAATACCGGGCTGGATGCGGTAGAATGGGCCGTGGAAGGGGTCCGGCGGGGCGCCGGGGAAATCCTTTTAACAGTAATGGATTGCGACGGCGTGGGCCAGGGCTACGATTTAGACGCAACCAGCCAGATCGCCAAAGCGGTGAACGTGCCGGTGATCGCTTCCGGCGGCGCAGGGAACCAGTCGCACTTTTTAGATGTACTGACTGTAGGCGGAGCTGACGCGGCCCTGGCGGCCAGCCTGTTTCATTTTGAAAGGCTTAAGATCAGGGATTTGAAGGAATATTTAAATCAAAACAGTATACCGGTTAGGAGAGGCTGATGTTTGCGGGAACCGCTTTGCCCTTAGGCAAAAGGGTGCTTTGCCCCTTTGGATGGGGCGAAGCCTCCGGTTCCCGTGCCCTCCCCAAAGAAGACATGTATTATATCGAAGAAAGGAGGAGGTTTCAAAAATGCAAAAGCTATCCCAAAAAGAAAACATGGTCCAAAGCGCCAAATTTTTGATGTTCTCTCTTGGCGCAGGTGTGATTCAATTGGTCTCCACCACTTTGCTGGAAATGGTATTTAAAATGGATGCCCATATTGCGTACCTGATTGGGTTGGTGCTGTCGGTGTTGTTTAATTTTACAGTAAACCGCCGCTACACCTTTAAATCTGCCAACAATGTGCCTGTAGCCATGGCGAAGGTGGCGCTGTTTTATGCGGTGTTCACCCCTGTCACCACCTATTTGGATAAGGTACTCACAAAGGATTATGGCTGGAACAGCACCCTGGTATTGCTGGGCATCATGGTATTAAATTTTATATTGGAATTTTTATATTGCCGTTTCTTTGTATACAGGGGCACAATCAACACCAACGACCTAGCCCAAAAAGAGAGCGGCCGATGAAAAGGGCCCATCTGCGAGTACAGCCCGGCAACTGCTTAGGAGGCGTACGAACTGTGTACGCCTCCTACAGACAGTTGCCGGGCTTTGCTCACATCTGACCCCTTTAACAGCCTTGGGTGCGTGGTGCGTGGCACGGTGCCCTTATGTGTTAAAACCCATTATCCGTATTAAAAGCGGGTGTGTAAGAAGCATCCGCCGATTCTTTTTCTTGGGTGAAGCCGTTTAGGTCCAGCATCAGCATGTGATCTAGAACCCGTTCATATTCCCGATCGGTAATTTTTCTATCTAGCCCTGTGATGGCTACATTGTTCCCGGGAGTATATTGGCGCATGAGGCTAAGCGGGGTGCCGTGGGGAAGGTTTTCCTTGAACCAATCAAGCAAGGCGATGCTTTCGGAGGTTAAGCCTGGTAGGATTAAATGCCGCACCAAAGTGCCCTTTTGCATAATGCCCTTATCATTGTAAACCGGGCTGCTTGTCTGGCGGCACATTTCTTTAAGGGCAGCGCTGGCTACTTCAAAATAGTCCGGAGCTTTACAGATCAGGCTGCTGGTTTTGCTTGAAAAATGCTTGAGATCGGGCAGGTAGATATTCACCACCCCATCCAATTTTCGTAAGGTTTCCATGGCTTCGTAGCCGGAACAGTTCCAAACAATGGGCACAGGCGGCTTGTAAATATGAAGGGTTTCAAGGATTTGGCTTGTAAAGTGTGTAGGGGTTACAAAGTTGATGTTGTGCACCCCTTTTTCCACTAAGGCCTGCAGTTTATCCGCCAACTCCCCCGGAGTGAAAGGGCGTCCTTCCCGGCGGTGGCTGATATCCCCATTCTGACAATAGGCGCATTTTAAACAGCAGCCGCTTAGAAAAACCGTACCGCTACCCAGACTGCCCGAAATGCAAGGCTCTTCGAAAAAGTGAGGCGCAATGCGGGCGACGACCATCTGGTTTCCCATGCCGCAGGCACCTAAAGCGGTTTCCCGGTCCACATTGCATGCCCTGGGACATTGTCGGCAACCCATCAAATCACCTCTAAAATATCGTTAAATAATTATTATATCACATTCTTTCGGATTTTTGAATAGTACTTGCGATTTTTTTTTAATTGGGTTATAATATCCATAGAGAAATAAACTCCAAGGAGGCGGTTCCCATGATTCAAATCATCGCAGGAAAAAAAGGTTCAGGCAAGACCAAGCGGCTTATCGATATGACAAACAATTCCATTAAGGATGCTAAGGCAGACGTGCTCTTCATTGACGACGATAACCGCTACATGTTCGATATCAACTCCCAGGTGCGTTTCATCAACGCCGGGGAATATGGTATTCTCAGCGCTGAAATGTTTCTGGGCTTCATCAGCGGCATGCTGGCGCAGAACTTCGATGTGGGCCTGATCTTCATTGACGCGTTCAAGAAATTGGTCAAGATCGACCTGAACGACACCCAATGGTTCTTCGATAAATTAAACGCCCTGTGCGTAAAGCACAATGTGGATTTCGTTATTTCTGTAAGCGAAGATCCCGAAGTGCTTCCCGAATTCGTAAAAGCCTACATCATTTAAGCGGCTCCCTTCACCTACTCTGGCCCTTTTGGACAGTTCTGGGTGAAAGCAGATATTTAACTAAAATGGCGGCGGCGCAAACCGCCGCCATTTTAATACTAACAGTATGGGAGGAAACACTATGTCCTTTTTTTCAACTCGCGGCGGCGCTTGCGTCACAGCGTCCCAGGCGATTTTGTACGGCCTGGCAGAAAATGGCGGCCTCTATGTTCCAGCCATGTTTCCCAAGATTTCCTATGAAAACATAGTGGAAATGGTAGGTATGGATTATGAAAAACGGGCGGTTTCCATCCTTAAATATTATTTAGAAGATTTTTCTTTGCAGGAAATTGAAAACGCGGTTCATTTGGCCTATGGTCAGGGCAAGTTCGACGATGCCGCCATTGCGCCCCTTAAAAACCTGGATGGAAAAACCGCCGTGTTGGAACTGTTCCATGGCCCTACCCTGGCTTTTAAGGACATGGCGCTGCAGCTTTTGCCTCACCTGACGACCCTTTCCGCCAGAAAAAACGCGGAGAACCGCGAAATCGCCATTCTGGTTGCCACTAGCGGAGATACGGGCAAGGCGGCCCTGGAAGGCTTTAAAAACGTACCGGGCACCTCTTGCACTGTCTTTTACCCCAAGGATGGGGTCAGCCGGGTACAGCAATTGCAAATGACCACCACTGACGGCGGTAATACCCATGTAATCAGCGTGGAAGGTAATTTCGACGACGCGCAAACCGGTGTGAAGGCTTTGTTCTCCTCAGGCTCGTTCCGGGCGGAAATGAACGATATGGGCAAGCTTCTGTCTTCGGCCAACTCCATTAACTTTGGCCGCCTAGTGCCCCAGATCGTATACTATTTCTCCGCCTATGCCGATTTGCTCAAAGACCACCGTATCGCTCTTGGGGATAAGGTGAATTTTGTGGTTCCTACTGGCAATTTTGGTAATATTCTGGCGGCCTACTATGCCAAAGAAATGGGTCTGCCTATTGGAAAGTTGATTTGCGCCTCCAACCACAACAATGTTCTGACCGATTTTTTGAGTTCCGGCATCTATTCCACTCATCGCGCTTTCATGAAAACCACGTCCCCTTCCATGGATATTCTGGTTTCTTCCAACCTGGAACGGCTCTTGTTCGAGCTTTGCAACAGGGATGGGGAGTTGGTTTCTGTGTGGATGGACTTGCTTAAAAATTCCGGCAGCTATTCCATTGGTGAACAGCGGCTGGAAAAGATCCAGGGCGCGTTCGTGGGCGGCTTTGCCAATGACAGGGAAACGGCGGATCAGATCAAAAAAATCTTTGAACGCTGTCATTACCTGCTGGATACCCACACCGCAGTGGCCAGCCACGTGTTGGACCGCTACCGCGAGCTTACTGGCGATAACACCCTGGCGGTCATTGTCGCTACTGCCAGTCCCTATAAATTTTCTGAGGATGTGCTAAACGCCCTGGAGCCGGATTCCAATCAGCCGGATTCTGCAAAGCGGCTTATGGAACTAACGGGCCTCACCATCCCCAAGCAAGTGCTGGAGCTGGAAACTCTGGCCATTAAGCATAACTTGAACTGCCAGAAAGCCGAAATGGCTCAGGCCGTTAAAGAATCTTTTTCTAAATAATGTTTCACCCCCGTTTTTGCCGGGTATATATTACTTGTCACTAAACATAAGAATAATCATGGAGGTATATTGATATGAAGTGGGTATGCAAAGTTTGTGGTTACGTACATGAAGGCCCTGAGGCCCCCGAAAAGTGCCCGGTCTGCCGTGCGCCTAAAGAAAAGTTCGAAAAAATGTCCGACGAGCGGGTTTGGGCCGACGAACACCGCATTGGTGTTGCCCAGGGCTTGGATGAACGGGTTGTAGAAGACCTGCGGGCAAATTTCGTTGGCGAATGCACCGAGGTGGGCATGTATCTGGCTATGAGCCGCCAGGCTGATCGGGAAGGCTTCCCTGAAGTGGCCGAAGCTTACAAACGCATTGCCTTTGAAGAAGCAGAGCACGCTGCCAAGTTTGCGGAACTCCTAGGCGAAGTGGTTTTCCCCGACACCAAGAAGAACCTGTCCCTTCGCGTAGACGCCGAATATGGCGCCACCGATGGCAAGAAAAAGCTGGCCACCCTGGCCAAAGAGCTAGGCTATGATGCCGTTCACGACACTGTCCACGAAATGTGCAAGGACGAGGCACGGCACGGCAAGGCCTTTGAGGGGCTGCTGAAGAGGTACTTTTAATTAGCTAAATAGCCATTTGAGCAACTCGCAAGGGTTGCTCTTTTTTATTGCAGACTGTGAATTTGCTGTGAAAATCCATCCCCCTTCCTCCACCCCAATATTTCAAACTGTGAATCCAAACTGTGAATCCTTAATTCGATTATAGGTGTAGCAAATTAGGTGGTCAACTCCCTTTCGTTTACAAGAAATGCTTTAGCCCTCCTGCTGACGCATTTTATTGTTACCCTTCATATTTCTTTTTGATTTTATCCAAGTATTCTATAAATTGCTCTTTTATATCATCTGGGTTAGTGATAAAGGCTTTCTCACCCCAATTTATCTATTACTCCATTCATTAGGCTCCTTCGATCAAATAGGTTGGCGAGTGTCATCTGCTCAAAGAATATTATTAGGCACCTTGACAATGGTTCCGTGGCGTGTTATGATTATGGCAAGGTACCTAACAAATGTGATGGAGGAAACAATATGGAAAAGAAATTTAATCATAACATGACAGTGGAAGAAAAGCTGTTTCACCATTTGCGGGGGCTGTCCCATGTGATGCAGCACAGCGCCGATTTGAGGGGCGGCCAGGGCCGAATTCTGGCGCTGCTATCCCACCATGAAAACATGTCCCAGCGGGAATTGCAACAAATGTTGGGTATTCAGCCAGGCTCTTTGAGCGAGGTGCTGGCCAAGCTGGAAGCGAGCGGCCACATTGAAAGAAAGCCCAATGAGCAGGACAAGCGCAATGTGGATATCGCTCTGACTACGCAAGGCATCATATGCGCCAATGAAGCCCTTTCTAACCGCCGGGAAATGCAGCAAACCCTGTTCCAGGCCTTAACGCCGGAGGAAAAGGAATCTTTGCTAAGCCTACTGAAAAAACTTAGCGCCGATTGGCAGCAGAAGTTTCCCAAGCCCGAAGGCAGACATGGTCACGGCGGCCCTCATCATCATGGAGGTTGCCTATGACCCCGCCCCTTTGGGGCCCGGGAGGAAGGGGCGCTAAATTCCTCTCGGAAGACGAAAAACGAAACGCGCCGAAGATCACCTGGCCGCTTGTTAAACGCATCTTCAGTTACCTTGCACCTTACAAGTTCCAAATGCTTTTGGTGTTGTTCACCATCGCCATATCATCCATACTGGGCGTACTGCCATCGGTTTTAACCGGCCAGATAATTGATAAGGGTCTTATTGGCCGGGATTTTACGTTGCTTGTAAAGCTGGTGGCCTTATCTTTCCTCGTAACCCTTTTGGCCAATCTCATTGGTGTCATTGAAAGCTATATCAACACCTGGGTGGCCCAGCATATTACCTATGATATGCGCAATACCATGTTTCGCAAGCTCCTTCAATTATCCCACCGCTTTTACACCGGCAACAATCAGGGCGATGTGATTACCAGGATGACCAGTGATATTTCCGGTGTGCAATCGGTTATCTCGGGTACGCTGACCAGCATTCTTTCAAATGCCATTACACTGATAGTGGCCCTTGTAGCCATGTTTCAAAAGAACTGGGTGCTGGCGCTGCTGGGCATGGTCGTGGTGCCCCTCTTTGCCATTCCTACCCAGCGGGTGGGCAAGACCCGCTGGAACCTGACCATACAAGCCCAAAAGTGCAATGATCGAATCAACGGTATTTTAAATGAAACCCTTAGTGTCAGCGGCCAGCAATTGGTAAAGCTTTTTACCAACGAAGAAAAGGAATATGAAGCTTACCGGGAGCAAAACGAAACCATGACCAAGCTTAACGTGAAGGAAAGCATGGCTGGCCGCTGGTTTCGTATGACAATGAGCACCGTTACCACCATCGGCCCTATGCTGATCTATTTGGTGGGTGGATACCTGCTGATCCTTGGGGGCGGGTCGCTGACTGTAGGTGATATCACTGTTCTGGTAGCCCTCTTGGCCCAGATGTACCGGCCTGTGAACGCCCTTTTAACCATCCAGGTGGATGTGGTGCGCTCCATGGCATTGTTCACCCGTATTTTTGCTTACTTCGACATGAAGCCGGAGATCGCAAGCAAAGAGGATGCCATTATCCCCCAAAAGATTCAAGGAGAGCTGGCTTTCAAACATGTGCAGTTCACCTACAATGCAGAGCAGCCTATTTTAAGGGATATCGATTTTGAATTGCCTAAGGGCCGCTGTGTGGCCATTGTAGGCCCTTCTGGGGCAGGGAAGAGCTCCCTTATTGGACTGATTCCCAGGCTCTATGACGTTACGGGCGGCCAAGTATGCTTAGACGGCATCGATGTGAAGGACATCGATCTTCACGCCCTGCGTCAGGCTGTGGGCATGGTGACCCAAGATACCTATCTGTTCAACGGCACCATACGGGAGAACCTTTGCTACGCCAAGCCCGACGCAACCCGGCAGCAATTGGAGGATGCCTGCAAAAAGGCCAATATTCATGCATTTATCGCCGCCCAACCCGAGGGCTATAATACTGTCGTGGGGAACCGGGGCTTGAAGCTCTCCGGCGGCGAAAAACAGCGCATTTCCATTGCCCGGGTCATCTTAAAAGACCCAGCCATCCTTATTTTTGACGAAGCCACATCTTCACTGGATTCTATTTCCGAAGATTTGATACAGGGAGCCATTAATCCCCTTATCGAAAGCCGTACTAGTATCTTAATTGCCCACCGCTTATCTACCATCATGGCAGCGGATGAAATTCTGGTCATGGAAAAAGGACGGATTATAGAACGGGGCACGCACGGCCAGCTTCTTCAAAAAGAAGGCGTTTACAAAGAACTTTACGAAACCCAGTTCCGGCAAGCCCTAAAGCCTTGAAAGCCCTTTTCAAAATCCCCTTTGTATGGTATACTTTGTTATAACAAACAATGCCATAAAGGGGGATTTTTGCATTATGAGTATAACAATCGTCGATATTCGAGCCATTTGCACTGCACCGATGAATATTCCCTTGGTCATCGTCAAAGTGGAAACCAGTGAGCCAGGCCTCTATGGCCTGGGCTGCGCCACTTTTACCCAGCGCTTTCGCACAGTGGCCTTTGAAATTGAAAATACCCTGAAGCCTTTGCTAATCGGCAAAGACGTAGCCCGCATCGAAGACATCTGGCAGATGACCATGGTTAGCTCTTACTGGCGCAACGGGCCCATTCAAAACGCGGCTCTTTCTGGCGTGGACATGGCTTTGTGGGATATAAAAGGAAAGCTGGCCAACATGCCGCTGTACGATCTGTTTGGTGGCAAGGCCCGGGAAGCTGCCCGTGTGTACCGCCATGCCGACGGGCGCAACCTTGCTGAAATTGGTGACCGGGTTCAGGCGTTTATGGAACAGGGTATTCAGGTTATTCGCCTTCAGCACGGCGGCTACGGCGGCAATTCCCACGGTGCCCAGCTTTCCGCCACCAGGCCAGATGGGGCCTGCGATGGGGCCTACTACGATCCCCTCCAATACCAACTATCCGTTGTGGAGCTTTTCGACGCCATGCGCGCCCGCTTCGGTTTTGGTGTGGAATTTTGCCACGACGTTCATGAGCATATCGATCCTATCGAATCTGTCCGCCTGGCCAAAGAGCTGGAGCCCCACCGCCTCTTTTTCTACGAAGACGGCCTGGCCCCGGAACAGATTGAGTGGTTCGAAATCATGCGCCAGCAGACTCATACCCCCATTGCCATGGGTGAGCTCTTTACTCACCCACGTGAATGGACACCCCTGATATCCCGTAAGCTCATCGATTACATTCGCGTGCACATCAGCCAGATGGGCGGTATCACCCCGGCCCGCAAGCTGGCCTCCCTTTGCGAAGCCTTTTCTGTGCGTACCGCCTGGCATGGGCCTGGGGATGTCTCTCCCGTAGGCCACGCTGCTAACATCCATCTGGACGTTTCCTCCTGGAACTTTGGTATTCAAGAGTGGTCCGGCTTCAACCAAGCCAGCCTGGACGTTTTCCCTGGCAGCCCGGAGCTTCGCGGCGGCTATGTCTACCCCAACGCCAAGCCTGGCCTGGGCATTGACATCGACGAAGAACTGGCGAAAAAGTTCCCCTGCAGCGACGAGCTGCCTAAATGGACCAATGCAAGAAGACCAGACGGAACGCTGAATAGGCCATAACAATATATATTGGGGCTGCCGCGGTAAGGAAAACGCTGGGACGCTGTCCCAGACCCGGTTTAAGGCATTTCATCCCTTAAAAGTCCCATTATGGGATCAAAGGGATGTATCCCTTTGTGGGGTCAAGGGTGAGTGAAGCGAGCGCGTCCGGTGGACGCAATAAGCGAGCTGAACGAATCAACCGAAACGAGCGGTGCATAGCAACGCGACGATTGTGGTTGCGAATCAAAGCCCCTTGCGTTTCCTTAATTCTTACTGCCACGGCCCCGCTTTTCCTTTTAAAACTTCATTATGGGAAAACTATATTTTTTTGTGCCTTAATGTCTTTGGAGGACGAGCCGATTAGGATTTCGAAGGTACCGGGTTCCACTACCCATTCCATATGGCGGTTCAGAAGCTGGAAGGCAGTTTCATCCAGTAAGAAAGACACTGTTTTGCGTTGGCCCGGTTCCAGGGTGACACGTTCGAAGCCTTTTAAAAGCTTAAGGGGCGTGACTATGGAGGAAGAAACGTCGTTGATGTATAGCTGCACGATCTCGTCCCCAGTGTAGCAGCCAATGTTTAGCACATCGACGCTGACTCGGACGTTGATGCTGTCTTGCTGGACGGAAAGGCTGTCATAAGCGAAGTTGGTGTAGCTTAGACCGTGGCCGAAGGGGAATAGGGCATCGTAAGCCCCCTCTAGATAGCTTTCGGCGCTGGTGCCTGGCAGCATGGAATAATAGCAGGGCAGATGGCCGACGCTTCTGGGGAAGGAAATGGGCAGCTTGCCGGAGGGATTTACAAGGCCCAGCAATACTTCTGCAATGGCCTGGGCCCCTAGCTCCCCCCCGAAGGAGGGAAATAAAATAGCATCGATGGTTTCTGTAAATGCAGAAATATCCGCCGGTTTGCCGATCTGCAATACCAGCACCGAGGGCTTGCCAAGGGTGGCGATGCGTTGGGTCAGCTCATGCTGGCGGCCATATAGCGTCATGGAAGCCCGATCCATGCCTTCACCGGAGGTTTTCTTGTCGTCTGCCATCACCAAAATGGTCAGGTCTGCCTTTTTTGCGGCAGAGATAGCCCGTTCCATGGCGGCTTCCTCGTTTTCAAGGGGTTCGGAAATGCCGCAGCCCTGTTCGTGGTAAATGGTCAAGTCTGGTTTTAATTCCATGAGCTTTTCCAGCAGCGAGGGCACTTCGTAGCCATAGGGTACCGAGGCATAGCTGCCCACGCTCTGGGTGGCGGCACCGGGCCCGATCAAGGCGATGGAACGGATGGAAGCGCTTAGGGGTAAAACACTGTTGCGGTTTTGCAGCAGCACACAGGATTCCCGGGCTGCCTGTAAGCTCAATTGGCGATGGTCTTCGCAGCGCACCACCTGACGGAACCGCTCTTCATCGGTGTATGGGTGCTCGAATAGACCAAGCAAGAATTTAACCCTTAATATCCGGCTCACAGCGTCGTCTAACCGGCTCATGGGTACCCGGCCTGCTTCTACCAAGGTTTTAAGGCCGTTTTGCCAAACCTCATTGGAAAAATCGAACCCGGTGACATCCAGCCCTGCGTTAAAGGCCCGTTCTATGGATTCCTCCGGGGAAACCGTCAGATGGTGCAGTTCTTGCAAGCGGCGCACTGCGCCAAAGTCTGAACGGATATAGCCTCGCAACCCTAATCGACCCTTTAGCACCTTGGTAAGGTAGTAGGGAGAGCAGGCCACAGCTTCCCCGTCGATATTGTTATAGCAGGCCATGGCGTTATACGCCCCGGCTTTTTTGATGCCTGCCTCGAACACGGGCATATAGCAGCTCTCCACTTCCCGTTGGCCGGCCCGTGCGCTGGCGCAGTTAAGTCCGCCCTCGGCAAAACCGTGTGCCACAAAATGCTTCGGCTCCGCCGCCACGGTATCGTTCCGGTTCAGGCTTTTTCCCTGCTCGCCGGAAATAAGCTGATAGCCTAATTCGCTGGAAAGGTAGGTGTCCTCCCCAAAGGTTTCTTCCACCCGGCCCCAACGCAGCTCCCTTGCCACGTCCAGGTTAGGCGCCAGAATCTCGTGGATTCCAAGGGAACGGGTTTCCGAAGCAATGGCATGGCCCACATCGAAAGCCAGTTGCCTGTTAAAGGAGGCTCCCAAATTCAGCGGCATGGGAAACACACAGGCTCCCGGCCATGAAAGCCCGTGAAGGGCTTCCCCTGTAAACAAGCAAGGGATGCCAAGACGCGTGTTTTCCACAAAATACTTCTGTATTTTATTGAGCACGGCAGGTTCTGAGTACACATCGTGCACGAAGCCAATACCCCGCTGCCCAAAGGCCTTTTCTACCTCGTCCCACTTAAAATCGCTTGTGGCGTCCACAGCGCAAAAATGGGCAGGATGGGGAATGGTAGAAAGCTCCACGCCCCGGATCATATCCGTTTGGGCAACCTTCTCTTCAAGGTTCATTCGGCCAAGCAAATCGTCGATCCGTTCTTCAATAGGCATCGTTTTGTCCTGGTAAGGCAGCATAGTAAGTCCTCCAATATGGTTTTCTTAGGGGCGAGGGCGCGAGAAGGAGGGTATTCTTTTTTAAAAAGAATACCCTCCTTCTCGCAATTGTGCAAGTGTAATCTTACTTCCCAAGGAACGCATCCAGCTGAGACTGGGCTTCCTTCAGAATGATTTCGGCGTTGAAAGCCTGATCGGCGATGAGCTTATCCACAGCGGCGTTGGCATCTCCCGCCAGGCCCACTTCGATGAGCTTGTTGGCGTCGGTGTGCACCTGGTCCCGCTGAGCGACTTCGATGTTCACGTTTTCGCTGTTGAAGACGAACGCATCATAGGGGGAAGCTACGTTGTTGGGGTTAGACATAGCGTTTTGCGCTTCTTCTTTCCAGAAATCCTTAGCGAACTCGTCGTCGGGACGCATGAATTGAGGCTTCCAGTATGCCCAGCGGCCCTGCCATCCCATGAAGGAGGAGTTGGCGGTGGACATGCCATCCGGATAAACAACAGCGCCATCGGCGTTGATTTCGTAGGTTTCGCCCAGAATACCATAATGCATCATGTCGTAAAGCGCTTGATCCGTCTGGAGGAGGTTCATGAACATGAGGGTCCGTTCGGGGTTTTCGCTGGTAGCGGAGATAGCGGCAACATTGGCCAAGGGGGTACGGTTGGCAGACTTGCCTTCCGGATACAGGAACACATAGTCCCAGCGGGCGTCATCTTCCACCCAAGCGCGGCCAGAACGGGCAAATTCATAGGTGCCCCATTTGGAGATCAGCTTGCCTTCGTTGATCAGGGCGTTATGGTCAGTCTTGTCGTTCAAAACGTCTTTCCAGATCAGGTCTTTGGCTTGCAGGTCTTCGGCGTAAACGGCAAATTCGCGGTAAGCGTCGGTGGTTTCAATGGCCTGAATTTTAGCCTCGGCATCGGTCAGATCGATCACCATGCCATTGCCTAGGTCAACTAAGTTATACTTCACCTTCAGCGCATCCAAGGAGGAAGCTTCGATGGTGTAACGGTCGGGGTAGGCAGCCTTTAGCTGTTCGAGGATCGGAAGCACATCTTCCATGGTCTTGATGCTGTCCTTGTCGATGACGATACCAGCTTTTTCAGCCAGGTCGCCGCGCCACTGGAAGGTGGTGCGGTTGTTCATCATCATGGTCCAGGGCAGGGCCACGATTTGGCCGTTGTAGGTGGCGGCGCCCAGAACGTTCGCGTCCTGATAAGCGGCGTAGAGATCGGGAGCGTATTTGGGAAGGAGCTCGGTTAAATCCATGTAAGCGTCCATGGCGATCATCTGGAAATAGCCCAGCCAGTTGCCGTCGAAGTTCATGTCCCAGCGGTCACCGGCGCCAGCTTTCAGCAGGAGCTTTTGCTTGTAATCGTCGGCGGGGATAAATTGAACGTCGAAATCGCAGTTCAGCACATCCTTGTACTTTTCGGCGATGGCGGCCCACACCTTATCGGTATCGGCTTTTTTGTCGGCGAAGAAGATGAACTTCAGCGTCACATGGGGGAGTTCTTCAGCGGAAGCGAGGGGGACCAGCGATAGAATCATCATCGCGGCCAGGACCAGGGCTAAGAGTTTTTTCACAGGGTAAACCTCCTTTTTAATATACCAATTTACTCAAACGGCTGTGCCGTTTAAAACGTGTTTAGCCTTTGACGGCGCCTACCATAATGCCTTTAACGAAATAGCGCTGCACAAAGGGGTACAGAAGCAGGATAGGACCGGTGGTGATAATCACCAGCGCCATGCGGACGCTATCGGAAGGGATAGAAGCCATAAGCATCTGTACTTGAGCGGAGGATTCCATGGTCTGGAGGAACTGAAGGTTGGAGATAATGGTGCGAAGGAGCATTTGCAGAGGCTGCAGGGTATCCTTTTCCACCAGCATCATGCCCAGCCACCAGTCGTTCCAATAGCCAAGGGCGGTAAAGAGGGTGACGGTGGCCAGCACAGGGGCGGCCAGGCGGATATAAATTTGAAAGAAAATGCGGATATCCCCTGCACCGTCGATCTTGGCGGATTCGTAAAGGGCGTCGGGAACGGAGAAGAAGTAATTGCGGAAAAGGAAGATGTACCAGGGCCCGGCCATCATGGGAAGGATCAGAGCCCAGATATTATCCCGCATGCCCAGCTTACCGCAGATAATATACCAAGACACCATGCCGCCGCCGAAAAGCATTGTGAAAAGCACGTAGAAGTTCAAGCCTTTTCTAAACAACAGCTGCTTGCGGGAAAGCACAAAGCCCATCATGGAGTTGGTTAGAAGGGATAGACAAGTACCTACGATGGTAACAAACAGGGTAACCTTGTAGCCGTTAACAATGGCTCGCATGTTTACAAATAAGGCTTCGTAAGCGGCAAAGGTGAAGGAGCGGGGGAATAGGGAAAAGCCGTGGAGGGTGGCTTCGCTTTTACTGGTGAAGGAACCGGAGATCACCAGCAAAAACGGGTATAAGCACATGGCTGCGAAAAGCCCTACAAACAGATAGATGAACAGTAGGCCAATGGAGAAGGGGTTGTGTTTTTTTTCGTGCGTAAGGGCTGCGTTCATTTTGGCGTCTCCTTTCTGGGCGATTTAGAACAGCGCTGCGGTCTCGTCGATCCTGCGGGCAATGAAGTTGCTTAACAGCACCATCACGAAGGATACCAGGGATTGGAAAAGCGCTGTGGCGCTGGAAATGCCTACGTCGCCCGTTTTGCGAAGAGCCCTGAAAATGAAGGTATCGATTACGTCGGTGGTGGGGTAAAGGGAGGGCATATCCTGGGTTACGTTATAGAACAGGCCAAAGTCCGCGTTCATAATGCGGCCAATGGATAAAAGCGTCAGAACAATAATGGTGGGCTTGAGCATGGGCATAGAGATATAGCGCATTTCATCCCACCGGGAAGCACCATCGATCTTGGCGGCTTCGTAAAGCTCTGCGTCAATACCGGCGATGGTGGCCAGATAAACCACGGAATTATAGCCGGCGCCTTTCCAAATCACTACGATTAATAGGATTGTAGGCCAAAGGTTGGGTAGGGTGTAGAAGGGAACCCGGGCAAACCCAAAGGCGGCCAGCATACTGTTGATGGAGCCGTTTTCGTAGTTTAAAAGCCCCGATGCAAAGATGCCTAAAACCACGGTGGAGATAAAATAGGGGAGGAAGCTTAACGATTGGGTAATTTTCTTGTATGTCTTATGGCGGATTTCGTTAAAAGCCAAGGCCAGGGCGATAGAGAACAGGGTGCCTACCACAATGAAGAGAAAGTTTAGAAGCAGCGTGTTCTTAATGGCATTAATGGCGGCGGGGCTGTTGCGGAAAAGCACCTGGAAGTTACGGGTCAGGGGCTGCATCCAAGGGCTCCCCCATATGCCCTGAAGGGGTTTGTAGCGTTTGAAAGCCAAAACGGTGCCGAACATGGGCATGTAACTGAAAGCGAATAGCAAAAGCACGGTGGGCAGCGCCATTAGGTACAGCTGCCATCCTGCGCGAAGGCCAAGTAAGGTTCGCTTGAACTTGGACTTGTGCTCCACACGCTTTTGGGGCGCTTTGGAAGCGGAATTGATTATCATTCGCATCACCTGCTCTTGAATTTGTTATAACAATCTTATCACGCCTCTGATGACATGTCAAGCACCAAAAACAATTTTTAGTGCAAAACATTCATAAAACAGTAATGGACATGGGCATAAACACTGAATGGCCTGGAAAACACTGGGATGGAGGATATAACAAATGAAAAATTATTGATATAATAAACAGTTGACGGATGGCCATTTAATTGTTATAATGTGACCAACAAACATATGAGAAGGCGGTGACCTGGGTGCAAACGCCTCAGACCGAAAAACCCAAAACCCTTTATCAAATCGTAACGGAGGATATTCTTCGCGCTATCGAGCGTGGGGAATTTTCCTTCGACCAGCCCATCTGTACGGAAAATAAGCTGATCGAGCAATACGGCGTCAGCCGCATTACAGCCCGCCGGGCCATGACCGAGCTTGAAAACAAAGGCATCTTATATAGAAAAAGGGGCGTTGGCAGCTTCGTATCCCGGGATATTTACCAGCGTACCCAAAAGGTCAATAACAATTCAAAGCTGTTTGCGTTTATTTTTCCCTTCGATGTAAGCCGCAGCGGCCTGAGCGCTGCGTTTCAGGCGGCCAATAATGTGTTGCTGGAGAATGGCTATGCCGCTTCTATCTACATTACCGAAGGCGATGAAAAACACCGTGGCCGTACGTTCTTAAACCAGCTGATCCATTCCGATGTAGCGGGGGTGGCTTATTACCCTAAAAGCTCGGACGTACATTTGGAACTGCTAAACCATCTGGCTTTCAAAGGCAAACCGGTGGTATTGATCGATTTACCTAGCCCCGCCCGGTATATTTCATCGGTGACCAGCGCTAACTTTGAAGGCAGCCTTCAAATGATGGCCCATCTCATAAAGCTGGGGCATCGGCGGATCGCATACATCGCCGGGGTAACAGCCGAAGCCCGCAAAACGGTTGCCGACCGTATGGACGGCTATGTTTTAGGCCTGAGTCAAGCAGATATTAGCCCCGATGCGAATTTGATTGTGACTAACCTGACAGAAACCTTCAGAAGAAGCCCCGGGCCTAATGGACTGCCTACCCAAATGCATCAGGTGGTTAAAAACCTACAGGCAAGCGGTGCGACGGCAGTGCTGTGCGAGCATGACCAGCTGGCTTTCGAACTGGCGGTGGCCTGTAGAGAAATGCAGGTGAAGGTGCCGGGGGATTTAAGCATTTGCGGGTTCGACCATTCGGAATGGGCTCACATGCTGCCGGAAGGCATTACCACCATTGAACAGGACATGACGGCGGTGGGCACCAAGGTAGCCCAAATGCTTCTTGCGGGCATCAACAGGCCTCTTGCCCCGGCAGAACAGGTGGTTATTCCCACGAAACTGATTGTGGGTGGAACAACAGGTCAGGCACCCTCCTTTAAGGGTGCCCAAACGGAAGGGGAAGCTTTATGATTACCGCCAAAGCATTGGAACAGACTCTGCGCAAACTTGATCGGCTCTGTGGCATGCTCTACGATGACATTTTTAAGAAGCACGATGAAATGAAGGTACAGTTTTATCAAGTGGACCAGCCTCTTTACGCCATACCGGATAAAAGACTTTTTTCCGCCTTGCCGGAAAATTTAAAGTGGGGCAAGGAATGGGCCTATGGCTGGTTTCATGGGGAATACATCGTGCCTAAAGAGTTGGATGGGCAGTCCCTCTACCTTTTTCCCCATATCGGTGGTTATGAAGCCGCTCTGTATGTCAACGGGGCCATGGTGGGGAACTTTGCCAATAGGGAATTGGTAGGCTCTCACGGCAATCATTATGCTAAGCCCTTCGCCTTTTTCGCGAAAGCGGGGGAAACCTATGCAATCGATTTGGAATATTACGCTTTTCACGATATGCCCGGTACCCAGCCCTTTTTAAACGAGTCCTATAAAAGCTTTGAATATGATATCGGACCTGTGGATGTGTGTACCCAGGATGCCTTGGTTCTTGAATACTGGGCGGATTTAAAAACCTTATTGATGCTCTGCGAAGCCCTGGACGAAAAAAGCTTCCGTCGGGCGGACGTGGTGTTCACCCTTTACCAGGTGCATACAAGGCTATATTACGACGAGCAAAATGCCCCAGATGGGGAGTTTGTTCAAAGGCTTAAGGAAACCCATCCCCTGTTAAAGGCCCAGCTTGAAAAGCACAACGGTTCCACTGCGCCTACGGTGGGGCTTATCGGCCATAGCCATATGGATACGGCCTGGCTTTGGCCCATTGCCGAGACCATCAATAAATGTGCCCGCACTTATGCCAACCAGCTATCTCTTATGAAGCAATACCCGGAATATTTGTTTGTGCAAAGCTCCGCCTACCATAGCGAAATGATCCGCCGGCATTACCCGGAGCTGTTTGAAAGGATCAAGGAAGCGGTGGCAGCGGGGCGCTACGAACCTAACGGCGGCGTGTGGGTGGAATGCGATTGCAACCTGACCGGCGGCGAAGCTATGGTGCGGCAGTTTCTGTGGGGCCAGCGCTATACCATGGAGCACTTCAACTACCGGGCGGATTCTTTCTGGCTCCCAGATACCTTCGGCTATTCCGCAGCCATTCCCCAAATTATGAAGGGCTGCGATGTGAAGTATTTCCTTACCACAAAAATGTCCTGGAACGATACGAACAAATTCCCTTATACCTCTTTTTACTGGCAAGGGCTGGATGGTACCAGGGTGCTGACCCATTTAAACCGCTCCCACCAGGGGCCGGACCCCCATATGTTAAACGATGTAGCGGTGGATGGGCACCAATCCGGCGACACCATTATGGAAAGGACTGTGTCGGACCTGCGCCTGTTCTCCTATGGCAAGGGCGATGGCGGCGGCGGCCCGGAGTTCGAAATGGTCGAGCTTTCCCGGCGGTTAAAGGATTTGGAGGGAGTCGCCAAGTCGGAACATATGACAGTCAGCGCCTTTATGCAACGCCTTGAAAGCACCATCCGTAAGCCCACGGTTTACGCCGGGGAAATGTATCTGGAGCTTCATCGGGGCACCCTTACCAACCAGCACATGATCAAGCACAATAACCGCAAAAGCGAAATTGCCCTTCATAATTTGGAATACCTTACGGTGAAAGACGCCGTGGAAAAACAGGAGGCCGCCAGCGGTGATGCAGTGCATCCGCTGATGGAAACCCTATTGGTCAACCAGTTCCACGATATTCTGCCCGGCACCTGCATTAACCGCGCCCATAGGGAATCCATCGGGGAAACAACGGCGCTGATTGAAAAAGCGAATGCTATGGTAAAAAACCTGGTCACGGGCCAAGGGGATCAAACCACCATCCATAACACCCTTTCCTTCCAGCGGACGGAAACAGTCTATCTTCCCTGCCGAGAGGGCATGCGGGTTAAAAACGTAGCAGCCCAGCAGGTGGTGACCAACTTGAAGGGCGAAAAGCTGCTGGCTGTTTACGGCGTGACGCTGCCTGCCTTTGGGGCAACGGTCCTTGAATGGGAAACAGGTTCTGTTTCGGATTCTGCCGGTTCCTTTAAATACGACGGGCAAACCTTGGAAACGCCCTTTGCCCAAATCACCTTCAGTGAAAACGGCGCTATGGCCTCCTTTGTGGACAGGCGCAATGGCCGCCAGCTGGTACACCCGGAGGGGTTTGCCTTCAATACCTTCTTAATGGCAGAAGACGTATCTGCCGCCTGGGATAACTGGGATGTGGATTCGGACTTGGAAGATAAGTTTAAGGACGCGGGCCAGATTTTAAGCCGGGAGCTGGTGTCTGCAGGCCCGGTGGAATGCCGCATTCGAAGCGCCTATCGCATTTCGTCCCTTTCCACCATTGAGCAGGACATGATTTTTTCTGCCCATAGCCCTCTTGTTACCTTCGATACCATTATCCATTGGCAGGAGGAGCACCGCTTCTTAAAGACGGCCTTCGATACGGCCCTGGTGTGCGATGGGGTACGAAATGAAATCCAGTTTGGGTATCTGCGCCGGAGCAACCACCGCTCCACCGATTTGGAAAAGGCCCGGTTCGAAATCTGTAACCATAAGTATTCCGATCTGAGCGAAACAGGCTACGGCATCGCTCTGCTGAACGACTGCAAGTATGGCCTGAGCACCCAAGAAGGCTCCATGCGTCTGTCTTTGCACAAGGGCGGTATCCTCCCCGATAAATTGGGGGATAAGGGGGATCACGCCATGCGCTACGCCATCCTGCCCCATACCTTAGACTTTGGCGCGGAATCGGTTATTCAGCCGGCTTATGGTTTTAACTATCAGCCAGTGGTTTCCGGCGGAAATAAGGCCGCCGATTCCTTTGCCAAGGTGGATCAAAGCAATATTATAATCGAAACCATCAAGCCCTGCGAGGATACGCAAAACGCGTATATTCTGCGCGCTTATGAAGCGGCGGGCCAATACGCCAGTGCCGCGTTCACCTTTGGCCACAAGGTTGCAGCCATCCAGGAAGTGAACATGCTGGAAGAGCCTCTTCAAACCCTGGAGGAGGCGCGGCTCACCTTCAAGCCTTTTGAAATTAAGACAATAAAGGTTTCTTATTAAAAACAGGAGGAATAAACCTATGGGCAAGACCGCGTTGGTAACGGGCGGCAGCCGGGGGATTGGCCAAGGCATCGCTATCACTTTGGCGGAGCAGGGATTCGATTTGGCCATTACCTATGCGGGCTGTGAAGAGGGTGCCCGGGAGACCCAAAAAGCCATCGAAAAGCTGGGAAGGCGCTGCGAGGTGATTCAGGCCTCTCTTGAAACAGAGGGCGTGCCGGAAAAAACCGTGCGCACGGCCTATGAAAAGCTGGGCCATTTGGATGTGCTGGTGAACAATGCCGGACGGGATGGCAGAAATTCTGTTTTGACTACATCCCGGCAAGAAATGATGCGCCTGGTGGAAACCAATTTGCTGGGTTACTGCCTGGCGGCGGGTGAGTGTGCCCGGCTCATGGTGCGGGACGGCATTCACGGCAGCATTGTTTTTATTACATCCACAAGAGGTGAAAGCCCTCACCCGGACGATTTCCTCTATGGCGGCATCAAAGCAGCTATCAACCGGGCCGCCCAATCCATGGCTCTGGACCTAAGCCGCTATGGCATTCGGGTAAACTGCGTGGCCCCTGGAGCAACCAGGGTACGGGAAAACTGGCCTCCCCCGGAAGCCAAGCATGGGGCGATCGTCAACGGCAGGCCTTTTTATCCTATTGAAGAAACCATTCCTCTAGGGCGTATGGGAACGCCTAAGGATGTGGCCGAAGTGGTGGCCTTGTTGGCAACCGATAAGGGCAGCTATATTACCGGCACCGTCATCCGGGTGGATGGAGGCCTGGCCTTGCCCGCCCATGCGGAATGGTTTGCGCCCAGCACCTGGGCCAACGAGGAATGGCACGAAAAGCACCGCCAGTGGGCAATGGATATTTTAAAGGATGAAGCCAATGGATAGCATTTATTTAGGCGCCTACGCTGATCATATTTATGGCCTAAAGGATGGCCAAATCACCCAGGAGGCGAAATTAAAAGACGCCTCCTGGGTGTTAAACACCGGGGATGGGTATTTGCTGGCTGTTTCGGAATTGACACAAGCCCTAGGAGAGCTGGCAGCCTACCGTATATTGGAAGAAGGGGGCCTTTTGGAAACCAGCCGCATTTCAACAGGTGGCCGGGCCCCTTGCCATATTGCCTATGAGGCCGCTCACCGCTATGGGGTTGTTTCTAATTACCTGACAGGCAATATCAAAACCTTCACCTTGGATGAAACTGGCATGCTTCATGAAATGGAAACCTTGCCCCTGGAAAAACCGGGCACAGCCCCTGGCCATGCTCATTCTGCGTTGTTTTTTGGCAGCGGCGATCATTTTTTTGCCTGCGATTTGGGCCAGGATGCAGTAATTGTACGATCCATGACCGAGGAAATACGCAGGCTTAATCTGCCTAAAGGCAGCGGCCCAAGGCATGCTGTTTTATCTTCTAATGAAAAGCTTCTTTATGTAGCATGCGAATTAAGCTGCCAAATGATGGTGCTGGACGCTGAAACCGGCCAAATTCTTTCCATCCATGAGCTGCGGGATCAAGGCTACGAGGGCTTTGCCGCGGCCTCCGCCATCCGCTTGCATACAGGTGGGAATGTCATTGCTGTTTCCCTGCGTTTTAACGACAAGATCATTTTCTTTGGCCTGGACCATAGTGGCGCCATTGCCTGGCGGAAGGATCACCCGGTGCCGCCTTCTGTTCCAAGGGAAATCGCTTTTTCACCGGATGGTGAAAAGCTTTACGTGGCCCTGCAGGAAGGCGGCAGGGTATTGGTGTACGATGTTTTAGCCCAGGGGAATTTACATTTAAACCATGAAATTCTTTGCTCCAAGGTGGTTTCTGTTTGCTTTTAAGGGCCCAAAACGGTTTGAAGGTTTGGAAGGGTTTTAAGCACAGCTGTGTCCGCATGCCACAAACAGTGAATGCCAAGGGTACGCAGGGTGTTCATGCCCTCAAGAGGGCTTAAATCGGCAATATCGTTGTAACCGATATGCAGGTCTTCCAGGTTTAAGTTCCGAAGAGGCTCGATACTGGTTATAGCGGTATCGCATAGCTTAAGCGTTTGGAGCATTTCGTGGCCGCTGATGGCGGATATATCCGTAAGGGCGGCGTTGTCGCATAGCTCAAGAAACACCAGCTTAGGCATGTTGGCGATGGCAGAAATATCCGTCAATAACGGCTGGGCGGAAATGCATAAATAGGTCAGGTTCATACAATATTTTAAATCGTTTAAGGAAGTCAACAGGCCATACTCCGGTTGAAACTCGGGGTTGGTGTAGCTGTTTTGGTGGTAATCCCCTAAATCGGTGCCGATGCGAGTACCTGCCAGGTAAAGGCCTGTAAGGGGCTCGAGGTCTTCTATGAAAAGGGGCTCCCCGGAAACCCTGTCAAGGCTTTGGCGGATTGCCTTTTCAATAAGGGGCGATTCAAAGCGGACCCGGCCGCCGAAGAGAAGCTTAATAGGCGCTATCCTGGGAAAGGCCAGATGCGCGCCTAAGAGCACGCCGCAAAATAGGAACAGCAAAGCATAAATGGCGATGGCCATATGGCGGCGCACCTTTGCACGGGGTGCGCTTTTCAGTGCCCGGGAAAGGGCGCGAACGGAACGGTAGCGTTTGTCCGGTGAAAAATGGGTACATTTTTTGATTATTTTTTCAAGGATGGGGTCGTTCACCCATAGGGCAATGTTTTCCACGTCGGTGGTGCCAGATAAAAGATACAGCATCAAAACCCCCATGGAATAAACCTCCGAGCGGGCATCGGTCTGCCGGTAACCGAACTGCTCCGGGGCGGCAAACTGGCGTGTGCAGGCGACGGCCGTATCCGCGTCGGTTCTAAAGGGGCTGTAATACCGGGCAATATCAAAATCGATCAGCCATATCTGGCCGTCGTTGTCCATTAGCACGTTGGAATGCTTAATATCTCGGTGGAGGACGGGCGGGTTTTGTCCATGCAAATAAGTTACAATATCGCACAGCTTTTCCATTACGAAAAGGGTACGCTCTTTTGTAAAGGGCTCCCGGCTGCGAATGTTGTCCAGGGTTTCCCCTTCGATGTATTGGCGCACAATATAGCGCCGGCCCTGATCGGATATATCGTCAACCAGCCGGGGAATGCCGGGGTGGGATAAGGGCTTTAAAATATCCCCTTCCTTGGGGGAAATGGCGTTAAGATCGAATACCTTGGCTACCAGCTTTTCGCCGGTTTTCGTGCTTTGAACCAAAAAAGTTTCGCAGCCTTCCTTCTGTGCTAAGCAGGCTACAAGCTCATAGCGGCTCAAAAAAAGGGGCGAGAAATTATCCGACATGAAGTTGTCCAAAAAGATTTGCGCGGTTTCGGTCACTAAGTGTCATCCCCTATGAGCGGCAGGTTTAAATCAAACAGCAGCTCTTGTAATTCCATAAAGCTTTTTCCTTTTTCAAGACAGAAGATAATGGCTGCGTCGCGTTTAATCCGGGGGTGAAGCAGGCGCTTGTTGGCGCATAGAAAGATTCTCTGGGTTTCTTCAACCGTCAAGGGAAAACCAAAGGCCAATTGGATCAGCTTTTCCCGGGAAGGGTGCTTTTTACCTCGGAAAATTTCGTGGCCGTAGGTTTCTTCCAAGCCCGCCCGGTTGATGATATGTTCCTTGATCATGTTTTTTTCGGTGCGCAGCAGGTTTAATTGCGCGGCAAGATCAGGCGTGATAAAGTGATTCTCGTTTTGCTTGATGAACGTATGGACGTTGGCGGTGCGGCTGACGGATGTCCAGAGCCGGTGGGTGGTGGTACCATTGCCCTTTGCCATATGTTTTACCTGCCTTTATCATAAGTATAGTGTAGCGCTTTGGTAAAAAGATTTCAAGTGTAAGTTCCAGTTTGTGTTTTTATGAATAAATGTATTATAACATTAAAAATCCGTTTTGTACCAAGCTGCCAGCTTAGTGCAAAACGGAGGGTGATGTGCTTCTTCGGTTATTGCCTGCGGATGGAAAGAATCTTGCCGTCCGTAGAGAAGGTGACCACTTCCAGGGGAATGGCTTTGCCGCTGTTTTCAATAGCGGTTTCCACAGCCCGTTGGATTCCTCCGCAGCAGGGAACCTCCATTCGGGCCACGGTAATTGAGTGAAGTGAGTTGCCGCGAATAATGGCAGTCAGCTTTTCGGCGTAATCCCCTTCATCCAGTTTAGGGCAGCCGATAAGGGTGATCTTGCCTTTCATGAACCCCAAATGGAAATCCCCATAGGCGAAAGCGGTGCAATCGGCGGCGATCAGCAGATCGGCGTTTTGAAAGTAGGGAGCGTTCACGGGTACTAACTTAATCT
Source organism: Eubacteriales bacterium (assembly GCA_031556065.1). Taxonomy (GTDB): domain Bacteria; phylum Bacillota; class Clostridia; order Christensenellales; family Aristaeellaceae; genus JAVBTR01. The sequence goes on along the minus strand of JAVBTR010000052.1, from coordinate 38,681 downwards.
GCACCGGCCATTGATTTAGCTGAGAAGGAACCCCAGGGGCGATTTCGGCAGCTTCTCGCTTAAAGGCCTTGGCCCGGCTGCCGGGACAACCGCCCTGGACGTGTTTGCTTTGCTCTACTGCAGCCTGGTCGTATTGGAGTGCGTCACGCTGTTCAAAGGTAATGGCATTGGTGGGACAGGCGGGTAGGCAATTCCCCAGGCCGTCGCAGTAGTCTTCCCTTAAAAGCTGAGCTTTGCCGTTTACAAGGCCGATGGCCCCTTCGTGGCAGGCGGATACACATAGGCCGCAGCCGTTGCACTTTTCTTGGTCGATCCGAATGATTTGGCGAAGCATTTTTATTACCTCCTTGCTTTTCTTCATTCATTATACTATATTAAAAATGAAAATTCCGTGGTTTTAACCACGAAACAAAAAGAAAGCATGATGATAATGGAACATGATATGAGGCTATTGGGTGCCATTGGTTTGTTTAAGGGCATTAAAGAGGATGAGTTAAGCGCCATGCTTAAGTGCTTGGGCGCGGAGTTTGCCAATGTGAAAAGAAATACGGTTCTGCTATTGGCAGGCCACCGGCCCCAAAGGGTGGGCGTGGTGCTATCGGGACAACTGCATATTATTAAAGAGGATTATGATGGCAACCGTACGCTGGTGGCTGCCCTTGAACCGGGGGAAATTTTTGCCGAGGCCCTGTGCTGCGCGGGGGTAGAGCATAGCCCTGTAACGGTGGTGGCCGAAACAGACGCGAAAGTGATGCAGATTCAGTTCGAAAGAATTTTGCATACCTGCCCATCGGCCTGCGGGTTTCATACAAAGCTTATCGAAAACATGCTGGGGTTGATCGCCAGAAAGAATTTGCTGCTTCAAAGCCGCATGGAGATGGTAACCCTCCATTCTGTTCGGGAAAAGGTGCTTAGGTATCTTGGCTCTTTTGGCAAGGGGAAAACCATTGTGGTGCCTTTTAACAGGGAGCAGATGGCCGATTATTTGTCCGTGGAGCGCAGCGCCTTATCCCACGAGCTGGCTAAGATGAAACGGGATGGGCTGATCGAATATCGAAAGAATGAGTTTATATTGCGGTGAGGATGGCAACGCCATAGCCCTCCAACGTTAATTCATTGTCGTGGTGTGCAGTTGTCAAAAGATCAATGTAATCGGTGGCATAAAGCGTAAGGGTGATGGGCTGCGCCGTGTGGTTGAGTAAGAACAGATAGCGCTTGTCATCCTTGGTGCGTTCGAAGGCCTCTATGCCGGGTGCTGGTGTTGGCAATAAAGGTTTAATGCCAGCTTCCAGGCAAAGGTTAGATAGAAGCTGTTCTAAAAAGAGGTCTTCTGGGCTTGTGGCAACATAATACACCTTGCCTTTCCCGTAATGGTTGCATGTTAATGCTGGACGGCCTGCGTAAAAATGATCCCCGTACGTGGCCATCACCTGGGCTGTTTCTGCGTGGATTAAATCGCAAAGTAGGCCGCAAGTATATTCGCCCTTCAATTCGCCCCACGGGCTGTTCATAATGATGCTGTTCTTGGATTGAGGCGGGAGTGCATCCAGCTCTTCTGCAAAGACACCTGCCAGTGAACGCAGCTTGCCGGGATAACCGCCGGTGGTAACCAGATCGCTCTCGTCTACGATTCCGCTGAAGAAGGTAATGACCAAACAGCCGCCCCGGCGTACAAACGCCTCCAGTCTTTGCGCCATGCCCTCCTTTACCATATACAGTACGGGAGCTATAATCACTTTGTACTGGGAAAAATCCCATTCAAAACCCACCACATCGGTCATATAGTGCCGGGCATAAAGTGCACGGTAGTATTTGTGTACTTCATTTTCATAGTGCAAATCGATGCTTGGACCACTTGAAAGCTCTATAGCCCAGCGGTTTTCCCAGTCGTACAAAACCGCTGCCTTAGGGTTTGACCTGGCATCGGGAAGGGTGTTTCCCAGCTGCTTCAATTCCTTGCCAAGAGCCGCGCACTCTTGAAAGACCCGCGTGTGTTCATTTCCCGCATGGGATATGACGGCACCGTGGAATTTTTCGCAGCCGCCAATGGATTGGCGAAGCTGAAAAAATAAAATCGCATCTGCGCCATGGGCCACGGCTTGATAGCTTTCCAGCCGTAAAAGGCCCGGCTGTTTCAGGCTGTTATACGCCTGCCAGTTTTGCTGGCTGGGGGTTTGCTCCATCAGCCAAAATGGCTGCCTTTTCAGACCACGCATCAAATCATGTTGCATGGCGGTATAGCTGGGAGGTGTATCATAGGCGGGATAGCAATCCCATGCAACCACATCCACATCCTTTGCAAAAGGGTTTAGGTCTACAACGGGGTATAGCCCCATCATATTGGTAGTGATTTGGGCGTCTGGCCGGAAATGCAAAATAGCTTCACGCTCTTTTAAATAACATTCGTGCATGGAATGTGAGTTGAAACGGCGGTAATCCAAAGAAATACTTGGCTGTGTTGTGTCATTTTCTCTTTCCAACTCCTCGCTGAGGCAGTTTGGAACCACAATTTCATCCCAGTCATAAAACGTGTGGCTCCAGAAACGGGTGTTCCATGCGCGGTTCAATGCGTCCAGTGTTTTGTAACGCTTTTTAAGCCATTGACGGAACGCCTTTTCGCAGTTTTCGCAATAACAGGTGCCACCATACTCGTTGTTTACATGCCATAGCACAATTGCGGGATTGGCTTTGTAGCGCTTAGCAATTTCGCCTGCCATTTGCGCGGCAAATCGCTGGTATACAGGGCTGTTTGGACAGGCGTTTGCCCGTTGGCCGAAGCGGTGCTTTCGTCCCTGTCTATCTACCCTGAGCACTTCGGGGTATTGCCTGGCCATCCAGGCGGGAAGCGCGGCGGTGCCGGTGCCCATGCATAGGCTGACGCCCTTTTCATTAAGCCGCTGGACGGTTTTATCAAGCCAATCAAAACGGTATTCAAATTCACTGGGCTGGTTGAGGGCCCAGGCAAATACATTGATGGTAGCCAGGTTAATGCCTGCAAGCTGGAAAAGCCGGTCATCCTCTTGCCAAACGTCTTCGCTCCACTGCTCGGGATAATAGTCCCCGCCATACCAGATGCTATTCTGCTTCGTCATCACTTTGCGCTCCTTGCTGTATGTAGTCCGCTTTTTCGATGTAATGCTCTTCTTGCCTGCGGTATTGATGGGGTGTGGTGCCGGTATATTTTTTGAAAGTAACGATAAATTGGGAACTGGAGCAAAAGCCGCAAAGCTGTGAAATGGCATCAACTGATTCGTCGGTGTTCAGCAGCAGCTCTTTGGCGTGGCTGATTCGGGTGTTGAGAATAAAGCGTTGGGCAGATATACCGTAGATTTCCTTGAACAGATGCCTGAAACGGTCGTAGCTGTAACCAATGGAGTTTGCCAAGGAGTTTAGATCAATCGCGTTTGGATAATTTGAAAGGATAAAGTTGACAGCATATTCCACCAATTTTTTATTGGTATTGGGCCGCGTTGCCGTTGCTTTCATCAAAAGCCGATGCAGCTCGATCACCAACGATTTTTGGTGCAGCTGGATCATTTGTTCGTAGAGAATTCCCCGGCTCGTCATTTCGTGGGCGATCATAAGCATCCAGTTTAGCACTGCCCCGTTTTCATCTCGCATTAGATGCATCCCCAGCTCGCCCAGCTTGTTATCATACTCAAAACCAATATAGAGTAAGTGTGTTGGCGTAAGAGATACTTCTTCATGGCGCACCTGGGGTGGGATAATACAAAAAACATGGTCGCTATAGGGATATTCCACCCCGTTGATGGTGGTCAACCCCGTGCCTTCGATGTAGTAGATTAGTTCAAAGCAGTTGTGAACATGGGTTCCTACCTGATAGGGAAAGAGCTTGTTGCGCGTCATGGCGAAGCATACGTTTGAGTAAAAATCCATAATACCTCCGTTTAATGGTACCTTTTAATGCATTGTAAAAATATCGCATTTAGGAAATACGGGTTTAGCATTTCGGTCGCCTGTTTTTATTGTGTTTGAAGGGAAAGTGAAAGAGATATCTGTTTTGAACAAATAAACACGATGATTTTTGACTTATAAATCAAATTTGATGCTCTTATTATAGCGCCATGACTGCTGTGTGTAAATAGCTTAATTTTCAATAGTGGGCCGTAAAATTGTGTTTATCGGCTAAGATGAATTAGAAACATTGACAGGCATGCGGCATCTGTTTATAGTGAAAAACATGAAACCCATCAGACCGAAACCAACAGTGAGGTGAATGTTAGATGAATGGGCCTAAGCTGTCAAAAGTACAAACAAAGCATATTCCGCTCTATTTAATGTTTCTTCCTGCAGCGGTGCTTTTGCTGATCTTTTGCTACTATCCCATGTATGGTGTGACACTGGCTTTTAAGGATTTTTCAGTAAAAAGCGGCATTCTGGGAAGCAAGTGGGTGGGCTTTAAGCATTTTGCGGCACTGTTCAACGATCCTAATTTCCTTAGGGTGTTGGTGAACACCATCCGTATCAGCGTTTTAAAATTCGCCTGCGGTTTTCCAGTGCCAATTCTTTTGGCGCTGATGCTTAACGAAATACGCCGTTCTTGGTTCAAGCGCACGATACAGACGATCTCTTACCTGCCCTATTTCATCTCCTGGGTGATTGTATCCGGTATACTGATCAAAATTTGCAGCATTGATGGGGGTGCTGTCAATAACCTGCTTGAGTGGTTTGGTGCCAAGCCGATCAATTTCTTTGGGAACAGCGATAATTTCATTGCCATGCTGATATTATCGGATATTTGGAAAGGGGCAGGCTGGGGCACCATTATCTACTTTGCGGCGATTTCCGGCATTAACCCGGAGCTTTACGAGGCGGCCATGATCGATGGGGCGGGACGTTTCCAAAAGATAGGTCATATCACCATGCCAGGCATTGTTCCAGCTATTTCTATTACCCTCATCTTTGCTTTGAGCGGCTTGATGTCCGCCGGGTTTGACCAGGTGTTCAACCTCTATAATCCCATTGTGATGGACAAGGCGGATATCATCGATACTTATATTTTCCGCATGGGTATTTCTCAGGGGAATTATGGTGTATCTGCTGCCCTTGGCCTGTTTAATTCACTGATTTCTCTCACTCTTATTATTCTGGCCAACCAGGGAATTAAAAAGTTAGGAGCCGATGGCATATGGTAAAATCGTTTCGAAAATTTTCCTTTGGTGATGCGCTTTTTACTATTGCGAATACTTTTTTACTTATCCTTTTTGGGTTTGCAACTTTATATCCGATGTTATATGTACTGGTTAAATCTCTTACAGGATATCAGACCGATATGATGACGGGGCTTGCGTTTAAAACGCTTAGCTTTAGTGCCTACAAGCAAGTGTTTGAAGACGGGCAAATCTATAACCCTTTCCTTTTAACGGTGTTTGTAGTTATTGTTAGCACCTGCCTGCATGTGATTATCACCATGCTTGCCGCTTTCCCCTTATCTAAGAAAAACCTTCCAGGGCGGACTGGTATGTTGATTTTTGTATTAATCACCATGCTTTTCGGCGGCGGCCTCATCCCCTTTTACATTTTGATCCGGGAGCTGGGGCTTCGTAACAATGTGCTTGTGTATATTATTCCAAGCTTGGTTTCCGGTTTTAATATCATGATCACCAAAAACTTTTTAATTAGTATTCCACAAAGCTTGGAAGAATCGGCCAAGATAGACGGTGCGACGGATTGGCGCGTTTTGTGGTCAATCGTGGTACCTATGTCCAAACCTATTATTTCGACCATTGCGCTTTGGTATGCGGTGGGGAAATGGAACGATTGGATGACGGGGACGCTGTATATCACAAGAAAGGCCCTTCTGCTTTTGCAAAATGTACTCAGAGAAATGCTGGTGCTCAATACCCTGACCCCTGATTTGCTTGGAATTGGGCAAAGCAAAAATTACCAGCTGATTGAAAATGTCAAGATGGCCGTGGTAATTATTGCCACGCTGCCGGTGCTCATTGTTTATCCATTTGTGCAAAAGTACTTCATTAAGGGAGTCATGTTGGGTTCTATTAAAGAATAACGATAGGGAGGGAAGGACAAGACTATGCGAAAACTGCTGATCGACACTGATATTGGGGACGACATTGATGATGCGCTGGCTTTGACACTGGCTATCAAAAGCGGGGAGTTTGATTTGCTTGGGGTCACAACAGTCTACCGAAATGCCCATTTGCGTGCGCACATGGCCAAATATCTTCTGACACTGGCGCAAAGAGAAGAAACGCCTGTTTATGCGGGCTGTGGGTTGCCATTGGCCGAAGAGGTAAACGTTGATGAAAAATTTTGCCAGTACACTTCGGAGATTGATAATGAAGCCTACCGACCGCTAAACGATGAAGATGATTCTAGGGGAGATGGTGCGGTAGAATTCATTTTGAACTGTGCAAAAGAGCATGGTGCGTCACTTACCATTATGATGCTGGGGGCGCATACCAACATCGCCAAGTCTATCCAAAAAGACCCTGAGATTATGCGGGGCGTTGGGCGCTATGTGATGATGGGCGGCTGCTTTTATGCCCCTTTTCCAGAATGGAATATCAAATGCGACCCGGAGGCTGCCAAAATGGTGTTTGATGCGGGGCTGCGCCTTTGCTGTGTAGGAACCGATGTGACGCTTCAATGCGGTTTTTCACAGGCAGAAAAAGAAACGATTCTAAACGCAAGCGGATCATCTTTGGAAGATTATCTTGCGCGTATAACAAAGAGCTGGCTGGAAGCATCCGGCATGCAAACACCCGTTCCTCATGATCCGCTGGCTGTATGCGCAGCGCTGAATGCCCGGTTTTTATCTTATGGGCAGGGGAATGTGGATGTGGAGCTGGCAGGGGAGGAGAGCCGGGGAATTACTCGATTCCGCGATGCAGCGGAATCTGGCGTACTGGTTGCAAAGGAGGTGGACGTGGCCGCATTTAAACGGTTCTTCTTTACGACGCTATACTCCAAGGCTTGACGACAGAAATGAAAAATAGAAAGGAAGCGCGGAAAATGAAGAGAAAATCCATCTTCACATTGTTGGTTTCAATCGTTATGATGATAGCGGCACTTAGCACTGGCCAAGCGGCGGAGAGTGGCCCTGCGGGCATCACTGTGTTTGGGCAAGGTTGGGAGCTATATGATGGTGCTGAAAAAGACCGTGTTTGGGAAGCGGTGGAGGCGGCTACGAATTTGGACATCAGTCTGACCGGTACGCCATTTAATGGGTATGAGGACAAGATGAATGTTATGATCAATACTGGCGAAATACCGGATATCTTCGAGCACTGGCCGCAGACAAACGAAATGTTTCTGCGCTGGGTGGATGAAGGGTTATTTCTGAACCTGGATGAGTATGTGCCGAAGGATGGTTCCAAGTATCCGAATCTTGCCAAGGTTATTTACAACCCCCAGTACCGCAACCTGCTTTTCAACGGCCAGCATATCATGGTACCGTGGATGACAGGGGCAGCAGGATTTGGCATCTATATCCGTGAAGATTGGCTGGAAAAGCTGAATCTTTCCGTACCGAAAACAGCGGAAGAATTTTATCAGGTAATGGAGGCTTTTACCAAGCAGGACCCGGATGGTAATGGTAAGGATGACACTTATGGCATTTGTGGCAGCAAGGAGCTGTTCTGGTTTATGCCGATCTACTCTGCCTGGGTTGAAAAACCAGACTGGAACTATAATGCGGATAAAACCACCATAGAGTTCATGTATGCGACAGAGGGCTTTAAAGAATTCCTTGCCTATATGAGCAAAGCCTATGCACAGGGTTTTGTCGTAAAGGACTACTATGCAAAGAACGATGAATTGATGCTGGAAGACTTTTATACAGGCAAGGCGGGTATCATGATCAATAACGCTTCTTTTGCCACCACACATTTGGACAAGCTCCAGCAGATTAATCCTCTGGCGAAGGTCACCTTTGCTGAACCCGTCAGCGGACCTGCGGGTGTTAATATGCATGGGTGGGGCGGCTATTGGGGCGGTTGGATGATTTCAGCTGAAACAAAGGACCCGGATGCATGCCTGCGCTTTTTGGACTATGTAATGAGCGAGGAAGGAACAGTGCTGCTTCATTATGGCATCCAGGATGTGCACTATACGCAAAACGCTGATGGGAGCCGTAGCATTACCGCTGAAAACATTGCCCAGCGGCAGAAGGAATCCGAAACCAAGCCCAAGGGGGACGACCGCTTCAACATTGTTATTCGCGATGGCGAAGAGCTGCCGCTGGGTTACTATAACTGGGGGCAGTGGTGGGGACCGGTTCATACCTTTGAAGGCAGCAGAATCATGATGTACGAGGATTTCTCAAATGCGCCTCATAAGGAGCTGCTGGAGCTGGGTACCGGTATTGCCAACCAATACTGCAAAGTATCGGATATGAATAACGTATCCATCTCTGATCCGGCATTTACCGAGATCGCGAACCGGGTGTTTGATATTACAAAGACGTATGCCACAAAGATTCTGGTTGGCGAGCTTGAACTGGAAGCGGGATGGAAAGAAATGCAGGCCAAGCTTGAGGAGGCTGGGTATCCAAAGGTCCAGGAAATTGCATTTAACACGCTTACAGCACTACAATAACACGATGCTTTACGCAAGGACGGACAAGCCGTCCTTGCGTGATATTTGAAGGAGGATGCGCATGGCGCAGCTGTTTTTTACACCAAAGACCGGCTATGCCGGGGATTTCGTTCCTTTCTATCAAAACGGAAGTTTTCGCTTGTTTTATTTGCACGATTTTAGAAACCCCGAAGCCTATGGCGATGGGATGCCCTGGTATCGGGTGGACACAAAGGATTTTATCCATTTCGAACCTGAAAAGGAAATGCTTAAAAAGGGCGGGATGGAGGAGCAGGATCTTTATGTCTTTACCGGCAGCGTGATTGAGAAGGACGGACAGTATCACATATTCTACACGGGCCACAACCCGCGTATTATGGACAGGTGGCCAGTACAGGGCATTATGCATGCAGTTAGTTCGGACTTGGAGCGTTGGGAAAAAAGGCCGGAAGATACTTTCTTTTCGGACAACGGGATTTATGAGCGCAATGATTGGCGCGATCCGTTCGTATTCTACAATGAAGAGAAAACAGAATACTGGATGCTGGCAGCTGCACGGGTTAAGGACGGGCCTGAGCGCCGCCGGGGCTGCACTGCGCTTTGCGTATCCAAGGATCTTGTTTCCTGGGAGATTCGCCAGCCTTTTTGGTCGCCAGGCCTTTGGTTTACACCCGAATGCCCGGACCTGTTTAAAATGGGAGATTGGTGGTACCTGATCACCTCTGAATTTACAGACCGGAATGTCACACGTTACCGCATGGCCCGCTCTTTGGAAGGCCCATGGCTCAAGCCTGAAATTGATACCCTTGATGCCCGCGCTTTTTATGCTGCGAAGACGGCAGCCAGTGGGGACAAGCGGTATCTCTTTGGCTGGCTTACAACCCGGACGGGCGAGACCGACAGCGGCAATTGGCAATGGGGCGGAAGCCTGGTGGTGCACGAGCTCCAGCAAAGGGCGGATGGAACGTTATACCCTAAAATGCCCGAGCCGCTTAGGAAAGTGCAGGGGAAGGCGGTTCAGCCCGCGCCCATAAAAAGCAAGGGAATGGGCAGCGAAGGCTCAAAGACACTGCTTGAAGGCGTAAAGGGGGGCTTTGTGTATGAATTGTATGATGAGTTGCCAGCCAGGTGCCGGATTGAAACGACTTTTGAATGGCAATCCAAGCAAGGTGAATTTGGCCTTCTGCTCCATTCCGACAAAGCCATGGATCATCAATACATGCTTCGCTTGAACCGGGATGAGGCAAGGATTTGCTTCGATGGCTTTCCACGGGGCAGCGAACCTGTCAACCTTTCGCAGATTTGGCAAAAGGCGGATTTGGGCTCCAAAACCCACAAGCTGACTTTGCTGATAGAGGATGACATTTGTGTAGCCTATCTTGACGATGAAACAGCGCTATCCGTAAGACTTTATGCCCGTGAACACCACTATTGGGGCGTATATGCCCAAGAGGCAGATATTGTGCTGGCGAAAACAGTGCTGACCGATCTATCCGACTGAGGCTGAAGCAAACACCTATTCCCTTAGCCACGTTTTTTCATCGGCTTCATTGAATGCATGAAAATCGACATCTGTGCTCCCAGGCCGCATGCCGTAATGCTTGACATATTGCCGGTAAAAGGAGGTATAGTCCGAAAAACCGCTGAGTCTGGCTACATCGGTCAGGGAGATTTGTCTTGATATGAGTAATCTGGCGTACTTTAGACGCTGTTCAATAATGTATGCATAGGGGCTGATGCCTGTGGAAGCTTTAAAGCAGCGGCATAGATAGTATTTATTTACGTAAAAATGATCGGCCATTTGCTGAAGGCTCATATCGCTTTGAAAGTTTTGCAGAATATAGCGGATGACTGACTGGATCAGCGGGTTGCTTCCTGTGCCAGATGCGCAAAGCCTGGCGGCCGAACCCAAAACAGACCGGTTCATATCCACAAGAATTTTTTCTATGTAGGCGCGGTCAAGAATATCACTGCCGAAATCCTCACTTCCGTGGTTTTGATACAATTGCTCAAACGTACTTAACAGGGATTGGTATTGCTCGGGCATAGGGGTGAGCAGGCGCAGCTTGTCCCGTTCGGAAAAGCACATGCTTAAATCGCTTTGCTCGCTGCACAATGAATCAAGATAATCTTTCCTAAGCCAAAGGACATACCGAACCGCTGGTTGATTGCCGCGGACAATAACGGGATAGTGTTCAACGCCAGGGGGGATGAGCAATAAATCGGTAGACCGGACTTTGTATTCAACGTTTTCAGCAAAATAGGCAACATTGTCGTTGATAATAAACAAAATCTCGTAGAAATCATGCTTATGGGGCCCTGCGCTGTCAATAAGGTTGTTTTCAAAATAATCGATTCTAAAAGCATCACGGATTTTGAAAAAGGTCGGTACAAATCCGTTTTCCATTTGCATTTTGCCACCTCCTCCGGTGGCTTCATTATATTTATCCACTTAAAGAATGTCAATATTTGCAATGTTGTCGCCAACATTTGCTATTGCTGTTCACGGGAAATTTAGTAGAATAATAATCAACAAGCGCATGGATTCAGCAACCGCGGGAAATGTTGCCGGCCGGTTTTCCCGTATAACTGAATCACAAAAAGTAAATTTCAACCATGAAGGAGGATTATCATGAGGCAAAAATTAGTGGTGGTATTTCTGGCAATGACCATGCTGCTGTTCTTAAACATCGTGCCATCTATGGCGCAGGAGGGTCTGACTACGATTTATTCGCTGAATGTTCAAACAAACGTCGACCGTGACACTCAGCAGCGGTGGAGAGTGTATGAAAAAATCAAAGAAGAGGCGGCAATCGATCTTCAGCTTATCATGGCTTCCGAAGGGGAACTGACACAAAAAGCCAACTTAATGCTGGCGGCCAAAGAAAAGCTGGACATTATTCCCTGCCTCCCCATTGCTTCTGGTATTTCCCTTTACAACCAAGGTGCTGTTTACACGTTTACAGATGAAGTGCTGGAGCGGTACCCCAATTTAAAAGCGGCCGCATCTGAAGAGGCGTGGTCCGCTGTAAAGATGGGGGATGTTTACATCGGCGTTCCCCTTCAAGGGGCGCAGGTTATTCCATCCTTGCTGCAGGTGAGAACTGATTGGCTGGAAAAGCTGGGCATTTCTATGCCGGAAACCATGGAAGCTTACGAAGAGATGCTTCAGCTTTTCTCTGAATCAGATTTGGACGGCAATGGCAAAAACGACACGATTCCCCTTATTGCAAACGTGGTTTCCGAATTGGAGCAGGCGCTGTTGCCCTTCTTCACACAGGGCGGCGCTTACTGGTGGTACGATGAAGCCGATGGCCTGCTTAAGCCTTATGAAATGGACCCTGGCTATGCAGATTACCTTAAAACAGTGGTGCGCTGGCAAGAAAATGGCTGGCTTTTCAACGAAATTGCCACCACCAGCAAGCAGGACAAGCTGTCCTATGTCGCCTCCAATCGTGTTGGGGCGGTAGCGGGAACCTGGACCCGGTTTCTCTATAATGGTATTGAATTGCTAGTGAAAAGCAACCCAGAGGCAAGCTTTGGCTTCTGCGTGCCAAAGGACGGCAGCGCCACTGCCGCAAATGCCTATTCTGCTTCCCAATATGCCAAGGCTGTTACGCTCATTACCAGTTCATGCAGCAATCCGGAGGCCTGTCTGGCATTGCTTGACTGGCAGTGCTCAAAAGAGGGGCAACTCCTTACAACCTACGGCATTGAGGGAGAAAACTATACTGTTAATGAAGAAACCGATAAATTCGTGATCGTTTCAGATACACCGGACGATTGGAACAGCGCCCAGTATTATCTGCTTTATAACCTTCATGAGGGGTTTGGACCCTGGCGTACGGATCTTTGGCCTTTGGATACGTTCACCTATAACCTGATGAACGAAATGAACCAGGTCATCAAAGACACCATTCCTCAAATGATCCCCGACGACGCTTTGGTTGCCTATGATGTGAATAAGTTTGAAGCCTATAACCGCATGAACGACCTGCAAACCTTCTTGGACGAAGCAAAGGCCGAGATCATGGCCGGCAGCATGGAGGCGGAAGAATGGGATGCCATCATGGAGCAATGGCTTAAGATGGGCGGCCAGCAACTCATGCAGGACAAGACAAAGCAATACCTTGCCTGGATCAGTGTTAAGAATTAATTTCAAAGCGCCTTTGCATGCAGGAGCATAACCCGCTCCTGCATGCAAATTGCCCAAGGTGCTAATATGGAGGAGCGGCCATGTCAAGCTTGCCAAAGGGGAAAATAAAGAAGCGTTTACTTCGTTATAAGGCGATTTACCTAATGATGCTGCCTGGGGTGTTATATCTTGTCATTTTTCATTATCTACCCATGTATGGGGTCGTTATTGCCTTTAAAGATTTTAACCCCTTTGGCGGCATCTCCGATATTTTTAGCCATACCAACTGGGTTGGATTTAAACACTTTAGGAACTTTTTTCAGTCATACTATTTTGGCCGCTTAATTGGCAATACGCTGCTGATTAATTTTGCGAAGCTGGCTGTTACCATGGCAGGCGCCATTGTGTTGGCCATGATGCTTAATGAATTGCGCGGAAAAACGTATAAGCGAATTACCCAGACCATTTCATACCTGCCTCATTTTTTATCCTGGGTCATTATTGCGGGCATCGTGCAATCTCTGCTCTCTGTTACATCCGGCCCGCTGAACCAGCTTCTTTCACAGCTGGGGGTAAAGCCCATTAACTTTCTTGGCTCAACAAAGTATTTCCGCGAAGTGCTTGTGGTTTCCCATGGCTGGGCCACTGTTGGCTGGGGCAGCATCGTTTACTTGGCGGCACTGGCCGGCATCCCCCCCGAGCTATATGAGAGTGCAGATTTGGATGGGGCATCGCGCCTTCAAAAAATCGTTCATATTAATATCCCATCCATTTCAGGGATCATCATCGTTATGCTGATCTTGGATCTTGGACATGTGTTAGATCAGGGGTATGAGCAGGTACTGCTTTTATATTCGCCTGCGGTTTACAAAGTCGCTGATGTGATTGACACCTATGTTTACCGCGAAGGCATTATTAATATTGGCTATTCCTATTCGGCAGCTGTTGGCCTGTTCAAAAATATTATTGCCATGGCTTTGGTTTTATCTGCCAACAAAATAGTGAAGCTGTTTGATCCTGAAAAGGGGGTATGGTGATGAGAAAGCGGCGGCCCCAGGGCTTTGATATGATCAACGTTGGCGTTATTGCCCTGTTCAGCATCTGTATTCTGATACCGATTCTCTGCGTACTTAGCCGGTCTTTGATGACCCAGGAGGATATCACTAAGTACGGCTATACACTTTTGCCAAAGCGGTTTGATCCTTCCGCGTACCGTTACCTCCTTTTAGACAATACAGCCATGCCCCACGCCTTTGTTGTGAGCGGTTGTGTTACATTGCTGGGCACGCTCATGAATCTGGTTATCTCCTGCTTGTTTGCTTATGGGCTAAGCAAAAAGCAGTTGCCATTTCGAAGCTTGTTTTCTCTTATGCTGTTTATAACCATGATTTTTAATGGCGGGCTGATCCCCCGATATCTTTTGGTAACAGGCATTGGACTGAGGGATACCCTTTGGGCCTTGATTTTGCCTGGCCTGATGAACGCCTGGAACACATTGATTCTGCGCAACTTTTTTCAGGAAATTCCCGAAAGCTTGATTGAATCCGCATATTTGGACGGGGCGGGGGAGCTGCGCACGTTTATCCGCATTGTGCTTCCCCTTTCCCAGGCGGCACTGGCTACGGTTGGCCTGTTCTATGGGGTTAAACATTGGAATGCCTGGTTTGATGCCAGCATCTTTCTTTCAAGCAAATCCAAATGGCCCATGCAGTTGCTGCTTAAAGAAATGCTGGATTCTTTAAAATCCCTGGCAGATTCCGGCGGCTATGAATCCATGATCGTTACGCTGCCCACAGAAAGCGTCAAGGCGGCAGCCATTGTTATTACGGCCCTTCCTATTATTATTGTTTATCCCTTTATACAAAAATATTTTGCCAAAGGCGTTATGGTAGGTTCCGTAAAGGGATAAATTACAAGGAGTACGCATGATCTTTTATATGTTTGATTCAGCGGTGGTTAAATATACGAGAAAGCTTTCATTTAAAGTGGAGAACCCCACCAAATGGCCAGAGGGACCACTGTTTGGCGAAGAGTATTTTTCGCCCCAGCCCAAGCGCTGGGAACCCCGGTATGATAATGGCTATCCTAATGTGTTTTACGATCCGGAAAAAGGCTGCTATCGTTGTTACTATTCTCTTTTCTCCATTGATCCCTATTCGGAGGCGGTTGCCCTTTCACAGCGCCCAAGAACCCGCTACGCTCCCGGCAAAGGCCGGGAGGTTTCTTTGGCCTATGCCGAATCGATGGATGGCAGGCATTGGCAAAAGCCTGCGTTGGGGTTGGTTGAGTTTGAAGGCAATAAGGACAACAACTTGATTGTACGCGGTGTCCATGGGACCTCTGTTTTTTACGATGCAAAAGAAAGGGAGCCGGCAAGACGCTATAAAATGCTTTATCGCCAAGATGGGGGCCAACGGCTGCTGGCGGTAGCCTTTTCCAGCGATGGCTTTCATTTTGGGCAGCCTGTTGTGCTTGAACCCTGCGTTCGGCAGATTATGGCCGATACCCATAATTTTGTTTTCTACGATTCGAAGATAAGTAGATATGTTCTGATATCCAGACACTGGGACAGGGGTATTCGCGCGGTGATTCGAATGGAGAGTGAGGACTTCATCCATTGGACTGTGCCACGGGAAATTATGCTTGGAAATGGCCGAAACGATCAGATTTATTCCATGCCCGTTTTGCCCTTGGAGGATTTTTATATTGGCTTTCCCTCCGTTTATCATGGGGGTGATGCCAGTAACCCGGACTGGGATTGCGTAGATTGTGAATTGGCTTATAGCGCTGATGCCATTCACTGGCATAGGATTGCCCCAGGTGTTCCCTTTATTCCACGGTCGTTGGGAGCTTATCCCGACGGCGGTCCGGACTGCGGCTGTATTTACACAGCCGCGCCTGTGCAAGACGAAGCAGGACTAACGTTTTATTATATGGGCGGCAACGGGCGGCATACAGACTTCCGGGAAACCTCCTTCCTGGGCGCAACACTGCGTATAGGGCATTTTGTGTGCTTTCAGGCGGGAGAGGAGGAGGGCTTTTTGGAAACAACTGCCCTGAATATCGCCCCTTCAAGCCTGGTGCTGGAAGCCGACTGCGGGGCTGATGGGGAAATTAAGGTGCAGGTTGTGAACGAAGATGGCGATGCAATCCCTGGCTATACATTCGGCCATTCGCGATGGGTTAAGCATTTGGCTGGATATGAGGTTCTTTGGGACGGACATGAGCTGCTTCCCCAAGCAATGGCAGTGCGCCTGCAATTCCGTTTTAAAAATATGAAGCTGTTTTCTTTTAGCTGTGATGGGGCATTTCATAACACATTTTTGCTGGGCTTGCCGCAAATAGAAATGGAGCAATAATATGAAATTGTTTAATGGGATCGAACTGCCGCCAATTTGGCCTCCCCGCTATGGCGTGCCGGATAAAATAGAAGATATGCCTGTGCCTTACCTGGCACAAAAGCCCCAAGCCATCGATATAGACACAGGGCGGCAATTGTTTGTGGATTCTTTTTTGATTCACAGGACGGATATGCGTATTAACTACCATCAGGCTACTTTTTATAGTGAAAACCCTGTATTGTCAGTGGATAAGGAATGGGAAAACACTCAGGAGGGATACCCTTATGCTGCGCCCTTTTCCGATGGGGTCTGGTATGATGAAGAGCAGAAGAAATTCCGCATGTGGTATATGGCAGGAGGCAAATGGACAAGCAGTGAAAAACATGCCATGTGCACCTGCTATGCAGAGTCCACAGACGGACTTCATTGGGTTAAGCCTATGCTTGATGTGGTGCCGGGCACCAATATTGTCGATACGGACAACCGGGATTCCTGTACCGTTTGGCTTGATAAGCAGGAGCGGGATCAAAGCAAGCGCTATAAAATGTTTCTGGTACAATATGAGCCTGATTATATTCAATGGCAATTTGTGCTGAAATATTCATCCGATGGGATTCACTGGAGCGGGGCAGTGGCGCAATCGGGCGCCATTGCCGATCGTTCAACTGCGTTTTATAATCCCTTTACGCAAAAGTGGGGGCTGAGCATGCGTCATCATATCCCTAATGTATCTTGGCGCGCCCGTGCTTATTTGGAGCATGCCGATCCAGAACAAGCCATTTCACTGGCGCACAGGCTGCGCAATGCCCACGGTGATAAACATGTGCTTTTTTGGTTTACACCGGATACAAAGGAAAAAAGGCGAAGTGATTACCCTGTGTGCGAACCCGGCATATACAATTTTGATGCCATTGCCTATGAAAGCATTATGCTGGGATTATACAGCCAATGGCAAGGGCCGGAAAATGATGTTTGCAAGCGGCATATGATACCTAAACACAATGAAATCCAGCTAGGGTACAGTCGCGACGGGTTCCATTTTTACCGCCCTGTCCATGATGCCTTTGCCGGTGTATCCAATGAAAAAGACGCATGGAATTACGGCAATATGCAATCTGTGAATGGAACGCCCCTGATTGTGGGTGACCGCCTTTATTTTTATTTTTCTGGCCGGCGGAAAAATGATACTTGGTGGGATGCAGGCCTGAGCACAGGCGCGGCCTTTCTAAGACGGGATGGCTTTGCCTCTTTGGACGCCCATGACGACGGGTACATCGAAACGGAGCCCCTTACCTTTACAGGGAAATATTTATTTGTTAATGCCCAGGTTCAGGGGACCCTTTTGGCATCTGTATTGGATTGTAACGGCCATGAAATCCCAGGGTTTACAAAAGAGGATTGTATCGGCTTTACCGGCGACAGCACAAAGAAGATGCTCTGCTGGCAGGGCGGAAATGAGTTGCCCGATATTAAAGAGCCTGTTCGGTTTCTCTTTACGATGAAGCAGGGCAGCCTGTATGCGTTTTGGGTAGCAAAGCATCTGGACGGTGCAAGCGGCGGGTTTACAGCTGGCGGCGGAAAGGGACTTAACCCTTGTGGCATAGACGTGGACGCTAAAGGTGTGTGTGGATAATATTTTAGGGAAAGGGGACTTCACTTCATTTGAAAAGGCGAAGGTCCCTTTTTCAAAACAGAAAAGTTTTCCGCTTCTGTTTCACTTATTTCATGCTCGCTATACCGCGCCTTTTCGTAGATGGCCGCGGTATTGTTGTTCTGGAGCGCTTCCCGTGCGGTAAGGTTGGGGGCAGTGCCTTTGGCCCATTGGGCGTAGGTGAAGCGGACTTTTTCACGGGGGGAGAGGGTTTCCCATTTGGGCGGCTTTGGGCGGCGTGTGGTGAAAGCACGCCATTTTTCTTTGGCGGTTTCGATGGTTTTGCTCAGTTCCATCAGGCTTTCGGTGTAATCCACATAATCTTGGCCAATGGCCAGGGAATAAGCGCGGAGCTTTTCCATTAGTATGGCAAGGAGCTTCTTGAGTTTTTTGAAAAGGAAACACAGGCCCCAGAGAATCAGCCCACAAGCAATAATGGCGCCGGCTCCTAGCAGGATTTTTTCAAGAATGGCAAGAAAGGCACTGGGTTCGCCTGCTTCGCCCAGAGCGCTTAGGTCCAGACCGCTTTCGCCCCCATCGGAAGAGGAGGTGCTGGCCAGGGTAAACAACTGGGCCAGCCATAAAAGAAACCGGCCAAGGGCGTTTAATAACAGGCTGCCTATCAAATCCAGGCAGCGTTTAAAGAAGCTCAGGTTGCCCAAAATCAAAGCAAAGATGGCGATGAAGCTTAGAATAAAGCGGTTCTGGGCAAGCAGCCTGGCTGGAGGCGCGCCTTGCGTTCCCATGGTGTTCATAAGGGTGTAGCGGTTTGTTAGAAACAAGCAGATGATCAGGTACAGGGAAAAGAAAAGGGAAAGCATTTCGCCAGCAGGGGCATAGGTGGGGAAGCGGATCATCACCTGGCCTGCCAAATGAAGGGCGAAGCCCTTCACAAGATCGTTCACAGGCCAGATCATATACTGGGAACGGCCCAGGGCTTTAAGGAACATTAAAAGCATAAGCAGGCTGGGAAGCAAAAGCAGCAGGGCTAAGGGATTAATGGGGTATACCATCCATGCACCCAGAGCGGATAGAAGGAGGATCGATAAAAGCAGCCCCCATTTGCGGCGCTTACCAGGGATAAAGGAGACTGCCAAGGCCAGAAGGCTGGCGAGGAGGGGCAGTAAGTACCCGGGAGAAGGGTTGTCTGGCAAAAGGGCCGCCGACGGCAGCAAAAACAGCGGCAAAAAGCCTAGGTAAGCTACCAATGCGGCGATATATTTCGCGGGCTTATTCATGCGTTGCCCCTCCTTCCACCACATACAGCGAAACTGTGTTGCCCCGCAGGCGCAGGGTTTCTATTTTAGCCTGGATCATGGGGCTGTCGTATACGGACACAAGCAGCATATCCATGCCGGTAAAGCTGGACAGCATATCTAAAAGGGCGGTAAAGGGCCGGGTGCGTTCAATGGTCAAGTGAGCCATGGCGGAAAGCAGCTCCGTTTCCCGGGAGGCGTGCCGGGCAGGGGGCAGTATGGTGGGTAGATCGCCCTTATCCAAAGGGATATTGGCCGCAAAGCCCGCTTCCATACCATTGTGCAAGGCGCCGATGGCAAGGCTTGCAGCCAGGGAGATCATGTCTTCCACGGTTTGCTGTTCATAGGGCATTAAGTCTGCCCACTGAAGCTGTGTCATCTGGGCATTGATTACCACCAGCATTTTTATATCCGCTGTGGGTTCATGGACCTTTACCTGCAAGGCATTTGTGCGGGCGGTGGCCGGCCAATGAATAAAGGAAGGCTCATCTCCCGGGGCATAGCCGCGGATACCGCTAACCCAGATAGGGTCCGGCGCAATCCAGCGCTTGACGATTAAATCCCCTTGCCAGCGGGAGGCGGGAAGGGGGATATCCTGGGGGGCCATGGGCAAGGGATAGACCTCTATGGCTGCACTTGTTTCCACCATCCAATCGGTATTGCCCATGCCGGCTAAATCCAGGGCGGAAAGCGCCACAAAACCAGCCTGGTAATACCCTCGTTTTTGAAGGAGGACCGTGTGGCTTCTGGTTAAGCGGCTATAGGGTTTTAAAAAGAAAACGCTTTGATGGTACTGCTCGCTGGAAATGCGGGTATCCACCGCCCGTGCAAAATGCAGATGGGGCGAAATACGGGATTGGGCTTTAAGCAAAGGAACCGGTAATATTTTTTTGTTCTGGATTACTTCGATCATTTCCACCGTTTCCCCCTGAAAGGCGGCCTCCTTGGAAAACCGGCGGGTGTAGCTAAGGCCCTTGAGGGCAAAACGTTTTAGAACAATGTATTGCAACGTCAGCAAAGCGAAAAGCGCTGCCAAGAGCGTGAGGGCGTTCATGGGACTTGTTCCTCGGTGGGAACGGGAATGGCTTTTAAAATATCCTGGATAAGGTTCCTGGCGGCGTCGGTTTTGCCATACATACCTCTTATTACCATCCGGTGGGCAAGCACAGGCACAGCCAGGGCCTTCACATCGTCCGGCGTCACATAATCCCGGCCATGAACCAGGGCCAGGGCTTGGGAGGCCCGCATCAGCGCCAGCATACCCCGGGGGCTGACCCCTAAAATCACCTGATCGTATTTTCTTGTTTGCTCACACAGGGCAGCAATATAGCTTAACACCGGGGCGGAAACCAACACCTTGGGTACCAGGGCCTGGGCATAAAGCAATTCTTCCTTTTCGGCTACGGCGGCCAGTTGGGTAATGGGATCATCGCTTAAAAAGCGGTTTAAAATGTTCAGCGCTTCTTCGTTCGTCGGATAACCCATGTGAAGCCGCATGAGAAATCTATCCAGCTGAGCTTCTGGCAAGGCAAAGGTGCCTTGAATTTCCACCGGGTTCTGGGTGGCGATGACTAAAAAGGGCGCGGGCAGCGAGTGGGTTACACCACTTTCGGTAACCTGCTTTTCCTCCATGCATTCCAAAAGTGCCGCTTGGGTGCGGGGAGTAGCACGGTTGATTTCATCTGCCAGAAGAATACCTGTAAACACCGGGCCGGGTTTGAATTCAAAGGCCCCCTTGCCGGGCATGAAAACGCTGACACCGGTAATGTCCGAGGGCATTAAGTCGGGGGTAAACTGGATTCTGGAAAAGGGGCAGGCGATGGATTTGGCCAGGCTTTTGGCCATGACCGTCTTCCCGGTGCCGGGTACATCTTCCAATAAAACATGGCCCTGGGCCAGAAGCGCCGCCATAATCAAATCCATTATCTCTTCTTTGCCAATGATCACCCTTGAAATGTTATCGCGCACTTTTTTTGAAAAGGCCGCTACATCTGTCGTTTGCATTTTATTCACCTCTGGGTTCTATTGTAGCAAACTTCGGGGGCAGGTTTCAAGTAGGGTTTTAGCCCTTTGGAATTATTCCGCAGCTTTAAAATTATACAGAGGTTTAATGGCCATAAGGACATCCACCGTATCTCCGATGTTTTGAATGATTTCCTCCATGGGCTTGTAAGCAAAGGGAGATTCATCGATGGTGGATTGGTTTACGGTAGAGGAAAAAATCCCCTCCATGGATTTTTTAAACTGGCTTAAAGTGATGGTGGCTTTGGCTTTACCCCGGCTCATAAGCCTTCCCGCACCGTGGGGAGCGGAGTAGTTCCAATCGGGGTTGCCCCGCCCGATGCAGATCAGGCTGCCATCCCGCATGTTCATGGGGATTAGCACCCGCTGGCCCTTTTGAGCGGAAATGGCGCCTTTCCGCAAAACCATGGTATCCAGGTCGATATAGTTGTGAATGGTGGTAAATTGCTCTTCCGCCTTCCATTTCATTTGCTTGACGATTTCCCTTACCATGGCCCGGCGGTTCAGATCTGCATAGCGCTGAACAATGGCCATATCGTGGAGGTAATCTTGGAGCAATTGCCCCTGGCAAAAGGCAAGGCTCTTTTCTATGTTGCACTTGCCCAGCTTTTTAAGCTCTCCCTGGATTTCGCCTTCCCGGCCCTGCTTTTTAAGCTCATCCACCACTGCCGCTTTAGCCTTGCTGGTATCCTTTAATTCTCTATATGCAGCCTCCTGGTAATGATCCGCCACCTGCTTGCCCAAATTGCGGCTGCCGGAATGGATCACCAAATACAGGCGGCCTTCATCATCCTTGCTTAACTCAATAAAATGATTGCCGCCCCCCAGGGTACCAAGGCTTAATTCGGCCCGGCCCATGGCCACATGGCTTTTGCATTTCAGGGCCGTTAAGTCAATCTCGTCCAAAAAGGCATGAGGTGTTTCCCTGGTATCGAACCCAGCGGGAATGAATTTGTGGATCACCCTATCCAGCTGGTTTAGTTCTACGTGCTTGTCTTTTAAAAGCACGGTTTCCATGCCGCAGCCAATATCTACGCCTACCAGGTTGGGCACCACTTTATCTTTAATGGTCATGGTGGTACCGATGGTGCAGCCTGCTCCTGCGTGGGTATCCGGCATGATACGGATCTGGCTTCCTTTGGTAAACTCTTGGTCCAGCAGGTGAACAATCTGGGTAATGGCTTCATTTTCCGCGTTATCGGTAAAAACCTTGGCAGTGTTGTGCTTGCCCTTTAATTCAATCATAATCTAAATCCTTTCAAATAAAAAACCCGGAGCGTCTGCTCCGGGCATCAAGCGATAGCAAGAGCGTTATAAAACGCCATGCCAACCAGCGCACGGACAGAAAGCTATGTAACTAGTATATATCGTTGGTTGTTGTTGATACAGCACGACGTTCACCTTCCTTTAAATGGTTTCAAGGGGAGAATAACATGAATGTGGGTTTGTGTCAATATTGCGCACTGAGGCTTGGTGGTTTACAATGTTTATAGAAAGTTGATAAATGATGGATACTGTATGGTGGGGTGATTAATATGCGGCCAACAATCTTAATTGCGGACGACGAACCGGGAGTCCTTTCACTTTTGAAAGATTACTTTGAAATGAACCATTACCTGGTCTATACCGCGAAAAATGGGGAAGAGGCAGTTCAACAGGCAGGGCGGGGGCCAGATATGATCCTGCTGGATATTGGCATGCCTAAGCTGGATGGTCTGGAGGTCTGTAAGCGTATTCGGGAACACGTTTCATGCCCTATTTTGTTTTTAACAGCCAGAGTGGAGGACCAAGACAAGATTGCGGGCTTCGTTTCCGGCGGGGATGATTATATTACCAAGCCCTTTTCCATAGAAGAATTAGGCGCCCGGGTGGCAGCCCATTTAAGGCGGGAAGGCCGCCGAGCAGGCAGCACCCAGGTGAGGTTTCA
This sequence comes from Eubacteriales bacterium, assembly GCA_031556065.1. Taxonomy (GTDB): domain Bacteria; phylum Bacillota; class Clostridia; order Christensenellales; family Aristaeellaceae; genus JAVBTR01. Next base: position 15,790 of record JAVBTR010000052.1, on the reverse strand, counting down.
TAACGATTTGGTGATCGATTACGCTGCCTACACGGTACAGTTCAATGGCAAAGAGCTGCCTTTGCCGAAAAAGGAGTTTGAGATCGTGACCCTGTTGAGCCAGAATCAGGGTCAGGTGTTCGATAAGGAACGGATTTATGAACGGCTCTGGGGCTTTGATGCCCAGGGGGACAGCGCTGTGGTGGCCGAGCATATCAAGCGTATTCGGGCAAAGCTGAAGGCCGCAGGCGCCAAGGAGCATATTGAAACCGTTTGGGGGGTGGGGTATAAATGGGTATAAAAAAGCACCCGGTTAAAAATCTATCCCTTAAGTGGAGCTTTGCGTTGTATGTGGGGGTTTGCCTTGTTCTGGCAGGCTCGTTATCGATACTGACATCCAATGTGTGTTCTGTACTTCATAACGCCATTTATAACGAGTATGAAATAAGGTATAGCGGGGAGCTGGCCATGGGCCATGCCGATTTGGTGCTCAATGGCCAGGTGGTGCAAAAAGATGCGGTCTTGCTTTATAAAGAGGATGTGAAAAATAAGTTTTCCAGCCAAGATAGGTTGTTGTATAATCTTTATAACCTGTTAGCTGTTGTAAGTGTGCCTGTGATTTGCGTTATAGGCATATTGCTCACAGGTGCTTTGTTTTATAGGCGCAAGCTAAAAAGGCCTTTAGTGCTATTGGATGAGGCTTCCACCCGCATTGCCGGAGGCGATCTTAATTTCCATGTGGCTTATGATAGCCAAAACGAATTGGGGCGGCTGGCTGCTTCCTTTGAAAGCATGCGGAGGGCTTTGGAAGAAAACAACCGGGAAATGTGGCGCATGATGGAGCAGCGCAAAAGGCTCAACGCCGCCTTTGCCCATGATTTAAGAACGCCGCTGACAGTTTTAAAGGGCTACTGCGAATTTCTGCTCAAGTACGTGCCGGGTGGGCAGATCGGCAGTGAAAAGGTGGTTTCCACTTTAGCGATGATGGAAAGCCATGTTCAAAGGCTGGAAGGATACACCCAAGCCATGGGCTCCCTTCAAAAGCTGGAAGAGATTGCTCCGGTACCCCAGGCTGTTTTCTTTGTGCAACTTTGTGCAGATTTAAAGAATACGGCGGGAATGCTTAAAGGAAGCAAAACGTTGACTTTTACCCAATCGGGCACGGGAGATTTGTCTGTGGATACTGCCCTGGTTTTTCAGGTTTGCGAGAACCTCATTGCCAACGCAGCCCGGTTTGGGGAAAAGGAGGTCAGCGTATCCTGCGATGTTTTGAAAACGGGTTTAGAGGTGACTGTTTCAGACGATGGCCCCGGGTTTTCAAAGGAGGCCCTTAAAAAGGCGACGGAGCCTTATTATCGCGATCATGAAGAGGAAGGCCACCTGGGCATAGGGCTATATATTTGCAAGCTGCTATGCGAAAAGCATGGAGGCGGGCTTCTAATTGAAAACACTTCAAAGGGTGCTAGGGTAACGGCTCAATTTGCGTTTCTAAAGTAGATAAAAAGTTGATAAGCTTCATTTACACTCTCCTTATACCAAATAAGGAGGGTGTTTTATGATCCAGTCCAGTATAAAGATTAAGAACGTAAGCAAATCCTATGGACAAAAGCAAGCCCTAAAGAATTTAAGCCTGGATATCCCCGTGGGGATGTTCGGCCTTCTTGGCCGCAACGGGGCAGGCAAAACCACGCTGATGAAAACCATTGCTACGCTTTTAAAAAAGCAGACGGGGGAATTGACCGTTTGCGGTATCCCTGTTGAAAGGGCAGCGGAGGTCAGAAGCGTTATTGGCTATTTACCCCAGGATTTTGATATGTATGGGAATATGACTGTTTTAGAAGCGCTGGATTACCTGGGCCTGCTATCCGGCATGGGAAAAAGCGAAAGGCAGAGGCGAATTTCCCTGCTATTGGAGCAGGTGAATTTGATACCCCATAAGGGTAAAAGGGTTAAGGCACTTTCGGGCGGTATGAAGCAGCGGCTGGGCATCGCCCAAGCGCTGCTTCACGATCCTAAGGTGCTTATTGTGGATGAACCCACCGCCGGGCTGGACCCGGAGGAGCGGGTGCGCTTTCGCAATCTTTTGTGCGAGGTGGCACAGGATAAGACGGTGCTGCTTTCCACCCATATCGTGGGGGATGTGGAGGCCACTTGTGATAAGATCGCCATTTTAGATGAGGGCAGACTTTTATTCGGCGGCACGGTCACAGCGCTTTGCGGCTTGGCCCAAGGGGCAGTTTATACCGCGGAAGTGGCCCAAGGGGATCTTTCTAAGATTCGTTCCTGTTACACAGTAACGGCTACTATTCCTCAGGGGAAAAGCAGTGTGGTTCGGTTTTTAAGTGCGGATCAGGTGCCGCAACTGGGCAGTCCTGTTGCCCCCACCGCAGAAGATGCTTATATTTACTGCCTGGGAGGGAAGAACCATGATGCTTTATAAAAAGGAATTGGGCCGGGTGCTTAAAAGCTGGATATTTATATTAACGGTAATCGGCATTGTGGCCTTTGTTTGGTCTCAGGATGTGTTCAACCCTTCCCCTATTATGGAACCGAAGCCCGGTATGGAATACGGTTCAAAGGCTTCTAAGGACCCGGAAAAGATCATGCCTGAAGCGGCTCAGGCGTTGTTTGGAGAATATAGCGCAAACCAATATACCACCTACCCAAGCGGCTTTATTAAGCATGTACGTTTAAACCAGGCCGATGAAGGGAAAATGGCGGGTATTATGGCAAGGTTGGCCGGAGGCGCTGTGCCGGAGGTTACCGGAGCCACTCAAAGTGAGGGGTTTGCCATCTCGGGGGATCATTTTTCGCAAAACGCCGATGGCAGCTTTCAAATTGTTGGAGCAGAAACCAGTTCCGCAAAAATGGCTTCGTTTTCTCTTGACAAGGATATAACCTGGGAGCAATTCCAAGAATTAATGGATCAAGCGGATGTTCTTTTGGGTGGCGGCTCGGATTATGCCACTACTTGGCTTAGCCAGCGCTTTGGGCGTATACCCATTACCTATGAAGAAGCATTAGAGGATTATGAATTAACTGTTTCCCGGGATCAATACACTGGGGCCTATGCCCGGCTGTTCTGCGATTATGAGGGAATTATTCTAGCGCTGCTATCGGCCTTTCCGGCGGTGTTCCTGTTTTCAAAAGACCGTAAAGCCATCGCGCCTATGCTGTATACCCGCAAGGTGCCATCTGCTAAATTGATTGCTGCCCGCTATTTGGCGCTGGTAACGGCCATAATGGTTCCCGTGCTGCTGATGGGCGGGGTACTGACGGTGATGCATGGTAATGAATACGGCTTTGGACTTATCGATCCGCTGGCCTATTTAAAATATTCGCTTTTCTGGCTTTTGCCTACGGTTCTGGCTTCTGTGGCAATGGGGGTTTTTGTTACGGTGCTCACAGGCACACCCCTTGGCATTGCGGTTCAGTTGGCTTGGTGGTTTAAGGATATGATGGGTTTTGACTCCAGCTATTCCTTCTTTGGGACAACGCTGTTTAAATTGGTACCCCGGCATAATGGGGTAGGGCAGACAGGTGCGTATTTGGAGTACCTGCCAGGACTGGTTCAAAACAGAATAGCAATGGCACTGGCGGCCCTTTTACTGGTGGGGCTAAGTGCTTTGGTTTTCAATCTAAAAAGAAAGGGAGATATATATGCGCCAACTATCAGGGGTTTTAAAAACCAACTTGAAGTATAACCTGCTGCCCTTTATTCTGGCAGCGGTGGGCCTGGAGTTATTTACGCCGGTGCTCTTTAGCATTACCGCGCTGGATGTACAGCAGGCGGCCTACCCCCTGGAATTGGCGCTGCCCTTTATGGGGGTAATCCTCTTAACCCCTATTTTTACACCGGAAAAGGAAAGCGGCATCTTATCTACAGTCGCCTCCAGAAAGATGCCCTATGTGTTGATCTTAATGCTCCGGGTGCTGGCGCTGCTGGTTATTTTATTGGCACTGGCAACGGGTTTCACCTGGGTTATGAAGCTGCAAGAATCCCAGGTCACCTTAAGCCACGGGTTGGCAGCTTTTGCCAATGGCGTGTTCCTGGGCGGCCTGGGCATGCTGGCTGCTGCCATCAGCGGCAACAGCATTATTGGGTATATGGTTCCGGTAATGTACTTTGTGTTGGATTTAATGGGTGCCTCTATGCCCCTAACCCTGTTTTCTCTTTTAAGGGAAGGGCTTATAAAGGGAAAGGGCTTACTGTTTTTCACTGGAACAGGTTGTATGGTTGCTTCCTTGTTACAAATCCACTTGGGCAAAGCGTTTGGCAGATAAGCGGCAGGCGGTGAAAAGCGCAAGGGGGTAAAACACAAGGCCTGCTGCCAGAATCGGCCATTGCCGGGGAAGCATATCCGGGCCGGTGCTGTCCAGCCAGGTCAGAGCCGGGAAGTGGGGCAATGCTTCCATAAAAATGATACCAAGTGTCATGGGAATGGCACCTAAAAGAAAAGCCACGCCTACCTTGAAGGCGGTTTTATAGAACTTTGTAAAGAATATTAAATCGAACATCCCGTAGATGATCAGCCCAAAGCCGTAATAAGCTACATTGGCCTCTATGCCAACCACGTTGCCGCTAGGCAAGATCAAAAGCCGCAGGAAAGCGAATGGAATGGATAAGAGCAGCTGTGATAATTGCATAAATGCAGCCATCAAGCACTTACCCAGCACCACATCGCTTTTTTTAATGGGCAAAAGGGCGCTGTAATAGGTATCCCGGGTTTCACGGCCAAACTGGCAGGTAATATAGGGCGCCAGGCAGCCGAACATAAACACCACACCATAGGGATAGGCGGGGATCAGCACCAGGGCCCCCATGAACATGAACACGTAAAAGGTGGGGTGAACGGCCAGGCGCAGCTCCTTATAAAGTAAATTCATCATAGCGGTTGCTCCTTTCCGTGCGCAGCATAATGTCTTCAAGGGTCAAGGGTGCCGTATCCTCTTTGGTCTTAAGGTGCTCAAAGGAAGCGAGAAACACGTTTTTTTCAGCGCTGGCCAGAAGCTTGCCGTCTTTTATATAGGTAATATCATCGGCGCATTTATCCAGATCGGAGGTGATATGGGTGGAAAACAGGATGCTGCATTGCCCGGTTTTAACGATCTGCCGAAACAGCTCCAACAAATCATCCCGGGATACAGGATCCAAGCCGCTGGTGGGTTCGTCCAAAATCAAAAGCTTGGCGTGGTGGGAAAGGGCCAGGGCGATCAAGTATTTAACCCGCATCCCCTGGGATAATTGGTTTACCCGCTTTTTCGGGTCCAGGTCGAATAGCTTTAAAAACCGTTCGTAAGCAGCGTGATCCCATTTCGGATAAAAGCGCCGGGTTACCGCAGTGATGGCGGAAAGGCGCTTATGCTGGTAAAAATCAATTCCGCCAAAGACAACGCCGATCTGTTGCTTTAAAGCCATCTCGTTTTCGGGAAAGGCCAGGCCTAGCATTTCAATTTGTCCTTCATTGGGGGTTGCCATATTTAATAGGCACTTCAGCGTGGTGGTTTTACCGGCGCCGTTTACGCCGATCAGCCCCATAATGCGCCCTGTTTCAAGGGAAAAGGAGATGTTTTCCAGTGTGAACGATGGGTATTTTTTGGTCAAGTTCTTAACACTTAGGGCGTTCATTCGTTATTCTCCTTTCCAAAGAAGTGATCCAATGCCTGATGGGTCATTTGGGTAAAATCATCGCTGCGCATCAGGGCGATCCCCTGAATGCCGGGGGTGGTATCCCCCATAACAACCAGGGTGTCCCCGTGCTTTAGGCCGAAGAGATCCCGTGCTTTTTTGGGAATCACGATCTGCCCTCGCTCTCCAAGCTGCACAGTGCCAAAAAGGTGCTTGTTTCTGGGCGGAATACCGATGCCTTCCTTTTGTTCATCGTAACGGATCAGATCATCCAGCGTTACATCGTAAAGGGAGGCCAGAGCGTCGCAGTGGAGAATATCCGGTGTGCTTTCACCTGTTTCCCATTTGGCGATGGCCTGTCTGGTTACGCCTGTTAATTCGGCCAGCTTTTCCTGGGAATAGTGGTGCTGCTTCCGAAGTGAAGAAAGGTTTCTGGCCAGGTTGTTGGTCGAGGAATTCATACTTGTCATACTTTTCACACCCTTCAATACTATTTTACCCAGAATTATGGGAATGGCAATCAATTAACCATGACTATTTTTGTTCGTTTTGGTTGCGTGGGCATATGGCACCTAAACTTTATATGGGTTATAATGGGCACAACGGAGGCGAAAAAAATGGAAAATGAGCCCTTATGGCAAGCCCGTTTCTTTGGAGAAGAACCAAAAGACAGTATACCCCTGATAATAATACCGGTAGCAGATGAACCCGGTTTAACGCTGGATAGCCAATACAGGCGGCTCTTCCCGGATGTAAAGGAGGGGATGCTGCCTCCTTTTATGCTGGCTGCCTTTGAGGTTGAAAGCTGGAATGACGATTTATCCCCATGGCCAGCAGCAGGCATTGGGCGGGGCCAGCCCCCTTTTCAAGGCAACGGAGATAGGACCCTGGCCTGGGTTACCCAAAGCCTGATCCCGGCTATTGAAGAAGATACCCCCTTTGTGCGCGGCGGGAAAAGGGGGCTGCTGGGCTATTCCATGGGCGGGCTATTCACCCTTTGGGCGCTTCACCAGACCATCGCCTTTGACGCCTTTTTAAGCTGCTCCGGCTCCTTATGGTATGATGGCTTTACGGATTATTTTGTAAAAAAGACTGTTGAAAAACCTTGCTGGGTGTACTTAAGCCAGGGCGAAAAAGAAGAGCAAACCCGCAACCAAAGGTTTGCCAGCGTGGGAAAGGCTGCCCGAGAAAGCGCCGCGTATTTGGAAAAGGAACCCATGGTCCATCATACAGCGCTGGTTTGGCATCCCGGCGGCCATGGAAATGACGGGGCCGGACGGATCGGGGTAGCGATTCGGTGGATGCTTAAAGAATAAATAAGGAGTGAAAGACATGCGTTATCTTGCCCATAGCGGGACCCAGGAACACCCGGAAGGCCAGGCACTAAAGGAACATCTTGAAAATGTTTCCCAATTGGCAGCCTCTTTTATTTTCCATCCTCTTTTAAAACAGTTGGCTGGTTTAAGCGGGTTATACCACGACGCGGGCAAATACAAGATGGCATTCCAACGTTATTTAAAAGAGGAAAGCCATGAAAAGACAGATCACGCCACATTAGGTGGGCAATTATTATCAACGGCCCTTTCTCAGCTGCCTCCCGCTTTTGTGGCTGCGCCCATCTTTGGCCACCATGGCGGAATCCCCAATGGGGTTGCGGCAGTGGATCGCCGTACGATTGTGCAGCGCCTTTCGGACGAATTGCCTCAGAAAGCGGTGGAGGCTTTTTATGCTGAAATGGCCCTTCCTAGGCAAATAGAGCTTTCTGCATTCCCGCAGCTGCGGTTTGGTTCTAAGGAAACCATACGGTTTGAAATGTTCATGGCCATTCATATGATTTATTCCGCATTGGTGGACGCGGACTATTTGGATACGGAAAAGTATTTCGAGCCGGCCCAGGCTGCCCATCGGGGAAACCGGCCTACGTTAGAAGCGTTGCTTCCCCGCTATGAAGGGTATATGAGTAAACTGAAGCCCAATGGTTCCAAAGCCATTGGCCAGATTCGCTCGGACATTCGGGAACAGTGCCTTAAGGCGGCGCACAAGCCTCAAGGGTTATTTTCGCTGACAGTTCCTACAGGCGGCGGGAAAACTCTTTCGTCTTTAGGTTTTGCCCTGAATCATGCAAAAACCCACCCACATTTGAAGCGGATCATCTATGCCATTCCATTTACCAGTATTATTGAACAGAACGCTCAGGTTTTCAGGGAAGCCCTTGGGGAGCAAGCTGTATTGGAACACCATAGCGCTACCACTGCACCGGAGGAGGGAACGGCCATAGACCGGGCCAGCGAAAACTGGGACGCGCCTGTAGTGGTTACAACCAATGTGCAGCTTTTCGAATCCCTGTTTTCAAATAAGCCTTCCAAATGCCGAAAATTACATAACCTTCAAGACAGCATTATTATTTTGGATGAAATGCAGGCCCTTCCGGATAGGGTGCTTCGCCCTTGCCTGGCAGCCCTCCAATCCTTGGTGCTTAATTATCGGGCAACGGTGGTTATCTGTACGGCGACCCAGCCCAATTATGAAAACGTTTGGGTAGGGCAGCCCAATGTAACAGAGATTATAGACGACCCGGAGGGGCTGTTTGAAGCCATGCGCAGAACCAAGGTGGTTCCTTTGGGCGAATTAACAGACGAAGCGTTGCTGGATCGTTTATTCACCCATGAACAGGTGCTATGCATTGTCAATAGCCGCAAACAGGCCCAAGCCTTGCATAAGGCATTGGGGGGCGAAAAAGAAGGAGCATACCATTTAAGCACACTGATGTGCCCGGAGCACCGCAGTGAAAAGTTGGCGCTGATTCGTGCACGGCTTGATGGCGGCAAGCGCGTGCGGGTAATATCAACTTCACTAATCGAAGCGGGAGTGGATGTGGATTTTCCGGTGGTTTACCGTGCATTGGCCGGGCTGGATGCCATTGCCCAGGCTTGCGGCCGGTGCAACCGTGGGGGGCATAACCAGGAGCCCATGCCGGTATATGTTTTTCAAACCACAAAATGGTCGGCACCGGCTGAAACAGTGGATCTGGGTAAAAAGACACTTAAAGAGGTTGCTCCCAACCATAAGGATTGGCTAAGTAGGGAAGCGCTAAACAGCTATTTCCAGCTTCGCTTCGGTGCAGGCAAAAATCTGGATGAGCACGATATTTTGCTCACCCTTGCACAGACAAAGGGTTCCGATTTTTCCCATGAAAACATCGGAATGCTTAAGCTTATCGATGATGCAAGCGAGGCCCTTTATATCCCTTACGATGAAAAGGCCAAAGCGTTGCTTAAAAGTTTAGAAACAGCAGAGCAAATGGGCAGCATCTTAAGGCAGTTGCAGCGGTACAGCATTTCCATTTATGCACAGCAAAAACAGCAATTGATAGAAAAAGGTTATCTGCGCCAGATACAGGGTGCGCTTGTACTGGATGCGGCCCAAGAACAGATGGCGCTGCTGTATTCGGATGAATATGGCCTGGATATGGATGGGAAAATGGCGCTGTTGAATTATTAATATGTTATTATTACTTAAACATAACAACTGAGTATAATTGACAAAGGCAAGAGGTTGGCATAAAATTAATTATCTTGTCGCATTTTGGCATTTATTAGAACACATTTTCATACGAAAGGAGGGATCTTATGGGCTATGGGTGCTGCATCCGTATCAAAGGCGAGAGGGCACTATTCACAAGACCCGAGTGTAAGGCAGAGCGCGTTTCATATGATGTCATTACCCCTTCCGCAGCCAGGGGTATTATTGAAGCGGTCTATTGGCATCCGGGTTTAAGGTATGTGGTGGACAAGATTACGGTTTTAAATACCGTGCGCTTCGATTCTGTCCGCCGCAATGAAGTAGGCAAGGTCATAGGCCTGCGTTCCATTCAAGCGGCTGGCAATAGTGGGGGCGAGCTATGCATTAACGTGGTGGAGGAACGGCAGCAAAGGGCATCGGTCATCCTTCAAGATGTGGATTACCTGGTGGATTTTCATTTTGTAATCCTGCCGGAAAAAATGGGCCATGACGATGATCCGAAAAAATTCTACAATATTTTATTGCGCAGGTTGCGCAATGGCCAGCATTATGCCCAGCCCTGCCTGGGCACCAGAGAATTTCCCGCATGGGTGAGCATTGTAGAAGAAGGGGATAAAAGGCCCCAAAGCGCCTATGAAAGCATTGCGGAGCACGATTTGGGGTATATGCTCTACGATATGGATTATGAAAATGGCTGTACCCCCATGTTTTTCCACGCGGTGATGCGCCGTGGGGAAATTGCCTTGGAGGTGAAAGGATGATCTTGCAAGCCTTGTGCAGCTATTACCAGCGGGCACAAAACATGCCGGGTGAAAAGATCATTGCCCCTGGGTATGGCCTATTGGGCGCCTCGGCGGAAATTGTGCTTTCCCCGGATGGGCGCATAATAGGGGTGTATTCCCTAATGGAACTCGATCCCAACGATAAACAAGGCAAGCGAAAACTTTCTAAACAATTGGTGGTACCCTTGCCGCCTAAACGTTCCGGTGCCAAGCCCGAGCCGGCATTTTTGTATGAAACGGTGGCTTTTCTATTCGGTATCTATCATAAGCCCGATGGCGCGGCTTACCGGTTTGATGCCAGCAGCCGTATCCATCATCAGGTGTTGGACGGTTGCCAGGATGAGGGTGCCAAGGCGCTTCTTGCCTTCTTTGATGGCCGCACGCCGGGCAGCACAGTACAAGAGGGTGTGGATACATCCCTTTTAGAAAACACCAATTGGTTTGTGGTATTCAGGCTGCAAGGCGATCGGCTGTTTTTACATGAGCGCCCGGCCATTAAAAAGGCCTGGGAAGCGCACCTTGCCTTAAAAAGTGAAGACGCGGAAATGATCCAATGTCTGGTTACGGGTGAAATGGCGCCTTTGGCCAAGATTCACGGGAACGTGAGCGGCTTTGGGCAGGACAAGCCCACCTTGGTAGGCTTTAACCAAGATGCCTTTTGCTCCTTTGGCAAATATGGGAAGCAAGGGGCCAATGCCCCTGTGGGCCAATCGGCCGCCTTCCAATATGTAACGGCGCTGAACATGCTGATGAAGAATAAAGAGCGTTGTGTAAACCTGGCAGGGGATAAAGTGCTTTTCTGGGCGGAACGGGATGCTGACCAGGAAGAGGATGTGGTCTCCATGCTGCTGTTTGGCCAGAGCCAAAGCAGCGGACAGCCGGAGCTGGATACAACCAAGCAAGAGCAGATTTCAAACCTTTTGCAAAGCATTTATAAAGGCAAGGATCCAGCCCAATATGGCTTGGATAAGGCGGTACGCTTTTATATCTTGGGTGTGTCCGCCAACAAAACCCGGCTGGTGATCCGTTTTTTTCACCAAAGCACCTTCGGTGATTTAATGGACAACTTAATGGATCATTACCATGGTATAGAGGTAGCAGGCGCCCGGTACCAATTTCCTGCGCCATACTTTATTCTTTTAGAAACAGCGCTGAACAGAGAAAGAGCCAACGTGGCGCCCAACCTTGAAGCGGCGCTCATGCGCTCGATTATCAGCCGTACAGGTTACCCCTGGCCGCTATACCAAGGGGTTTTGCGGCGCATTCGTGCGGGAGATAAAGTAACGGCTTTGGGTGCAGGCATTTTAAAGGCTACTATTAATCGACAAGCAAATAAGGAGGTGCTGAAAGTGGCACTGGATCCCAACGAAAAGGATGTTCCATACGTACTGGGAAGGCTGTTTGCCCTATGCGAAAAGGCGCAAAAGGAAGCTATTGAAAATTTGAATGCAGGCATATCGGACAAGTATCTAAATGCGGCATTAGCTTCCCCACAGATGATCTTTCCAACGCTGCTAACGCTGAATAAGGCACATATTGCAAAGACGAAAAATCAATGGATGGAACGCATGGTTAGGGAGGTCATGGGTTTATTGGGATTGCAAAAGAATAGCAGCGGCACGTTCGTATTTCCGGAAACATTGGATGCCAACGGGCAAGGCAAATTTATTTTAGGCTATCATCATCAAACCGAGGATTTCTATACTAAAAAAGAAAAGGCGGAAGAATAAGGAGGGCAAAACCATGGCTATTGAAAAGCGGTATGAATTTGTATTGTTCTTTGAAGTGGAAAACGGAAACCCCAATGGCGATCCTGATGCGGGCAACATGCCCAGAATGGATTTGCAAACCTCCCATGGTATCGTAACGGACGTATGCATCAAGCGTAAAGTGCGCAATTATGTAGAAGCGGCATACGGCCAGGATGATGGCTTCGACATTTTTGTAACTGAGGGCGCCGCCCTTAACACCAAGATGAAGCAAACCTATGAAAAATATGGACTGGATCCCAAAGATAAAAAAAGCGAGCCCCGGGATGCTGCCCGCCAATATATGTGCAAGCGTTTCTACGATGTGCGCACCTTCGGGGCCGTTATGGATACAGGGGATTATAAATGCGGCCAGGTCCGCGGTCCTGCTCAGTTCTGTTTTGCCAAAAGTGTAGATAGCATTTGGCAGCAGGAAGTCACCATCACCCGCATGGCAGCCACCAACGAAAACGAAGATCCCACCAAGAACCGCACCATGGGGCGCAAATATGTGGTGCCCTATGGGCTGTACCGGATGGAAGGGTTTATCTCACCCGCTTTTGCAAAGAGAACAGGGTTTGATGAAAAAGATTTGAATATTCTCTGGGAAGCACTGTTAAATATGTTCGATCTGGATCATTCCGCCTCCCGTGGCCGTATGGCAACCCGTAAGCTGATCGTGTTCGAGCATGAATCGGCGCTGGGGAACGCCCCATCTTATGAGCTATTCAAGCTGGTTCACGCTAAGGCCAATTGCGGTGAACGCCCGGCCCGCAGCTATGAGGATTACGATATCACTTTAGAAGAAGCGCCTCAAGGGGTTAAGGCACATGTGCTGCGCTGAATACCCTGAAGAAGAATATCTGCAGCTTTCGGGCATACAGCATTTCGCTTTTTGCAGCCGCCAATGGGCATTGATCCACATTGAAAACCAGTGGGCGGAAAACGTGCTGACTGTTTCTGGTGAATACATGCATGAACGGGTGCACGACGCGGAAAAAGACGATATGCGGGACGGCGTACTGCGTGTACGGGGCATGCCTGTAAGCAGTTCTCGCTTAGGTATAAGCGGTGCATGTGATGTGGTGGAATTTTACAAGGATGAAGAAGGTGTTCACTTGCAAGGCAGGGCAGGGCTATGGCGGCCTTTGCCTGTGGAATACAAGCGCGGCACCTCTAAACAGGAAGATTGCGACCGCTTGCAGCTTTGCCTCCAGGCTATGTGCTTGGAGGAAATGTTGCTTATTCCAATTAATCAAGGCGCTATTTTCTATGGAGAAACCCGCAGGCGGGAGCAGGTTATGCTGGATGGAGAGCTAAAGGCCCAAGTGGGAGAAATGCTTTCACAAATGCATCAGTACTTTAAACGGGGTTATACGCCTAAGCCAAAGAAAAGCAAGCGCTGCCAATCCTGTTCCCTTAAGGATGACTGTTTGCCGACCTTGGCCCGCACATTAAGCGTGGAGGCGTACTTTAAAGAGCGGCTAAAGGAGGATGCACTATGAAAAAGCTCCTGAATACGCTGTATGTTACAACCCCTGAAGCGTACCTGGCCTTGGATGGGGAAAATGTGGTGGTAAGGCACGATGATACCACCCTTGGCCGCGTTCCATTGCATACGCTGGAAGCCATTGTGGCGTTCAATTACCCCGGAGCCAGTCCCGCGCTGATGGGGGCCTGTGCGAAGCGGAATGTAGATTTGTGCTTTTTCACACCCAATAACCGTTTTTTGGCCAGGGTATCCGGCGAAACAAAAGGCAATTTACTATTGCGCAAAACCCAATACCAATGGGCGCAGAATTCTAGCAAGGGGACAGATGCGGCAAGGTACTTCATGATCGGGAAAATCTACAATCAAAAATGGGTCATCGAGCGTACCTTGCGGGATCATGGTGAACGGGTGGATCACATGAAATTGCGGGATGCCAGCAAAAAATTATCCGGTTATTTGGAGATGCTGGCGAGTTGCCAGGATGTGGATTCTTTGCGGGGCATCGAGGCAGTGGCCGCCAGCGCCTATTTTAGCGTTTTCGATGATCTAATTCTTGGAGACAAGGCCCATTTTACTTTTGATGGACGCAATCGGCGGCCACCCTTGGATCGTGTGAATGCGCTTCTATCTTTTAGCTATTCACTATTGGCCAAGGAGGTGGCTGCCGCCCTTGAAGGTGTAGGATTGGATCCGTATATCGGCTATATGCATACGGATCGCGTAGGCAGAGCGTCATTAGCGCTGGATGTAATGGAAGAGCTGCGTGCGCCAATGGCGGATCGGTTTATTTTGTCTTTAATCAACCGCCGGATGGTGGATCCAAAAGGCTTTTTGGTAAAAGAAGATGGCGCTGTGATTATGGAAGATTCACTGCGGCGGGCCTTTCTATCTCAGTGGCAAAACCGCAAGCAGGAAATGCTCACCCATCCCTATCTAGGCGAAAAGATATCCTGGGGGATGGTACCCCACGCCCAAGCATTGCTTTTAAGCCGATGGCTCCGGGGCGATCTGGATGGATACCCGGCATTTCTGTGGAAGTGATGGAGGATTAAAGATGCTGGTATTGATTACTTACGATATTAACACCGAAACCGAAGGCGGAAAGAAGCGTCTAAGAGATGTGGCCAAGGCCTGTGTCAATTATGGGCAGCGGGTGCAAAATTCTGTGTTCGAATGCGCCCTTGATGCTACGCAGCTATTGCAAATGCAGCACCGGCTGGAAAAAATGATCGATCCTAGCCGGGATTCCCTGCGCTTTTATAACCTGGGAAACCAATATCAACATAAGATTATTCACCTGGGAGCCAAATCGGCCTATGATCCCCAAGGGCCACTGATTTTGTAGTGCGAACCGGAAGCGGTGCGGAAATCCTGGGAGGTTCGCACCGAGAATTCGGTACGTTAATGTGTGCAATAAGAACTTGCTCCAGGTGGAACAGAGGCAAGAAGAAAAAATAATAGGCAAAACATATTAAAAATGAACTGATTTTTTACCTAAAAATGCTGTCGCTCCCCCCGCAGGGAGCGGGGATTGAAACTGATGCGTCAGCCTGTACAGCATCCACCGCCCTAAGGTCGCTCCCCCCGCAGGGAGCGGGGATTGAAACTTCGCGGCGTAGGCCGCCGTAGAGAGCCAAGAGCAGTCGCTCCCCCCGCAGGGAGCGGGGATTGAAACCCCATTAGACAATTGCACCTGTGCACCCGCAGATGGTCGCTCCCCCCGCAGGGAGCGGGGATTGAAACACAATGCCCGCCAACAGCGCATTGAGCACCGTGGGTCGCTCCCCCCGCAGGGAGCGGGGATTGAAACATCAGTCAGGATAAACTTATCTTTTAGCATCATAGTCGCTCCCCCCGCAGGGAGCGGGGATTGAAACGCCTTTAGGCCCTGTGCCAAATTCGATATAGACCGGTCGCTCCCCCCGCAGGGAGCGGGGATTGAAACGCCAAGGTCTAAATGCGCCTTGCACTCATCGCAGGTCGCTCCCCCCGCAGGGAGCGGGGATTGAAACTTCGACCAGCTGAATGCACCTTAATATAGCGTTGCGTCGCTCCCCCCGCAGGGAGCGGGGATTGAAACTATTTGTAGGGGCAGAATTGAGAATCAACTCTTGAGTCGCTCCCCCCGCAGGGAGCGGGGATTGAAACATGTGTTTTACGATGCCGGCAATAAGCGGTTTTGTCGCTCCCCCCGCAGGGAGCGGGGATTGAAACCATTCAGATACCGCCCATTTAACAACAGTGGAAGCAGTCGCTCCCCCCGCAGGGAGCGGGGATTGAAACACAAACCATGAAGGAAATTGCCCAGACAGGCTATGTCGCTCCCCCCGCAGGGAGCGGGGATTGAAACAGTGAAGGACAGGGTGTAAGCTATGAAGAATATGGTCGCTCCCCCCGCAGGGAGCGGGGATTGAAACCCGGTGGTGGCTGCGTTGGCACTTTCCCCGGTGGTGTCGCTCCCCCCGCAGGGAGCGGGGATTGAAACACGAAGGAACTCGCAAAATGGGCGGGCGGCCATAGTCGCTCCCCCCGCAGGGAGCGGGGATTGAAACGCTGATAGTTGTGTCGTCCATTTGCCCAGATTGTGGTCGCTCCCCCCGCAGGGAGCGGGGATTGAAACAAATACGGATTTGACAAA
>JAVBTR010000102.1:0-19832 GCA_031556065.1 Eubacteriales bacterium | reverse complement strand
ATTGAGGAAGGACGAGGCCATATGACACCCATCACTTTAAAGGAACTGAAGAAACTGGTTTCCCCAACACAAGGACAAAAGCTGCCTACTGCCAAGGCACTCCGGGAGAGTAACAGCGAGGTGGTTGCAGAGGCAGCTATTGGTGCACATGGGGAGTTGCGTGTTTATCAGAGCGGCTTCTATTCATATGAAACGGCTAATGGCGCGACGGTTTATGCTGTGGACCGTTGCGGCGAGTATCGGTATGAGGGTGGCGATGCGTTGGATAAGACTGTATTGGAAGATATGGATTGGACTGTTTCGCTGATGCTGGCTGGGGAAGATCGGCTGGAGCATAACCAAATCCAGCGTGAAGAGAACGACCATTTCTCATACAGCCATGATGTGGTTGAGGGGAGCGATCTGCGTGATCCCTTTGATTTTGTTGCCGCGCTGGAAGAGAAGGAATCCATTGATAGGATGCTGGCGGTGCTGACTGAGAAGCAGCGAAAGCTTGTATTACTTCATTTTGTAAAAGGAGCAACCCATCGGGAAATTGCGTCACAAATAGGTATATCGCATCAAGCGGTTACTAAGGCGATTCGACTTGCTATTGAACAGATGAAAAAAAGTTTCTGATTTTTTGAAAATCAGGTTGCCAAACCCCATCTCCAGCATGTGTCAGGTGAAAGGCTTTCAAAAACAAAAATAGGAGGCATCTCACTATGACACAGGCAAAACCCGACTCCATCCAGATGGATATCAACATGCCCTCTCCCCACGCCAGCGGAACCCATCGGTTACTGGCAGATATCAAGAAAAAGACATTGCGCTCCAGATTACTCTCCGTGTTGTTCGGAGATCAGCATGAAATCGTGATCATTATGCCCAGCCGGAATGTGAGCAACGTTACCTTCACCCGCCAGCGGGATATGGGAGGTGCAGAACAATGATGCGCATTTCCTTCTCCCGTGAGGGTTGGCGGCAGTTTGAACGGTTGAACCGGAACCTGGGTATCCGTTACATCAAAGCCTTTGTTCTCAAACGTGAACTGGCTGTTTTTCTTCAGCACCATGAGCACAGCAGCCACAAGCTGGATACCATCTGCCAAGAGCTGCATTACCACAGTGGTATATACCTTTTGCTCAAATGCGTAGGCGGCGAGTGGGTCATTACGGACATTTGGCAGGAGGAGGCCCCGGAAAACTATCAGCCCATCTTTGTTTGGCAGCATATCAAGCGAGGTTTGGATTACTTGGCGGCCAAGGTTTTAGCGGGCTGGCGCAGCCCTATCCGTGGGCTCAAGTCAAATCAATGAGATCAGGTCTATTCAGTGGGATAAGTCCCTAGCAGCGGGATCAAGCCAAAAAGGCTTACCAATAAATATCTTTAAGGAGAGTGAACCCATGGGAAACCAAAGATTAGTGACCGCCGAGAGTGTGAGGCGAGGGCACCCGGACAAATTCTGCGATTTCGTTGCAGATCGTATTCTGGACGCGCACCTGCAGCAAGATCAAAAGGCTCGTGTGGCGATAGAGGTGTTTGCCACAGCAGGGAAGATCGTGGTAGCAGGCGAGGTGACATCCAATGCCAAGGTGCCCTATAAGCATTTGGTTATGGAATGCATCTGTGAAATCGGCTACCGAAAAAAAGACCTGTGTGGGGATGAAAATCATCTGGATATCGATATCAAGATCCATGAACAATCCCCGGATATTGCTCAGGCTGTTGGTGCTGGGGATGATATGGGCGCAGGTGATCAAGGCATTATGGTCGGCTATGCCACGGATGAAACCGCAGCATTCATGCCTCTGCCTGTGCAACTGGCCCATGCCCTTTGCCGCAGGGTGGACAAGCTGGCCCGTCACACCAAATGGCTGGGAGCAGATGGCAAATCCCAGGTGACGGTGCTGTATGAAAACAACAAGCCTAAGGAAGTCACGGCGGTGGTGTTATCTGTGCAGCATGAAGAAGATACCTGCCCGGATTGCCTTTACCGTACTCTGTACGAAAAAGTGATCAAACGCACCATCCCCGAAGAATTGATGGGCAAGAAGATCAAAATCCTTATTAATCCATCCGGGAAGTTTACCCTGGGCGGCCCTGTTGCGGACACCGGTTTAACTGGGCGTAAGCTGGCGGTGGATCAGTATGGCCCCATTGCACACATCGGTGGCGGGGCTTTGTCCGGGAAAGAGGGATCAAAGGTAGACCGTTCCGGTGCGTATGCAGCACGATGGGTAGCAAAAAACATTGTAGCTGCAGGGTTGGCAAGCCGCTGTGAAGTACAGATCGCCTATGCCATCGGGTATTCTAAGCCTGTAAGCGTTTCGGTGGATACCTTTGGTACCAGCATGATGGGTGAAGATATCATTGCCCAGGCCGTTATGGATACTTTTGATCTGCGTCCCGGTGCGATTATTAAAGCGTTGGATTTGCAGCAACCCATCTATGCGCCTTTAGCCGCCTATGGTCATTTCGGGCGTATAGATGTGGATCTCCTTTGGGAGCGGACGGATAAAAAGATGGACTTGATTCGTGCCGTGGACAAGCTTATGAGGTAGTACTGCCATGAAAAGTAGGATACGTTCGCCTACCAGCTAGGCGTATTTCTTGTGCCCATTTTTAGTGAGAGGAAAGGATACTCATGTCAAAAATCAAGGAAATTGTGACTATCGCGGATAGTCTTCGCAAGCTGGCGGATGATCTGGTAGCGCTGTTTGATGCGCCGCAGGAGCCAGTACAGGCTGTGCAAGATACGCCCCTACGGGAGCCAGTACAGGATGCGGTTCCGCAGGAACCAATTCAGCCAGCAGAGAAAAGCAATTCTTCCACCATGACCCTGGAAGAATTACGGGCTTTTGTATCGGCCTATTCCAGTATGGAAAACAGACCGAAGATCAGGGCCATCTTAGTCAAGTTCGGAGTGAACAAGCTTACGGAGTTGCCACTATCCCAATATGAAGCCCTTAAAAAAGAGGTGGCTGCTATATGATGGCGATCCAGCACAACAACCGTGGGCATGCCACATTAAGCGCATCCAGTTCACATCGCTGGATGGCTTGCCCGCCCAGTGTGAAACTATCTGAACACTTTACGGAAACAACCTCCCAGTACGCGGAAGAGGGCACATATTTGCACGAGCTGTGTGAATTAAAGCTCCATCGTTATCTAGGGGATGTACCCGCTGAAACCATCGAAATGCAATACCAGGATCATGAGGATAATGCCTTCTACTCAGACGAAGCCGAAAGTGTCACGGACGAATATGTAGCCTTCTGCGTTGAAACCATCGAAGCCGTAAGGCTTGGCTGCAAGGATCCCTTCATCATGGTAGAGCATCGGTTGGACTTTTCGGATTATGTGCCTAATGGCTTTGGCACTGGTGATTTGGTGATCGTAGCGGATGGGATGATTGAGGTGATCGACTTCAAAGGCGGTCGCGGCGTAAGGGTCAATGCGGAATGCAATAGCCAGCTCATGCTATACGGCTTAGGCGCGTTGCTGGAATTTGATGCCCTTTACGATATCAAATCCGTTCGCATGACCATTGTGCAGCCCAGACTTAACAACACATCTACCTATGAGATCACGGCAGAAGCTTTACTCCAATGGGCAGAAAATGAAGTGAAGCCCAAAGCATTACAGGCCGCCAAGGGTGAAGGCGATTTCTGCGCCGGTGATCATTGCCGATTCTGCCGTGCAAGGTATACCTGCCGTTCCCGGAGTGAATATCACATGGCGCTGGCGGTAAGGGATTTCAAGCAGCCCGATCTGCTCTCCGATGAAGAATTGGTAGATATCCTCCCGGTGGCTGAAAGCTTGAACAACTGGGTCCAGGACCTGCTTGCCTATGCTACCCAACAGGCTATCGATGGCAAACAATGGGCTGGGTACAAGCTGGTGGCTGGTCGCTCCGTTCGTAAATACACATCGGATGCGGAGGTTATCAAGGCTGCCACAGAAGCAGGCTATACCGATATCTACAAAACTGCCCTGTTAGGCATTGGTGAATTGGAAAAGCGCATGGGCCGTAAACAGTTCAATGAAGTCTTGGGGAAGTACATCATCAAGCCAGAGGGAGCACCAACATTGGTCCCCGAAAGCGATTCACGCAAGGCCATCTCCACAGCGGGGATGGATTTTTTTGACCAATAATCGTGGTCGGCAACCACAATCAACGACTGAAAATGATCATGGCTGATATTAACGATCATGGTCAGTTTCAACAGAAAGACCCATTTTAAGGAGGAAGCAATATGTCTACAAAGGTTATTACAGGGAAGGTGCGCACATCGTTTGCGCACGTATTCGAACCCAAGTCCATTAACGGCAGCGAACCGAAATATAGCTGTTCGTTCATTATCCCCAAATCCGATACGGATACGGTAGAGGCCATCAAGGCAGCAATCGAACAGGCCAAGCAAGAGGGTGTAGCTAAACTGGGTGGCAAAATCCCGGCTAATCTGAAAATTCCCCTGCGGGATGGCGACATTGAGCGCTCGGATGATCCCAACTATAAAGGCTGCTATTTTGTGAACGCTAACAGCAAGGAAAAGCCCCAAGTGGTGGATCGCAAGCGTGTACCCATCACTAATCCCTTACAGATTTATTCTGGCTGTTATGTTCGCGCTTCATTAGGCTTCTATGCGTTCAGTAACAACGGCAACCGTGGTATCGCCTGCGGTTTAGGCAACATTCAAAAGTGGTGCGAAGGTGAGCCTCTCAATGGCCGTGCCCGTGCTGAGGATGAATTCGATGCCCTGGATGACATCGATGACGATGATTTTCTGAGCTAAACACGCACCAGCGGTGAAAAACAGCCGGCAGTCAAAAAATCCATGCAGACAACCACAAACAACTGGCAATCGGGCCGATAGTGCCGATTGCTAAAACAACCATGCCGCCCATGGAGCGTCTGTGGGCGGCTTTTAAGGAGGTGAGGATTTGCCTATCCTCGGAATAGATATTGAGACTTTTTCTTCCGCACCATTGCCCAAATGTGGTGTATACCGTTATGTGGATTCGCCCGATTTTGAAGTCTTGCTTTTTGCTTATGCTTTTGATGACGAGCCAGTGCAATTGTTGGATTTAATAAGTGGAGAGAAACTACCTCAAGCTGTGCTTGAAGCGCTGGTTGATCCCAGCATTATAAAAATTGGGTACAATTCCGCGTTTGAACGCGTATGTCTTTCGAAGTATATCGGCCAATACCTTGATCCCCATCAATGGCGATGCACGGCGGTGATGGCATCCTATTTAACGTTGCCTCCCAAACTGGGGGATGCGGCTATTCAGCTTAATCTATCTCAATTGAAAATGGATGAGGGAAGGGATTTGATCAAATACTTCTCCGTCCCCTGCAAACCCACCAAAGTGAACGGCGGTCGCACCCGCAATCTCCCCAGTCATGCTCCCGATAAATGGGAAACTTTTAAAGCATATAACATCCAGGACGTAGAAACGGAGAGGGCTGTGCGTAAGGCTTTGGAAGCTTATCCGCTGCCGGAGCATGAATGGGAACTATATGCGTTGGATCAGATCATCAACGATCGTGGTGTGCTGGTAGATCAGCAGCTTATCGAAAAGGCAATCCAAGTAGATAGGGATTTTAGCAAGCAGGCAATCAACAGAGCTAGGGAAATATCTGGCCTTGAAAACCCAGGCAGCATTGCTCAGCTAAAAAAGTGGCTGGTGGAGCAGGATCACCCTATGCCAGGTCTCAGTAAAAAGCTAGTACAGGAAAAGGTGGCGGCTTCGGAGGGCGTTGTAAATGAACTGCTTTCCCTCCGCCTGGAACTATCAAAAACATCGGTTAAAAAGTACGAAGCCATGGCGCGGACTATTTGCAACGACGGCAGGATACATGGGCTATTGCAGTTTGGCGGCGCATCACGTTCATTTCGATGGTCCGGAAGGCTTACACAAATTCAAAATCTTCCGCAAAATCATCTGCCCGACCTATCCCTTGCCAGGGAATACGTGCGCAATGGAGATGCAGAAATGGTGGAGCTGCTCTTTGGATCAGTTCCTAATACCCTTTCAGAACTGATCCGCACAGCTTTTATTCCCAAGGAAAACCACCGTTTCATCGTAGCAGATTTCTCTGCCATTGAAGCTAGAGTGCTGGCGTGGCTGGCCGGGGAGGAATGGGTGTTGGAGGAGTTCCGTGGAGCCGGTAAAATCTACGAAGCTACCGCCAGCCGTATGTTTCATGTCCCCAAGGATACTATCGTAAAAGGCCATCCAAATTATGAATATCGGCAGAAAGGTAAGGGAGCAGTTTTGAGCTGTGGTTACGGCGGCGGTGTTGGCGCACTGAAGAACATGGGGGCAAAGATGCCAGAGGAAGAGATGCAACCGCTGGTGGACGCCTGGAGGGCGGCAAACCCCAAAATCGTGAAACTATGGAAGGCTCTGGAACGTGCAGCCTTTCATGTGATCGAAAACAAGACCAGCGCTAAAGTGGGGCGGTTACGGCTTTATCTGAAGGATCAGAAAATGTTCATCCGTCTACCCGGCGGTAGAGAGCTTTGTTACATCGATCCCCACTTCACTACAAACCGCTTTGGCGGCAGAAGCATTGCTTACATGGGCATTGGAACGAACCACCAGTGGACAGAGATAGAAACATTTGGGGGAAAAATTTGCGAAAATATTTGCCAATCCGTAGCTCGTGATCTCTTGGCTCATACCATGGTGAATGTGGAAGGTGCAGGTTATCCCATCGTTTTTCATGTGCATGATGAGGTTGTTGTTGAAAAAGCCGCTCTCGAAGGTTCGCTGGAAGAAGTATGCGACCTTATGTGTCAAGGCCCAACGTGGGCCGAGGGCTTGCCCCTACTTGCGACTGGTTACGAGTGTACCTACTATCGTAAGGACTAGATAACAATAAGTTCAATCTTTCGTCTTTGCTATTCTCCCTGTTTAGAGCGAATATGTCCATACCAAATATGAAAAGGGGGATGGTTATGAAGGGGATCAGCATTCGGGTAGAGGATGAGCTGCACAGGCGGCTGAAACGGATCGTGTTCGAAAAGGACATCAGCGTTCAGGATTTTGTGCATGAGCTATTGGTAGCTGGGATTGAAATGGTGGAGGACGAACTAAGAATCAATAGGGAAAGAGGTGGCAAAAATGGCCCCATGTGAACACTGCGGTCAAGATATGTTCAAAGCAGATGGTTGCACTGCTGGACTGGTTAGGATCGCCGGTAAGGATTATAAACGGATATGCTGTGGTATGCCTGGTGATATGGTGGAGGTAACCGATCTGGATTTCCGCTGCCACGATTGCAACGCGCTCAGAGGGCATTATCATCACCCCGGCTGCGATGTGGAGCGTTGTCCTGTTTGTGGTGGACAGCTTATTAGCTGCGATTGTGAGGACGGTTAACGGAGTGATGCAGTAGAAAAAGGCCAATAAAAGCAGCTTTCGGGCTGTTTTTTGCCTTATTATATGCTCAGCAAAAAATCAATGATATTGACCTGCTTGATGCCATCCTCTCCCATTGGAAGATCGTCCATTGTAAGAACAAATTTCGGAAAATGGTCAGGGATCTTTTTTAAGGGAGCAAATTCACGGGCATAAGTATTATCGTCCATGATGCTGGCCGCCACTTGATAATAAATGCGGTCGTCTCCTCGCTCGGCAACGAAATCCACTTCTAAAGCATCTAGTTTTCCAATGGTAACTCGATAGCCTTTGCGAAGCAGCTCCAGGTATACAATGTTTTCAAGAACCCTGCCGATATCACGGGTTCTTTCACCTAGAAGCAGGCTTCGAAAGCCAACGTCAACCAAATAGTATTTTTCAAGTGAGCGCAGATGCTGTTTGCCTTTGATATCATACCGATTAGCCTCATAAAGAATAAAGGCATCTTTTAACGCTTGCACATAACTATCTACGGTATTGACGGTTGTTTTGCGACCATCGCTGGTTAAGCTGTCAGCGATCTTTTTAACCGAAACGGTGTTGCCGATGTTATCGGCAAGGTAGCGAATGATACTTTCTAGCAAGGGGACATCGGTTACGCGCTTGCGTTCAACGATGTCTTTCAAAAGAACAGTTGAGTAAATGCCCTGTAAGTAATCCCGCCAGGTTGCTGCATCTGTAAGGGTGGAGGCGTAGGGAAAACCGCCATTGCGGTAAAAGGCTGTGAAGGCATCTCGCTTATCGCCGCCGGTTATCTCGAAATACTCACGAAAAGAAAGGGGGAGCATAGAAACTTCCACATACCGCCCGGAAAGAAGCGTTGCCAATTCGCCGGAGAGCATATGTGCGTTTGAGCCGGTAAGGTATATATCCACGTTATCTTTTAGGAACAAGCTATCCACGGCTTTTTGAAAATCGGGCACTTGCTGGATCTCATCCAAAAAGATGTAATTCATCTGATCGGGTATCAGTCGGGCCAATAGGTGCTCGTAAAGAGCGTGGTATTCCGTCAATGCTTCAAAATGAATATCCTCGAAATTGATAGAAATGCAGCAGGAACTTGGAACGCCGCTTTCTATCAACTCTTTTTGATAGAGGTTCAAAAGCGTAGACTTACCGCACCGCCTAACCCCGGTAATGATCTTGATCACCTTGCAGGCTTTCCATTTGCGTAGCTGCTCAAGGTATTCTTTACGTTCTATCACGAAATCATCTCCCTTTGCATTAGCTTACCATAAAACGAAAGTTTTATCAATCGAGAATGAAAAACTACTTTAAATGAGTGTGTGTTTTTAATTTAAGGAGGCACGAACATGAAAACAAAACACGATAAAAAACTACTGATAGCCTTTGGCAACAGCCGGATGGCGACCAACTGGCAGAACAAAGAGATCCAGTGGAGCGAGTTTCTGGACAAGCTGGCTATCACTACCCGCACAAGAGAAACCGTCCAGGAATACACAGCTATGAACAAGGCAGATAAGGACAATATCAAGGATGTAGGGGGCTTCGTAGGCGGGTATCTTAAAAATGGCAGACGTAATAACGCCAGCGTTGTTAACCGCTGCTTGCTCTGCCTGGATATCGATAGCGCAGACGAAGGGCTTTTTGATGACCTAAATCAGACCTTCATCAACGCCTATGCTCTGTATTCCACCCACAGCCACACCCCGAAAAAGATGCGATTGCGGCTGATCATCCCGCTTTCCAGAACGGTGACGCCCGATGAATACGCAGCCATTTCCCGTAGAGTGGCGGCTGATCTAACATTGTCCCGATTTGATCCTACTACTTTTGAACCTAGCCGATTGATGTATTGGCCCAGCACACCGGAAGATGGGGAGTTCGTTTTCCAGTACGCGGATGATCCGCTTCTGAATCCCGATACTGTACTGGCAACCTACGCTGACTGGCGAGATGCTTCCCTCTGGCCAACCACAATACCCTTGGAAGAACGAATGCGCTCTACAGCATCTAAGCAGGAGGACCCACTTGCCAAACCAGGAATCATTGGCGCATTCTGCCGTGCCCATAGCATAACGGATGTGTTGGAAAATATCCTCTCAGCCAGCTATACCTCCACCGTTTTAGATGATCGATACACTTTCATCGGCGGCAGCACCACCGGCGGTCTGGTGGTATACGATGACAAGTATGCTTTCTCCCATCACGCAACCGACCCGGCATCGGGTAAGCTGTGCAACGCCTTTGATCTGGTACGCCTCCACCTGTATCCTCCCACTGGCATTGCTCCTAATGGTGAGGCAATTAAAGACTCAGCACATAGCCTTTCCCTTATGCGTGAGTATGCCAGCAAGGATGAAGAAACCAAGCGAGTACTTGCGGAAGAGCGCTTACAGCAGGCTAAAACTGAGTTCACAGATGTCCCGGAAGAAGATGAAAACTGGCAGCAGAAGCTGGAATACGACAAGGCTGGCATGGTAAAAAACACGCTGTCGAATCTTACGCTGATCCTACGGCACGATCCGAATTTGAAGGGTATTGCCTTCAATCAGCTAAGCGATGGCATGGAGATACAGGATGATGTTGCCCCGGTGCCATGGCGGCACCCTTCAAAATTCTGGCGGGATGCGGATGACGCGCAGCTGATCAGTTATATTGACGCGCATTATGGCACCTTCTCAGCCCGAAACTTTGAGATTGCCGTAAGCAGGGTAGCGGATGACCGATCTTATCACCCTATCAGGGATTTTATAAGATCATTGCCCGAATGGGACCATGTTCTTCGCGTGGATACCTTGCTCATCGACTATTTAGGCGCACCGGATAACACCTATGTTCGCGCTGTCACACGCAAAACCCTGTGCGCTGCCTTAGCGCGTGTGCTTCAACCGGGTATCAAGTTCGACTCCATGCTGGTGCTCAACGGCCCCCAGGGTATTGGCAAAAGCACCTTGATCGCAAAGCTGGGAGGGGAGTGGTTTTCAGACAGCATGAACCTTTCCGATACGAAGGATAAGACGGCTGCCGAAAAGTTACAGGGTTTCTGGATCTTGGAGATCGGTGAATTGGCTGGGCTGCGCAAAGCAGAGGTGGAGACACTTCGCTCCTTTATATCACGGCAGAATGATATATACCGCGCGGCCTTTGGGAAGCGGGCGATATCTCATTTGCGGCAGTGTGTTTTCTTTGGCACTACCAATGAAGAACGCGGCTATCTCCGGGATACCACGGGCAACCGTAGATTCTGGCCTGTACGCACACCGGGCGGCGGAAGAAAACAATCGTGGCAGTTGGTGCAAGAGGAAGTCTATCAGATATGGGCAGAAGCCACGGTTTATTTGAAGGCCGGTGAATTGCTGTTTTTAGAAGGCAATCTATCTAATCTTGCGGAGACTGAACAGCGTGAAGCCATGGAAGCGGATGATCGGGAAGGCCTCGTAAGGGAGTATTTGGAGAAGCTACTGCCGGATGATTGGGATACGATGGACTTAAGCGAGCGCCGTGGATTTATACGAGGGGATACTTTCATCGGCGGTAATCGAACAGGCACAGTCAAGCGGCGATCAGTATGCGCATTAGAAGTTTGGTGCGAGTGCTTTGGCAGGGAGGCCAGCTCTATTCGCCGTTCAGACACCAATGAAATCTTCAGTCTGCTCATTCGCATTGGCGGCTGGGAACGGTCAAAAACCAACTCTGGAGGGTGCCGGAGGCTTCCCATCTATGGTGTGCAACGCTGTTTTGATCGAATCTAATGTGGTGTTTAATGCGGCATTCCGTATCTACTGCCATATTTAACACGACATCAAATGCAGTATCCAGAAGCTAATGCATTGTCTAATAGGGTATTTACCGTGGTACCACGCCAAAGTTACCTCACCTTAAAAGCCATCAAAATTGATAACAAGTAACTTTTGCTAATGTTGAGTTACGGTTTTGATGCAGATGGTAACGATTTCTGGTAAATGCACCGAAGTGAGCAACCGCAATGAGTGCAGCGTTTTTGTTACTATGTTACGATTATTTCTTTTATGTAGAATAATGTATATATAAGAAGGTAAATATCGCAATATCCGTATAGGCACATGCGCGCGCACGAGAGTAACAGGTTTCAGTGAGTCAAGTCTGTCTGAAAACAGAATAGGGTTGAAATGCAGATAGCCTCGGAAGAAGCAAGCTTTGTAAGAAATCACATGGGCTGCCGCCACCGAGGCTATCTGGTGCTGCCGCAAATAACTACTATAAGAAAATACGGAAGGAAAACAGGATACAGCAAGCGTTGTGTGAGGGGAAAAATGAATTTAAAGCATTGTTGGAAAGGAAAAGTGAATGAACGAAATAAGGGATGATACCTTGTTGGATGAAACAAGGCTTCATGGGTATCAGCAGTTTTGTGTGGACTTTATTGAAAAGCATCCGAACTGTGGCATCTTCTTGGACATGGGCCTCGGCAAAACAGCCATCACACTCACGGCGATTTCGCATCTGTTGTATGACAGCTTCGAAGTCAGCCGTGTTTTGATTATTGCGCCTTTAAGGGTAGCCAGGGATACATGGATTTCAGAGCTTCAAAAGTGGGCCCATTTGAAAGGGCTGCGTATGGAGAGGGTGATCGGTACGCCCAAGGAGCGGATCATAGCATTGTCGCGGAAAGCTGAAATGTATACCATCAATCGTGAAAATGTGGAGTGGTTGGTCAAGCATTATGCTGGCAGGCGGCTCCCTTTTGATATGCTGGTGATCGATGAGCTTTCGTCTTTTAAGAATGGCCATGCGAAACGGTTCATGGCGTTGAAAAAGGTAATCAGCCAGTTCTCCAGAGTGGTTGGCCTCACAGGCACCCCAGCTCCCAACGGGTTAGAGGATGTTTGGCCGCAGATATTCCTGCTGGATAAGGGCCAACGCCTGGGGCGTACTATGCACAGCTACTTGGATATGTTTTTCACGGTGCCCAATAGCTGGTTGCCATACAAGAGGGAACTAAAACCCGGAGCAGAGGAGGAGATATATAAGCGGCTATCGGATATCTGTGTTTCAATGCGGGCTGCGGATCATTTGAAAATGCCGGAGCGGGTGGATAATATTGTGGAGGTCATCATGTCCCCCAGGGAAGAAAAGATGTACAAGCAAATGGAAAGGGACATGCTGCTGCCCTACGTAGACGGCGATGTCTTGGCTGTGAACGCTGCTACACTGGCTGGTAAGCTTTTGCAGTTGGCCAATGGGGCTGTCTATGATGAATTTCATGGAGTCCGCATTGTTCATGACCGTAAGCTGGAAGCCTTGGAAGAGCTGATCGAAGCCGCCAATGGTAAGCCTGTTCTTGTGATGTACACCTTCAAGCACGATCTCCAAAGGATTCAGGAGCGGTTCGGTAAGTATAATGCTGATCAGCCCTGTGGTGTCCGTGAACTGAAAACCTCCCAGGATATGCTGGACTGGAATGAAGGCCGTATCCCTGTGGCGGTTACCCAGCCTGCATCAACGGCCCATGGCCTGAACCTTCAGCATGGGGGAGCGACGATCATCTGGTTTGGCTTGAACTGGAGCCTAGAGCTGTACGAGCAGGCCAACGCCCGGTTATGGCGGCAGGGGCAAACAGAAACGGTGGTGCTCCACCATTTGGTGACCAAGGGGACCATGGATGAAATGGTTATGAAAGCCCTTAAGGATAAGGCTGCCGGGCAGAACGCCCTCATGGCAGCAGTGAAAGCAAGGATAGGGGAGGCAAAAAAATGCTAGAGCGTGATCTGGTAGACGCAATTAAAAAGTACCTTGCATCGCTTGGAGGCGATGCTTTTTTCTTTAAGGAGCACGGCGGGCCTTACGGTATGGCAGGCATACCAGATATCATCTGCTGCTATAAAGGCCGATTCCTGGGCTTTGAGGCCAAGCTCCCCAATGGGAGGCTAAGCGAATTGCAACGCCGCGCGATTTCAAAGATAATCTATGCCGGCGGCATTGCTGGCCGGGTGGGGAGTGTGGATGATGTGCGGGCTATGATACAGCAGGTGGACAATAACTTAAAAGTGAGGAATGAAAACAATGGAAAAGAATAGATCCTTAATCTTTGTGTGTTCCCCCTATCGTGGGGATGTGGAAGCCAACGTAAAAAATGCGAGAGCCTATTGCCGCTTTGTTTTTGAACAGGGCGGCATTCCTTTTGCCCCGCATTTGCTGTTCACCCAGTTTCTGAATGATTCAGAACCCCTGGAACGGGATGCAGGGCTGTGCATGGGTTTGGAGATGTTAATGCTCTGCGATGAACTATGGGCTTTTGGTGATCCCACATTGGGCATGAGTTATGAAATAGCCGCAGCGGTCAAAGGGAAAAAGTCCATCGTATATTTCGATGGAGATTGCCGGGAGGTGGCTCGCCATGAGTGATAAATGTTTCGCAGCCTACGGTCAAGGCAAATGCCATGCGCTGGCGGTGCCCCGATGCCAGGGGTATTTATGTTGCCCTTTTTACAAAACGGAAGCGGGTTTGATTCAAAAACAGCAGGAGAGCAATGCCCGGCTTCGGAGCTTGGATAAGCTTGAGCAGCAATACATAGCAGGAAAATACATGGGCGGTACAATGCCCTGGAAGGTGGAACTAAAATGACGGCTAAAGAATACTTTTCCCAAATCCCCTTGTTGGATAAACGCATTGATGCAAAGCTTGAACAACTGGATAATTTGAAAGCTCAGGCAACCAAGGTCTCAGCGGTCATCAGTGATATGCCCAGGAACGATTCGGCCAACCTGCAACAATTGGAAGCGTCGGTAGCAAAGCTAATTGATTTAGAAGATGAAATCACCGACGATATCGATAGGCTCATCGATACGAAGCGGGAAGCTTTGGAAAGCATTAATGCCTTGGACGACTATGATCAGCAAATGATTTTGGAGTTTCGGTATTTCTGTAACAAACCATGGGATGAAATCATGAAGTTGATGAAGCTTAGTTCCACGACAGTATATCGTTTGCACGGAATTGCGCTTAAAAACGTGCAAATTCCAAAAAGTGGGAGTAAATGCTATTGAACGGGAGTTGCCACCTGTGTTATTGTTATACTGCGAAAAATGTAAAAGAGCCTTTGCACACATAGTAGTGCAAGGGCCTTTTTCATGCGAAGGAAAGGCGTGATACTATTGGGCACTTGATTTGAAAGCGTTAGCCCGCTCTAAACCAGACGGTGAGGCATCCTTGCTCAGTGTGGATTCGTATCTTGGATAACGGATTCGCCAAAAAGGATGCCTTGGCCGTTTTCATTTGGGCAGCATAGTTTTTCGCACCCAACAAATCCTTGGCTTGGCGCAGCGTAATGCGCTCGCCCTCAAGAAAAAAAGTCTTTGTCATGGGGCACCTCCTTGATTTCAAAGCTGTACGGCTATCCGCGACCACCTTGCGGTGGTTTCGGCCCGAAGCCTGCAGGCCATCGTCAGGCGGGTTGATTTGAAAGTTCCTCGGGGTATGCGATGTCGCTGCCCCTGTGGGCGTTCAATAATTTCAAAGCGCGGTCGATAATGGTGGGCAATGCCCTGGCGATGCGCACATCGGCATCGGATTTAGAAATCCAAATATGGTACAGGTAGTCATGGTAGGGGTCATTGAACCAATCGAAAATGTCCATACACTGGGCAAAGGTAGTGGGTGTCATGGGGATACCTCCTCAACTTGATTTGAAAGCCTATGGCTTTCCGCGACCGCTTTTCAGCGGTTTCGGCCCCTAGCCGGTGGGCCATCGTCAGGCGGAGCTGATTTCAAAGCTCATCGTCCTTGTCGCTGTCGACATAATCGTCCGAAAAGCTGTTCTGAGTGATTCCACCGTAGGTGTAACCCCTGTCGTGCCTGAGGTAAACCTCAGTATCCTCGTCGAATTGATCTAGGTAGGCCATGAGTTCCAGGACGGTCATGGTGTTTTGAATTTGGTTGGTGCTGTAGCCCTGGCGTTCTGCGTCGATGAAAATAACCTGTTTCATGGTGTATTCCTCCTGCGTCTTGATTTGAAAGCATTTGGCTTTCCGCGACCACCTCGCGGTGGTTTCGGCCCGTAGCCGGTGGGCCATCATCAGGCGGACTTGATTTCAAAGCAGCCACTCTTTTAGATCCCCCGAGGGGATTGCCCCAGCCAGCAGGGCATCGCACATGAGTTCAGCCTCGTGCAGGGTTTTGATATGCGGTCGGATGGTGGTCTCGATTGATTCCAAAGTGCCCCTGAGAAATGAATCGTCGTATTGCAGGTCGTCTGGAATATCGTCGAATTGCAGGTTTTTGAAAAGGGGTTCGAAGTATGTTTCGGGTGGGAAATTCGATTCGCAGGCTTTAGCGGCATCGACGAGATCCAGTGAACGCGAATGCTGCACTTCGATAAAATGGAGTTGGACACGAAGGGCCTGCTGGGCAACGAAAAGCTCCTTGGCTAGTTTTTTGGTTTGGGTGATGAGCGTAGGGGTGTGGCTATTGATGTTCCCAGCGTCCAAATCCAATTGGCGAGCCCAGGCCAGGTTACGGCGGAGTTCGATTTCAAGGTTGGTCATTTAGAGATACCTCCTGTTTTATTTTGCGGCTTCCCGCGACCGCCATTTAGGCGGTTTCGGCCCGTAACCACAGGGCCATCGTCAGGCGGGGTCGTCTCTTAAAAGGTATTCCAAAAGGTCGATGCGCTCTTGAATGCCGCTGCGCTTGGCTCTCAGTTCGCTGATATGCACAGCCATATGTGCCAGCCCAATGGAAGGGTCGGCTCCAAAGAAGTTTGTCAATGTGGCCTGGGCGGCTTCCTGGGCCTGCCTAATCTGGGTGTCCGTCCGGGTTGCGTCACGTTGGGCCCGTAGAAGTTCCTGGGCCGCCTTTTCGGTGATGGTCATGGTCAGAGTCCTCCTTTGATAATTTCTAGGGCGTCCTGTGCTTTCACGCCTGCCCGAAAGCCCCGTTCAAAAAGGTCGGGATAGACGCCATCGTAGGCCTCGGGGTTCCAACTATCTAAGGCGGTTTCTAAAGCGGCCTGGGTAGTTGAAAGAGGGTTTTCCAGGGCACCCTCCAGGACGCAACGGATGGCGGTTTCAAAATCGTCGGTTTTTGTTTCGGCGCGGTGACGTGCCCACGAACGGCGGTAGCCTTGGCGGCAGGGGGAGAAAATTTTTTTCAAATGAATATCTCCTTTCGGCTCGGCGGCTTTTTCCGCCCGCAGCCTTGGCCTAGGGGCTTTGCCCTTGGCGCAACCCCATATTCGCTCCGCCCTGCGCAAAAAGCAACCACGTTTCAGATACGTTTTCGGAACGTTTGCCTTATCAAAGCGGGACGTTTTTGAGAACGAAAAGTCCCGCTTTTGTCACACTTTTTGCTCCAATCGGCCCCAAACCGGGCTAAACGTCGGGCTTCCTATATACGCGCGAAGGAACCCCAAGGCCGGGCGGGGCAAGCCAACGGGGGCGGCCGCGTTGCCCCTGGCAAGGGCTAAAAAAGGCCGGGCCTGCGGCCCAACCGCCTACCCCGACAGGAACGGTCGGCTTTGCCAGTGCGCCATGCGAAAGTTCCCGTAGGTGTTCCCGTAGTGGGTGCGTTCCGCCCCGCCTCTTTGCCCAGGCCGCCTACCCCGACAAGAAAGGTCGGCTTTGCCAGTGCGTTGCGCAAAAGTTCCCATCGGCGTTCCCGTAGCGGGTGCTTTCCGCCCCGCCTCTTTCGCAGGCTAAAGTTCCCCATCCGTTCCCCAAGGGGGAGGGGGGATCGAATCTTTGTGCACTTTTACTAAAGACCGAGGCCCCCTACCGTGATAAATTCCGACCAAATGGGGGCCCGGGGGTCAGAGGACATAAAAAACATGCCGCGCAGAAATGGGCGGCATTTGCTATACAGATCATGAAATTGGAGGAACCACCATGCAAACGGAAATGAACCTGCAGCGTATCCTCGTGGAAAAGCTGAAACCGGCGAAATATAACCCCCGCAAGGACTTGAAGCCGGGTGATGCGCAGTATGAAAAGATAAAGCGGTCGTTGCGTGAATTTGGGTATGTAGACCCGATCATTTGGAATGAGGTTTCCGGTAATATCGTAGGCGGCCACCAGCGTTATAAGGTGCTAACAGCCGAAGGCGCAACGGAGATCGATTGTGTTGTGGTTCATATTGAAAACCCCGCAGATGAAAAGGCCTTGAACATTGCCCTCAACAAAGCCACCGGCGATTGGGAGCCTGTTGCCTTGGCAGAGCTGCTATCTGATCTGCAATCCGGCGGGTATGACCTTGGCGCCACAGGCTTCGATGCAGCTGAGATCGACGACCTGTTTTCTAAGGTTCACGATAAAGATGTCACCGATGATGATTGCGATATTGACCCGGAGGCCATTACGCCCTTCGTTCAAAAGGGGGATATGTGGTTGCTGGGCAAGCATCGTATGATTTGCGGGGATTCTACCAACCCTGCCGATGTGGATTTGCTCATGGGTGATGTCCGTGCCAACCTGGTGGTTACTGATCCGCCTTATAACGTGGCATATGAAAGCAAGGATGGAAAGACCATCCAGAACGATAACATGGGAGATAGCGCATTCTATGAATTCCTGCTGGCAGCCTTTAAGAATATGGCTGCCCATATGGCGGAAGGCGGCTCCGCTTATATTTTCCATGCGGATACGGAAGGGCTTAACTTCCGCAGAGCATTTAAAGAGGCTGGTTTTCATATCAGCGGTGTTTGCATTTGGGTGAAGAACTCCCTTGTGTTAGGAAGAAGCCCATATCAATGGCAGCATGAGCCTGTTCTATTTGGATGGCTGCCCAATGGCACCCATCGCTGGTTTTCGGATCGGAAGCAGTCCACCATCTGGAATTATGATAAGCCAAGGAGGAGTGCGGCCCATCCTACAATGAAAGCTATCCCTTTGCTGGCGTACCCTATTAAAAATAGTTCTGCTCCTAACGGCATCGTGCTCGATCTCTTTGGCGGTTCCGGCAGTACACTTATCGCCTGTGAGCAGACGGATCGGATTTGTTTTACTGCTGAAATCGATGAACGCTACGCCAGTGTGATCGTTCAAAGGTATATAGAGCAGATAGGTTCAACCGCAGGGATTAAAGTGCTCCGTGATGGCAATGAAATTGCATATGCTGACTTGGGTATCGGGGCATAAACTACACAAATAGTGGACCCTATTATTCTACACCCGAAATGTCAAATACAGCTTGATTTTACTTGGCTTTAGAGTGATATATGGTACACCAAAAAAGAAGGGTGGTTATTCCATGATCATTCAATTCGAAGCCGCAAAGGAAAAGCGTAAGGAACTGGTTAAAGCTATTTCGGAGGTAGTAGGAGAAAAGTCGGTTTACCAAGGTGCACCCGGATTCATATATAAAGTCGGTATTTTTTTTGTACTGGCAAACGGCGATATAGAGGTTGACGATTTTGCCGATGGCAAGCTTATCGAACAGCTTGTCCATGGCCTTAGGGGTAGGGGATTTAACACAACCGATGATCGCTGGAGCGCTTATGAAAAGCCGCCTCAGGAGAAGGCCATGCAGGCTTGCCTTACACAGCCTACCGCCGATGGAATCGTGTTGGAGTTCCCCAAAGAAGGTATGACTGAGCAGGCGATCCATAATGTAGAGAAAATCATTGAAGGGCAAGGCTGGCTTTTGAAGCTTACTCTGGAATGTGATGCGCTTCCTATCGAGGAAACAGGGAACACACTAAAGTTCCCATGGCTGCCGATTTCTGCGCCGCCGGAGTTAATCAATGCCGTTGCCCTTTTGCTTACAGCCATTATCAAAATGGCTAAAAAGCAGCAGCGGGTAACCTTCTCCGAAAAAGAGACGAGCAACGCTAAATATGCTCTGCGTTGCTATCTTTTACGGCTTGGCTTTATTGGCGATGAGTACAAGGAAGCCCGGCAGCTGCTTATGAAGGGTGTTCCGGGCAACAGTGCCCATGCCAAGGGGAAACCAGAAATGATAGAAACGCTGTAATTTCACTCAACTATCTATACGCCACTGCATGAAAAACTGTAGTGGCTTTTATCATGCCCATTTTTAAGAAAGGAGGAGAGTCCCATGGCTACACGAGGCAGAAAACCCAAGCCAACAGCGCTGAAGCTGCTGGAAGGGGATCGCGGCAAAGGCCGCCGTCCTTTAAACGAAAAAGAGCCTATCCCGCCTAAAACGGATTTCAAATGCCCAACGTGGTTGTTGCCTGAAGCAAAAAAGGAATGGAAGCGGCTTTCCTCCGCCCTTGAGGCAATGGGCGTTCTGACCATGGCTGACCTGTCCTCCTTTGCTGGCTACTGCCAAGCTTATGCACGCTGGAAAGAAGCAGAAGAGTTCATCACCCAGCATGGTTCCATTTTCAAAACACCCTCCGGCTATGTACAGCAGGTGCCCCAGGTATCCATTGCCCAGCAGAACCTCAAGATCATGCAATCCTTTTGTACGGAGTTTGGCCTAACCCCTGCCAGCCGTTCCCGGATCGTATCGGGGAACT
>JAVBTR010000004.1:0-78391 GCA_031556065.1 Eubacteriales bacterium | reverse complement strand
GTTCCAGGTAGCGGAAATTTGCCGTATTTACCGTGTGCCGCCTCATTTGGTGGGGGATCTGGAGCATGCAACTTTTAGCAATATTGAGCATCAGGGCATTTCATTTGGTGTCCATACGATCCGCCCATGGCTGGTGAGAATAGAACAGGCTATGAATAAGGCGCTCTTTACCGATATGGAAAAAGGACGTTTTTATGTGCGCTTCAATATGGACGGTCTTATGAGAGGCGCATACAAGGAGCGTATGGAAGGCTATGCCATCGGTCGGCAAAACGGCTGGCTCTCAGCTAATGACATTAGGAGTCTTGAAAACATGAACCCTCTTTCGGATGAAATTGGGGGGAACGATTATCTCGTAAACGGAAATATGATCGGTATCAAAGCGGCTTCGGTTGCAGGAGGGACTAAGAAGTGAGTACACAATTAACTTTGGGATCGTTGTTCGATGGCATCGGAGGTTTTATGCTGGCAAGCGAAAAAGCAGGCATCAAACCCATATGGGCCTCAGAAATCGAACCGTTCCCAATATTAGTAACATCAACACATTTCCCCGATGTAGAACATTTAGGGGATGTTCATCAAATCAACGGCGGGGATATTGAACCGACCGATATTGTAGCGTTTGGCTCACCCTGCCAAGACGTCTCGATCAGTTCTCCGACACGCACAGGGCTGGCCGGAGCACGGTCATCACTCTTTTTTGAGGCTATTCGGGTTATAAAAGAAATGAGGGAAAAGACAAATGGAAAACAACCAAGATGGATCGTGTTCGAAAATGTCGTCGGGCTCATGTCGTCAAATATGCATTTCGATTACAGACAGGTCCTCGAAAGCTTCGTCCAAATCAAAGACCCCGAGGCAGATGTTCCTATGCCGGGTAAAGGCAAATGGCTCACCGCAGGAGAAATCCTGGGAGACGATTATTCCCTTGCATGGCGTGTCATCGATGCATCGAAGGGTTGGGGAGTCGCACAAAGACGGCGGCGTGTATTTGTTGTCGTCGATCTTAACGGACACCGTGCCAGCCAGGTTCTTTTTGAGTCCGAAGGCCTGTCAGGGTATACTCCGCCGCGTAATGAAGCATGGGAAAGAACCGCCGAAGGTGCTCAGAATGGCACTGGAGCGTCAAGCTCAGGAGAAGTAATTGGCTTTGAACCTGGGGCTGCTCAAAGGCTTGGCGGTCATGCTTGGGAGGATTCCATAGGTACGTTGCGTGCGCATATGGGCGATAACCAAGCGGCTGTGGCTATAGAGTTCAATCCCTCAGATAGCCGCATCAAGATCAAGGAAGATGGCATCTGTCAGACACTATGTGCCCGGATCGGAACGGGAGGAAACAACGCGCCGCTGACGATGAAAATAGCACGTGATAATGATCAAGGGGATTTCATGCCGATCCCATTTGGTATTTCCCCAGATCAGAGCAAGGGGATGTTATCGGATAATCCCCATGCAGGAATCTATGAAGCCGCTACCAGCAGAACATTGGATTGCAGTGGCTCCGATGCTCGGTCCCATCAAGGGGGGATGCTCGTTGTGGAGCCGGTGCAAGAGAAAATCCCTTCATACTGCATGACTGTGGGCAATTTTGGTGTCGTGGCAACAGAAGAAGCGCCAACGCTTATGGCGCGGGATTTTAAGGACCCGCCTGTCATTGGCAAGCCCATGGAGGACCAGCGCGAATACCTGGTGCGTCGTTTAACGACCGGGGAGTGTGCGCTTTTGCAGGGCTACGAACATGATTGGTGCGAAAATTTGGCTATAGCAGACCTATCCCAAGAGGATATTGCCCGCTGGATCGGCATTTTTGAGGCATGGCGCAAAACCATGGGGAGAACAGGCCGACCCTATACCGAAAAGAGGATAACCAAATGGTTGAAAAATCCCTATAGCGATAGTGCAGCGTACAAAGCCTTCGGGAATAGCATTTGTGTGCCCTGTGTACATTTCATTTTAGCCGGCATAGTGTGGGCAGCAAGCTGTGACGAATAGTTAACTTGATATCCTTTTCGGTGTATGGCAATATGCGTATACCAAAGACAGGAGGCATGTTCTATATGACAATGGAGGAAGTAAAGTCAATATTGGCTGGCATAGCCGAGCGGCAAAAACTAGGTGAAAACACACCATGCCCACGATGTGGGAAGAGCATTGTTGATCCGCATACCAACGCTTTGAGCAGAACCATCGATATTGGTATCTGCGAGGAATGCGGGGTTTCTGAAGCAATGCGAGCATACCACCGGCAGGAACCGCTGAATTTAATGGATTGGTCCATTATACAAAAGGAAAGGGATAGCAAAAAATGAGCCATTTTAGTGTCTTGGTCATGTCATACTCGCCTGACGATATTATGGAGCAGTTGGCACCTTATGCAGAAAGCCCATCGGAAGAGTATTTGGAGTTTGTTCCCACAGATCTCACGAAGGAAGATTTGAAAAAAACCTTTGCGAAAGTGAAAAATGAGTATGGCTACAAATCCTTCGACGAGTTTATGCGCAATTACTATGGCTATATCTGGGACAAGGAGGCTAGCGCATATGGGCGTATTTGTAATCCAAATACCAAATGGGATTGGTATGAGATTGGCGGCCGCTGGTCTGGACATTTGAAATTGAAGCCAGAAGCAGTGGCCAGTTATCCGTCCATGCTGGTGCAGAGCAAAGGCCTTGCAAACAGGATTGACCAGGCTTTACTTAAGGATGTGGATTTTACGCCCGATGAAAAGGCATATCAAGAGGCGCTTCGCTTTTGGGAAGTTGTTGTGGAAGGGAATCCCTTGGAAGCAGGCGAAAAGCAAAGCGATTTCATTAACCTATGGAAACCGCAATACTATACCACGCTGTATGCCAGCAAAGAAGAATACGCTCAAACGGAGTCTGCATTTAGTGTTTGGGCCATCGTGACACTAGACGGTGAGTGGCATGAAGTTGGCACTATGGGATGGTTTGGCATGTCCAACGAGACGAGAGAAGACCGTCAGACCTTTGCGGCATTTTCAGATAAAACTCTGGCGGAAGCTGATCCCAATATTTATCTAACCGTTGTCGATTGCCACATCATATCAAAACCTCAGGATATGATATGTTATCCAAACTTAGATAGTATCCAAACATCCAAATGAAAACCGATATAGCTCATGGAGTTTCCTAGATATAAGTTTGGATATTATTGAGTCATATGCAATAATCCTTCTGAATGCCAAATATCAGGAGGTTTTGCGATGAATGCTGGAAAATTGTTATCAAGACAAACGGAACTGGTTTCTCACTTGCTGGATTGCGGGTATTCGCTTAACTATGTTGAACATGTTAAGCGTTTGATTACTCTTATCAGCAAGAATGCCACCAGATGGATGTCCTATGCGTCGGCCCTTGATGCCATAAAGCAAATGGGATATTCGAAGGATTACTACGACAAACTGAGGATTATTCTAAAAGCGATTGAACAGTTCGACCTGTATGACCGATTTCCAGAAGTAAGAATTCGTCAGATTCCACCGCGCGCAGACCACCACCTTTTTCTCTGCCCGGAATTTTCATTTTTAATTGACTTGTACGGCCACGTCGAGGAGGCTAGAAATTTAGGAGAATATACGATTTATGTTAATTCCCGTTACACTGCAACATTCTTGTGCTTCCTTCAACAAAAAGGCGAAAACAGCCTAAAAGCAATAACTGAAAGATCAGTTTTGTCGTTTTTTACTTCCAAGGATGGCGCACAACTCAAGAGCTATAGTTCAAAGCAACGCATTGCTGCTGTGCTGAGAGTAGGGCTTTCTTGGAAAGAAAAAGAATGCCAAAGGATTTTGAGTTTTTTACCGAGTATGCGAAGCACAAGAAAAAACATCCAATTTCTTACGCAACGCGAAGTCGTAAAAATACGAGCGGCTTTAGACGATCTCAGTAACGCCCTCACGTATAGGGACAGGGCCATTGGAATGCTGCTGGTGTTCACAGGGCTACGCAGTGTCGATATAGCGGCGTTGAAACTTGATTCAATAGATTGGGACAAACAGACACTCTGTATAACACAGCAAAAGACGAAAGCGCCTCTGGAGCTTCCTCTTCCTACTATAGTTGGAAATGCCATCTATGATTACCTTAACTCAGGACGGCCCAATATTGATTCTCCAAATTTGTTTCTTACTGCAAGGAGCCCCTATGGCGATGCTTCATCCAAAGCGATTACCTCCAATACGGTAAACAAAATCATGAGGGAGGCAAACATACGCCAAAAACCCAAAGATCGCAAAGGAACTCACCTCTTCCGTCACATGGTGGCAACATCACTTTTGGAAAATGGTATTTCGCAACCGATTATTAGTCATACGCTTGGGCATACATCATGCGAATCCCTGACCCCCTATCTGCATGCGGATTTTCTACATTTAAAAGAATGTTCCCTGAGCATAGAACACTTTCCAATAACAGAGGAGGTGTTCCAAGGTGTATGAGTTCCATTCGTCGATATCTCCATTTCTAGAAGCATTTAAACAGTTTCGGATAGCGTCGGATCGTTGGAGCGAAAGCGCTGAGAATAGATTGTTAGCCTTTGACCGATTCTGCGCCGCTCGTTATCCAAAGTGTATGGAGTTAACACAGGAAATTGCTGATGAATGGTGCAAAAGGCGTACTACGGAGACGGTCAACTCCTTCTGTGTCAGACTTTACACTTTGATAGGGATTGTCCGGTATCTTCGTGAACGCAGGCTAACGGATATTGCCGAACCGATAGTTCCTAAAATGGAAAAGCGTTCGACGATCCCACACGCTTTCTCCGAAAATGAACTAAGAAGATTTTTCTATGAATGCGACAATATAGTGCCAAAACGAAACGCTACAAGCCTTTCAAAGAAGCTCATCGTCCCAGTCCTTTTTCGCTTGCTATATAGCAGTGGAATTCGCAATTGTGAGGCAAGAATGCTTCGGGTGGAGGATGTGGATTTAGAGCGCGGCATCCTAAGTATCCGGTGTTCAAAAGGCCCCAACCAGCATTATGCCGTTGTGCATGATTCAATGCTTACTCTAATGCAGCAATATGATACAACCATACAAAAATTATATCCTCAGCGGGCCTTTTTCTTTCCAGAGGGCGCGAACGGCTATATAACGAGGGACAGGCTGTATACTATTTTTAAGTATCTTTGGAGTTGCGCAAATGGAAACCACGCAGTTATCTATGACTTCCGGCATCACTATGCTACGGCAAACATTAACCATTGGATTGATGAAGGGATTGATTTTAACAACAAACTCTTATAC
The DNA here is from genome assembly GCA_031556065.1 of Eubacteriales bacterium. Taxonomy (GTDB): domain Bacteria; phylum Bacillota; class Clostridia; order Christensenellales; family Aristaeellaceae; genus JAVBTR01. The sequence goes on along the minus strand of JAVBTR010000004.1, from coordinate 73,127 downwards.
CTTAGCAAGAGCATGGGGCATGCAACCGTTGAAAATACTCGGTACTATTATTCTATTATACCGAGCATGTCAGAGATTCTTGCTCAAAAAACGATGATGGGATTCGATGCGATGGTGCCGGAGGTGAAAAATGATGAAATCACCGAATGAAGCAGTAGATATTGCTCGGCACATATCCTATTTCCTCAATACCTATGCACCTTCGCAGCTAACCAACAGTGAGCATACACTAAAAAGCTATAGCCTCACCCTTTCGATTTACATAGGATTCCTTGAAAATGAAAAACGAATTCAACCTGAAAACCTCAATTGCAGCTGCTTTGAAAGAAAAGTGATAGAGGAATGGTTGATATGGCTGGCCGGGGAACGCACCTGCAGCCCTGGAAGTTGTAATAATCGGTTGGCATCGCTGCGAGTATTTCTTAAATATCTCGGGACAAGGGATGTTCGATTCTTATATCTGTCCAATAGCGCATCTCAAATCCCATTGAGAAAAACCTTGAAAAGAAAAATGGAAGGGTTAAGCCGCAACGCCGTCACGGCCTTGTTGGCGGCACCTAATCCGCAGCACAAAATGGAACGCCGAGACTTGGCTTTTATGGTATTGCTTTATGCAACGGCTACTCGTCTGGATGAAATCCTCTCACTAAAAACAAGAAATCTTTGTCTGGAAAAGGAAAGACCAAGTATAACCATTATGGGAAAAGGACACAAAATGAGAACTATGTATCTCTTGCCCAAGGCGGTTGCCCATATGAAAGGGTATCTTGAAGATTTCCACGGAAAAAGTCCTGATCCGGAAGCATTTGTCTTTTACTCAAGAAATGTGGGACCGCACGGCAGAATGACTCAGGCAGCGATAGCCAAAATGTTAAAGAAATATGCTGTAAAGGCTCATGACAATTGCCCTGACGTTCCACTTAATCTTCATGCGCATTTGTTCCGACATGCAAAAGCATCCCATTGGCTTGAGGACGGCATGAACATTGTGCAAATTTCATTTCTGCTCGGTCATGAACAGCTTCAAACGACTATGGGCTACCTAAAAATTACAGCACAACAAGATGCAAGTGCACTTGCTACATTACAAGGCGAGAACGACAAAAAAGCTGTACCAAAATGGAAAGACCATGATGGGACACTTTCAACGTTTTGCGGGGTGAAACCTATGAAGGGAAAATAAAATATCCGAACTTTATAGTTTAACAATTGCGGTGTTATATGATTTGCGGCATTTTGGTTCGGATATTATCTAAGTTTGGATAACATATCTGATAACGGTTTTTAAATGCCCAATTTTATACCCCAAGCCATCCAATTGCGGGTGGCTTTTTTAGTACACAGAAAGAAGGTGATCCCCCTATGAGAACCATTGATTTTAACGGCTACATTGATGAATCGGTGTGGTTCGGTGATGAGATCACGCCGGAAATGCTCCACGAACGCCTATACGATGGCACCGATGCCAACGTATTGATGCGGCTGAATAGCTATGGCGGTCTGTGTTCGGCAGCGGTGCGAATGTACGACATGATCAAGGAATACCCCGGCACGGTGGATGTCATGGTTTCCGGCGTTGCCGCTTCCGCCGCGACAGTGGTAGCCAGCGCAGGGCATACTGTCTCCATGACACCCGGCAGCCTGTATATGATCCACAATCCCCTTACCTTCGCCTATGGCAATGAGCATGATTTTACCGAAGCCATTCAGCTTCTTCGTGCCTGCAAGGAAAGCATTGTCAATATTTATGAACTGCGCACCAAGCTGGCTCGTCAGTTGCTGTCCGATCTTATGGATGCTACCACCTGGCTGGATGCCAAGGCAGCCATGGAGCGTGGCTTCATCGATGAAATCGTTGGCCAGCCAGAAGATAGCGGCGCGGCCCGTGTTATCAACCGTGCCGATGCAGAGAAAAAGGTCCAGGTGTGGATCGACCGGCGCAACCCCAATAAAGCATCCCGCCCTGATATGGGCGACGATCATACATCGACTGTAGCCCTTGAAAACAAGGCAATTGAACCCATCCAACAGGACGGGATGCTGCCACAGCCGGAGGAACGCAAACAGGAAGAACCCGGCACCCCCATTGCCCAGCTTGAAAAACGGCTGGGCTTAATCATGCCCACAAATAAAAGGAGGAACCCATTATGAGTAAGGTACTGGAATTAAGACAAAAACGCGGGGAGGTGTGGAACAAGGCAAAAGCCTTTCTCGACGAACGCAAAAACGAAAATGGTCTGCTCTCAGCTGAGGATACAGCCGCCTATGAGCGAATGGAGCAGGAAGTGGTTGATCTCGGTGCGGCTATCGAACGCGAGGAACGTGCGGCAACCTTGGACAGGGAGATGGCATCGGCAGTGAACGCTCCGTTAACCTCCCGCCCGGAAAAAACCATGGCGGAAAAGCCTGGCACATCTTCTACTGCTTATAACGATGCTTTCTGGAAGCATATGCGCAACCGATCTTCCTATGAAGTGCGTAACGCCTTGCAGGTAGGGGAGGACAGCGAAGGCGGCTTTACCGTTCCAGATGAGTTTGAGCATACCCTGGTTCAGGGCTTGGAGGAAGAAAATATTTTGCGCAAGCACTGCCATATTATTCGTACCTCTTCCGGTGATCGTAAAATCCCCATTGTGGCCTCCAAAGGCGCAGCTAATTGGGTAGAGGAAGAATCCGCCATTCCCGAATCTGACGATGCTTTTGGGCAGATCACCATTGGCGCTCATAAGGTAGCGTCTATGATCCGTATTTCCGAGGAATTGCTAAACGACTCTGCCTTTGATCTGGCCGCATATATCTCCCATGAGTTCAGCCGCAGGGTTGGCGTGGCTGAAGAAGCGGCCTTTATTGGCGGGGATGGCTTACACAAGCCCACCGGGATGCTTCACGATACCTTGGGCGCTGAACTGGGCGTAACCACTGCCGGTGCCGCTGCGATTACGGCGGACGAGCTGATCGACCTGGTGTATTCCTTGAAGGAGGGCTATCGCCGCAGAGCTGTATTCCTCATGAATGATGCCACAGTAAAGGCCATCCGCAAACTGAAAGATTCGAACGGCCAGTATCTGTGGACACCGGGCTTGCTGGCTGGCCAGCCGGATACGCTCTTGAACCAGAAGGTGCTGACATCTTCCCATATGCCGTTGCCTGCGGCAGGGAATAAGGCGATCCTGTATGGTGATCTGAGCAACTATTGGATCGCTGACCGTGAAGGCCGTTCGTTCCAGCGGCTGAATGAGCTGTTTGCTGTGAATGGCCAGATCGGTTATCGGATTACTCAGCGTGTGGATGGCCGCTTGGTATTGGCTGAATCCATGAAAGTGCTGAAGATGAAAGTGGCCTGATGAACGATAGGGGCTGTTGTTTATATAGCAGCAGCCCCTAAAAAGGAATGGAGAGAAAAACATGAGTACCTATAATACTAAAAACTATACTGCCCATGGCGGTGCAGAAACGGTGATCGGCGGTAAATTGACCTTTCTCCCTGGTGCACAGGTAGAGGGCCTGGTAGAAATCTTGGGTGAAGCCCCCAGCGGGTTTCCGCAGATCGCTAATCAGAAACCCAGTGAGGCCACGACCGTAGCCGTTTTGCGAGAAGATTTCAATAGGCTGCTTACCGCGCTTATGGAAACTGGCATCATGGCGGCTGTTGAAAAGACCGTTCTTGTAGAAACGGAGACTGAGCCGGAAGCTGTCGCTGAATAGGCGGTGGGTGTATGGTCGTTACGGTCAAAGAGCTAAAGGCCCATCTTCGTATTCAATATGATGAAGAAGATGAATACCTTATTTCGCTTATAAAACAAGCTCAAGCTGCCGCAGAGGATTACTGTAATGTGCGATTTAGACGATGCTCACCCTATGTCGTTCGGCTTGCTGTTTTGCTGATGTGCTCCTATTACTATGAAAACAGGGAGATCAGCGATAAGCATACCTACTTAGCCATGCGAATGGCGTTTGAAAACCTGCTATACCCACACCGGGACTTCAGCAATACGTTTTAACGGGAGGTGGGCCATTTGCGCGGATATAAAAACTTCGAGGCCAGTCCACGTCCTGGCGACCTTCGCCACTTGATTGAGATCGGGTATACAGAAAACATTATCAACGAAAATGGCTATCCTGAACCGACAGATATTGTGGTGTGTAAGGTATGGGCCAGTGCTACCGATGCGGGGAACCAAACTTTTTATGCCGCTGACACGGAGAATGCCGAGGGCGTGATAAATTTTACGATACGCTACCGAAGTGATGTTCATGCTGGTATGTGGGTGAAATTCCTGGGTGAAAAACGGGTCATAACCACTCTGGGAGAGTATGAGTTCAAACGTCGATATCTGGGTATGAAGACCTCCATTGTGAAGGGGGTGGCTTGATGAAGCAGGTTCAAGCGGCATTAAAAGATATTGGTGTACCTGTGTTCGCTGGCATCTGGCGGCCTACCCCTGGTTTTCAAAATCCGCCGCCCCAATACATGGTGTATTCGACTACCATCACAGAAGCAGCCCATGAGGATGATAGGGTGGTTGCGTATAAGACTTTCGTCTACCTAAACTTGTGGAGCGATGGCGATCCCACCGATACCGTATTAAAGGTAAGAAAAGCTATGTATGACGCAGGCTTTTTTATGGTGGAAGAATCCGATAAAGGGTACAACCACCCATCATACGACAGCATGACCCGGCAGTTCAATATGTCATGGACGTGGGTTTTGCGAGAGGAGGCCTTGCCATGAGCCTAGAGATATCCGGCATTACAGACCTTTTGAATGATATTAATGCCATGGCAGCGAGGCTGGATGAAAACAGCCAAGCAGCTAAAACCATTTTAGCAAACGCCGCTGTCCCCATCCATGAGCAGATGCAACGGAACGCCAGCACCAACCCAAAGAAACGCTCTGGTAAGATATATCGTTCAATCAAGATCGGCAGCATAAAAAAGCGTAGAGGTGGGGGAAACCGTATTACTGTTGGTGTACATCGAAAAGCTGAAGGCGCATACTATGTCGTGCCAGTCGAGTACGGCCATGGCGGCCCCGCACCAGCTCCACCCCACCCATTTGTCCGGCCTGCTTTCGATACCAGAGCCGATGAGGCCTATGGCATCATAAAAGAAGGGCTGATCAAAGCCATCACAGATAAAAACACCTTTTAAGCCGCAGCAACCGCTGGGGCTTTTCTAATGAAGAAATGGAGGTAAAATCCTATGTCTACACCTACCGCATCCCCGGTGGTATCCAGTACGATTGGTTTGAAAAACATGGTGCTCGCGTCATTAACGGTGGATAACGAAACCACCTGCACCTATGGTGAACTGCAATTGGTCGCGGGCGCAATCGAGGCATCCATTACGCCCGAAAATAACGATCCGGATATTCAATACGCCGATGATATTGAATTTGCCGTACTTTATCCCGATCCTGAACTGAGCTTTAAAACCAAAATGGCAGATATCCCCTTGACTATCCAGGAGCTTATCTTTGGTAACAGGGTAGATGATAATGGTGTGCTAGTTCGTAAGGCTGGCGATACACCTGGCTATTTTGCCATTGGTTTTAAGAGCGAAAAGGCAAACGGCAAATTCCGCTACATTTGGCTGTACAAGGTCAGAGCAAAGCCCCTTACGGAAACCTATCAAACCAAAGAAGGCACCTCCATTACACGTCAGACTGGCGAAGTGGAATGGACCGCCATCAAACGTACCAAGGATGGCCTGTATCAAGCCATTGCGGATGAAGATGAAGGTGGCTTCACCGAAGCTAAAGGCGCTACCTTCCTGCAAACGGTATATGAACCCACGCTGGTACCGTAAAAACTATGGCCAAGGGGAGCCGCTCCTCTTGGCCTTTTAAGATGAAAGGATTTTGGAAATGAACAACTTGATTACTTTGAATAACAATACCCAATTCCCTGTTAATGGGCGAGAACTTCATGAATCTCTACAAATTGAGACCCGCTATGATATGTGGTTTTCTCGTATGGTTGAATATGGGTTTTATGAGGAAAGGGACTTCTGCACAAAAATGTGCAAAAGTACAGGCGGCCGCCCTGCCACTAATCATATGCTTACCATCGACATGGCCAAACACCTCTGCATGATCCAGCGATCTGCCATCGGCATGCAGATCCGCCAGCATTTAATTGAAATCGAAAATAGCTGGAACACGCCGGAGCAGATCATGGCGCGGGCGCTTGCCATTGCCAACGATACCATCACCCAAATGCAGGGCACCGTTATCAGCTTAAAAGCGTTCAATGCTGAGTTAACCGTGCAAAATCAGATCATGGCTCCCAAGGCTGATTATTTCGATGAGTTGGTGGAGCGTGGTGTGAATATTAACATTCGAAATACCGCAAAGGAGCTGGGTGTGAAAGAACAAGCCTTTGTCCAGTTTCTTTTAAACCATAAATACCTGTTTCGTGATCAGAAGGGCAAGCTGACCCCTTATGCTCAATACGACAATGATCTTTTTGTAACCAAGGAGTGTTTTAACGAAAAGACCGACTGGAGCGGAACACAAACGCTTATTACGCCTAAAGGCCGTGAAACCTTTCGTCTGCTCATGGATGGCTTGAAAACTTATTGAGGAGGCACGAAAAAGTGATTACCTGTAAATTGCGTGAAAAGACCTATTATGTGGATTTTATCTCTGGCCGTGCGCTACGGGAAATTGAACCAGCGGCGAAAATGTATGCCAAGGTGGTGCGGTTATCCGAGTTGGCTGTCAAGGGTGACGAAATTACGGAAGATGATCGATTCACCATTGCCGATGCCATGGATGTAATGATCCAATGGTTCTGTATCCTGTTTCAGAATCAGTTCACCGTGGATGAGGTGTTGGATAATTACCCTGCGGATCGGCTTATGCATGATATCGCCCTGGCCATTATGGCGGTTCAGACCCAGACCACGGAGGTACTGTCTGAGTTCCCTACGACAGCAGCGCAAGCGGAGCAGACCGAGCCGACAGCCCCTTGACGCTGCATGATTTTGTATATGCCACCTACAATTCGCTCCTGGCCAATGGATGGCACCTAAACGATATTGATATGATGGATTTTGTTGGATTCCTGCGATTAAGAGCCTGGGAGGCCAGCCGGGAGCAGAAGCAAAAGGAGCCCCGAAGGGCCTTTATAGATGAAGTATGGCCGAATGTTAAATAGCTTTACTCAGGCTTCTTATCGTTTTTCTTTTGCTTTTCCTTGGATTCGTCAAATGCATCAAAGAAAGCGTTGAAGATTTTTTCTAACACAAACTCAAAAACTGCCTCAAAAATATCGTCCACGCTATCCTCTCCTTCTTACATTCTTCGTATAGCCAGTAGCAACCCGATTTACTTTGATGCAGCCTCAAGCGCATTCATAACATCGATATCCTCACCGAAAACTTCCGTGAGCAGGTCTTTCGCCTTATCGTACACATCAAAGGGAACCAGGAAGCGGTATTCTTCCAGCAGCGTTCCGCCCCGCATTGTGAATGCAGCGCCCATTTTCCCGGATTTTAAGAAAAGAATGCCTTCATTTTCTAGCAGCGAAGCGATGAGATCGGCGTGAACGAAGCCTGCCTCAATAAGCAAGACGGAATCGTTATCCTTGGTATCACGCAGTATCCCTTTGCAGTGAGAACAGATGGGGTTCATTTGCTTTGTTAATCTTTCGCAATTTTCACAGTACAACACAGGAATCACACTCCTTCTTTGCATTGAGGTGTACAGTCGATCAATATGGCAGAAACGATTTCTCTTAATGAAATCATAGCATTATTTAACCGTAGATACAACAGTGAATAAAACTTAGCACGCCTTTCGCAGGCGTGTTTTTTGATGGAGGTGAGCAAGTGAGCGAAGTATTGCGCGACCTGGTGGTATCGCTTTCTTTGAATAGCGATAACTTTACCAGGAACTTAAAAAGCATCAACAGCCAAATCCAGGAAGCGGAATCCACGTTCAGACTTGCTGCCTCCGGGGTGGATAAGTTCGAGAAAACGGTTGAAGGGATGCAGGCAAAGCTTTCTACCCTTCGGCAGAAGCTGGAGCTTCAGAATAAGGCAGTAGATCAATATAGCCGTGCCTTGGAGGCTGCCAATAAAAAGCTTGAAAACAGCTATACCAAGCAAGGAAAAATGACCGAATCCTTGTCCGATGCCACCCAGAAGCAAGCGGCTCTTAAAGCCCAGGTAGCAGCGGCCAATGACCAGTATAAGACCTATAAAAAGACCTTGGGCGAGTCGGATTCGGTGACCATTGAGGCTAAGAAAAATGTCGATGCCTTAAAGGTTGAATATAAGGATTCCTGCGCTGAGGTGAAAAAGCTGGAAGGTCAGATTACTGTCAACGCCAAGAGCATGCAGAATAATGCCGATGCGGTTACCAAGGCACGGACGGCCTATAACGATGCGAAGTCGGCAGTAAAAGATACTGAGGCGCAGATCAAATCTACCACGGATGCCCTGCAAAAAGCCCAATCGGTATGGACGAAGGCCAGTGAATCCCTGTCTGCTTTCGGTAAAAGCTGCGCTTCTGTGGCCAAGGGAATGGATGCCATCGGCAAGCCCATGACTAAGTATCTGACCACCCCCATTATAGCGTTAGGTACAGCAGCCATCAAGGCTTCCATCGATTATGAAACAGCGTTCACCAGCGTCAGAAAAACTGTAGATGCTACCGAAGCTGAATATGCCAAGCTATCTGATGGTATTAAGAAGATGTCCACAGAAGTAGCTGCCGGAGCAGATAGCATTGCGGAAGTGACTGCCATTGCCGGTCAGTTAGGTATTGCCAAGGATTACCTGCTGGATTTTACCCGCACCATGATCGACCTGGGCAACTCCACAGATATCGTTGCGGAGGACGCTGCATCTACGTTGGCACAGTTCGCCAACATCACCAGCATGGATCAGAGCAACTTCAAACGTTTGGGCAGCGTGCTGGTGGATCTGGGCAATAACTATGCCACGACGGAATCGGCTATCATGAACATGTCCCTGCGATTGGCTTCCGCTGGTAACCAGGTAGGGTTATCTGAAGCGCAGATTCTAGGTTTCGCTGCGGCGCTTTCTTCTGTGGGCTTGGAAGCCCAAGGTGGCGGCACCGCATTTAGTAAGGCCATGATCAACATGCAATTGGCTGTTGAAACCGGCAGCGGTGCTTTGACTGATTTTGCGCGGGTATCCGGCATGACCAATGATGCCTTTAAGCAATTATGGAAATCCAATCCTGCTGGGGCCATCCAAGCCTTTATCGTGGGCCTTAGCAAAATGGATGAGGAAGGCGTATCGGCCATTGCCACACTGGAAGATATGGGCCTCAAAGAAGTCCGCTTACGAGATACCCTCATGCGGGCCACCAACGCTACCAAGCTCTTTAGCAGCGCACAGGAAATGGCTAACAAAGCCTGGGAAGCCAATACCGCTTTGACCGAAGAAGCTGAAAAACGCTACGCTACTACAGAAAGCAAGCTTAAAAACCTCAAGAATACGGCTAATCTCTTTGCACAGACCCTTGGGGATGACCTGAACCCCATGATCCAGGATTTGATCAAAGCCGCAGACGGCCTGCTTAAGAAGTTCATGGATATGGATTCCGCAGAGCGGATGCAGATCATTAAGCTGGCCGGCATCGCTGCGGCCGCAGGCCCGGTTATTACCACCCTAGGTAAAGTCCTTAAAACCATTGGCAGCATTTCATCCGGCATCAGCAAGTTTGCTGGCGTTGTGGCGGGAGCCGGCGGAGGCTGGAAGGGCCTGATGGCCACCCTCGGTAAATCACCAGCGGTTTGGATCGCTGTGGGTGTGGCTGTTATTGCAGGCACCAAAGCTCTGATCGACTATGCTTCCGGTGCTAAAAAGGCTCGTGAAGCAATGGAGGGCATGGCGAAAACAGCGCAGAAATGGAAAGATACCGCCGCCGATACCTTTTACAGCAAGAGTAAAGGGCTTTCCTTCTTTGGTATGTCCACAGAGGATTTCGTTCGCACCACCCAAACATCAGAAGATTGGCTGGATGGCTTGCTGAAGGTCTGGTCTGATGGCAAGATCGAAACCAACGAAATCGTCGCCGAATGGACGGATTCCTTTAGAACCCTTACCGTATCCACCCGCACAGCCTTGGATGAACTGAATAATGCTGCTAAAAAGTCGGGGCTGAATAGTGTTTCTTCTCAGATCGAAGCGGATATTGCTACCCTGGATGCCATGGACGGGGAGATCGCAGCCCTCCTTAAAAAACGGCAATCTAGGCTGTTTACCGATAAGGATAAGGTTAGGCTTCAGCAGCTTATTGATACCCGCGAGGCCCTTGAAGTCAAGTATAACTTAAGCCCTGCGGATGTGGATGGCTTTGAAACCATCCGGCAGAAGCTGGAAGCGGAAGTAGCCCGTGCCAATGCCAGGGGGCAAAAGGATACGGATGCTTCTGTATACGAAAACGCCATGGTGGCAGCGGCCCAGGGTATGGCCGCCATCAATGCTGAACTGGACGTTCAGTACGATAAGGAATACAACCTTATCAAGCTTATGGCAGAGGGGACGGAAAAAGAAACGGCATTTGCAGCGCTTAACGCCCGCTATAACGAAAACCGATTGATTGCAGCCCATGAATACGCTGATACCCTTGCGGCTATTGTGATGCCTGTTTGGAATCAGCAGGATATCCAAGATACCGATGCTGCCATTGACGTTCTTTTCGGAAAGCTCCGTGAATACAGCATTGCCGCTAATAACGATGATACCCTGGGCATGGCCAAAGTGCTGGAGGACATGGAAAAGCTCACCGATACCATGAGCGAAGGGGCTTTGGTGGATTACCTTGGGGTCTTGACCCAAATCCAAACCCTGATCGACAGCGGCATGAGCGAAGCGGAGATCCAAAAACTGTTTCCCGATTTGGATATATCCGGGCAAATGGAGCAGATCGCTGCGCTTACCCAGTTCGTAAAAGAGCATAAGAGCACATTGGAAGGGTTGAATGGGATTTTCTCCGAAGCTGTGCCGGAAGAAATGGTCAAGATCGCTACTGACCTTGATATGACCGGGGCACAGAGCCGATGGGATGAGTTTGCTTCCAATCCGGGGGTCATCACCACCCAGGCGGTGGTGGATAGCTACCAGGAAGCGGAAGAAATCAAGCAGATGGAGCCCAAGGTAACGGCCTTCATCGAAACCTATACAGATGAAGGCGCTGATAAAACCCAGCTATCGCCTACGGGCCTGCTGGCTTACATTGAAAAGTATGCTGAGGTCACAAGTGGGGCGGATGTATCGGCCTTAACGCCGCAAAACGTCACGGCCATGGTAGCGGCTTATGAGCAATTAGCCGGCGGCGCAGATGTATCTAAGCTGAAGCCCGACCAGATCACCGGCTACATTAAGCAATACCTTGAAAGAACGGGTGTGGATACCTCTAAGCTCACCCCCGAAGGGATTACTGCTTTCGTGCTGGCTTATGAAGAAGTCAGCGGCGGGGCATTGACCACATCCCTTACCCCTACCGATGTGGCGGCCATGGTCACCCAATACCTGCAAGCAGAAAACATCGATCTCTCCAAGCTAACTCAGCCGCAGATCGAAGCCATAGTGGAGAAGTACGCCGATGCCACCAATTGCGATAAAACCGCATTGCATACAGAAGTCACAGCACAGATCGTCGCCTATGAGGATAAGAACAAAGGCAAAAAGTCTAATTACATTGAAAGCCGGATCGGCATTGTTGGATACGACCTGGCTGCCTACAATGCGTTTGTTGCCAGTCACCCGGTAACCGTCAATGGGTTAGTAAGAGTTAAAGAGGTCTTTGATAACCCCTCCGACGTATTGAATGCCGATAATGTAACCGTTTGGGAGAACGGTAAGGAAATCCCCATTCATTTGGTGCCAGCTAATAAGATCACAGCCGAAACCCTTATTGCCTATGGAGAGGATGGGTCTCTCCATGTGCTGATCACTCCGGAGATTCAAGGCACCACGGCATCCGTTCAGCAGGCGGCAGAAACGGTTATGAATAAATACGTCACCACATCCGTTTTCGGCAACGAGTCCCGCAATGACTGGGGCTGGCTGAACGATCTCCTGGGCGCTGATCTCATTACCTGGCTAAAAAGCTTCAATATGGAACTGACCGCCTTTGAAAAGAACAAAGGCACATGGGTAACACTATGGGGCTTGCTGGATGGCGCAACGATCTCCGGCATTGAGAAACGCATGGGACAGCAGATCAGCGGGGATAACCTGGCAGGCTTATCGGCCTATGTTGCGGAAATGGTGAAAGCCATTGAAAACGGCGCGGATGTCAGCGCATCGGATTTGACCAACCTTCAGGAGATCGTCACTTTTCTAAACAACCTGCAGCTAACCGGCACAGGTGAAAACATCCGTGCAGGCTTGGCCCAGGGGATGACCGAGGGTGGCTGGCAAGCAGATGCGGACACCGTTGCCGCAGAGCTGGAAAAAGCGCTGAACAAGGCATTGGGTATCGAATCCCCGTCTACGCTTATGATGCCTGTTGGCGGTTATGTAGCTGCCGGTATTGGGGAAGGTATGAAGGAATACGATCTTACTGCCGATGCGGGAACCCTTGCTACCAACTTAATCACAGCCATTGAAACGGCTATCACCGAAGAAGCCCTCAATCCTGTTGGAAACACGGTGGCTCAAGGGTTAGCCAATGGCATGACAGGTTATGATCAAGCGGCAACCGCAGGCACGATGGCCGCCAATATTGCTACCGCCATCGGTACAGCCTTACCCGGCGAAGCATTAGCGGGCTTTGGTACCGCAGCGGTTACAGGGCTTTCAAGGGCTATGAGTACCTATTCCATGGCCAGCACAGGTGGTATCGTATCTGCCAATGTGAAGTCTGCGCTGTCCAATAACCTTACTTCCACGGCCCTCCATAGCATTGGTGTCAATGCCATGTCCGGGTTGGCAGCGGGTATCAACGCAGGTAAATCGGGTGTTGTCACGGCCATGAAATCAGCGGCGCAGGCAGCGGTGAACGCAGCCAAAGCAACCCTCAAAATCAATTCCCCATCCCATGTTTTTAGGGATGAAGTAGGCCGTATGACCATGAAGGGATTTGGTCTTGGCGTAACGCTGGAAAGCAAAGAACAAGCGAAAGCGGTATCCAATGCTGCCCGCTATCTAACTGATGCTGCCCAAGGCGGCTCCATTGCCTCCCTTTCCAACGATAACCGCAGAACCTACAATAGCGAAAGCAATGTAAGTCTATCCGGCAATACCTTCGTGGTTCGGGATGAACAGGATATTCGTTCCCTGGCAATTGAGATCGCAACGCTGACCAAAAGGCAGCAGAGGGGGAGAGGACTCAGAATGGCTTGATGCACAAAAGCTAAAATGATATACTGCTTATTAAGTTGAATGATGATATTTGGCTTAATAAGCAGTTATCTGAATGAGTGGTGATAGCAATGTTTGAAAACGGCTTTCCTCAAAGTCTTGTTGAAGAAGAAAAGGTGGTTAGCGCTCTGATCTCCAAAGCTACCTATCGGAATATCCCGCGTGGTAAAAGTGAAGATCATTGTAAATGGCTGCTGTTAGAAGGTGAAACGATTTGTTTTCCTCGAAGGATTTATTACCTTGATGATTACGATGCGATTAAAGACGGACTGTCGCCGATTCAACAATTTATCTATCATTGCATTTTTTCCAGAAGCAACGATGGGTTTATCAGGCAAAGACATATTAGGGAAATTCTTTCGGGTGATATTCCATCTTGGGCCATGCCCTATATCGTTAAGGTTTGCGATGAGTATGTTATGGAGATTTTAGAGGATGTCTATGCAGCGTTGAAGGACTGCGATAACGCTCAACTGCATCAGATTTGTGAAAGGAACTGGCCTACTTTTCTTCGTAGCCATGATCGAATGATCAGCTACTGGAATGAGTTCTACCGTGACAGATGCTATCATTATAAGGATTATGTGGGACGCAGTTTGTTCGCGGAGTGCTTTGGCTATACGCGCTCGATGGAAAAATTGCGCCATAAAACAGGAGAAGGGGAATCTCAGGCACTTGATGCGCCTTTACTAAAGCTGAAGATAACAAGCCCGGCATTTAAAGAGGGCGGTTGGATCCCGCTGGAGTACACTGCCAGAGGAGGTAATATATCTCCCAAACTGCATATTACAGGAGTCGACAAGAGGGCAGTTTCCTTGGCAATCACAATGGATGATGCTTCACACCCTCTTTTCTCCAATTATAATCATTGGGTGATATGGAATGTGCCTGTGCAAGAGTGGGTTCCCGCTGCACTTCCGGCAGGAAACTGTATTCCCGCTTTACCTGGAGCTGTTCAGGGAATGGCTTATGGAAGGCAGAAATACAAAGGACCCAAGCCGCCGTTAAAGTCGATTCATACCTATACCTTTACTGTTTATGCGCTGGATTGTGAGCTCTCCTTACCTTCAACCGGCAGACGAAAGGATTTGTTTCAGCAGATAGAGGGGCATATCCTTCAAAAAGCAACACTTTCAGGAAAGTTTCAAAGTTGGCGCAAGCAAGAGAAATATAGGTGTATCCGAACCGGGCCGAGCCAAGGATGGAATATGACAAAAGATACTGGAATGGGTCGATTTGGTGCGAAGACAGGAGATGCCTCCATAAAGCTATATCGCAGAAAATGAGAAAAGGTAAGGGGTGTCAATTCAATATGTGGAGGTTGATGTATGACTGATTGGCCTTTTTCTACCCTCTCACGGCTGCACTTCCATTTTATCGAGCACAAATCGCATGAAATAGGATAAGCTGTAGCTTAAAGAATAGCGGTTTTGCTTATAAAAAATGTGGCTTCACGGAATAAAACGGTTTCTTTTCGTTTTCGTTTCAGTAAGCGGTATGGAGGTTTCTATGAACTATATCAAACGGTTCTTATCTGCGCTTTGTGCCTTTTGTCTGTGTCCTTTCCTGGCATTGGCGGATGTTGTATCTGTAGAAGAAGACTTATACTACCCTATCGGCATTGCTACAAGTGAATACCGGCATCTCATCGAAGAAGGACTTTGGGGATATATGGATAGGTCTGGTCGTGTGGTGATCGAGCCCAAATGGAGTTGGGCAGAGTCCTTCATGGGCGATGTCGCCCGGGTGGGAGATGACGATAGCTGTTATTTGATTAACCGGCAGGGCGAAATTGTTTTGGGCCCTATGCCGTCAATTAGGCGAAATATCATTTCCTACACTGTGATAGATGATCAAGGACGCCAGGGTATATATGACATTGTCAGTGGGAAATACATCGTATCCGATTATGGAGATATTTACGATCAGCATAGTGCGGACCCTACTTCTACTCGTTTGCTGGTGATCGCAAGGGACGAAAGCTGTTATGGCTATCTGGACAGAGCAACGGGAGAGCTGGCCATTCCCATGCAGTATGATGAGATGCCTCGGTATCAATTAAGTAACACGTTTATGGAATGCTTGTCCAGCGAATGCAGCCAAGCGGTGTTTTCTGAAGGTTATGCTCTTGTGATGACCCAAAAGCTGGACTCAAATGGCGTGGACAGCTATTTGATCGATGAAAATGGGAAGCATGTTCTTTTCCCGGAGGGGATCCAGCCGCTTACTCGTGTCCAAGATGAGCTGGTGATTGTTAGAAAAACCATAGAGACAGGTGAACAGGGGTGGCCCTATTTTCATGTTATGTATGGCTTGGCCAAGATAGAAGCAGGCAAGGCAGAAGTACTGGCAGAGCCTATATATAATGATTTTCGTCCCATTGTTAACGGTTATGCGGCTATGTATTTCATTGATGTTAAGAACCAAAGCGCTACCCTAACCTTTCTTGATAATGAAGGTAAAGAAGTAATGCCGCCAGTGAAATCTATTGCGCACGAGGGTGGTCGCCCCACTGTGGTGGATGGATACTTTTATCAGAATGTTGACAATAAAGCCGAAAGCGTACTTTATCATATTGATAAAGGAGAGCTGCTTAGAGTAGAGGGTATTTGGTTATACGAGCTTGATCCTGCTCATGATACGATAATAAGCGACTGGGATCCTCTCCAAATTCTTTATACAATGGACGGGCACGAAAAGGGCCGCTTTGCTTGCATTAGTCCGACTTATGAACCAGCTTGGAATTATGATAGAGAACCGGAGAAATCGTCCCTGTTCTTATATGAACCCGGAAGGATCACTGGTGGGGAATATTTCAGCGAAGGTTTGCAGGCCGTTTGTGTTGAGGATGAGGACGGCATGGATTCTTATGGGTATATAAATGCCGCAGGCAAATTTGTGCTTGAGCCACAATGGAGTGATGCCGGCAATTTCTTCGGTGGTCTTGCCATGGTGGTACGAGACAATGTGATGATGTATATTAACTGCGACGGACAGATCGTGTGGAAGGAAAAATAGGTTGTTTGTGGATGCGGGATGCGGAATATACAATACTCGGAGGTTGATGTATGACTGAGTGGCGAATGCAAACTCCCAAAGCCTATCTTCAAGGAGTGGTATTAATTAAAGCGGTATTCAAAGAATTACCAACATGGGATCATGAACACTGTTCTTTTTGCTGGGAAAAGATTAATCAGGACAATCCGAGAGGATATAGCACTTTAGATAAACAGCATTGGATATGCGAGGAATGTTATGGTGACTTTATGCAGTTGTTTGGTTGGAAAATCGATAGCAACAAGTGCGAATGGTGAATAAGAAGCGGTCTCTTTTGCGTTTGGACAATGCATTCTAGTAAAATTTAAATGGGTATTAAAGAGCGCCTCCCAGTACAAACAGGGTAGGTGCCCTTTTTATACCTTGGGAGGTGATGATTTTGCAATCCTGGTTTGAATGGAATGGTGCTAAATGCACCCAGTACGGTATTCATGTGGTAAGCCAGTCGGTGATCATTAGGCCCTCTGAGCGGGCTACTTTTACCCCTGTACCGGGCAGAAGCGGAACACTGACTACCTTAGAAGGCGCTGATGTCTATGATGATATCATCATCAGTGTGGAGTGCATTATCGAAAATCTAAACAGCCTCGATGCCCTCATGGGCTGGCTGCGAGGCGATGGGAAGGTCACTTTTGCCAATCGGCAGGGTGGCTTTTATTATGCACGGATCGTGAATCAAATTAGCTTTGAGCAGATTCTTCGAGGGCATCCCCATAGAACTTTCGCTGTTAACTTCCGTTGCCAGCCTTTTTTCTATCTATCGGGGATTAGCAACATCACGGTTACTTCTTCCGGCACCATTGTGAATAATCCCGGCAATGTATTCTCTGAACCAGTGCTGCAGGTGACGCTATCCAGCAATGCTAGCATTGTGGTAGGTGCGACTTATTTTGAACTATTAGGCATTGCAGGAACGGTCACCATCGATACCCCGCTAATGGAAACCTATATGAATTACACTTCGAAAAACAACAACATGAGCGGCGATTACCCAGAACTTTTACCGGGCAATAACATTATTTCCTGGACAGGCGGAGTTAGTAAAATCGTTATAACGCCTAATTGGCGCAGGTTTTAGAATGCGTGTGATTATCACGAATGCGGCTAATTATTGATGTCTTTGCCCATGAGAACCATGCCACTCCATGTGCGAAAACCACGCTTTTTGTAGAAATCTTCTGTTTGCTCACCCTTAGAGGTAAATAAGTAAACTTTATCTATCCCCTTATCGGCTAATCGTTTTTCAAATTCAGCCATTAATAATGTTCCGATTCCTTGTCCCTGTAGCACCACCGAAACGAAAAAATCTTTGATGAAGAATTGCTTGCAGTCGAAATAAACCTCTGGATTGCCTAGAATGGCACCTGCAAAACGATCATTATCATCGAAGCAGATCAACCCAAAGGCACCCCGGCAATCCATCATTTCATCCAGCTTTTCAATTGCAAGCGTTTCTGTCCACTGATCATTCCATGGCGGAGCGTTATATATTTCAACATAATGCTTGGCAAGCAAAGGATAATGATTTTTTTCTATCTCGACAAACTTCATTATATTATACCCCTTTTCGACTATGAAGCTATTATCCCACAACAGCCGGATGATAGCAAGTTTTGTGTGGCGATAAAATGATGTAAGGAGGCGTGAGTGCCTTGATTTGTGTATTTCCATCCAATGTAACGGACTTTTCAACCCTGGGCCTTGGCGCGGTTACGCCTACCGCCTGCTCCGTAACGGAAACTTTAAATGGCGAGTGGGAGCTAACCTTGACCCATCCCCTAGATGATAACGGCAAATGGACCCGGTTGCAGGTGGGGAACGTCATCAAGGCGCCTGTGCCTGCTGCGCCAACGCCTCGTGTGAATATGATCTCTCAAACCGATGCCAGGGTGATTTATCGGGTGACCACCCAGGTCGATCCCCTTAATCTCCGCTCCGGCCCCAGCACCACCTATAAATGGATCGCCACTTACCGCAAGGGCACAGAAGTGGTGCTGATCGCCAAGACCAACGATGATTGGTTTGAAGTGGTCTGCCCGGATGGCAAGCGGGGGTATATGTCCACACAGTATCTTACCTATGTGCGCACGGAGGATTCCACGGCCATTGCCACGGGGCAGATCATCGAATCCCGGCAGCTTCGGGAGCAGCCCTTTCGGATTTATCGCATCGTGCCGGAGCTGACCCAAGTGACGGCTTATGCACGGCATATCTTCTACGATCTCATGGATAACATGATCGTTTCCTATAAGCCCAACGCTGGGGTGTCGGGCGTCAACGTGGTCAATAACATATTCTCCCGTACCCAATCACCCCACGATTTCACCGTCTATACCGATCTCACAGGCACGGCAGATGAAATCACCTTTGAAAACATCAATCCTGTGGAAGCGTTGATGGGGGATAAGGGTGTTACAGATCATTTCACCGGGGAACTGGCGCGGGACTGGTACGATGTTTACATGGTGAAGCGGGTGGGTACGGATTCAGATATACAGATTCGTGAGGCCAAGAATTTGTTAGGTATCTCCTACGATGTGGATGAGACCAACATCGTTACCCGTATTCTGCCCACAGGGGAAACCAAGGATGGCGAGCTGCTTTATCTCAACGAGTTGTTTATCGACAGCCCTTATATTAACAGTTATCCCCATCCCAAATGGGTTCATCTTCATGTAAGCGAAGCCAGGGTATCGGATGATATGACAGAGGCTCAGGCCAAAGCCAAGCTGCGGGAAGCAGCACAAAAGGCTCTGGCAGATGGTTGTGATCTGCCTGCCATCACCATTGATGTGGATTTTATCAACATTGGGGATACCCAGGAGTATGCTGACTACAAACCCCTCAGCGATATTTTCTTAGGGGACAGCGTTCGGGTGATCGCCCCTACCCTGAGCATGGAACTTTCCCTGCGCATGACCCAATACACTTATGATTGTTTGCTGAAACGCTATACTGTGTGCAAGCTGGGTGCCATTACCAATTCCGTTGAAGGCAGCCTTATTTCTGCTAAACAATTGGCTTCCGGTTCCATTACGGGCTCTAAGTTGGCTATTGCCAGTGTGGGAACCGGGCAGCTTCAGCATGCTTCTGTGGGATCGTTGCAGGTCAAGACTGCCGCCATTGGCGCAGCTCATATTCAGGATGCGGTGATCCAGACCGTTCACATTGCGGATGCTTCTATCACCAAGGCCAAGATTGCGGAAGCCCTTATTGATACCTTAACAGTCAATGCCCTTACGGCGGTAACGGCCAAGATCAAAGAACTGTCTGCCGGGGAAATCACCACAGATGAACTGTATACTGCCATTGCTACCATCGCCTATGCGCAAATGACAACGGCCAATATCATCCGTGCGGATATTAAATGGGCTAACATTGAATCCCTGGCTGCTGATGTGGCCAAGATTGCTAAAGCCAGTATTGATACCGCCGCCATCCGGGAAGCCAATATCGATTGGGCAGCCATTACGGGCTTGACCGCCGCTGTGGCTAGCATCATCAACGCCAGCATCCAAACAGCGGATATTAGCTGGGCACAGATCAAGGATTTGGTATCCGAAACCGCGATTATTACCCAAGGTGTGGGTGGTGAGTTTTACTTCACCAAGCTGGCTGTGACGGAGGCTAACCTCGTATCCCTTACTGTTGGGGAGCTGGTTGTCAAAGGGAAGGACGGTCATTTTTATTCTGTTACGGTAAACGAGCAGGGTGAAGTGGTATCCCAAATCAAGCAGATCAACAATGACGATGTTTCGGATGTCTCCATCAACGCCGGGGAAAAGCTCATTGAAGGCTCTGTGACGGCAGCTACTTTGAATGCCCAGGATATCTTTGGGGACAACGCCATCATTAGAAACCTTATCGCTGCTAACCTGGATGTAGATAAATTGTTTGCCAGGGAAGCCACCATTGCGGCTTTAAATGCTGCCGATATCACCGGCAATGAATACCTTCGCCTAATGGTAGCCAGCAAGGCGGATGCTTCTGATGTGCTATCTTTAATAGAACGGATCAGCGCAGCAGAACTGAAGATCACCGATGACAGCATCGTTTCCACTGTCACCGGCAGCCAAACCTATAAGCAGGATCAGCAGCAAATCTATGATGCCATCGAGAACATCGATGTGGGCAATGGGGTAAACGCATCTGATACACCGCCTGTGAATCCGGCACTGGATGAACTTTGGCTGGATACCTCACTTACCCCTAACGTGTTAAGCCGCTGGAACGGCAGCCATTGGATTTCGGTTGGTGCAGATCTGTCAGATTATTATACCAAGGTGGAAATGCAGACCCGACTTCAACAAACCGATGAAGCCGTTGCTTTGAAGGCAGATAAATCCATTACGGACAATTTGGGGAACCGCCTGGAAGAAGCAGAAACAGCGCTTATCACCCAAGCGGAGGGCATCACTGCCAACGCCACAAGGATCACCACCGTTAGTTCGAATCTAACCAGCTTGGCCATCGGTTCCCGGAACTATGTGCTGAACTCCCACCAGACCATTGAAATAGTGAATGCGGCTGATTATACCAATGCCTACCCGGCAAAGACCCTGGTGATATCCCCGGACTTTCTGAAGGATTGTGCTGGGAAGATGATCTTCATCAGCTATTACTACATGCAGGAAAATGCAGAGCGATCCAGCGCAGGCTACATTTTCTTTCGATATACAGGCCGTTATGCAAATGGCACATTGTACCCCTTTACTGTAGCGCAAAGCAATATTGGCACCCGGGGATGGACTCGGTATACGGTATCTTTAACCGTTTCTACCTCTTATGTGGAGATAACCTCCGTTGAGTTTTATATCTTTGGATACAAGGGCACTGTACGTATCCGGGATGTGCAAATCGAGCAGGGATCAAAGGCGACCTCCTACAAGCCGGCCCCGGAGGACATGATGACGGTTAAGGATATCATAGCGCCATCTGACCCATATTTGGATATGCTGTGGCTGGATATTTCCGTGTCACCCAACCTTATGAAACGCTGGAATGGTACCGCGTGGCAGATCGTTAATGATACGGCAGCACTGTCTTCCAGGATCATGGCGGCGGAGTTCAAGCTTCTGCCCGATGCGATTATGACCAGCGTAAAGGCCAGCACCTTATACCGTGCGGAAAAGTATGGCGGCAGGAACTATGCTCTGAACTCCAATGCAACTACCACATTCATTGGTGGCTATTTAGTAAATAGCTCTGGGCAGACCACCACAGGCACCAGCCAAACCATATCGGTTTCAGACGATTTGTTCGAGCATAGCAATAATGGGCAGGTTCTTCGGATTTCATTTGACATCTACAGATACAACGTGGTGCCCAATGCCAGCGGATATTATGGCGGTATCTTTTGCTACTACCGCTATTTAAGCACCGATGGGGTCACGATTTTAACCACAGGGCGAGGCTATTATCTGAAATCCACCGATTTGGACTTCGAATCTTCTCGTGATTGGGTGCGAATCGAAAAAGCGATTCTCAACATTTTGCCTTATGAACCTATCTCCATCGCTTATTTTACCTTGGGAACCTCATCCAGTGCGGGATCGACAGGTACCGTGATGTTCAGAAACATTAAGCTGGAGGTGGGGGATGTTTACACCCCATGGTGTGCTGCCCCGGAGGATTTGAACAAGATCCCCAGCCGCATGACCGTGGCGGAAAGCTCCATTACGCAAAACAGTACCAATATTGCCCTGCGGGTGCTTACATCCACTTATAATACAGAAAAGGTATATCGGGGATCAACCGCACCCACCACCATCTACACCGATATGCTGTGGCTGGATACCTCCCAAACGCCGAATCTGCTAAAACGCTGGACAAGCGGAAGCTGGGTCATTGCTGGGGCGGATACCCTCAAGACCAGCGGTATCTACATTGGCAAGAACAACGTGACCATTACCACAGAGCAGTTCCTTCTTCAACTTCTCGATCCTGCGGATAATGAAAACATCCTCATGGAAATGAGCGCTGCAGGCAAGGTCGGCTTCAAGGAACTATATGCGGACGATGTGATTTCATCTTCTGTGGCCCAGGCATATCGAGGTTCTGTGCAGCTAACGGTGAACCCAAACTGGTCGGGCAGCAGTACCACAGTGTTCCGCTCCTTGGGGGATGCGGTGAAGCAGGTTAATAATCGCTTTCTATCCTACAATGTTTCCATTTACCTGCCCAGCAGCGCCAATACCTTGTATGAATCCACTGGGGTACATATTACAGGCATTTCCGGCCCAGGGAGGCTGGCCATTTACGGTTATGCCGCCTGCCCCTTGAACACCTATATGACCATTAAAGGCTGCTCCGCCAATATCCTGCTGCAAAACATCACCATGCGGGAGATCCGCCCCCTAAACGGCACCAACCGAAACAGCTATCTGATCGAATGTCAAATGGATCACTACATCGAGATCAATGGCTGCACCCTGGATGCCAATAACACCACATGGGACTCAGTTTACCTAAAAGCTACCCACGCTCTGCTCAACAATACGGGGCTGTACAATGCTTTGCAGGGGTTGGAAGCCTATACGGCAACAGGCGTCATGAAGAACTGCAAAGGCTCCTGCTCCTATTCCATGATGGCCTATGCAGGGATCATCTTCGCTTACGGCACTGTACCTAATGGGACACGGGGTACAGGTGAAAATGGCCAGGTATTCGCCTCAGGCGTCACCACCGATTATGGTACAGCCATTGCGCCGGTAACGCCGGACAGCACCACCATCCAATACGCTACCACTACCAGAACCTATCGGGGTGGTTGGCGAACCGATACCAACGATGTGGTGCAGGGGGCTTACTCCGATACCGGGTATTCATCTTCACTTGCATGGAATACCGGCTGTATGTGGTTTGCCAATCTAAGAAATGTACTTTCCGGTGCAACGATCAAGTCAGCTACCATTACCTTCCATAGAAAACCGGGGAATGGCGCTTTCGCCGCAAAATCGGTTCAGCTCTGTGCCATTTCGTTGACAGGACCCAGCGGGGTTCCATCCATCCCATACAACGTAGGGGTGATCGGTACCATTGGCAGGGATGAACAACAGACCTTTGCCATTCCCATTGCGGTGGTACAGGGCCTTGTCAATGGCACCTATGGGGGATTGTGCTTGTACGAACCAGCTAAGAACTTTGGTTCTTCTACCTATTCCGATTGGTACATGCGCATGAGCGGTTCGGATACAACTAAACAGCCTTATTTGACGGTAGTTTACAACAGCGGCGCTGTAGGCTAAAGGAGAGAAAAGAATATGAAGATCGCTATTCTATTGGATGGCGTAGTGAACAAGATTCTCACTACGCCTTTTTTGCGTGCTTCTTTAAATGAAGATAGCACTTACACCTTGGAAGGGGAAGCCTTGAAGATCGAAGGGGTTACCACTGAACAGATACTCATCATCTATGACCATACCGATCTGAACGAAGCCGATATTGTGGATGATGACCTACGCTTGGCTTCCATCCCCATTGAGAGCTTTATTACTGTTACCCCACAGCGGGCTGCCGCGGATGCCCTGGGCTTACTCATGCGGGATGCGGTAGCTGCTGGGAACATTACCGATGAAGAACTTCTCCGTGTGGCTCCGGCCCTGGAAACAAGAACCTGGCAAGCTGGACTAAGGGTGGAAGTGGGAGATGTGTACGCATTTGGGGTTTTCTTGTGGCGATGTCTGCAAAGTCATGTGGCCCAATGTGGCTGGGAGCCGCCTAAAGTGTCAGCATTGTGGCGAAAAGTGGAGAAGACGGGGGCTGTAAGGATTTGGGATACGGATATTGACTACGTAGTGAACGATGCTGTTTTTTACCCGGACGCAGAAGGAAACCAGTATATCTGCCAGCAAGGGCACACCTCACAAGCTGGCTGGGAGCCGTCCAATGTTCCTGCCTTATGGCAATTGAAGGGAGAGGATGACAATGCTTGATGTAAGCAAACTTGTAGCTGACTTTGAAGAAATCATCGGCTGGCCCTATGTAAGCCCCGGCAGCAATGATAAAAACGGTATCGATTGCTCCGGGGCATTTGTGCGGGCTTTCCGCCTCCAAGGGACAAGTATCTGCCATGGCAGCAATACGATCTTTCGTGAATACTGCTCTGAAACCGAGAAGATCGATAGCGCCGCTAAGCTGGAGGTGGGAATGGCCGTGTTCAAACACCGGACCAGCGGAGCAGAGCCAGCTAAATACCGCAATGACGGCTGTGGGGATTTATATCATATTGGATTGGTTACCAGTGTGAATCCCTTGCGGATCGTCCATGCCACAACCCCAAAGGCCAAAGTAGATACGGTGCTGGGTAATTGGAGCCACTATGGTTTCTTAAAGAGTGTGAATTACGACGGAGGTGTCATTCCTATGGATATTCTTTATACCGCAACGGTGACAGCCTCTTTCGGCAGCACGGTCAACCTACGCAAAACTCAGGATGGTGATCTGCTGATCCGTGTGCCTGTTGGTGGCAGGGTATCCGTTCTTTCCGAAAATGGCGATTGGGCTAAGGTGCGCTATGGTGACTACGTTGGCTACATGAAAAAGGACTTCCTGCGTGATATCGAAAGCATTCCAGATGAGAGCCTCGATCAGAGGTTCTTTTCTTTTTTAGCGGAGCTGGATGCACTAACTGCAAAATATAAGGAGGGTAAATAACATGGAAACAGCATGGGATAAGGTGATTAAAGCGCTGGCTGGGATCGGTGGTGCCATCGCCGGCGCATTTGGAGGCATCGATGAATTGTTCATTGTGCTGGTGGTTTTTATGGCAGCGGATTACATCACCGGGATGGTGGTCGCTTGGCTTGGCAAAAGCGGCAAGAGTGAAAATGGCGGCTTGGATAGCAAAGCAGGGGCAAAGGGGATCGCTCGAAAAGGACTCATGCTCTTGGTAGTTCTCATTGCAGCTATGCTGGATAGGGCCCTTGGTACAGAGCAAGCCATTTTCAGGACTGCATCGCTATGGTTCTATTTAGCCAATGAAGCCTTAAGTGTGATCGAAAACCTGGCACTGGCAGGCGTTCCTTTCCCGGAGCAGATCAAGACGGTTCTTGAACAGATGAAGGAGCGCAAGGGTAAACCACCCGATTCAATTGAATAACTCTACTACCTGCGGCTCTCGAAAGGGAGCCGTTTTTTTCGTTCTCAAAAAGGAGATAATTTTATGAATCATATGGATAGAGACAAAATCAGTACCCTGCGTGCCCAGGGAATGAGCTATTCACAAATAGCTTCGGTATTGAAGTTGAATGAAAACACGGTGAGGTCATACTGCAGACGGCATCGGGTGGCTATACCAACACCCCAAGTGGAAGGACAGCGGTGTCCACAATGTGGGATCCCGGTTTTCTCTAAGGAGGGAAAAAAGCCCCGTAGGTTCTGTTCCGACCAGTGCCGCCAGAAGTATTGGAACACGCATCTAAACCAAGTGAAGCGCAAGGCTTACTATAACATTACCTGTCAGCACTGTGGCAGATCATTTTTGAGCTATGGTAAACAGAACCGGAAATACTGCTCACGTTACTGTTTTGCAGATGCGCGTATGAAAAAGGGTGAAACGAAATGAATGATTTTGATCCAGGCATAGAGCAACCTACACCTGCCTTGGAAGGTCTTAGCCAGCTTTTGCAAGGCAAAGAACCATACCTTTTTGTGCTTGCTATTATGGAGCCATTGTTAAAAGAAGGTACCCTCACACCGCCGGAATTTAAGCAGATGGAACAAAGATTATGTGCTAAATACGGCATAAGTTTGTCTAGTATACTTCGTCCATAAGCGTTGATACAATTGGGTTTTAGAGCTAATATGGCACTTGGGAAAGGAGGTGTTTTATATGGAAAGGCAAGTTCTACAGGTGCCAATGAAGCCGCCTGAGCTACCTAAATTGCTGCGAACTTCCGCATATGCCAGGGTATCCAGCGGCAAAGAGGAAATGCTCAATTCCCTTGCTGCCCAGATCAGTTATTACAGCGATTATATACAGCGGAATAAAAACTGGTCCTTTGCCGGTGTGTACTTTGATGAGGCGAAAACGGGAACCAAGGATACAAGGGATGGATTTCAACGGCTCATAATGGATTGTCGAGCGGGAAAAATCGATATGATCATTACCAAATCGGTTTCCCGTTTCGCACGGAATACGCTGACCCTGCTAGAAGTAGTGCGGGAGCTGAAAAGCCTGGGCGTTTGTGTTTATTTTGAGGAACAACGGATCAACTCGCTCAAAGCCGAGGGAGAACTTATGCTTTCAGTATTGGCGGCACATGCCCAGGCAGAGAGCCTTGCTGTCAGCAAGAATATGAAATGGTATTTCCAGAGCCGTTTCAAAAAAGGATTATCGGTTGGCGTGTCTATGATGGGTCTAAAGGCTCATCAAGGCACGTTTTTAATTGATCCCGCTGAGGGGGAGATCATTAAACTGATTTTTAGCCTTAATGGGCAAGGTTACGGCAGAAACGCCATCATGCGGAAACTTAATGCCTGGGGGATACCTTCCAAAGAGGGTGGCCGCTGGCATGAATCGACGGTGGGTTTTATTCTCGCCAACGAAAAGTACAAAGGGGAGCTTTTGCTTCAAAAAACGTTTGTAGAGAATCATTTGACGAAGAAGAAGCGCATAAACACAGGCGAGATGACACAGTATCGAATTAAAGGTAACCATCCAGCGTTGGTTGAACCTGCTATCTTCGATGATCTTCAAGTACAGCGTCAAAAGCGATACGAAAAGTATAAGCCAAAGGTGGGGGTAGCGAAATGCTATCCCTTTTCTAATATGATCGTTTGCGAGCATTGCGGGAAAAACTTCAACCACAAATTCAAAAACGGTAGAGAAATGTGGATTTGCAAAACCTATATGGGCGATGGCAAAGCCAAATGCTCCTCCAGCGGCATTCATGATTCGGTTTTGCGGCAGTTGGTGGCTGATGTGCTCCACATACCTCAGTTTGATGAAGCAATTTTCAAAAAAGAAACACTGGAAATTCGGGCTACAGGCCCCCGTGAGCTGCGTTTTATTATGAAAAACGGTCAAGCCATTACCCGCGAGTGGGATTTTCCATCCAGGCGGGATAGCTGGACAGATGATATGCGAGAGCAAGCACGGCAGCACGCTTTGAAAGGAGTTAAGTAAAAATGCAACGTGTAATACAGGCTATTCCTATTACCAAGAACATATTTACAGGGCAGGAGGTTAATCGCCCAGTCATTCGTAGGGTTGCGCCATATGCCCGTGTCTCAACAGATAGCGAAGAACAGCAAAGCAGTTATCGCAATCAGGTGGAATATTATGAAAAGGAAGTAGCCCAGCGGCCCGATTGGCAATTGTATAAGATTTATACGGATGAAGGCATATCGGGCACTAACACAAAGCGTCGTGATGGGTTCAATCAGATGATTAAGGATGCCCTGGCTGGAAAGTTCGACTTGATCGTAACCAAATCCGTGAGCCGCTTTGCCAGAAATACGGTAGATTTTCTTTCCACGGTTAGGCTTTTAAAGGAGCATGGGGTAGAGGTTTACTTCGAAACCCAAAACCTGTACACTTTTGATAGCAATGGGGAGTTCATGATTACGCTACTTTGCTCCCTTGCGCAAGAAGACTCAAATACATTGTCCAAGAACACGACCTGGGGCAAGCGTCAGAGCTTTGCCAAGGGCAATGTGTACTTGCCATATAAGCGATTCCTGGGCTTCAAAAAAGGGGAGGATGGCTTTCCTGCCATCGTCGAAAGTGAAGCGGAAATAGCTCGGATGATTTATCGCTATCAATTGCGAGGAAGAACCGACAACTGGATCGCCAATGAACTGACCAGATTGGACATTCCCACAAAAACAGGTGTAAAAAAATGGTCTGCCAGTACAGTGGGCGGAATTGCCACCAACGAAAAATACAAAGGTGCATCGCTCTTGCAAAAGACTTATACGAAGGATTTTCTTTCGAAGAAAAGGATCAAAAATACGGGTGAAGTTCAACAGTATTATATCGAGCACAGTCACGAAGCGATCATCGACCCAAAGGAATTTGACTTGGTGCAGGAGATTCGTGCGAAGCGAAAAGGGATCAATAATGGCTTCATTGCCTCGAAGCTTTTCTGCGGGGATTGCGGTCAGATGTACGGCGCAAAGGTATGGCATTCCAATGACAAATATCGCAAGGTGATTTACAGGTGCAACAGCAAATATACGAACGAGGAGAAATGCCAAACGCCTGCTATTGGCGAGGATGTGCTAAAAGCCGGTTTTATTAAGGCGGTCAATGAGCTTTTGCTATGTAGGAGCGAGGTGATCGCCGGTTGCAAGCTGGCCGTTGATGTCATGGGCACGGATGAGCTTTATGATCAGAAGATATTTGAACTGTGGGCAGAAATGGATGCCATTTCAAAAGAAATGAGAAAAATGATCGAGGACAATGCCCGAACCGCTATGCCCCAGGATGAGTTTACCAGGGCATTTCAAGCGAAAGCAGCGGAGTATGACTTGTTGCAAAAGCAAAGCAAGGAACTGGAAGAGCAAAAAAAGAGCCGCTCCCTGCGGCAAAAGAAAGTGGAATTGTTCATCTGTCAGCTTGATAAATGTGGGGATCTACTGACGGAGTTTGATGATGACCTTTGGGCGTTGTTGCTTGATAAGGCTGTGGTATATAAGGATTGGCGGATCGTGTTTGAGTTTGTGAACGGGAAAAAGGTGGAGTGTAGGGTATAAAAAATAGACGCCGGTTCAGCATGAAATCCGCAGTTGCTGTAACCGGCAGTTTTTTTGTCCAAAGATTTGTTGTATAATAAGAGCTGCCATGAAATGTTCTAATATTTTATATTTGACAAAAGTCGCGAAAAGGTGTATTATGTTTGCGGAGGGTCGATGGCAAATATACTTCGAGGTGATTCAGTGGATAAGCGTAACCCTTTTTTCGATCGCATGTGTGATGAGTTTCCTAAATTATTCCCAACGATAATATTCGCATTAAAACAAGCTCATGCTGAGACGGTCAATATGATCACTCCAGCACGGATGAAGAGCAAATACTGGCGTGAGGTAATCTCGCAGATGCTCTATGCATCGGCGCAACAACATGTTGCTGAAACTCTTTCGGAGTTAACAGAATCTGGTTTGGTCGTTCGCTGCATGCCAAATGCCAGAGGCAACTACAGTCATGTTGAAGTCCAACTTCCTTGGGCTGTTATTACGGTGCACGCACTTGCTGAAGATGAAAAAACTCCAAGAAAGTGCGTCTATCGTCAATCTCTATGCACGAATGGGCAGACTGACTTTTTTAATATTATTGACGGAGAGACAGAACAACAAAAGCTTTACTTTGCTATAACCCATAAGAGGAACCGAGAAAC
Organism: Eubacteriales bacterium; assembly: GCA_031556065.1. Taxonomy (GTDB): domain Bacteria; phylum Bacillota; class Clostridia; order Christensenellales; family Aristaeellaceae; genus JAVBTR01. The sequence goes on along the minus strand of JAVBTR010000004.1, from coordinate 43,383 downwards.
ACATTTATTAGAAGATGTGCGGATAATTTCCATGAGCCCTATGGGAGACGTTGGTACATTAAACGTGAGTATCATGAGTGAAGGACAGTCTCGTGAAAATATCGTCGAAGAATCTTCAGTAGCAGTTAAGGAAGAGGTAATCGAGCTGATAAATCGACCTAAGCTTAAAAAATCGAAGTAATTATCATATTCATATCCAAAAAAATATAGAGGTGTAGAAAATGGCACGTAACGGCATTCAGATCTATTCGGATAGATTGACTGCAGCTCGAGAAATGCGTGGCTTAACGATAAGTGATTTAGCGCGAAAAGTGGGAAAAACGCGGCAGCATGTTTCGATGATCGAAAACGGAATTGCTATGCCAAGTCCAGAGGTGCTAGATATGATTTCCGAAGCTCTTAATTTTCCTGCGCGTTTTTTTACTAACGTAGACATCCCTATTTACCCGCTGAATAGCGCTATTTTTTTTCGTAGTATGAAAAGCGCACTAGCTATTCAACGACAGCAGACTAAGCGTTGGCTTCAGCTGCTTGTTCAACAATACTCTTTTTACTCAAATGATGTTGAGTTCCCTGCGGTAAACTTTTATCAATACGAAGGTAATTATGAGGACTTAAGCGATTATGATATCGAAGATATTGCAATCGAGGTTAGAAAAGCATGGAAACTTGGAGATGGACCTATAAGTAATCTAACTCTTCTTATGGAAAACAATGGTATCATTATTTCTCACCTCAATATGGGAGTTGAGGAACTTGATGCATGTTCAACAATACAAAATGGACATCCTTTTGTATTGATAAATACAACTAAAAGTACATGCTCGCGCATTTTAGCTAATACGGCACATGAACTTGGCCATCTTGTTCTGCATAACGGAGTGGATCGAAGCGAACTTGATAGCAAGGAGAAACATGATAAGCTTGAGAAGCAGGCTTGGAGATTTGCCTCTTCTTTTTTGATGCCCTCTTCATCTTTTTTTACGGAGCTTCATAGCATAAGTCTTTCTGCATTTATTTCCCTTAAAAGCCGGTGGAGAACTTCAATTGCTTCAATGATTATGCGATGTGCTGAAGCTGAAGTTATTGATGATTTCAAAAAGACTTATTTATTTAAAGAAATGGGGCGAAACGGCTATCGCAAGAAAGAACCACTAGATGATACCTTGTCAATCGAAAAACCCCACTTATTGCTTGATGCTGATATTGCTCTTGTTGAGGGTGAAGTGTATACAAAAGAGCAATTGCTATATATTACGGCGTTGGATCGTGCTGATTATTGTGCATTAATTGGCGCAGAGGCTGACTACATGACGTTTGAAAACAAAAAACCTAAGCTATATGTTTTAAAACAGGGTGAATAATGAATGTGAAAAGGTGGTATTGGCTGGCGTGGTTTTTGGTAGTTTAACGTGTGGAGATACTTACGGGGTTCCGTCCTTTTCGGACTTGACACTCCCCCAATTGACAACAAAATGGAGCCCTCAATTTTGTAACTGTGAATAAAGTTGCGCCAATTCGTTAAAAGTCTGCACCAACTCCAGCTTATCGTTAAAACTATGCACAACCCTTTGGTGCAAAAATGAACGGATTAAATGCCAAATGCACACCCCCAATTGCTAGGGGTGTGCATTTGCATCATCATTGATGACTTTTGTGGTGCCGAAGGTGGGACTTGAACCCACACGGTATCGCTACCAACGGATTTTGAGTCCGTCACGTCTGCCATTCCATCACTTCGGCTTAGGGAACGAAAGGTATTATAGCACGAATGGAAAAGATGTGCAAGTGCAAAATTTGCATTATGGGAGGAAGGTGTGTGTGTGACTGAAGGAGTAGCTGGGGTGGACTTGACAAGGCATTTAACAAGAAGATAAAATAGAAGGGTAGATTGTTTCAGATAGGGTGAAAAAGCGTGAAGAAAAACAAAGCGGATACTGCATTCGGTGGAATTGAGCGGAACCTGCTTTTGCGCACCAATGTGGGCCTGTTAATTGTATTTGTGATTGGGTTCGCGGCGGTTTATTGCTTGAACTATTTTTCTAATATAGCGGCTTTTGAGCAGGACGTTGAGCATGTGGCGACACTGGCGTCGGAGAGCATCTATTTCCAGATTGATTCTTATTTTACAGAGCCTGTGAACGTATCGCTGACAATGGCCAACGATTCTTTCATGAAGGCTTTTTTGGAGCAAGAGGAAAAGCGGCTGGAAGATCCTACGTATCCAGAAAAGCTAACGGAATATCTTGAAGCATATCGGCGCAAGTACGATTATGATTCCGTTTTTCTGGTATCTGCTAAAACAGGGCGCTACTATCATTTTAATGGCATTGACCGGGTTTTGACACCTAATAACCCGGAAAATGAGTGGTACTATCAATTCGTTCAGGGGGAAGCGGAATGCGCCCTGAACATCGATAATGACGAAGCCAGCCAAGATGTGATTACCACGTTTATCAATTGCAAGGTTGAAGATGAAAAAGGCAATGTGATTGGTGTTGTAGGCGTAGGTCTTAAGGTTGAAAACATGCAGGCGCTGCTGGAGAAGTACGATGAGCGCTTTGGTTCTTACTCGCTTTTACTGGACGAAACGGGCACCATCCAATTGTCTTCGGAGGCAACGGGGGATAAGAATATTAACCTGTTTGACGATTCCAATTATGCTTTGCACCAGGAGCGGATTATTTCTGCCAAGACCCAGCAAACGGCTTTTTGGGTGACGGAAAAAGTACACGGCAGCCATAATTACATGGTGTCCCAGTATATTCCTTCGCTGAAATGGTATCTGCTAGTGGAACATGATACGGAGGAAATCAGGCAGCAGTTTGACAGGCAGCTGCTATGGAGCATGGGGATCATGGTGGCGGTGGTGGTATTGGTTTTATGGCTGGTAAGCAGCCTGATCGTGCGCTTTAACCGCCGGTTTGTGCGCCTTACTGTTTCCCAGGAGCTGGAATACCAGCAGCTGTTGATTGATGCCACTAAGGGCATGTATGAAAATGTATTCGAACTGGATATCACCCACGGGCGAGCCTATGGCGAAAAAACAAGACTCTTTTTTGAAAGCATTGGCACATCAGCAGATGCGCCCTATGAAAAGGCCCTTGAACTGATCTCCCAAAAGCAGATTAAGCAAGAGTACGTTCAAGGTTATCTGGATACCTTCTCGCCTCAAAATATCATTAAGGCATACCAAAATGGGCAATCGGAATTGTTTTATGATGTGGTTGTTAAGGGTGGGGATAAACCTGATTACTGGCTGCGCATCCGCGCCCGGATTTTTTACTGGGCATCGGATCATTCTGTGCGCATGATTACTTATCGCCAGAATATCGACGAAGAAAAGCGGCACGAGCAAAAAATGCTTCTGATGGCTCAATGCGATTTGCTTACAGGGCTTTATAATAAGAGCACCACCGAGCAATACGTAGATGAAATCATGGCGGCATCCTCTAAAACAGCATATCCTCATGCGCTTTTGATGCTGGATATTGATGATTTTAAAGGGATTAACGATACTTACGGCCATGTGACAGGGGATCAGGTGCTAAAAGAAGTGGCCAATATGCTAAGAAAAAGCGCCCGGGTCAGCGATATCCCGGGCCGAATCGGCGGGGATGAGTTTGTATTGTTCTTAAAAGACATACCAAGTGCCGGCTGGGTAGAAAACCATACGGCTGAAATTAGCGAAAAACTGAATAGGGAAATGCTGATTGACGGCAAAGAAATCAGCGTTTCAATCAGCATCGGCATGGCGGTATCCCCCAAGGGAGGCACGAATTTCGAAGCCCTTTACCGTAACGCGGATTCGGCGCTTTATCTATCCAAGCACAGCGGCAAAGGGCGTTACAGCATCTATTCTAAAAGCTGATTGATAATTTATTTGCAATGGTTGACAAATGGAAACAGGATGGGTAAACTTTAGGTTGAAATTAATAGACTCGGATGACCGTTTTGGGAGAGACTTTGAATTAAAAAGCGCCGAAGGGGAATCGCAAAAACTCTCAGGCAGAAAGACCGAAACGTGACGGGACTCCGGAAAGCAAGAATGCACCGACGAAGCAATTTCCAATGGAAAGAATCTTTCAGGTACGAAGACGGAGGCGGACTGCCGGAAAGCGGCTTGTTCCGCTTCCGATTTATTTATGCGGGAGGATGAAAAATGGAACTGAAGACACCCCTTTACGCCTGCCATGAAGCCTTGGGCGGCAAGATAGTTCCCTTTGCGGGATACCTGCTGCCGGTGCAGTATGAAGGCGTTATGAAGGAACACATGGCTGTAAGGACAGCGGCCGGGCTTTTTGATGTAAGCCACATGGGCGAAGTTACCTTCCAGGGCGAGGACGCGCTTAAGAACATTCAGAACCTGCTTTGCAACGATATGAGCGGCATGGCTGATGGCCGTGTGCGTTACAGCCCCATGCTCAACGATAAGGGCGGCGTGGTGGACGATTTGATCGTCTATAAGTTTACCGATACCCGGTATTTGATCGTTGTAAACGCTTCCAACCGGCATAAGGACGTGGCTTGGATGAAGGCCCACCAGTTTGGGGATTGCGTAATCACCGATATTTCCGATTCTGTGGCTCAGATTGCTTTGCAAGGCCCTAAATCCAAAGAGATTTTAGCTAAGCTGTGCCGCAGTGAGGATATGCCCGAAAAATACTATTCCTTTAAATATAAGGTGGAAGTGGCGGGGATCGATTGCCTGCTTTCCAAAACAGGCTATACTGGGGAAGACGGCTACGAAATCTACTGCGATAACAATGCCGCCACTGCTCTTTGGTATAAGCTGCTTGAAGCGGGCCAAGAATATGGCTTGATTCCCTGTGGCTTAGGAGCCAGGGATACCCTGCGTCTGGAGGCGGCCATGCCCCTTTATGGCCATGAAATGGACGACGACATCACCCCCTATGAAACAGGTCTTGGCTTCTTTGTCAAGCCGGAAAAGGGGGAATTCATCGGTAAAAAAGCATTGCTTGAAAAAGGTGATCCCATCCGTGCCCGCGTGGGGATTGAGGTTACGGGCCGCGGCATTGCCAGAGAGCACTGCGCCTTATACATTGGCGATAAGCAGGTGGGCATGACCACGTCCGGCACCCATTGCCCCTTCCTTAATAAAGCCGTGGCTATGGCTCTGGTGGATAAAGCTTGCGACCCCATTGGAACTGAAATGGAAGTGGATGTCCGTGGCCGTAAGATTGGGTGCAAAGTCATTCCGTTACCCTTCTATAAGAAGGCCAAATAATTTTTTAAGGAGGAAATTAGTATGAGCATTCCCAGCAATTTGAAGTACACCAAATCCCACGAATGGGTAAAGGAAATCGGCGGTGGCGTGGAAATAGGCCTGACCGATTTTGCACAGAGCGAATTGGGGGATCTGGTTTTTGTGAACCTGCCCCAGGCAGGCGATAATGTGACTGCAGGCGAAACCTTTGCGGATGTGGAATCCGTCAAGGCTGTCAGTGATGTTTTCAGCCCCGTAACCGGCGTTGTGGCCGAGATTAACGAAGAGCTGCTGGACAGCCCTGAAAAGATCAATGCCGATGCTTATGGCGCATGGCTGATCCGCGTGAATGAAGTGAGCGAAACGGAAGAATTGCTGGATGCGGCTGCCTATGAAGCCGTTACCAAGGAGGGCTAATCCATGGGCAGCTACATTCCCTCTTCCAATGAAGAGCGGCTACAAATGCTTCAAGCCATCGGCATGAAGGAAGCCAAGGAATTGTTTCACGATATCCCGGAAAACGTGATGCAAAAGGGCCCCCTGAACTTGCCGGCCGGCTTGAGCGAAATGGAAACCCGCCGGGCCATGACCGCCATTGCGGAAAAGAACAAGGTGTATAAAACCATTTTGCGCGGAGCAGGAGCCTATGATCATTACATCCCCTCTATTGTGAAATACATTCCCGCAAAGGAAGATTTTCTGACAGCGTATACCCCCTACCAGGCGGAAATCAGCCAGGGTGTTTTGCAGAGCATTTTTGAGTTCCAGAGCATGATCTGTGAACTGACGGGGCTGGATGCGGCCAACGCATCCCTTTACGATGGGCAAAGTGCTGCTGCGGAAGCCTGCCGGATGGTGTGCGAGCGCAAACGGGTACTGACGTTGGTTTCGGCCTCCGCTCACCCAGATACCATTGAAACCATTAAAACCTATGCCTGGGGTGCAAATGTCCAGGTGGCGATGATTCCCGAAAAGGATGGAATGACGGACCTTGAAGCCCTGAAGGCCATGCTTAACGATACAGTGGCCGGGGTATATATCCAATCCCCTAACTTCTATGGCAACGTGGAGGACGTGAAAGCCGCTGCGGCCATTGCCCATGAAAGCGGCGCGAAGCTGATTATGGGCACCAATCCCATTGCTTTAGCCCTATACCAAACGCCCGGCGAGCTGGATGCGGACGTGGCTGTTGGAGAAGGGCAACCTTTGGGTATGCCCATTGCCTTTGGGGGGCCATACCTTGGATATATGGCGGTAAAAACCCCGCTGCTTCGCAAAATGCCAGGCCGCATTGTGGGCGAAACCACCGACGTGGATGGCAAGCGCGCCTTTGTTTTGACCTTGCAGGCCCGTGAACAGCATATCCGCCGTGAAAAGGCGGGCAGCAATATTTGCTCCAACCAGGCTCTTTGCGCATTGACGGCTGCTTGCTATATGGCAGCCATGGGACCGGAAGGCATGACCCAGGCGGCTAAGCAAAGCCACGATAAAGCCCATTATTTTGCAGGCGGGCTTGAAAAGCTGGGCTTTAGCAGGGCAGACAATGCCCCTTACTTCCACGAGTTCAGAACAGTTTGTCCAGTGGATTATATAAAGGTGGAAAAGGCCTTAGATGAAAAAGACGTTTTAGGGGGCTTGCTTTTAAAGGATGGCACTGTTCTTTGGTGCGTAACGGAAAAAATAAGCAAGCAAGAAATGGATTTGGCGCTTAACGCCATAAAGGAGGCGGTCAAATGAGATTGATATTTGAAAAATCTGTCCCAGGCCGCAACCTGAGTGTTTTGCCTTCCTCCGATGTGCCGGAAGTGACTTTGGAAGCAGGCTTGCAAAGGACAAGCAAGCCTCGGCTGCCAGAGATTTCCGAAGGGGAGTTAAGTCGCCATTATACGGAATTATCCCAGCGGGTACATGGGGTGAACAAGGGCTTCTATCCCTTGGGCTCTTGCACCATGAAGTATAACCCCCGTATTAATGAAGAAATGGCTGCATTACCTGGCTTTACGGGCATTCATCCACTACAGGGCGGGGAATCCGTCCAAGGCTGTTTGGAAGTATTGACTGAAGCACGAAAAGCCCTTTGCGAAATTACCGGCATGGACAATATGAGCTTCCAGCCTGCTGCCGGTGCTCATGGGGAATTTGCGGGCCTGTTACTGATTAAAAAATACCACGAAGTGCGCGGCGACGTGAAGCGCACAAAGATCATCGTGCCCGATTCCGCCCACGGTACCAACCCGGCCTCTGCTACCATGGCAGGCTATGAGGTGATCTCCATCGCTTCTACACAAAGCGGCATGGTGGATTTGGGGGCTCTTCGGGCTGTGGTGGGAGAAGACACAGCGGGCCTGATGCTTACCAACCCCAATACAGTTGGCTTGTTCGACGAGAACATTTTGGAAATTACCAAAATCGTCAAAGATGCGGGTGGCTTGTGCTACTATGATGGCGCTAACCTAAACGCCGTGATGGGCATTGTGCGTCCTGGGGATATGGGTTTTGATGTGATTCACCTGAACCTGCATAAAACCTTCTCCACGCCTCATGGCGGCGGCGGCCCTGGCTCTGGCCCGGTGGGATGTAAGGCTTTCTTGGCTCCCTACCTGCCTAAGAGTGCTTTGGGTGAGGAGGCTGGCGAACATAGCATTGGCCAGCTAAAGGGTTTCTATGGCAATTTCCTGGTGGTGGTCAAGGCCTTGACCTATATTAAAACGTTGGGTCGCGAGGGTATTCCGCAAGCGGCTACCCAGGCGGTTTTGAATGCCAATTACATGATGCACCTAATGAAAAAGCACTATGAAATGGCCTATGACCGCACCTGCATGCATGAGTTTGTGCTAACATTGGAAGGGGTTAAAAAAGATATTGGCGTTTCCGCACTGGATATCGCCAAGGCCCTTTTGGATCATGGCATGCATCCGCCTACGATGTACTTCCCCTTGATCGTTCACGAAGCGCTGATGATTGAGCCCACGGAAACCGAGACCAAGGAAACCTTGGAAGCGGCAGCCCAGGTGTTTATTGAAATTCTCCAAAGCGCCAAGAACACGCCGGAAGACATGCACCATTACCCCCGCAATACGGCTGTGCGCAGGCTGGATGAAGTGGGCGCTGCCCGCAACCCCAAGCTCCATTACAACTTCGATGCATAAAGCCTACATCTTATCTACAACTACAACCGATCCGTATCTAAATTTGGCGTTGGAGGAGCATCTTTTAAAGGTGCTCCCCCAAGACGCCATATTGCTTTATTTGTGGCAAAACGCCCACACAGTGGTGATCGGTAAAAACCAAAATGCCTACCGGGAAGTGAACCTTACCACACTTGAAAGGGACGGGGGACATTTAGCCCGGCGGCTTTCCGGTGGCGGCGCGGTGTACCACGATTTGGGCAACCTGAATTTTACGTTTATCATGCCCGAGGCAGCATTTGATGTGGGAAAGCAGATGCAGGTGATTGTTGATGCTGTGAAACACTTTGGGCTGGAGGCGGAGGTTTCCGGGCGGAATGACGCATTGGTGCAAGGCCGGAAATTTTCCGGTAATGCCTATTATCATTCCGGCAGCAACGCTTACCATCACGGCACTGTTTTGGTGGATACGGACGGGGCGAAGATCGCCAAATACCTAAACGTATCGAAAAAAAAGCTGGAATCCAAGGGCGTGCATTCGGTGCAAAGCCGGGTATGCAATTTAAAAGAACTGAACCCGGAAATTACCTGCGAAAAAATGCGGATCGCGTTGGTGCAGGCTTTTGCAGAAGTTTATGAACTGAAAGCAGAAGCATTTCCCCAAAGCCTCATTCAATGGAGCGAGATTGAAACCATCAAAGCGCGCATTGAAGACAGCGGTTATTATCGCGGCAAACAGGCGGATTTTACCTTTGCCAGGGAAGACAAATTCCCCTGGGGAGAAATTCAGGTAGAAATGAAGGTAGAAAAGGGTATTGTAAGGGAAGCCCGGATTTATTCCGATGCTATGGACGAAAAAGCGGTTATAGAAATACAGGCGTGCCTCAATGGGATTCAAGCGGCTCACAGTTCCTTTGAGCAAGCTTTAAAGCCCATTGGAAGCAAGATGGCGCAGGATATTTTGCAATTATTGGAGGGCGAAAACGATGGATTATGAGTTAATCGTCATTGGCGCGGGGCCCGGTGGCTATGAAGCGGCTATTAGGGCGGCTCAATTGGGCCTGAAAACCGCTTTGGTTGAAAAGGGCGAAGTGGGGGGAACCTGCTTAAACCGGGGCTGTATTCCCACCAAATCTCTTTTGCACGACGCACATTCGGGCAAAACCCTACAAGAAATGATGACCAGGAAAAATGAAGTGGTTCAAACCTTGCGCAGCGGCATCGAAATGCTGGTAAGCAAGAACAAGATTACCCTTATCCGTGGAGAAGGGATCATTTCCGCTGCCCATCAGGTTCAGGTGAACGAGGAAACCATCACAGCCGAACATATTCTCATTGCCGCAGGTTCCATTCCCGCCAGGCCGCCTATTCCCGGCCTGGAAATGGCCATGACCAGTGATGAATTTTTAGGGCTTGAAGCCCTGCCAGAAGCCCTGGCTATTATTGGCGGCGGAGTCATTGGCGTGGAATTTGCTACGGTGTTTGCGGCATTAGGCGTGAAGGTGATTATCGTGGAAGCCATGGATCGGATTCTGCCCTTAATGGATAGGGAAATTTCCCAAAACCTGAACATGATTTTGAAAAAACAGGGTGTGGAAATCCATACGGCTGCCAAGGTGTCAAAAATACAAGGCAATGCCCTTATATACGAAGAAAAAGGGGCGGAGAAAACGGCTGATTTCAGCCATTTGTTAGTGGCTACAGGCCGCCGCCCTAATACGGCCAGGCTCTTTTCTGGGGATGCACCGGAAATGGAGCGGGGCTTCATTAAAGTGAATGAACGCTATGAATCCAGTCTAGAAAACGTCTATGCCATTGGGGATGCCATTGGCGGCATGATGCTGGCTCACCAGGCATCCGCTCAGGGGATTAATTGTGTGGAAATGATAAAAGGCATTGTGCCCAATTGCGATGCGGCGGTGATTCCCGCTTGCGTCTATACCAGCCCCGAAATCGCTACGGTGGGTATAACACAGGATGAAGCCAAGGAAAAGGGCATTGAAACGCTAAGCGGCAAGTATATTATGGGCGGCAATGGCCGGACATTGATCGAAAACGGCCAGCGTGGGTTTATTAAGATCGTGGCGGAAAAGGAAACGGGGAAGATTATTGGTGCTCAATTGATGTGCCAGCGGGCCACGGATATGATCGGCGAAATGACAACCGCCATTGTCAACGGCCTTACCTATCACCAATTGGCCAAGGGCGTGCGGGCCCATCCTACCTTCAATGAAGGGGTTGTGGAAGCGCTGCATGCCATTGACGGCAGTGCTATCCATGCGATGCCCGCAGGGAGATAATGTATGAACGAGTTTTCTATCAAGGTAGCGGAAAACATTAAAAAAATTCCCGAAGGCAAGGTGGCCACCTATGGCCTGATCGCCTTGCTTTCTGGGAACCCAAGAAGCAGCCGGATTGTGGGTTACTTAACCCACAGCTTAAAAGAGGAGCTGCCTTTCCACCGGGTGGTGTTCAAAGACGGCCACATTTGCGAAGGCAGCCCCTTTGGGCACCCGGAGATTCAGCGGCAAATGCTAAAGGATGAAGGCGTAGCCTTTCTGGCCGATGGCCGGGTGGATTTAACGGCAAGCCTTTGGAATGGGGAATGAAACGGAAAACGGCGAGAAACCCTTTTTTGAGTAAGCCTTAATAAACATCAGGTTGCGGCAGAAATGAGCTTCTTTTCGCATATCTTGCATCGTGTTATGCAGAAAAAATGTCTTCAAGCTGATCGTGCAGCATATCCAGCTCAATCAGTAGCTTCGGAAGGTTTTCACAGCAGAAGGCCTCGTCACCATCCTTGCCGTGGAATTCAAGCGCTTCTGCCAGCGATGCAATGGTGAATATTCCGATGTTCCTCAGTGCGCCTTTTATACCATGCACCTTTACTGTGAAGCCTTTTAAATCGCCTATTTCAAGGAAGCCTTGAAGCTCCTCTATATCCTTTGGAATGCCCTTGGTAAAGATACGCAATATCCTTTCGAATATCTTTTGCGATCCGCCAAGGCTATTAAGGGCATGGGATACATCCACTTTCCCGATATGTGCAACTCGTGAAAGCACATCGCCTAATACCGTCTCGCCTGATTCTATAGGAGTGGGTTCCAGATTCAGCTTTTTCCTTGGCAGCCATTTTTGCAGCATGGCATTAAGCTTTACTTTGTCTATTGGCTTGGAAAGATAATCGTCCATCCCTGCTGTGAGCAACATATCCTTAACGCCATCGATGGCGTTGGCTGTTAAGGCAATAATCACCAATTCACCCTTGCTGTAGCGTTGGCGCAGTAGTTGTGTGGCCTCCACCCCATCCATTGCCGGCATCATGTGATCCATGAGCACAAGATCATAATGCTTGGAGGCGATTTTTTCGATCGCCTCTTGTCCGCTTTGGGCTGAGTCACAATCGATGCCCGAAAGCTTGAGCAATCCCACGATCACGCGCAGATTTACCTCGTTGTCATCTACCGCTAAAACGTTGGCGCCCTTGACTGTGATCGGCATCCACTCTTCCGGCTTCGGGTCGACCTTTTCTTTGCTGCCCAAAGTAATAGGCAGCGTGATTCGGAAGGTTGAGCCTGTACCGAAAACGCTCTCCACCGTCAGTGTGCCGTTCATCATTTTGATTAAATTATTTGTAATAGAAAGACCTAACCCAGTGCCTTCAATATGCCTGTTGCTGTGCACATCCACCTGATTGAACTCACCGAAAATCTGAGGAAGCTCATTCTCGCGTATTCCAATACCCGTGTCTCGTACTTCGAAGCGGATCATTCCCTCTAAAATGCGGACAGCCAGCATGATGCCGCCAGTTTTTGTAAATTTCACCGCGTTGTCCAGCAAATTAATCAGCACTTGCCGCAGGCGAACATCGTCTGTCCTAAAATATTCAGGCAGATCATCGGGCAGCAGCATTTCGAAAAACAGACCCTTGCGTTGGGCTCTAAGCATGAACATGGTCTCAATGCCGCGAAGCAGCGCAGCCAAGTTGAAATCCACAGGCACAAGCTCCAGCTTTCCTGCTTCGATCTTAGAGATGTCCAAAATGTCGTTGATGATGCCCAGCAGTGAGGACGCAGAGACGCGGATATCCTCCACGTAGCTTTTCTGTTTCGAAGCAAGGGGTTCTTGGGCTAACAGGTCGGCAATGCCGATGATGGCGTTCATTGGCGTACGAATTTCATGGGACATGTTCGAAAGAAACTGGCTCTTTGCCTGGGAGGCGGCAAGGGCAAGCTTGGCCTGCATCTCCATATCAAGGCTGTGCTCGATGGCATCCAGCCGCGCCACTTCCATTTTCTTGATATCGCGCAGGTCCTGAGAATAGGCCGCAAGCCGGTATTCTCCCCGCCACGGCACGCGTACCAGCGTTGTTTCTACCGGCAATTCGCTGCCATCAATGGTTTTATACATCCATTCGAAGCGACGGTAGCCGGTGCGAAAGGCTTCGGCAATTTCCTTTGACGCCTTATCGGCGGTGCTGGTTCCATCTGGCTGAAATTCGGGATTCAAATCGTAAAAATGTTGGATATAATCGTTTTTATTGGTAAGCCCAAACAAACGCACGGCTTCCATGTTGCAATCGAGCATATTGCCATCGGCATCCCAAAAGGAGGCGGCCAAGGGGGTGGCATCGAGCATGGTTTGGGTCCGCTCCTCGGCTTCTGCCAGGCCCTTTTTTTCCGCAGCGATCTTGGCGGCCATAAGTTCTTTTTGCAGGTTAACAGTTTGGGTGATATCCATGTTCATGCCAATAACGCGCAGCGTCTTGCCGTGCGGATCCTTCTGCGTGTTGCCATAGCTGCGGATATAGCGTACCTGACCGTTGGGCAAGACGAGCTTTGAATCCCGCACAGGCCATTCCGCGCTTTGATCTGCCCGCTGCAATATGCCCATTAGCGAATCGCCGGGCTCGGTGTGCATGATTCTTGCGAAGTGCTCTGTAAGCTGTTCGAGGAGGATATCGCCACTGGTGGGTATAAGGCCCAGCAGCTTGCCACAAGCCTCATCATATTTAAATACTTTCCGCACCAGATCCAGCTCCCATACGCCGGAATTGGATGCATCAAGTGCAATTTCAAGACGTTCATGGGCTTCAATCGCCTCATCCTGCGCCTGCCGCATATCGGTTATATCAGATGAATGCTGGATGTGCACAAGCCTGCCATCGATCCAGCGGATAGTGCTGTCTACATTTTTATAGACATGGCCTGTCAAAGCGTTGTGTTTTTCCCAAACCACGGTTTCATTAGGGTTGTCGATCAAGTGCGGGACAGGGCAAAAGGAGCAGCGCCCTGTTTGGCCAACCTGCAAATGTTCCCAGCAGTGTTCGCCAACGGGATTTCGGGCAAAATTAAACTCGCTTTGCATTCGCTTGTTAATAAAGAGGATTTTATCCGTTTCCATTTCGGAAATATACACACAGGTGTCGATCTTGTTCGCAACGCCTTCCAGGGCCTCTAAAAAGGCCTCTTCATTGGGTTGCCTAGCTAAATCATCCAGCCCGGAATGTTTCTGAAGCTGAGTGCCTTCCCGAAATTTGCGCAACAATCCCATATCATTTCCTCCTTTGTAGCGTGTGAAAGACAGCAACGCTAATTAACACAAGTGCAAAACATTATCGCTATTTTATACCTTTTGAAGAAACACAAGAGGGTTCATGGGCAGGCTCACACCCAATATGATTACATTCAATTTGCGCTCATTCATTTTTTATTCGGTTCACACCCAGGGCTGCGCATACAAAATAAGTTTGTAAGAAATGACGAGACAGCAGCTTCCTTTTATATTCCCCTTACCCGGTTGAACACATAATCGTAGTAGCAGTTTTGGATTTCCCTTCGCCCATCCCGGGCGATCGGTACACGCTTGCCCCGGTATAGCCCCTGTCACGCAAAATGCGGGCGGCATCCACGCCGATTAACGCTCCCGCAAAAAGGTTTTCATGTGCCATTATACCACGAAAAATGCACAAATGGGGTTTTGAAACACGCCCTAAAGAAGACTTATATTATAGAATGATTTTCGCAGCCTCTTCCAAACAGCTGACCTGATAGGTGGAACCAGCAGAGTCCATGGCCTGCCCCCAGGTGATCAAAATACTATCGATCCCCGCGTTCGCTGCAGCGGGGATATCGGCTGTGATGCTGTCGCCCAGCATCACGGTTTTTTCTTTTTTTATGCCGGTTCTATCAAGTACCACCTGCAGCATTTTCGGGTCCGGCTTTCGTGCGCCTACTTCTTCGGAAATAATGATATCGGTAATGTACGAGGCAATGAGGCTTCTTTGAAGCCGCCCTCTTTGGATAACAGCAATGCCGTTGGTCACCAGATAAATGGGCATTTTTGTCGATATGGCTTGGCAGAAGCCTTCTGCGCCGGGTTTTAACTGGGCCTGCTGTGCCAGCTTTTCAATGTAGGTGACTGCGATATCTTCCGGCACAATATCAAGCCCAAAGGCCTGAACCAGCTGCCGGAAACGGGCGATTTTCAGTTCATCCAGTGTGACCTCCTTGCGTTCCAACGCTTTCCACAAATCATCGTTAATACGGTGGTAAAGGCTGGCGGTAGGTTCGTCGGCATTTAAACCATAGGCCAAAAAGGTTTCTATAAGGGCCTGCTTTTCCCCTAAGTGAAAATCGAACAGGGTTTCGTCCGCGTCGCAAAGCAAACATTCATAGGACATGATACTCACTCCCTTCACATAAAAATAGTATAGCATAACCCGTCAACCATAGGAAAACATTGACGAAAACGGCCTTTTGTTGTATCATCTTTGTTAGCAATAGGGAGGAATTCTCAAGATGCTTTATGAAGGAAAAATTTGGGTGGGCACAGGAGATGCGCCGGCATTTTTGCTGCCGAACATGGCTAACCGCCATGGACTGATCGCCGGTGCTACGGGAACGGGAAAGACAGTCACTTTAAAAGTGCTTGCGGAAGGCTTTGCCCAAATGGGCGTGCCTGTATTTATGAGCGATGTGAAGGGCGATCTGGCTGGTATGGTGAAGGCGGGGGAGGATTCCGAAGCCATCGCTAAGAGGCTGGAAAAAGTCAAGGTGGATCAAGCCGCTTTCGATTTTAAGCCTTTCACTTCTGTTTTTTGGGATGTATACGGCGAAAAGGGCCATCCGGTACGCACTTCTATTAAGGAAATGGGGCCGCTTTTGCTTTCCCGGATGCTAACCTTAAACGACACCCAATCGGGGGTATTGAACATTCTTTTTCGTGTGGCCGACGATGAAGGCTATCCCATGATCAACATTAAAGATCTCAAGGCCATGCTGGCTTATGTAGGCGAAAACGCCAAGAATTATCAATTGCATTATGGCAATGTAACCCCTGCCTCCATTGGCGCTATCCAGCGGGCGGTGGCGGTGTTGGAAGATCAGGGCGGGGATATTTTCTTTGGGGAACCGATACTGAATATTACCGATTGGATGCAGGTGGATGAAAGCGGCAGTGGGGTTATTAATATCTTGGCAGCGGAAAAGCTGTTTAATATGCCAATTATGTACTCCACCTTCCTGCTTTGGATGCTCACAGAGCTTTACAAGCTTTTGCCCGAGGAGGGGGATATGGAAAAGCCGAAGATGGTCTTCTTCTTCGATGAAGCCCACTTGCTTTTCAACGATTGCCCCAAGGCCCTGATGGATAAAATCGAACAGGTGATCCGCCTGATTCGTTCCAAGGCAGTGGGTGTTTACTTTATTACCCAGAACCCCGCCGATGTGCCCATGACGGTTTTGAGCCAATTGGGAAACCGGGTGCAGCATGCGCTTCGTGCCTATACGCCCTTGGATCAACGTGGGGTGAAGGCTGCTGCCGATACCTTCCGCGCCAACCCAAGCTTCGATACAGGCACGGTGATTACCCAGCTTAAAACAGGCGAGGCGCTGGTGTCCTTTTTAGATGAAGGCGGCGCACCTACCATTGTGGAACGGGCGCTGATCTTGCCGCCCCAAAGCTACATGGGCGCTATTGACGATAATGTGAGGCAGCAGTGCGTTGCGGAAAGCCCGCTGTATGGCAAGTATGAGCTGCGCCAGGACCGCCCTGGGGCCTACGAAATGCTAAACCCCGCCGCCGCCCCGCAGGTGCAGTTTGGGGGCATTCCTATTATGCAAGGCATTCCCTTTAGTCCCAGCCCCATTCCCGTTATGCAGATGCCCGTTCAGCAGCCCGTATTTACCATGCCGAATATGACCATGGGTCAAAACGATATGAAGGAGTTGGAACAAATGACGAACATCCCTAACAACGAAAACAACGTCCCAGTGTTCACCCCTAGCGCAAGCACCCCTAACGTGCCTGTAATGCAGCAGCCTGCCATGCAGCAGCCCATGGTTCAGCAACCCGTGATGCAACAACCCATGGTTCAACAGCCTGTGGTTCAGCAGCCTGTGATGCAACAGCCACAGTTGGTGCAGATGCCCACCATGGTGCAAGATCCCGCCACTGGCGCATATGTGCAGCAGATGGTGACCATGCAATACAACCCCGCTACCGGCCAATACACCCCCTATGTGGCCCAGCCCCAGCAGCCCGCTGCCATGACAAAGGACCAGATGAATGCCCAAAAGGCCCAGATCGCAGCCCAGAAGGAGGCAGACCGGCAGCAAAAGGAACTGGAAACCGCCCAGCGCCGCGCGGAATCCGATGCCCTTCGCAATGAGCGGGCAGATCGCGCCAGGTTCAACGATTCTGTGTTAGGCCGGGTGAAGAACAGCGCTATTTCCTCTGCTACCCGTACCGTGACCAATACGGTGATTAAAGACGTCATGAACGCGTTAACCGGCAAGAAAAAGTAACAGATACGATACTATATGCAAAAGAGGGGGGATACCTCCTCTTTTAAATGGAGGATTTAAATGAAAATTGGTGCACGTGCCCATGACTTTGGCAAGCATACCCCAGAGGTGCTGTTTGGGCTGATTAAGGAAAAGGGCCTGGAGGCCGTCCACTTCGCGCCCTATAAAGCAGTGGAGCTGGAAGGGGATTTTTTGGAAGAAAAGAATATTGGCAGAATCGGCCAAGCCCTGAAGGCCAGTGGAATGGAGCTGACAGTGCTGGGCTGCTATGTGGAGCCCGGCTCTTTGGATGAAACGGTGTTTGAAAAGGGACTTACCCAGTTTAAGAATTATCTGCGCGTGGCAAAGAAATTAGGTGCGGTTTGCGTTGGTACGGAAACAACCAACTGCACCGATGAAAACCGGGAAGCGCAATATGCGAAGGTTCTGCATTTTGTAAAAGAGGCTGTAAAGGTGGCAGAGGAAGAAGATGCCATTGTGGCCATTGAGCCTGTGGTTCGCCACACCATCAATACCCCTGAAATGCTTAAACGGCTTATCGACGATGTGAACAGCCCTTATTTGAAGGTAATCTTCGATCCGGTGAACCTGCTTTGGGAACACAATGCAGACAGCCAGGAAGCTATTTGGGACAGCGCCATTGCTCTGTTTGGCGATAAGGTAATTACCCTTCATTTAAAGGACGGGGTATACCAAGACAACCATTACACCCCCATGGATTGGGGCAAGGGGATTGCCAGGCTTGAAAAGGTGGCACAGTGGGCCAAAGGGGAAAAGCAAGATATTACCTTGCTTCGGGAAGAGATCAAGCCGGAGCAGGCCCAGCATGATATAGCGGCCATTAAAGAACTTTTCTATTGAAATCCTTGTATGGATATGCTATAGTGTTTAGGAAATAAACCTTTAAGGAGATTTTTATGTCGGTCAGTAAGGCGTTTTTCAACTAAATAGTTGAAAGGGTGAACAGTTGCTTTTGTTTGCTGTCCCCTAAAAAACTCGCTTACCGGCTGCTTCATATTACCCACAGATTAAGAAGCGTAACGAGGGTGCTTGTTGCGCTTTTTCTATGGGCTTATTATGCCTTCGGGAGCAGTGTATCTTTACGCGAGTGGTCCCGAAGGCTTAATTTGTATTTGGAGCGATTGAAAGTGAATAAGTTCTTAAAATGCTTGGAATGGGATATGATTACGGCGGATTTAGCGCAGCAGGCTTTTTGCCAAAGCGCCAAAGACCAATGCTTAAACTTAATGCCAATGGAAACCCTGCCAATGGCCATAAGGGCGCAAAAGGAAACAGCGGATGCCAAGCTGGTAATCTTAAGCGCGGGCACACCCCCCTTGGCTGCTATGGAGGATTTGCATAAGGCTTTGCGGCTTATTGAAATGGATGCCATGCTGGTGCCTGAACAGCTGATGGATGTATGCACCTTTCTGGTGACCTGCCGCCGGATGAAAAATTACTTGAAACAGGCGGAAGGCACTGGTGCGGACTTGGCCACCTATGGCCGAAGCATAACGGATTTGCGTGAGCTGGAAGAAGAGCTGGAGCGGTGTATCCGCAATAACCAGGTGGACGATCATGCTTCCGACAGGCTCTATGATCTGCGCAGGCGGCTGGCCAATTTAAGTGAATCCATCAAAGGAAAATTGAATACCCTGCTGCAAAAGAACCCTAAATGGTTTTCCGAAAGCTTTGTAAGCATTCGCAACGGACGCTACACCTTGCCTGTTAAAAGGGAATACCGGGCTTCCTTCCCGGGGCAGATGGTGGATATGAGCGCTTCCGGCGCCACCTGCTTTATTGAACCCAGTGCCGTAGGCAAGCTGATCGATGAAATGGCAGCCCTATCGGTGGAGGAGGACGCGGAAACCCGCCGGATTTTATACCAGCTGACGGCAGATGTGGAAGAGTGCCTGCCAGAGATTAAAATTAACATTGAGGCTATGGAAACCCTGGATTTCCTTTTCGCAAAAGGAAAGTATGCCATTAAAACCCAGGCTGTGGAAGGAAAGTTTACCACCAGCGGCATTTTGACTTTAATTCAAGCCAGGCACCCACTTTTAAGCAAAGAGGTAGCTGTGCCGCTGGATTTTTCCGTGGGCGGGGACATTCGGGGCGTGGTGGTGACAGGGCCCAATACCGGCGGCAAAACCGTGGCGCTAAAAACCGTAGGGCTGCTTAGTGTGATGGCCCAGGCAGGCCTTCAAGTGCCCTGCGATGAAAAAAGCACCTTTGTAATGCGTAGGGATGTGCTTTGCGATATTGGGGATGGGCAAAGCATTACGGAAAACTTATCCACCTTTTCATCTCACATTGTGAATATTACGGGTATCCTTAAGACGGTCAAAGCCGATTCCCTGGTTTTGCTGGACGAACTGGGTTCCGGCACCGATCCCCAGGAGGGCATGGGTATCGCTACTGCCATTTTGGAAGCGCTGGCCCAGTCGGGCTGTCTGTTTGTGGCCACCACTCATTACCCGGAGATCAAGGCTTACGCTGCAGGGAAGGCGGGGCTCATTAATGCCCGGATGGCCTTTGACAGGGAAACCTTGTCCCCCCTTTATCGAATGGAAATTGGGGCGGCAGGGGAAAGCTGCGCTTTGTTTATCGCCAAGAAATTAGGTTTTCCGGAGCCTTTGCTGGTGCTGGCAGAAAAGGCAGCATACAGCGGGGAGCGAAAGAGTTTTACTGTTGAAGAAAAGCTGGTAACCATTGCCCCTCAGGCACAGGCGCAAATCATAAGCCCGCAACCGTCCCGCAGCCAGCGCTTTAATTTGGGGGATTGTGTGATGATTTACCCCCAAAAGGAAACAGGTATTGTTTGCACCAGGGCCGACGAAAAGGGCGTTATTGGCGTGATGATCAAGAAAAGGAAGCAATACTTCAACCACAAACGGTTGAAATTGCATATTGCGGCTACGGAAATGTACCCGGAGGATTACGATTTTTCCATTGTGTTCGATACGGTGGCCAACCGAAAAGCCCGCCATGTTATGGAGAAACGGCATGATCCAAGCAAAATCATAACGGAGGAATAAGTATGATTCAAGCCAAACACCTACATAAAACCTTTACCCGCTTTGAAAAGGAGGCGGGCTTAAAGGGCAGCTTTAAAAGCCTGTTCCACCGTCAATATGTAGAAAAGCATGCGGTAATCGATTTTGATCTGGATATTCAAAAAGGCGAAATGGTAGGCCTTATTGGTGAAAACGGCGCAGGGAAAACCACTTTGATCAAAATGCTTACGGGCATTATCGCGCCTACGGCTGGGGAGCTTTCTGTGCTGGGCTTTACCCCCAATAAGCTGGAGAAGGACTTTAAAAAGCGCTATGCCGTGGTGATGGGGCAAAAAAGCCAGCTGTTTTTCGAGCTTTCCGCGGCGGATACCTTTTTGCTTTTTAAAGAGCTCTACGAAATCCCCAAAGAAAAGTTCGAAAAAACAAGGGATGAGCTGGTGGCGCTATTTGGGGTAAAGGATTTGCTGAATGTGCAGGTGCGTACCCTTTCTTTGGGCCAGCGGATGAAAATGGAATTGATCGCCGCACTATTGCATGAGCCGGAAATTCTCTTTTTAGATGAACCCACCATTGGCCTGGACGCCATTTCCCAGCGGCAAATGCGGGAATTTTTAAGAACCATTAACCAAACAAAAGGCACCACTGTTTTGCTTACCTCCCACTACATGCAGGACATTCAAAGCCTGTGCAAACGGGTGGTGGTTATTTCAAACGGCGAAAAGGTGTACGATGGCGGCTTGCAAGAACTGATTGCCACCCACCAGCAGTTTAAGCAGATTACCGTAACCTATGCCGACAAGGAACCGCAAACGGCAAAAGTTGCCCGATGTGAGGTTCCTCTTAAGCTGGAGAAGATGATCCACCAAGGAGAAGTGACAGATATCACCGTGGAGGAAGAGGATATTGCCCTGGTGGTGGAGAGGATTTACAAGGAGGTCCACCATGCATAAATACTTGGAAGTATTGAAGCTGCAGTTCAAAATTGAAATGAGCTTTCGGCTGGATATGTTCTTTTCCATGCTGTTTACGGTGCTGCGGGTGCTGTTTGCCATGCTGGTTTGGCCGGCGGTCTTTGGCCAGCAGACTGAAATCGGCGGGTTTACCCTGCCCATGATGCTCACCTTTTACGTGCTGACGTCCTTTATTGCCTCTCTGGACAGTTCCGAAGGCATTGGCTGGGAAATATCCCATCGGATACGGCAGGGCACATTTACCAAGTTTTTAATTATTCCCGCCAGGCCGGAAACCTATTTTCAGGCTCAAACCTTTGGGGTGGCGCTGCTTAACATTGTTTTAAGCTTTCTCATTTCTTTAATATGGGTGCTGCTGTTTCAAATTCCCATTACCATAACAGGGAGCGTTAGTGCCATCGCGGCAGCCATAGCCATGGTGATCTTGGGCCTGGTGGTTATGAACCAGATCAATTTTCTCATTGGCATTATGGCATTTAAATTTCTGGATATCAGCACCTTTTTAATGCTGAAAAACAATATGGTTGCCTTTTTAACGGGCACCCTTTTGCCTCTTTCCCTTTTGCCAATCTGGTTGCAAAACGGTATGCGGCTGTTCCCCTTTTATTATGTGAATAACCTGCCCGCTATGCTTTTAATCGGCCGAAGCGAGAACGAGATTCTAACCGGCTTTTTGGTGCTGGGCGGCTGGTGTCTGGCCTTGGTATTCATCAATCAAAGAACCTTTCAAGCTTTGCGCAAAAGGTATGATGGGGTGGGCGTATGAAAATGCTTTGGATGCTGTTTAAAATGAAATTAAGCCGCAATATGGCTTTTCGGTTCAATTTCTTTGGAGCGTTTTTTGTGGATGGCTCCCTGTTTCTGGTCCAGCTGCTCACCTTTTCCGCTATTTACCAAAACGCAGGCTCTATCGGCGGTTTTTCCCAAGGAGAAATGACGATTTTTATCGGCACGTTTTCTTTGATCAATGCGCTGAATATGGTGATTTTCTTCTTTGGCATCAATCCCATTCCAGAAAAAATATTGAACGGCGATCTGGATTTATACCTGACAAAGCCTATGAATCCGCTTTTGCGCCTAAGCTTTGAAAGCATCGACTTTGGCAGCCTGCCACTGATTCCCCTAAGTATCCTGATTATTATCAGCGGGGTAAAAACCTTGCCGGTGGCCCCAAATGGGGGACAGGTCGTTCTGTATGGCCTGATGGTCATTATCATGACAGTGCTTTGGTACGATATTGTGGTTTTGATCCGCACCGTGCCCTTTTATTTCCCCAGCGCGAAGCGGATCGACCGCATTGAGGAATTGCTGGCCCTGTGCTTCAAGGTGCCGGGTACGCTGTTCCATGGGGCATGGAAGGTGCTGTTCTATTTTGTGGTTCCTTATGGCATTATGGCCACCATGCCCGCTCAATTGCTGGCGGGAGCGCTGACGCCTTTAGGCTTTGCCTACGGAATTGCCATTGTGGCGCTATTTACTTTCTTGGCGCTGACAGCGTGGAAAAAAGGCCTGAAGCGCTACGCCAGCGCGTCCTCTTGAACGAAAAACTTGACAGGTGCCTTCTTTTTCCGATAAGCTAAGGGTAACTTTGGTACCTATCGGACCCGACGCTTTGGAAGGAGCGGGCATACATGAAAATAGCGGTACTTGGCGCAGGCAACGGCGGAAGCGCGGTGGCAGCGGATATGGCCTATCGGGGCCATGACGTGACACTGATTAAAACGTCCAACAGCATGCATGACGAGCATTTCGCGTATTTAAAAGCCAATGGCGGAAGAATCGCGCTGCTTGAAAACGGCCGAAAGAAATCCGCGCAGCTAAGTCTGGTGACAAGGGATTTGGCAGCGCTTTCGGTTTGCGATGTGGTAATTGTATACATTCAAACCAATTACCATGAGGACTTGATTAAACGAATGCTACCCTACCTAAGAGACGGACAGGTGGTTTTGTTTAACCCCGGTTATCTGACAACGGCTTATATGCTCAAACACGGTGTGCCAGAAACGGTTACCATTGCTGAGGCGGAAAGCGCGTTTATCGATTGCCGGATCACGGCGCCGGGTGAAATCAAGGCGGGGTTTAGAAATGTCATAAATCCCATTGGCATATACCCTAAGGAGCGGCTTTCTTACGCTAAATCCAGGCTGGAGCTCTTAGGTTTTCCGTTTTCCTATCTTTCATCGGTGGTGGAAGCGGCGCTGCACAATCCGAACCTCATTGTACACACCGTTGGGGGGATTATGAGCATTCCGCGGATTGAAAAGACCAAGGGCGCTTATTGCATGTACCATGAGGTCTTCACGCCCTCGGTATGGCGGATATTGGAGAAGCTGGATGCCGAAAAAATGGATGTGCTTGAAAGCATGGGATTTGCGCGTTTAAGCTACTCTGAGGCGTGTAAAATACGCAACAGCGCCGAGCCTGAAAAGGATGCTAAGCAGGTTTTCATGGATTATGCTGCCATGGAAACAAGGGCCATTGGGCCTGTGGTAGTGGATTCGCGCTATATATCGGAGGATGTGCCCCAGGGGCTGGTGCTTCTTGAAAGCCTGGGCCAAACGCTGAAGGTACCAACGCCTGTTTGTGCGGCGTTAATAGAAATCGCTTCCGCTGCCCTGGGACGGGATTTGCGCCAGGAGGGCCGTACCCTTAAAGGACTGACCCAAAGCGCTGTAACGAAAATTCTGACAAATGGCGGACAAAATAGTATTGCTTAGGGCGTTTTGAAACACACGCAAGGAGAAGCAACTAAAAAAGAATCATTATTGAAATAAGCTCCCGCCTTAGCTGGGAGCTATTTTAACAGTTCGTCATAAGAGGTTTTCAGCACCAGCTTAATGCACCTTAATTCATCCAAGGATACGTGCCGGATGCCGGCTTCAATCTTCGCATAGCCTCCACGGGACAAATCACAGCCCAGCAGCTGAAGCTGTGTGGTTAAGGTATCCTGGGTCATCCCAGTGGTTTTTCTTATAGTACGGATGTTTTCGCCAATGGTATGGGAGGCTTTGATGGATTGCGTCATATGCTTCGCCCTCTTTGTTCTGTTATTGGAGCATTTGCATATTGATTATAAAATGATGGCATGGTATAATTGCTCTATAATCGGAGCAAAGGAAAGACATGAGCCAATGAAAACAATCCCGCAGCCACGAGAAATTCAGCTTGCCCAATTGGATAAAAAAATAGCCAATGCGGCAGAACTGCTGGCGCAATCCAACGCGATGGCCAAAGAATGTTATTGGCAGCTTTTGTGTTTGCAGGGAGAAATAGAAGCGATTAACGCCAGCTTAAAGGAAGAAGAATAATCGTTTTTGACAGAACCGGATTGTCTTATTAAAAGTTGGTTACATTAGGGCTTTGCCCTAAAACCCAGATGTATACTGTGAACGTAGGATGTCGAAACCTACTAATAACAGGGGCAACCACTTTACCCACAGCAAGGTTGAATTGGTGCCAAGCCCTAAAACAACACAGCCCACTAAATCCTGTTTCAGAATTAGTAGGTTGTGTTGTTTCAGATACGGATTTCTTGATATTGTAGGAACGAGTGTATGTTATTTAATATGGCTGGCGAAAAAGATCATATTGGAAGCATTGGCAATGTCAAAAGAATCACCATCAAGCACAGTGGTTTGCTTTGCTAAAGAAAGACCTGCTTCCCGAATAAGCGTGAAAATCTCTCTCATACAATACCATGTTAGTTGCTCTTTTACTTCAGCTCGTCTAAGCAGTTGAGCGTCTTTATACTCTTCCAAAACGATTATATCCGTTTCGATCTGGCGTACAAAATCATAAGAAGGAGTGAAGGTATCTTTAATAACCGTTCCATGTTCCATATGAAAATCGAAAACCTCTGTTTTCCCGTTGCTCTGTTGCATATAGGCATAGTCGGGAACAGAACAGTCGATAATGATAACACCCTCGTTTGCTAAATGACTTTTACAACATTGAAGGATCGACAACACATCATTGCTGTCAATAAAATGGTTGATGAAGTTACAGCTAAGTAAAATCGCATCAAATGTTTGGTTCAGTGAAAAATTTCTGGCATCGCCCTGTAAGATTGTGAGATTCTCTTTGGGATAGTCCTTTTTGCAAGCAAGGGCGATCATGTCCGCTTCATACTCAATTCCCGTTACCTTGTAGCCTGCTTGGGCTAAAGGAACAGCAATCCGCCCTGTGCCGCAGCCTAACTCCAATATTCGATTTCCGTATGCTTTGAGTATTTGAGGATAGATTAATGCGTCATTGCAACCATCGTGCAGGATGTCGAAAAACTCCGCAAAGAAACCTTGAAATTCTGTGCTGAAAACCTCATTATTCAAGTAGTCAACCCTCCCAATTTTATTAGGTTTATTTTAGCATCGACATGATAGCAAGTTAATAATGCCATAATATGAAGAGAGCTAGCGTACACCTACTTTGATGAATGCGTACTTATACACCCTAACGGGTGTGTGCACTCTTGCAAAGGGCGTTTTGTACCTATCAGTGCAAAGGATGTGAATGTAACTGTTCCTATCTTCCTACATATCCGCACTGTTCAATAAACATTTGCCCTTGCTCTGACAATATCCAGTCAAGGAGCTTTTTTGTGTTTTCATTTTTTACCCCAGTGGTCACTGCGTATACGTCTATCGTGAAAGGATACGCTCCGCTTTGGATATTTTCCTTTTTAGGTGCAATGCCGCCAATCGCAAGAAGTTTAATGCTTTCATTGGGATTCATGCCTGTTGCGTAAAAGCGGAAGCTGTATCCAATGGCGGAAGAATAGTTTCGGTATTCAGCCACCTTGTTTATTACGCCGCCCATGCCGGTTGCATATTCCTCATGAAACGGAGCTGGCAAGGTGCTTCCGCTCATCACATTGGCAAGCATGATCGTTTGACTACCCGAATTTTCAGGGCGTTGAAACGGCATAATCTTCTCATCTGCTCCACCAAGTTCGCGCCAGTTTGTGATCCTTTTGAGATAAATGTCTTGTATCTGCGTTAAGGTCAGGCTTTCGATCGGATTATCAGTGTTCACAAAAAAGACAAACGCCTCCCTTGCAATCGGGATCAGTTCAAATTCCAGCCCTTTTTCCTGTGCAACTTGCATCTGTTGTTTAGATGGCTGTGCGCCAAAGAAAATATCTATCTCCCCATCGATCAAGCGCTGATATGCCTTGTCAGTTTTCGTGCAAGCAACATATTCCCTCACCGTTGATTCATCAAGCCCGATATATATCGCCTGCACCATCGCTCCATAAACAGGATAGGCAGCCGTGGCGCCATCCAATCGCGGGTAGTCGTGGTCTATTTTTAGTGTTGCTTCGCCCTTCATACATTCAAGTAAATTCCCTTCAGCAAAGGGTTTATAATTGTATAGGTTCACCTCATCGGATACCTTGACAACGTGTGTATCCCTGCCCATCACATGCGTTACACGCATATAATATTGCCACCCAGCTATCGCAGTCACGCTCACCATACATATAATCACTCATGCAAAGCCTTTGCCAAATGTAGGGCGGAGCTTTTTTGTATGTGAAACAAGTGCCATTATGCCAATCATTATCAGCACTGCTGCGACTTGCATTACCGGAAAGAGCGTGTAATCTCCGCCCCACATCAAAAGGAAAGTTAGCACGATATAGGGTATCGTCAGATAGAAAAACGCCCTCCAGCTTTCGCCATCGTAGCTATAATTCGCAAGACCTAGAGTCAGGACCCAAAGTCCAAGATAATAAATATAGCTGCTCGCAATGGGGATCAAGCGCTCACACCACGTATCTGGCAGGTTGCTTCTCTTAAAATAGAAATACCAAACCAACGCCAACGTCAATGCAGCACCTCCACAGGCACCGCATGTCATCAACATATTATAGGCGTTTGTGTTGCTGACTCCAAATAGCAACTCTGCAAGGACACTGCCAATAAATCCACCCGTTAGCAAGCCTGCTGATATGGCAATTGCAGATGTCACAAGGGCATTGCCCAGTGTCTTAAAAAAATAGTTTCTTTCCATTTCATTCCCTCCACCAGAGAGTCCGTGGGTTTAAATTCAATTATATTATATCATTGTTTGATGTTGGATACTATAATGCTCAAAAGGAGTGTCGCAAATGAAAAAAGGGGGGAAGATCTGTTGTATCTTGATTGCCATTTACTTATTATCATCGTTGCCGATAACATATATGCAGCTTATAACACATCGCACCAAGAGAAAATGTTGCTTTTTTTATCACGCAATGCTCCCTTGTTGGATGCACTGGTCACAGATTCCAATGGGCGATGGATCACAAAAGCGGATGCTGATACTCAAGCACTGAAAAAAAGTCTTTTTCTTTTTCTCATTAAGGATCATCGATGCCAGAAGCGACAAAGAAACCCCCACTTTCTACTTTGATTTTAGCTATAATATACCGGAAGGCGAAATCGTCTTGAAGTACTTACCCTCAAACAAATGGGACTTTACCAATTATGAAGGAATGTATACGCCCGTCACTCTAACCGACAACTACTGGCACTTTTCAGGAGGCGGTATCGGGGATAAAGGACATATTATCATTCAACGCCTCATGGATAACTGGTTTACATGGAGATTTATGTACCCACTTAAGAAAAACAAAGCTGTGACGAAGAACGCGGAAGGCAGATTGCGTTGACAGCAAACATGAAAAAGCTAAGTCAACAATCTACAGTCAACTTGGCTTTTGGGGCCCTTTCACAATGGTATCAGGTAGATACTTGGGGCATTTAACGGATCGAACAATTTCTACCTTGACAAGCCGCTTCCCCATTCAAGGGTCAAAACCCTTGGGAATCCCTTGTTCTTATCGCCATAGTTTCACATTTTATTTAAGATACTTTGCTTTGAGTTCCTCGGCTCTGTCTGTGTTTTCCCAGGAGAATCCATCCCGGCCAAAGTGCCCGTAGGCGGCGGTTTGACGGTAGATGGGGCGGCGGAGGTTCAGGGTTTGAATGATGGCGTTGGGCCGCAGATCGAACTCTTTTTGGATGATGGCGGCCAGCTGATCATCGGGCAGTTTGCCAGTCCCGCGGGTGTCCACGAAGAGGCTGACGGGGCGGGCAACGCCGATGGCGTAGGCCAATTGGATTTCGCAGGTATCGCAAAGGCCTGAAGCTACCAGGTTTTTAGCCACGTAACGGGCGGCGTAGGCAGCAGAGCGGTCTACCTTGGTAGGATCCTTGCCGGAGAATGCGCCGCCACCATGAGGGGCGTAGCCGCCGTAGGTATCCACGATGATCTTGCGGCCTGTAAGCCCAGAATCCCCCGCGGGGCCGCCTAAAACGAAGCGGCCGGTGGGGTTAATGAAAAGCTTGGTTTCGGGTGTGAAAAGAGATGCTGGAATAATGGCCTTGATAACCTTTTCCGTGATGCCCTTATGAATGGTCTCGTTGTCCACGTCCGGGCTATGCTGGGTGGAAATAACCACCGTATCCACGGCCACGGGTTTGCCATCTTCGTAAACCACGGTGACCTGGCTCTTGCCATCGGGACGAAGCCAGGGGAGGATGTTATCCTTGCGAAGGGCGGTCAAGCGGGCGGAAAGCTTGTGGGCCAAGGAAATGGGCAGGGGCATCAACTCCGGGGTTTCGTTGCAGGCAAAGCCGAACATCATCCCCTGGTCCCCAGCGCCGATATCACGGGAATCGGTTCCTCGGGTTTCGATGGCGTTATCCACGCCCTGGGCAATATCGGGGGATTGCTCGTGAACGGCGGTGAGCACCGCGCAGGATTTGCCGTCGAAGCATAGATCGGAAGCATTGTAGCCGATATCCAGAATAACGCTTCTGGCGATATCGTCGATGGATACATAGGTGTTGGTGGTGATTTCGCCCATGACCATGACCATGCCGGTGGTGGCGCAGGTTTCGCAGGCTACCCGGGCCATTGGATCGCTTTGTAGAATGGCATCCAGAACGGCATCGGAAATTTGATCGCACATTTTATCTGGATGGCCTTCGGTTACGGATTCGGATGTGAAGAGATAACGCATTATAAGATCCTCCTTGTCAATTTTCTGCAAAAAACCGCCTGTTCGGCACAAACAGGCGGGAATTGATCAAGGTGAGATGATCTTCCTTATCTGCCAACGCTCCCATCTTTGGTGTGCCGCGTTGTGGGATTTAGCACCAAGCAGCAATGCCGGTTGCCGGGTTTCATCGGGCCCTTCCCTCCACCACTCTGGATAAGGTATGTATTTTTGCAATATCACTATATCATTTGGACGCAGGGAAGTCAAGATTGTGCTTCAATTTTGCTCAGGTTTATGTTATCATATATTTTGGTGGTATAAACTTATTTGGAGGTCACGCTATGTTTGGAAAGATGATGAACAGTTTCTACTATGGCAAAAGCGGAAAGGGCGATTACCGCAAGGAGGACCTGCCTTCCAACCGCTGGCAGCTGTTTTTTGAAATGCTCAAGGTACGCCTAAGCGGGTTGATCCGGCTAAACCTGATCTATGTATTGATCCTGATCCCCTTAATCGCGTTGATTGTTATGACAGCCCTGGCCGGGGTAGGCCAATTAACCGCCATGGTGGATGAAGCCGGCGAAATGGTGGGGGATTGGTCCGCTTTGGTGGCCAATATACAGGGCCTTCTTTATACGGCGCTGATTTTCGCTATTCCCTGCATTGCCATTACAGGGCCTTTTACCGCAGGGCTTAGCTATGTTACAAGAAACTGGGCCAGGGATGAGCATAGCTTCGTCTGGTCCGATTTTAAGGACGCTATGAAAGAGAACTGGAAGCAGGCGCTGATCACCAGCTGCATTACTTCCGTGATTCCGTTTCTGGTGTATGTGGGTTATGTAACCTATGGGCAGATGATTAGTACCATGGGTATGTTCTTCATCGTTCCCCAGGTGCTTTTGATTATGCTGGCTGCAGTTTGGAGCCTGGCGCTGATTTACATGTACCCGCTTATGGTAACCTATAAGCTAAGCTACAAGCAGCTTGTGCAAAACGCGCTGCTGCTTTCCATTGGCAGACTGCCCCAGACATTAGGGCTTCGGCTTTTGTCCCTGGTGCCCTTTGCCCTTTGCGTGGTCATTTTCATGTTTACAGGCGCGTTTGAAATTATCATGCTGGTAATGGTGGCGCTGTATGCCTTGTTCCTGTTATCCTTTAACCGTTTTTGCTATGCCAGCTATTCCAATGGCGTGTTCGACAAATATATCAATGCCCGCATTGAAGGCGCTGCGGTGAATCGGGGCTTGAGCCAGGAAGAAGACGACGATACCGACGAAGAGCAGTAATAAGAATGATTTGCCTGTTTCCTACACACACTAGCTTTTGAAGTAAAAAAGCGAGGTGGCAGGGTATGGGCGAAGGATTCGTAAGGCTGTCGGAAGCGGAAAAAAAGAAGTATGAAATAGCCATGGAGCTTGGCTTGATGGAAAAGCTTCGTGAAGTGGGCTGGGCAGGGCTCAGCGCTAAGGAATCGGGCCGGATTGGCGGCAAAATGGGCACTAAGCGCCGCAAGACGCAGTAAATTAAACAAGGGGAATCCATGTACACAGCATTTGCACAGATATACGATGAACTAATGGGGGATGTAGATTACGCATCCTGGGCGAAGCTATATGGGGAAATAATGGCCTATTTTGGCGTGGCGGGAGGAATGGTTGCTGAGTGTGCCTGTGGCACAGGCGGCTTAACCATTCCTTTAAGCCGTTTGGGCTATAAGGTAACAGGCGTGGACGTCAGCGCGGAAATGCTTTTTGAAGCGTCGAAAAAAGCGCGCAAGGAAGGGATCATGATCCCCTTTGTGAAGCAGGATATGCGGCAATTAAAGCTGCACCGGCCTATGGATGCGGTGCTGTGCACCTGTGACGGGCTGAACTACTTAACCAAAGAAGAGGATGCGAAGGCGTTTTTCAGCGCTGCCTTTGAGGCGCTGCGCCCAGGGGGAGGGCTTTTCTTTGATGTATCCACCCCTTACAAGCTGGAAAAAACACTAGGCGATAACCTGCTTATGCAGGACAGTCAGCACATAACCTATTTGTGGAGCAATCATTACGAGAAGAACAAGAATCTGTGTCAGATGGACCTGTGTTTTTTTGTGAAATCCCAGGACGGCCGCTATGACAGGATCGACGAAACCCAGGTGCAGCGTGCCCATACCCTGGAGGAGTTAACCCGCTGGGTAACACAATGCGGTTTTACGCCCCCGCGGGTCTATGGCGAAAAGGCCATGCGCGCCCCTGGGGAAAAAGAGTGCCGGTGGCATTTTGCGGCCACCAAGCGAGTTATTTAAGGGAGAAGAATGATGAATACGGTAGCGAAGAAAATTGAACGCACAAACGAGGTGCTGCATATTACCCTGAAGGAGGGCATGGTGCGGGTACTGCTTTGCGATACGACCCACTTGGTACAGGAGGCGGCGGATATTCATCACGCCAGCCCGGTGGGGATCGCAGCCCTTGGCAGGCTGCTAACTGGCACGGCCATGATTTCCGCCGGCATTAAGGACGGCAGCAGTGTAACAGTGCAGATTAAAGGCGGCGGCCCCATGGGAACCCTATGCGCTGTTGGCAATGGCGGAGAATTAAAGGCCTATGCTGATGATCCGCAGATTGTTTTGCCCCTGAAGGCCAATGGAAAGCTGGATGTGGGCGGCGCGGTGGGAAGCGATGGCCGCATTAGCGTGATTCGTGATATGGGTCTGCGTGAGCCATACATTGGCCAGGCAGAACTGATTTCAGGAGAAATCGCGGAGGATTTTGCCGCTTACTTTACATTAAGCGAGCAGCAGCCTTCTATCGTATCCCTGGGGGTGTTGGTTTCCGGGGAAGTGGTGCTGGCGGCAGGCGGCATTCTGATCCAGCCTATGCCCGGCTGCCCGGAGGATGTGCTGGATGAACTGGAAATGCGCAGCCCTATGTTTCAGGACATCAGCAGGGAAATGACCTATGCCTCCAATGAGGAATTGATGAATGATTGGTTCCGAGGTATGGAACCGGTCATTCTTTCAAGGACGCCCCTTGAATACCATTGCCAGTGCAGCTGTGAGCGGATGGAAAAAGCGCTGATCGCTTTAGGCCGCGGGGAATTGACCGAAATGATTGAGGAAGGGCAAGGCGCGGAGTTAACCTGCCATTTTTGCCATAACGGATTCAAGTTTGAAACCGGTGATCTAAAGGCATTATTGGAAAAGGCTACCCGCGATTAATAGGAGGCTGGATGAAAAAGCTTGCCGGGAATGGCGATTTGGTCGCCTTCAACCGAACCCCCGGATACTTGTATTTAAAGGCAAAGGAAAACCACAAAGCAGGGAATTATGTTCAGGCTGCGGGGCTTTATTGCCGTGCCCTTGAAGGCGCAAACCGCAGCGACATTCAGTATGATCTTGGCATGCTATATAAAGAAATGGAATGCTATGAGCTGGCAGTGAAATACCTGTACCAGGCTATGGCGCTGGATTCTGCAGCCAGTGACGGCTTTTATGAGCTGGCTGTGAATTTGTGCGTAATGGAAAAACGGGAGGCCACCCTGGATGCGGCGGCCATGTATTTAAAACGGGAGCCTTTTGGCGTATACGCCTACCATGCTCAGGACCTAATCGATTGGGCCATGGCGCCGGACATGAACCAAAGCGGCAGACGTTTTTTGCGGCTGATGGAGCTGGCTGGACGGGATGAACAGGCTGGACGCAAGGAGCGGGCTGCCAATCGGCTGATGCGGGCGGCCAGGCTCAAGGGCGACAGCTGCGACCGGCTGTTTGAATTGTCCTTGCGGCTTAATGCCCTGGGTTATACCCGGGAGGCGCTGAGAATGGCCAAGGAGGCAGTGCGGTATTTCCCCAAGCAAGTCAAATCTTACTGCGCTTTAAGCGCTGCGGTTTTTGCCATGGGCAGGCAGCCCTTGGCTGCGGCCATAATGGAAAAGCTTAGCGGATGCGTTCCCAAGTCCGGGGAGCAGCGGATTGCCTTTCAAACAGCCCAGATGGTCAATGCCGGACTGGCGCTGGAGCGCTGGCTTACAA
Source organism: Eubacteriales bacterium (assembly GCA_031556065.1). GTDB lineage: Bacteria > Bacillota > Clostridia > Christensenellales > Aristaeellaceae > JAVBTR01. Next base: position 10,231 of record JAVBTR010000004.1, on the reverse strand, counting down.
AGGTGCTGGTTCGCAATCCCTTTGACAGCGATGCCCTTTACATTTTAGCCTATTCACAGGCGCAAAAAGGACAAATGCAGGAGGCAAAGCAATACCTGGAAAAAATGCTCGCTTTTGACGGCTTTGGGCATCAGGCCCGGGAAGCCCTGCTTTTGATTCACCAAGACCGCAAAGAGGATATGGCGCCGCCGGATACGCTTACGGCTGCTTCGGTGGAGCTATGCGTTGGCAAGATTATGGAATTTGCCAACAGGTCTCCAGGGGATTTGGACACTGAGGAAAAATTCTGGCTGGATTGGCTTTTCACCATGCCCATAGGCTCTCTTTGCGAAGAAATGCTGGATTTGATGGCCCAGCACGCGCCCCAGCAGGCCATAGCGTTTTTCAAAATGTGGCTGGTGGATGAAAGCATTAACGAAACCGTGCGGGAAACCATCGCCTACCGTTTGGGCCGAATGCTGCCGGAGGAAATGCAGCTGATTTTATCAGGTGGCAGGCTGGCGTTCACCACGGTAAAGCCCATCGCGGTATTGGAAAAGAACAATAGAAGCACTTTTATAAAGCGGTTTATGGTGGAAACCCGGGAACTGAAGGCGGGCAATGAAATGGCCAGGTACGCAGCAGCCCATTACGACAGGCTGACCCGAAGATACAAGACCAAGGCGTGCGGGAAGGACGCGTATGCGTTTATTGCGGCGCTGAAGCTAATCTATCTTAAGCAAAAGGGCCTGGATCGGCAATTTGCCTTGTATGCCAAGGATGTGCTAATATCCTTAAGACGGATTGACCGGGCTATGAAGATTTTTGAAAGAACCAATGAAGGAGATAAAGAAAATGAAGCTGATTGATTTTGACAAACGGTTTTCGGATTACACCAGCCAATGGATGAAGGAACACAAGGACGAATATAAAAATTTCGATGCGATGGAGCAGGATATGCCTAATGTGTACATGAAATTTTTAAATACCCCCGCTAAGTGGCTGGAAGGGGTAACGCCGGGTGCATACTTTACCCAGTTTGAGGATTGTAAGGAATTGGTGGATTGGATGACAGCCTATACCGAAAAGGGCGTTCCGGTGCCGGATCAATTGCTGGACCGGATCGTAGAGGTGGGCATTCCCTGCGAAAAGCGCCTGGTACTTTTGCTTAAAAACCAAGAAGCCCCCCAGGAAGCCCGGATGACAGCCATTGGCCTGCTTCGGGAAATGGAAAGCGTGGCACCAAGGGCTTTGTATATCGAATGGACGAAGAACCGCAAGGAAAAAGACGAGCTTTGCGATAATGCCCTGGAAAGCCTGCACCAGATGGGAAAGGCCGTGGTAAACCAATTAACGGAAGTGATTGGCAATGCTACCCCTGCTGGCCAGGAAGCTTTTTTAGATGTGCTGAGCAATTACCCGGGTAATGAAAAGGTGTTCAATATTGCCCTGGCGCTTTTTGGGGCTAACGTAAAAAAGAGAGCTGTGCTGGCGGGGTATCTGGGCAAATTGGGCGATGAACGGGCGCTGCCTGCTTTGGTGGCGGCATCCCAGGAGGAAAAACTGCCTTACCTGGATTTTATCGAGATTCGCAATGCCATTGAAATGCTGGGCGGCGACGCGCCGGAGCGGGAGTATGACGATGATGCCGGCTATTCCGCCATGCAGCGGATGCAATAAGATTTAACAATCATTCGTTAAGTAGAGGAGGTGGGCCAATGGTTTCGCTCAAGGAAATTAAGCAAAACGATGCCATTAAAGCCATGATCAAAGCGGGCAACCGCTATTTGGAAGCCATGGGCTATACGGATCATGGCCCCCGCCATGTAAGCTATGTAAGCAAAACGGCCCAGCTGGTTTTAAAAGAGCTGGGCTATTCTCCAAGGGAAGTGGAGTTGGCGGCTATTGCCGGCTGGGTTCACGATGTGGGCAATACGGTGAACCGCCACGATCACGGCCCCAACGGCGCGGTAATGCTGTTTCCCATTTTGCGGGAAGCCGGGGTTGAAATGAACGATGTCATGGAGATTATTACGGCTGTGGGCAACCACGAGGAGGAATCCGGCTATGTTTCCAGCGCAGTCAGCGCTGCGCTGGTTATCGGGGATAAATCCGACGCCCACCGGACACGGGTCCGAAACGGCAAGCCGGATAACACCGACGTTCACGACCGGGTAAACTTTGCCATCCAGACTAACGGCATTGAGGTGGATCGGAAAAACCGGGTTATCCGCCATACGCTTTTGATGGATGATACCTCCTCGGTGCTGGAATATTGCCAGATTTACATGCCAAGGATTGCCATGTGTGAAAAAGCGGCAGCTTATCTTAATTGCTCCTTTGATCTGTGCATTAACAATACCCATGTGAACAACCGCCCTTTGGCAAACAGGGAATAATGGGAGGTGAAATGATTTGATCTGCGAAAGATGCGGCGCGTATGTGGACAATAACGCCTTGGTGTGCGATAAGTGCGGCACCCTTCAATCCAGAAAAAAAACCACGCCCGGCGGAGATGGCTTGCGCCAGGGGAGAACCAACCCTGGGGTTCCCCGCCCGGCACCTTCGGCACAAGGCCAGATTGAAAAGGTGTATGGCACGGAAGAGTTCGACGAAAGAACCGGCCTGCCCGGCAAAAGAAGCGACAGCATGCGTTCAAACCGTTCCGCTCATAGCCGTAAGCATCGTGCCTATGAAAGGGACGCGGGCCGTCCGAATATGCAAAGAGGCGTTCCTGCGGTGACGGACAGTGTGCACTTGCCGCCATTGCAATCCCGATCCAAAGCTGTAAACCCGGTTTCCGGGCGGGGTGTAAACTGGGCAAAAGTGGTATTGATCATGTTTTTGGCTGCTATGGTCGTTGTGGTCGGCGTCTATTTTTACCTACAGAAAACCCCCCAGGGCCAAATTATTTTGGCCAGACAAAACAAAGCCACCGATTCCCAAGCCTATTGGGTGGTAGGCGAGGAGTACCTTAACCAAGGGTACATAGCTAAGTCGGTCGAAACCTTTGAATACGCCAGAGAGTTGGATTCGCAAAAGGAGCCCGCGGTGGATAACATCGATGGCTTGCTTTTGCTTGGTGCGGCTTACGAGGCTGATGCCAGGCTGGAGGATGCGGGGAAATTATATACGGAATTGTATGAAAGAATTGTGCCTTCAAGGGCGGAACCCTACCGGAACATGATCAGGCTTTTGCTGGATCAGCAATTTGACCGGGAAGCGGGGGAATTGATGCAGCTGGCCTTTGAAAAAACAGGGGTGCTTACCTTCCGCCAGCAGCGGACTGATTTGCTGCCAAAGACGCCTGAAACCAATTTGGCAGCAGGCCGTTACAGCCAGTTTAAATCCCTTGAATTTACGTCGCCGCAGGGGTACGATATTTATTATTCCACCGATTTGGAAGCTAAAATACAGGACGAAGGTGTGGGAACGCTGTACACCGGCCCCATCGAGCTGACGGAAGGCACGGTGTCCTTCAAGGTGGTGTGTAAGTCAGGGCGGTTGGTCAGTGACCCGCTGACGGTGAGCTATGCTGTTTACCTGCCGTCCCCCTCTTCGCCTAAATCCCGTTTGGCATCGGGAACATACAAGCGGCGGATTACCATTTACCTGTATATGACAGATCCGAAGGAGGCCACCGAGCTTTATTACACCCTGGACGGCTCCGAGCCCAATGTGGAGGATTCACCCAGGTACACAGATGCCGGTATTGTCCCTCCCTCCGGCAATGTAATATTAAAGGCCATCGCAGTGAATGACCTTGGGAAAGTAAGCAATTCCTCCTCGGTCAGTTATAAATTCGATGTAAAACCCTACCAGCAGCCAGTATATGATAAAACGGATCTTTTCGGCGGCTTTGAGCTTTTAAAGACGGATTTGCCTACCTTTGAAGCGCAATATGGCAAGGGTGGCGATGAAACCACAGAAACCATCCGCGGCTTTGACGAGGAATGCCGGCGCATTGCCTACCCTTGGGGAAGCATTTTGGTAGGCCGGGACAGGACGAAGAAAAACTGGCTTTTGCTGGAAGTGGATACGAATAAGGAATTATGCGATTTGCCCCGTGGTATCCGCTTTGGGGACAGCGCACAGAGCGTTATGGACAAGTTCCGGGATTCCACCCAGCCTGCTGGCAAAAACGGCAACCGCGGTCTTTATTATTCCGATAGCGGGGTAGGCCGGTACTATTACTTAAGCGAAGGCTCCGGGATTGTACGCTATACCTGTAAGCACACCGACGGCAATACCCTGACCGTGGAATTTTATACAACAAACAACGTCATAACTCGAGTGAAAACCTGGTATTCATACGGTTAATGCGATACTTGGTAAGAATAATGTAGCAAACGCATGTTTTTATTAACGCCATGAGAGGCATCTTTCATGGCGTTAATTTATTTTTTATGTCGCTTTTCCCGTGGAGAATTATGTCGAATTACGTCGATCTATATCAAGTTTTGATGATTGCTAAATATTTTCCAGGAAAAGATACCATAAGTAAAAATCTTGTGTTATAATTTTCGACGAAAACGGTATCGAACAGACTTTATAACACAAAGCTGTTTTGGCTTGTGGTAGAGGTACGCTATTAAAAAGTAGGAGGAAGAGGGCTTTGAACAAGACGCGAATCATGCTGGTGGATGACAATGTGCAAATGAGGCGCATCCTATCCGAGTGTCTGAACAAGCAAGAGGACATGACCGTGATAGGAGAAGCAGCAAACGGGGTTGAAGCCTTGGCGCTGTTGGCAAAGGAAACGGTGGATGTTATCTTAATGGACATTATCATGCCTCAAATGGATGGCTATGCCCTGCTGGATGCTCTTAACAAAATGGCGCTGACGCCTGCGCCTCAAGTGATTGCTGTTACGGCGCTCGGTCGGGATGATTTTATTTTGCGCGCGGTAGAAAAGGGCGTAAAATATTATGTGGTCAAGCCCTTTGAAGTGACCGCGCTGCTTAACAGAATTCGCGAATTAGTGGGCACCCAGCCCCAAAGCATGCCGATTTCACCTTTGCAAACAAGACCTATGGAACGTGTTCAAACCGTGGATGAAAAGCTCTCCAGCCTGTTTTTAACCATTGGCATTCCTGCGCATATTAAAGGCTATCAGTTTTTACGGGAAGCTGTAAAAATGGTCATAGATAAACCGGAAATCATCAACCGCATCACCAAAGAGCTTTACCCCGGTATTGCCAAGCACTTTAATACGTCTGCCAGCAAGGTGGAAAGGGCGATCCGCCATGCCATCGAAGTGGCGTGGAACCGCGGCAGGATCGATACGCTGAACCGCGCGTTTGGCTGCAAGGTGGCCACCAAGGAAGATAAGCCTACCAATGGCGAGTTTATCGCAATGATCGCGGATAAAATGTCCATGGAAAAGAGCGCATAGGGACCGAGAAAAGCCTGTCCTTGGGCGCGGCTGCCGTTGAACCTTTTGGCTGGCTGAATAAATAGCTGGGAAAAGGTGAAACCTAGCCTCAAGGGAGGCGGTTGAACTGGCTAGCATATGGGATGAAAGCATACAGCTTGACAAGCGGGTGATACAGCCCGGAGTGCGAGGGAAAAACCGTACCCAGGTACTGGTAATCGGGGCGGGTATGGCCGGGGTTTTAACCGCATACCGCCTTAAACAGGCGGGGGTTGAATGTATGCTGGTGGAAGCGGCCCAGATGGGAAGCGGTACCACCCACCATACAACAGGCAAGATTACGGCCCAGCACGGGCTGGTATATCAAAGGCTAATAAAAGAGATCGGCCAGGAGCAGGCCAAGGCCTACTACCATGTGAACACCTGGGCCATTGATGAGTTTGAACGCCTATGCGGCCTTTACCAGGCCGATTTTACCCGGGAAACGGCCTTTGTATATACGCAAAGCCATTTGGGTAAGCTGGAAAACGAACTGAAGGCTTATGACACATTAGGTATAGCCCACCAGTGGCTGCCGGAGCCGGATTTGCCCATTGCAACGTTGGGTGCAGTGGGTATTTTAAATCAGGCGAGATTTAACCCCATGGCGTTTCTGGTTAAGCTAAGCCAGGAGGTGCCCCTGTATGAAAACACCCAGGTTTTGGAAATTGATGGCAACGTGGCCAGGGTAACCGGCGGTTCCATAGAGGCGGAATATATCATTTTTTGTACCCATTACCCCATGGTGAATTTCAAGGGCGGTTTTTTTATGAAGCTGTACCAGCACCGCAGCTACGTATTGGCTCTTAAAGACGCACAAAAGCTCAAGGGCATGTATGTGGATGAAGCGCTAAACGGCATGAGCTTTCGAATGGCTGGCGGGCTGCTGCTGGCAGGAGGCGGGGATCATCTTACTGGGGAAAAGGGCGGCGGTTATCAAGAAATAAGAGAGGTCTGCGCCAAGGCTTACCCCAAGGCCCAGGTAGTGGCCCATTGGGCGGCCCAGGATACCATGAGTCTGGATGAACGGCCTTATATTGGCCCTGTTTCCAACAGTCAGCCTCAGTGGCTGCTAGCTACCGGCTTTAACAAATGGGGAATGACCGGGGCCATGGTGGCTTCAAAAGTGCTATGCGATTTGGCAACCACCGGCTATAGCCAGTACAAGGAGTTGTTCTCGCCCCAAAGAAGCATGCTTCATTGGCAATTAATCAAAAACGCCTATGAAGGAGTAAAAGGGGTTGCCCATTTCGCAGGCCCTAAGTGCACCCACATGGGGTGCCGGCTTAAATGGAATCCCATTGAACATAGCTGGGATTGCCCTTGCCACGGTTCCCGTTTCGATGCCCAGGGCAAGGTGCTGGACAACCCGGCAAAACGGAGGATGAAGATTTGAAAAAAGGTTTCAAGGGGGTTTATTACAGGCACCAAAAGGGCTTTTTAACCTTGTGCGTTATCGCGGGATGCAGCGAGGATGAAAGCTTTGTGCAAATCATCTGCAACCAGCGTTCCTATGTGGCGAGCTTCCCACGGGAACAGTATGTGGAGGGGAATGGGTTCCACATTGGCAAATGCAGATTCTCCGATGAAGGGATCAGCTTAGACATTGAAACAGAAAGCTTTACCATTCGCGGCGGGTTGAGCTATGGGCACTTGTCCCCTACTAAAAGCGATGTGATGGGCCCCCTTCGCTACCTGCCCCTGCCCTGCCGCCATGGCATTACCAGCATGAGTCACCAGGTGTTTGGGCAGATGCTGCTAGACGGCCAGTGGCTGAATTTCGATGGGGGTCTTGGGTATATTGAATGGGATAGGGGCAGCTCCTTTCCAAAGACCTATTTCTGGCTGCACAGCAACGATTCTTTGCAGGGCAATGCCTTGACCGTGGCCTGTGCAGGGTTGCCTGTAGGCAGCAAATGTTTAAAAGGTTTTTTCGCGGTGCTCAAATCCCCTGAAGAGGAATTGCGGATGGCGACCTATTTGGGGGGCAAGGTGGTTTTGTTCAGCGAAAACCAGTTAATGCTCAAGCAAGGGAATTACACCATGAAGATCACTGTGCCGCCAGGCAATGGGCAAGCGCTTAAAGCCCCCCAAAATGGCAAAATGACGCGGATCATTCACGAACAGGCCGTTTGCCCCATGACCATGGTATTGATGGATGGCCAGTATGAAGTGATGCGGATGAATAGCGACCGGGCCGCCTTTGAGTTCGCATAAAAAGTGCCTGCTTTCAAACGAATGAAAGCAGGCATTTTTTATCGTGTGTGGGATTCGCACCAAGGGCATTAGTCGTAGTAATAGGCTGTGATCACGCCGCCCATGTTATCCATAGAAGCCACGTAGCCGGATACCGCCAGAGGTACCTGGATGGTGGCATCGCCGCCCTCGTAGGGCTGGCGGTACACTTCATACTTGAGCTTGCCGTTTTCGAAGATAGCGATATGGGGCGTGGCGATTAAATATTCGATGTATTCTTCCAAACACATGTTAAGAATCTTCATGGCGGTGGAATGGGCCACACCCACATAGCGGTAAGCGTTTAAAGCGGTGGAGATACCGGTTTTGTAGGTCTTATCCTCTGTTTGGGTATTGGGGAAATCTGCGGTGGGGAACCTAAACACAAGGCCATACTTCCAGCAGTTTTCTGTGAACCACTTGCCTTGTTCGCTTTCTTGGAATTTGGTGTTGGTGATTTTCGCGTCGTCTTTATTGTAAAGCTTGATCAGCGCGGTAAGGCCGGTTTGAAAATCGCTGGTCCCGGGCATGCTGACTGTTTTAATGGCTTCGGCCACCAAGGCGTCTCCAGAAATGTTGGGGTTGCGCTTTTGAATGCTGGCCACAGTACCATCGTATTTTTCTTGCTGATCCTGGTTGGAACGATAGGCTTCCTGAACGATGTAATCTTTTAAATCCTGCAGGCCTGCGTCGATAACCATGCTGTCGATGGCTTCGGCGGCAGCTTGATAAAGCCTTACGGCATTGCTGCTGATGGGAACGCGGCTGCTAGTCCATTCCCGGACGGATTTGATGTTGGCGTCGGTGGCATCGGAAGGAAGGGGATGCCAGTAATTTACGAGAATCATACCGCCTTCAAACAGCGCTGCCCGGGATACCTCCGCGGGAACAGAGTTTTCCAGGGGATAAGCGCTTAAGTCGATAATGCAGGTGCCTTCCGCGGGCGCTTCCGGCCATAGCTTGCTCTGCCCGGTGCGGGTAAGGCTTTCATACTCCGCTTTGGCCACCTGGTATTCTGTGTCCAGCTGCTTGTTGGTGGCTTCCACTTCGGCCTTTTTCTGATCCAAAGCGTTCGCCCTGTAGAAATTGATGCCTTCCACAGCCACCCATAAAACCACCGCGGCCACCGCGAAAATAATCGATAGTTTGACCAGGGTGCGGTAGGGGCTGCTCTTTTTTTCACCTTTCATAACGAACCACCTTTTCATCCGATATAGATACGGACAGACTTAACTCTTTTATTCATTCGACTATGTACTAACAAATTCCTTCTTTTTTGTTACACATTGTTACGATTTTTTCAGACAACTTAAACGACAAGTTGGACAGCGCAGGTTGTAAGATCAGCTGAAACGCGGTATGATATAATCGGTAACCAATAATGGAAGGAGGTTTGATCATGTATTTTGATTGGACATATATTTTTGCCATTCCCGGGCTGCTTTTGGGCCTGTACGCCCAGTGGAAGGTGCAAAGCGCTTATAGGAAGATGAGCGGCATAAAAAGCCGCTATGGCCAGCCGGCTTACGAGGTTGCTCAGGATATTCTTAGGCGCAATGGCAACGACAAGGTATCCGTGGGTCATGTGGCTGGGAATTTAACAGACCATTATGACCCCCGCAATGAAAGCCTGTCTCTTTCCGATGGGGTGTATGCCAGTTCATCCCTGGCGGCCTTGGGCATCGCGGCCCACGAGGCAGGCCATGCCATGCAAAAATTTGAAAATTACGGCCCCATGAAACTAAGAAACCTTATCGTGCCTGTGGTGCAAATTGGCAGCAAAGCTTATTTTCCGCTTTTTCTGCTGGGCATGATTTTCACCATTGAGCCGCTGATGACCATCGGCATCATTTGCTTTGGGCTATCCCTGGTATTTTCTATCATTACCCTGCCTGTGGAATTTGATGCAAGCCGCAGGGGCATTCGCATGTTAACCCAAGGGGGCTACATTACACAGGAGGAAGAGCCTCAGGTTAAATCTGTTTTAAACGCCGCAGCGCTGACCTATGTGGCCGCTGCTGTTACATCCTTTTTGCAGCTGCTTCGCTTGATCGTTTTAAGCAATTCCAAAAGACGGGACTAAATTTCTAAAAAGTTATTGCATAGCTAAGGCAAAATGGGTAGAATAGACCCATGAATACCATGTTGTTTGATTCGACGCTAGGGGAGCTCAGCGCATTCTTAATGGACAGAATGCCAAACCTTTCTGCCTGCCGTTTTTTGGTGGGGCTTTCAGGGGGCGCGGATTCGGTAGCGCTGTTTTACTTGATGGCGGCAGCGGGCAGGCGGCATGGTTTTTCTGTTATTGGGGTTCATGTAAATCACGGGCTTCGGGGCATTGATTCAGATGGGGATGAAGCCTTCTGCGCCCAATTGGCCCAAACCCTTGGCCTCCCTTTGGAATGCTTTCATTTAAAGCTGGAGCCGGGATCGGGTCTTGAAACCCGCGCCAGGGAAGCACGCTATGAATGCTTTCAAAGGGCCTATGAAAAGCATCGGGCCAGTGCGCTTTTAACTGCCCACCACGGGGATGACCAAGCGGAAACCATGCTCATGCATTTGGTTCGTGGTGCGGGTGTCCACGGATTAGGCGGCATTGGCGCG
>JAVBTR010000001.1:0-89415 GCA_031556065.1 Eubacteriales bacterium | reverse complement strand
GTTCCAGGTAGCGGAAATTTGCCGTATTTACCGTGTGCCGCCTCATTTGGTGGGGGATCTGGAGCATGCAACTTTTAGCAATATTGAGCATCAGGGCATTTCATTTGGTGTCCATACGATCCGCCCATGGCTGGTGAGAATCGAACAGGCTATGAATAAGGCGCTCTTTACCGATATGGAAAAAGGGCGTTTTTATGTGCGCTTCAATATGGACGGTCTTATGAGAGGCGCATACAAGGAGCGTATGGAAGGCTATGCCATCGGTAGGCAAAACGGCTGGCTCTCAGCTAATGGCCCCGATTCTAGATACCCCTTTACGGGGATTATCAAGTGCGCAAACTGCGGTAAGAATTATATGCGCAGGAGCCGAAGGGGAAAGGGGATGTGGCAGTGCTACAATTACCTTTACTTCGGAAAAGGGGTCTGCCCAGCCAAGCAGATCCCGGAAACCATCTTATATGACCTCACCGCAGAGGTGTTAAACCTTATCGCATTCGACGAGGCAATTTTCAAAAAGCAAATACAAGAAATTCAAGTGCCAGCACCCAATGTGCTGATATTTGTTTTTTATAGCGGCAAAAAGAATGAACGCATTTGGAAAGACCCATCCCGCAGTGATAGCTGGACGGAAGAAATGCGCGACACAGCCCGTGAACACATGAATAGGAGGTACGCAAGATGACCAGTTTTCCTCAGCTTGATATGGCAAATGGCCAAACCCGAATCGTGGATGGACGCAGCATTACGACCATGATTCCAAGGCCTAAAGCCAAAGAGACAATAAGGGGAGGGCGTATCCCGAAAAAGCGGGTAGCGGCTTACGCCCGTGTTTCCACCGATGAGGATGAGCAGAAAAACAGCTATGAGGCCCAGGTTGACTATTTCACAACCTTCATTCAGAAAAACGAAAATTGGGAGTTTGTCGGTATCTACGCAGATGAAGGTATCAGTGCCACAAACACAAAAAGACGAGATGAATTCAATCGCATGGTTAAGGATGGCCTGGATGGGAAGATCGACCTTATCTTGAGCAAATCCATTAGTCGGTTCGCCCGCAATACGGTGGATGCCCTGGTAACCATTCGCTCCTTGAAAGAAAAAGGGGTTAATGTGTTTTTCGAGAAGGAAAACATGTATTCCATGGACGCGAACGGAGAGCTTGTTTTGACCTTGCTTTCAAGCCTCGCACAGGAAGAAAGCCGCTCCATTTCAGAAAACGTAACATGGGGGATCAGAAAGCGGTTTGCCGATGGTAAGGTCTCCATGCCTTATAAGCAATTCCTTGGGTTCCGTAAAGGAGAGAATGGAAAGCCCGAAATTGTGGAAGAAGAGGCAGCGATCATCAGAAACATTTTCCGTTGGTTTAAACAAGGAATGTCACCCTCTGCTATTGCGCGGCAGCTTACGAATATGGACATTCCTTCTCCTGCTGGGAAGCAAGTATGGCGGGCCACAACGGTGCGGAGCATCCTTGCCAACGAGAAGTATAAAGGGGATGCTTTGCTGCAGAAGACCTATATCGTTGACTTCCTGACGAAAAAGGCAAAGGTTAATGAAGGGGAGATACCTCGATATTATGTAGAAAACAGCCACCCTGCCATTATCGACCCGGAAGAGTTCGATGGGGTTCAGGTTGAGCTTGCACAGAGAGATAACAAGGGGGGGCGCGTTTATAGCAGCAGTCCATTTTCCATGAAGCTGGTTTGCGCTGATTGCGGCAGTTACTTTGGCCCCAAGGTGTGGCAATCAAATACGAAGTACAGGCGCACCATTTGGCGGTGCAATAAGAAATATTCGAATGAAGATATCTGTAAAACCACTCACTTGTCCGCGGATAGGATTAAAGAGGCTTTTCTTGAAGCACTTGCGCTTCTTCATGATGACCGAGAAGAGCTGGCTTCGGTATGCGATCTGATGGTTTCAGAATTATGCGATTGCACTGAATTAGATCGGGAGTTGGATCGGCTTGAAACGGAGCTGGCTATTGTTGAGGCTGCTCTTCAAAAGTTGGCAGCAGATCGCGCCCACGGGAGCGTTGGCCATGAGGAGTACAGCCGAAACGATGCTGCTTATCATAGCAAAAAAGATGAGCTGGCAGAGAGCCTACATTCGCTAAAGATCAAACGACAGATTCGGCAAACCAAAGGGAAGGCGCTTAAAAACTTCAAAAACGCTGTTTTATCTGGTGATGCCTTTTTAACGGAGTTCGATGAAACGCTTTGGCTTGGGATCGTTGAAAAGGTGTTCGTCAATTTGGATGGTGTGCTTGATTTCCATTTCATTAACGGTGTGGTGGTTAGGGTTTAGGATGGGAAGAATAGAGAAAAAGGGGGAAAATGCCTCGCAGCTTAGGTACGATGCCTTGGCTGCGAGGTGTTTTCAACGGAGCTAGTAAGCATGGTGCATTTAGTGACAAAAAACTACAAGAGAAGGTGGGATGTTTCGTATATATTGGACAGGAAACTTTTAGATTTGCATAAAAACAATAAAAAGAGATGAAATGTATCTTAAGAAACTATTGACAAACGTGCCCGGGCACTGTATAATGAGTGTATATTCATTGAAGGGGGGCGATTGTCATGGTGTATGCTTACCTAATCTTATTCTTAAAGGGAGGAGGAAAGCAGGATGTTGAAGCGGCGTAATGCTGAAATCAAAAAACCATCACACACAAAGACCATTTTTGTCTTCGGAGTCATGGTTGGGAAGTGGTTTAGATTGAACGTCTTAAGTTCCACATGGGATAAGGATCTTTGAGTAAACTTTAGAGAATTTTTCTGCCACCGTGAGTGCCAGCTCGCGGTGGTGTTTTATTGCTTCTTTGCCAAGGTCAATCTCGTTCATATCATTATACCATGTCTGACAGCAAAGTCAACATTGGCAATATAATCTCAAAAATAATATTTAATGACTTTCTAAAAACAAAAAAAAGAACAAGATGAAAGCTTGACCAATTTGAAATCATATAATATAATCGAGGCAAAGGAGTGTTGTATTTGTATCAGAGTTTAACAAAAAATGAATTGCATGTCTTAAACACAATAAGGCGAGTGCCTAATTCGGATAGAACGAGATTGGCCGAAGCATCGGGCTTTTCTATCCCAACAATTTCAACTGTAGTAAAGAAACTGTTAAACGATAGATATGTCGTTTCGAATGATGATTATCTTGAAGTGGCAGCTGAGATTGCCAGTCATATTGGTATTTCTGTAGGAACATCAAAAATTAGGGTTGTTCTTCTTGATGCAAAATTCGAATGTATTAATCCAAATACTTTCTTTACATATTTACTGGACGCTAATGATGAAAGAATATTTGAAAGCAATATGCCTCATATAAATGAACACGGACTTGTTTTAAAGACCCCGGACACGTTAGGCGAGCTGCAACGGTATATCAATACAATTATCCAAAGATTAATCGTGGGTTCCGGCGACGCAATTCGAAGTGTGGGTATTGCTTTTCCGGGCATGGTGAATATTAACAGCAAAATGATTATTAAGTGTCATAATAGAACGTACCTGGAAAACGTACCATTGACGAACATTATAAACCCTGAGGTATGGCGCATATTAAGTGAAAAAAAGGTAACAATATCTATCAACCATAACTCAAGATGCGCTGCCATTGCAGAAAAAGAAAAATCACCAGATTGTTTGACTAAAGAGTTTAATTCTGCATGCTTGTACTTAGGGACCGGGATAGGACTCGGTTGTATCTACGATAACAGAATATATAATGGGGTCAACGGCACTGCTGGCCAAATAGGTCATTTTAAATTATCGGCACCGTTGTTGCATCCAGAAAAGTCTGTAAAGGATTATGGAAAATGTTCGTGTGGCCAATATGGTTGTGTAGAACATATGCTTCGAAAAGAAGTGTTTAACTGGGATTTGAAAGCATTTATGGATTTCGATGGAGAGCTAAAAGATGATCAGCTTGATGGGGTTTCGCGTTATATCGCTTATATCATATCTAACTTGCTTAACGAACAAAGTTTTGATACAATTATTCTCACGGGTAAGCTGTCAAAATCATATAACAAAATGTGGAGTGGAATAACTGAGCTATATAAAGAATGGTGCTATAGTGGGCTTGAAACGCAGTGTACACTTAGAACTTCGATGTTTGGGAGCTATGCTCCAGCGGTTGGTGCAGCTATATTTTCATACTTTGAAAACACAGGTTGTGCCTTGGATTGGAACAAGTAACACAGCAATTCGCTGCTTAATTTAGGTGAAAAATAAAATTAATTTTGACCTTGCAGGTAACGTCGATACCTTAATTGTAAGGCTTTTTAACGAAAGCATGTTTATTAAAGGAATATTGTCGCAAAGGTCACACGGGAAGTATATTGCTTTTGACTAATCTTTCCATAAAATCGCAACGTTCCCCTGGCGAACCTGTTATTTTTAAAAAATTTACATTGTTGCGCTTAAGCAATTGCGCTATTTGATCATCTATATCCTTTCTATATTGTTCATCCTCTGGTCTAACTCCGTCATAAATCAATGGAAATTCGATTGGAAAGTAGATGTACAAATCATATTGTTCTTTTTCTAAAAGCCAAATGCTCTCCATCATGTCAATGAAATAATCGTGTATGTAGGGTCTCGGGAGTTTTTTATTAACTAATGCATAGGCTAATGGATCTAAAAGAGTTCTGTCACTGATAAAAAGATCGCAGCTTTGCATTCTTTTTTCTGCCTTAAGCTGATCGTTTATATAATGAACATACGAGTCCATATTTGCATCCATATTTAGCGGATAACCTCTGTTGATTATGCCTCTGGCTACTTCAGTTACGTATTGAAAGTCCGCATTCTGGAATATGATCTTCATTTGGTTTAAGAGAGTCGTTTTTCCTGTACAGTGAGACCCTGTAAATGCAATTTTCATTGTTGAACCATACCTTTCTACGATCGACACTAACGATGAATGAAACGTTCAGTTGCTGATGGCTGTTTAGAAAAAGAAAAGTAGCATTGTGGGAAAGGGGATTAGGCAAAAGGAATAATATATGCGGCAACAAGCAAATAGCAAGGTTATCGGAAGTGTTGGAATGTAACTTCCCATTGTCACATAACAATAAAACCTTTAGACTCTTTTGCACCTTCCTAATTTTTCCTTAAGGAATAACGAATGTTTCTTAATAAAGAAGTCTCTTCAGCAAGGATTGCTTTTATACAGATAGATATACCCTCTCATATTTTGTGCATTGTCTGGTATAATTATTTATTCTTTTGATTTAAAGGGGGGTGTTTTCAAACATACCTTTCATCAGCAAAGCCCCTTGATCTTGAGAATCTCTCGCTTCGCATACAACCACAGGTGTCATGCTCTTATTTTTGATTGCAGCTATAAAATCTTCTGCAAGCGGATAATAGCGATCATATGTTTTGTCGTCGAAAAATGCTAATTGTACATTTTCTATTACATCATGAAATGCCTTGTGTCTCTTTTCGCCTGTATGGTCGATTTCCACAGGATACATATGAAAATGAGTTTGCTCAAGCGTAATCCTTCCTAACTTATCCTCGACTTCGTTTAGAATTTCGACGATAGACTTACTGTCAATCAACGTGCCACCCTGAAAGCTATGAATATGGGCTATGTCTAAACATGGTAATGCATAGCTTACCTCGGAACATATTTCTATGATCTCAGAGAGGCTACCTATTTGCCCCTTCTTGCCGGCTGTTTCAGGATAAAGAAAAATACCATTGGGAACTTCGTTGATTATACTTGTTAAGCCCGATATTATTTTGAGAATCCCTTCTTTTCGTGCGGCAATACTATCACCAGGAAAATGGCCAGGGTGGAAAATAATTCTGGAAGATCCTATTCGTTCTGCTAGTCGAAAACAAGCCATGATTCGTTCAATTGATCTCTTTACAACGTCATCATCTGCGCTCGCTAAGGTAATATAGTATGGGGCATGAAGTGAAATGCCAATATTATGTTCAATTGCTAGTTCTCTATATAGATCGGCTTGATCATCTTTCATTTTCACACCATATGTATTTTGAAGTTCAATCCATTGGAGGCCTAACTCTGATAGCCATGTGAAGATGTTTTCACGTTTCTTTTTATGGGCACTCTTAAAAAAGGCTGGTGGAAAACCAGCAACACCAAATAGTGGAACGTTTACACTCATGCTAACTTTCGCACCTCCAAATCTACGTTGCATTTTTGCATTATGCTTAGGCTTGCATAGTAAGCTGACCAGATTGATTGAATATAACCGCGAGATATTCCAGCGGCATCACCTATTACGTATAAATTATGAGACGCTGTTTCGAAAAACCTATTCGTACATATAACTGGATTTAAACGGTCTATTGATGGCAAGAAGGTCTGATATTCATCAATGTTTGATTTGATTAATCCATATTTAATCATTCTTGAAACAAATTCTGCGATGCTCTCAAGTGTCTCGGAAAAAATGGAGTTTGCGCCTAAGAATTTCTTGTGACAAGTCACGAAATCCCTTAGAGATATATCTGAGTTTACTAAATAGTTTAACTCTTGACAATAATGCTTTGCATATAGATTGCCAGTCAATTTCGGGTTCCTTGCAAGTAATCCGAAATTGACTTTGTTCGTTAATGTATTGCCGAAATGTCCATCAAAGTAAAGCGCTTCATCGACCGCCACTTGAGTTACATCGCCCCCAGCGCATACACAAAAAGTTCTTACAGAGACATCTCTCACGCCGGCCTTAAGCTTGATATCTTCCCCGGTGCGATTGAAAATAGTATTATCTTTATTATCCGTAGTGATTCGAATGCCCAAATCGGGAGGTTGATGTATAATGGGGGTGTAGCTAGTTAGTATTTTTTCCAGGTCGTATGCAGATGACCTTCCTGTGGCAAAAATGAGATAATCATATGTTTTTGTCAAAGTCTCGTTTTTTTTGCTTGAAAAGTTTAATCGGTACTTATTATTGAATTTCGAAATAGAATTCACTTGTGTTTTGGTATGAACCATAACACCACCCATTTTTATCTGGGCAAGTAAATTTTCAATAAAGTTGTGCATATCATCTCGTAGAAGTAATGTAGTGGAGTAGGATTTATGCTCAAAAAAATCGTCGTATATATAATGCGACTTTTTTGATTTGTTGTTTTGGAAAATGAGCTGGCTTATATATGTATTGTAAAAATTTTCAAATTCTCCATAGGCTAACCCCGTTTTGTTCCAAACACCAGAACTTGCTGGAGGATGGCACAATTTTCCGCCGGATAATGTTCCGGCACCACCTACCCCCATTATTTGATCTTTAGAATCAAGTAAATTTCTTGATTCGTAGGAGTCACCTGCTTCGAAAATTTCTATGTTTAAATGCGTATTCATGCTTAGAAGGTATGCCGAAAAAAGACCGCTGACACCAGCACCGACAATTGCAATATGTTTCATTTAGTTGCCCCCTTGCGTACTTGCGTTAGCGTTACTATTTGAGGTATTACAATTTGTCTTTACATCGTCGATAACCTGTTGCATATTTTTCACCTGGAGATCTTGTAAAATGACAAGTTGCTGTAAATCATTTATCTGGAGATTTTGTGCATTGATTGTCGTTTTTGCCTTCTCGATTTCTTGATTGATGGTATCATATTTATATAGTGTTGCGAAAATACCGGAAAGTCCTGTTATCAAAGCAAGCGCTACGGCACCCCATTGCATGGCAATCTGATGCTTGTATTTTATTGTCTTATCTACTTGATTAGCTACCTCGGTGATTGTTTTTGCTTCTCCTAGAAAACTCTTAAGGTTTTCATTGAACTTATCTTTGCTATTATTAAGCCATAGATCAATATCCTTTTTTTGCTTATCAAATTGTTTATTAAAAGTCGCTAAACCACAATCGTCAGGGAGACGATTATTTCGTGCGAACCAACGAATATCTGATATGCCCCTTCCTTTGTAGCAAAACTCATCATCATATTTCTGGGCGTTTTGTTTTTTTATTTTGTCTATTATTTCGTTTTTCTTTTTTTCATTACAAAAGCAGGAAACATATGAAAATTCAATTGTTGCAACTCGATCTTTATAGTTTATTCGTATTGCTTTGTTGCTAAAGTTGTGCAAAAAGCAGAACAACTGTCCTTGATAACACGGCTCTACCTGGGTGGCTTGCTGGCTAATAAGTGCTTGATGCACCCTGGAAAGTTTCAAATCGAATCTTCCGACAACTAGTATATTGTTACTCGCAAGGGTGTATGTATCGACAATTTCTTCGAGTTGGACCAATGCAGAACCGAAAGGAGGAATAATTAAAGTTCCTAAGTTTCCCTTTTGTTGTTTAAGTGGTGGACTTAACTTATTCCTTTCCTTAAGCCTTTCGTCGTCACCGATAAAGACAAGTTCCCAATTGGCACTTCCTTCATCCAAAACTCCATTGTAGACATAGTGTGAATCACCTAGCCGTAGATCATAGGTGGTTGACTTGAAACTATCTTGATCTCCAGCATAGCTGCTAGGGGGCATGCTAATTATTTCGTGCTTCTTAATCTCGTCACCAGTTAATGTACCTGCTATCTTTCTGAAACAACTTATTTCGTTATCACATTCTGCATTTCCGAAACTACAAGCTGAGTTGCGAGCCTTCGCCATATCTATCATTTCTCCTGTTCCTTGATTTCATTTATCCCTTGTATTATTATATATAGCACATCGACTTTGAGAAGGCGGAGGATACAATTACTTCTTATACCCGAAATGTAAATGGTACAAAATCTAATGTGTAAAGTTAGGTATTCTGATTCGAAATCGACCAAACTTCTCGTTCTCATTAGGATCAGTCTCTTTGCTTTTTCTTAACCATCTTGACGAACAAAAATGGTATATTGTTTATTATATCACTTTATAACAACTGTGTCACCATCAAATATTGATGTAAATAAACATTACTATATAAAGAAAGACAACTTGGAAATGTTTTGACGGATTTTGCGGAGTGTGGATAATAATCAACAATTTAACGTCTTTTCTCCATGAAACCGTACAGTTTAACGGCTATTTCGATAGTTTAACGCCTTTTTAGTCCTTTCCACTGATTTTAGCCATCAGCCACAACCCCAACCGTCATTTTATCCTTTTGGTATGGATAAGACATGTTAGGACTATCAAAATGATAAAACGTTTTGATAGTTCTTTTTTCGTTGATATACAAGGCTTTGCGGACTTTTGGGTATTGATAGGGGCGGCGTTGAGCTGCCTCTTTTTGCGCTTTGAGGTAGGTTCGGGTCCTAGTCGAGAGGGGGCAACAATTTAACGGCTTGACTGACTCGGTTTTGAAAAAAGGTTGGATTTCTGACCAAAAGTGTGCATTATGGATGTAAAAGCCGAGCAAAGTGTGCCTTTTGACGATTACAGCCATTGAGGGGGTGTGCAAGGAAAAGTGTCAACTGCTTTTTACAGGTGAAGTAAAATTCTTTCTTGACAAATATTTTTTATCAAGATATATCTGTTAGTAGGCTAAAATGCCTTGTGAACGGAGGCACATGATGACCAAAACAGATTTATATACATTGATTGAAAACGTGCAGCCAAATATTTGCCAGATCGCTGCCTATCGCGGTGGAAAAAAAGTGTACAGTGATGAATGGAATCGCTACAAGCCGGACGACTGTACACATGTGATGTCGGCAACCAAAAGCATAGTTGCTTTACTCATTGGCATTGCAATCGACCAAGGACTGATCAAAAGCATAGACGATAAGGTACTCGCCTATTTCCCCGATTACTCGGTGAAGCGTGGGGAAAAGACAATATATGATATAACGATTAAGCACTTGCTTACGATGCGGGCACCCTATAAATGCAAGGGCGATCCGTGGACAAAAGTATGCACCAGTGAAGATTGGACGAAAGCATCGCTGGATTTTTTAGGCGGAAGAAAAGGCTTAACAAACGAGTTTAATTATCAAACAGTATGCTTGCATATATTGACAGGGTTATTGTACCAAGCAAGTAAAATGGCAACCGTGGATTATGCAAACAAGTATTTATTTGAACCTATAAGGATAAAGAACCGCACTCATTATTATGCAAAAACCGCGGAAGAACATAAGCATTTTACATTGTGTAAGGAGCCTAAAGAAGGTGTATGGTTTGGTGATCCAATGCAAATAGCAACGCCGGGATACGGGCTGTGCTTGTCGGCAGAAGATAAGGTTCTTGACGTCCTGATCGAGCAGGCCATGAAGCAAGTGGACGCGGCAAAGGAGATTCCCGGCTTTCACATGATTGAAAAGTTGGGCAGCGGCGGCATGGGGCATGTATGGCTGGTCGAGGAGACGAAAACAGGACAGAGAATGGCGCTCAAGCTTATGCGGGCATGGGAGACCGCAAATGAAACACAGCAGGATTTGTTTTTGCGTGAAGCACATTATGCGTGTCAGCTTGATCACAAAAACATTGTGCGGCACTACGAGTGCGGTCAATCAGGAGATAAGTAACATTGTAAAAAGGTGCCACTGCTTAACTGAAAAGCTATCAAAAGGATAACGCTACTCATGTGATTCGCATAGATGGCGCTATTTATGCTATAAAGACAGTAAGCAGATACGCCCAAGCTTTTTCATGCAGAACATCAGCGGCATCCACGCCTTTGAGGTAAAGCATTTTGACCGCATCGTGGTACCGGTGAAAAATGCCTTGACCAGCTTTATCGATGCAGAGGACATCGGTGAGATCACAGCGAAAGTATTATCAGAGCCAGACAAGCATCAAAATAGGGGCTATGCCATCACTGGCCCGGAGGCCATCGATTACTATGCCGCGGCAAAGATCATGTCGGAGGAACTGGAGCGTACGATCATCTATGCTGATCCAAAGCCCGCTTTAGCAAAGCAATACTGGATCAACATCCGATGTCTGGATAAGGAATATGCCACCGTTATGGGCATGCTCTATATAATGACCCGCATGGGCACAGCCAAGACCGTCACCACGGTGGTTGAAGATGTGATGGGCAAAAAGCCCCAAACATTCCGGCAGTTTGTGAAAAAGAATCTGAATGCATGGAGGAGGGAATCCCTGTGAAAACACTGGTGATCTATTATTCTTACACGGGAAAGACCAAAAAGCTGGCGGCGGAAACCGCGAAAAAGGAATCTGCCAAGCTTTATGAGGTGCAGGAAGTCAAAAGGAGATCTGTTCCATCCGCCTATGTGCTTGGCTCCCTTGCCGCCAGAGGCCGAAAAACCGCCAAGCTTCAGGAGCTGTGCTGCGATTTGAACGCTTATGACAAGATCGTAATCTTGATGCCCATCTGGGCAGGCTATCCCGCCCCGCCTATGAACAATATCATCGATAAACTGCCCAAAGGCAAACCCGTGGAGCTGATCATGACCTCGGGAAGCGGAAACTCCAAGGGCAGTGCCGAGGAAACCAAGCAGCTGATATCGAAAAAGGGCTGCATTGTGTCAAGCTATCGTGATGTGAAAACGGTTTAACGTATGAATAAGCCCGCGGCCAAAGACTTTGGACAGCGGGCATTTGATTATAGAGGCAGATCCTTTTTCAAAAACCGAAGGATTCCGGCTGCGCACAGCACGATCCCCACACCTATCAGCACCACTGTTTCCGGCATAAAACCGTTGCCTACGATAATATCCATGTGACTAAACAGGGTGTTGAGGGTGAAATACTTAAAAATCTCCAGCTCGCTGCCAAACCCGGCGATGGTGTTGAAAAGGAAAAAAGGCAATAGGGATGCCGGCACCAATGTCCAAGGCACTGCCGGTTATATTAAACAAGCAAGAAGCAAAAAACACAATGCCCGAAATAGCAAGCATAAAGCAGAACATGCCTCCGTTAATCGTCCAGAACAGTTCATAATCCAGCTTGCCGTGGGAAAGCAGAGCGTTTGCCCCCGTACCCACAAGGCTCAATGCCAGGATCATAGCAAAAATGGAGAGAATATAGAAGGCAGCTTTGCTGAAAATCACTTCCCTGCGGCTCACAGGGGTGTTGAGGGTGTAGCTCATATCGCCCCTGTCCACCTCGCTGACCACCAGCTTGATGCCGGTGGCGATGGTGTATACCAAAATGAGTATCAGCCCCATCATGCCATAAAACGCGCCGGCATAAATGGTGATCAGGTCGCGGCCGCTCACGCTGCCGGGCAGGTTGAAGTTCGGGTTCACCTTGGCTAAAAAGGCGGCTCTATCGCAGTTTTTTTCGATCTCGTTAAACATATGGCTGGATATGAAAATTGTTTTGCCTCTATTCCAATTCCAAGGCATCGGAAAGAATGCCGTGGGGAGGGTAGATGGCAGCATCGGTGGTAAAAATTAGACTGTTGTGGTTGTCCAAAACGTACAAGGTGCCATAGACGGAGTGGGCAATGCGCATGACCACAATGTAGGAAATCCAGAATACGCGGTAAACGCTTCTGTTCCTCAAAGCTGTACTCGGTTTTACTGTGCGCCTCTTTCATTGACCTCCTTCTTTGGCATCGCTGGGATGCCATCCATGATACACCCAAAGGAGCTACCTTTCAAGGCGAGCCAAGGGGAAAATGGGTATTTTTCATCCTGCTTGACGATTATTGAGTATATCAATTATAATGATTTTAAATGAGCCATTGCAGTAGAGGACAGAGGTTGTTCCTGGGAATTGTGGGCCCCCGTATCGGCGTTTTCCACAATGGCTAAGGTGGAGCCTGCATCCATTAGGTGGGCATGCCAAACCTCTTTTGGCACGTTGTAAACAAAAAGGGGCTCCATTTGATAGCAGATTAAAGCCCCCGGTGTATCTCCGTTTCCGGCGGAAATAAGCAAACCTCTTCCCGATAATAGTATAAAACATTCATCGGTGAGCATATGGCGGGAAAGGGTGGAAACAGTTTCCTTTTCTGGGGCGTTGGATAGGGCAACACGCCAGCCTTCAAAGGTATGCAAGGCTTTAAAGCCTTTTTGATCGTGCGAATAGATGGCGATCTGGTTTGGCAGATTGGTCATGGTAGAAACCTTCCTTCTTAACAATATTTTGATGAGGTACGGAATGGAAAAACGGTGTTTTCGGCTGATACTGGTAGATGACGAGCCCATGATCCTAAAAGGGCTCAAGGAGCTTTTTCCATGGGCGGAATGGGGCTTTACGGTGGTGAGTTCTTACGGGGATGGGAAGCAGGCACTGGAAGCCCTCAGGCTCAAACAGGCGGATGTGGTTCTCACGGACATTCGCATGCCTGTGCTGGATGGGCTTACCTTGGCCAGGCGCATCGGCCAAGAGGGGATCAAGGCCGCTGTGATATTCTTATCCGCCCACGCGGATTTTGAATATGCCAGAAAGGGCTTGACATATGGGGTGAAGGGTTTTATATTGAAGCCTGTTCGGCAGCAAGAGCTGAAAGAAATCTTCCTAAAGCTTTACGAACAATTGGCTCTTGAAGCGGAACCCATGGATGCCAGCTTGGTGGACACGGTGAAGAAGTATATCAGCCAGCATTTGCGGGATGCCACCGTGTACGATGCGGCCAAGGATATGGGGATTAGCCAGCAGACCCTTTCACGCAGCTATAAGCGGGCGGCGGGGGAAAGCTTTGCCAACACTCTTAACAAGGCCCGGATGGATATGGCGGGCAATTTGATCCTGGCGCTGAACATGCGCCTGTACAACGTGGCTCAGGAACTGGGGTATGATAATGCCAAGAATTTTTCCAGAGCGTTTCACAACCATTATGGCATGACGCCCAGCGAATACCGCAAGCGGTATATGGATACGCATTAGAGAGAGGGATAAGCCTTGTGTAAGATGCTGGAACTGGTCATCGTGGACGACGAACCCATGATCTTAAAAGGTCTTAAAGAGCTTTTTCCATGGGAAAAGCTTCATTACCATGTAGCGGCTGTTTTTAAATCTCCTTTGGATTGCCTTGAATATGTTCAAACAAACCCTGTGGATGTGATCCTTTCCGATGTACGCATGCCCGGAATCACAGGTATCACTTTGGCGCAAAAAATCCAGGCAGGGCACCCACATATTCACGTGGTGCTTTTGTCTGCCCATGCAGATTTTGAATATGCCCAATTGGCCATGCAGTATGGGGTGAAGGATTATCTGGTGAAGCCTGTTAAGGCACAAAATCTCATCGATGCCTTTAACAGGCTCTACCACCAGATTGCAGGGGAATGCCCTGTGGAAGGGGGAGATGCTTACCAGGATAAGATCGCCCAGTATGTGAACCGCTACGTGCGGGAAAATCCTGCTACAGCGTCACTGAGCGGCGCGGCAGAGGAATTGGGGTACACCCCGGGGCATTTATCCAGGCTGTTTCATAATGCGACCGGCGCTACCTTTTCCGATTACCTTGGCCGTACCAGAATGGAATACGCGGCGCAAATGCTTCTGGCCCCCCAGACCAACCTTGAGGATGCTGCATTTTACGTGGGTTACGATAGCGTAAAGCATTTTAGCAAAGCATTTGAAAAGCATTTTAATATGCTGCCGGAAGAATACCAACTGAAAGGCGGGGAAAAGTAGCCCATGCGAAAGCGCTTTTTTATAGATAACCTGATAAGGGTTCTGGCCTTTTCTCTTTTGCCCTTGCTACTGCTCAGTACACTGTATTTGGCTATTAGCGTTCCCGAACAGCGGACGGATATCCGCGAAAACACCCAGAATAACCTTACCCTGATCAAAGAAAATGTCACCGTTCTTTTAAACGATACCAGCAAGGTGATGAACATGCTGGAGGCTTCTACCAATACCAGCACCCTGCGCAAAATATTTAGCACCTTTAATATGGATTACAGAGAGTACATCACCCATAAAAACATTTTAGCCCATTTATCCGCTATTGTAAATTCCCGCAGCTATATCAATAGCATTTATATCTATATCCCTAGCGATAATAGGGCCTACCTTACCAGCAACGGCAACTTGTACAAGCCTGAAAATTCCCCGGACCCGGACTGGATCAAACAATGTGAAAGCGATTCCCAGTACCATATGGTCAGAAGAAGCATCCCTTCTTCGGCCTTGGGGGGGAAGCCTATAGAATACGTCAGCGTGGTGGAAAAAAACGAAAACGGCTCCATGGTGGCCATCAACATCAGCGTTTCTTATTTTAGGCAGATATTTGCTTCCCTAAACCTAAAGCCCGAGCAGGTGCTGATGATTGCCGATGGGGATTCCCTGATCTGTGCCAGCGATGAAACGGCACTTGAGTTATTCAATGCCATCGACCAAACCGATTACCTGGTGGTGAAGGATCATTCCGCGACCCTTGGTATCGATTTTATCTCCGCCTTGCCAAGGGATGTGGCGTACGCCTCCATGAACCGTTTTATTTCACTGCTTATAACCATTACCCTTGTTTGCATGCTGATCTGCGTTGGCATCGCCCTTTTAAACGCTGTTCGCACTTCCAGAAGGCTTTACCAGGTGATCGATCTCATCGACGCTGCCACTAGTAACCGGCAGCTGCCGGAGATCAAGAACCCACGAAATGATATTTATGGCTACATTATGACGAATATTGTGCAAACCTTCGTGGAAAACGATTATCTGCAGCTTTCTTTGGACGAAAGAAAGTTCCAGGCCATTTCCTTGGAACTCTCTGCCCTTCAATACCAAATCAACCCTCATTTCCTTTCCAATACCCTGCAAATTATCGATTTTGAAGTGATGCGCGCTGCAGGGGGCACTTGCCAGGCCAATGCCATGATCGAGCAGCTTTCGGATTTTCTTCAATATTCCCTTAAAAACCCCAACCAGGATGTGACTATTGCTCAGGAGAAAGAGGCTACAGAGCTTTACATCTCTTTAATGCAGGTGCGCTTTATAAACCGTTTCAGCGTTGCCTGGAAGGTAGACCGGCAGGCCCTTGAAATAAAGGTGCCAAAGCTGATTCTCCAGCCCATTATCGAAAACGCGGTGGCTCACGGCTTTTTAGAAATTCCCGATGCCCAAATGCATATCAGCATCGATATTCGCCTTCAAGGGGAGCAATTGATGATCGCGGTACAAAATAACGGTGTTGGGGTAGACGAAAAAAGGCTTGAAGAAATTCGCCATTCTCTTGAAAACTTCGAAGGCTTTAATGAAAAGCATATTGGGCTCCCTAACCTGATCCGCCGGATCCGTTTGCGCTTTGGAGATCAAGCCCGGGCGGATATACAAAGCCCGCCCGAAGGCGGGTTTGCGGTTGTGTTATTTATCCCAGTAAATTGATAGCATCCCATACGCGTTCGTCGATGGGAATGCCATTCTTCAGGTTGTCTGCGCATATTTCTACCGTTTTTTGCCCGGAATAGATAATGCGATCGGTTTTCTCGTCCTTCTTTGAGGCCAACAGGTCTTGGAGGGCATCTTCTAAAATGGCTTCGGATTCTCGTTCCGGTGCTATTTTTTTGTGGTTGATGGCCATAAACACCTGGGATACCCCATGCTCGTCTCCGGGAAGCCGACCTATTCCCGCAACGGAGTTGCCTAAAGAAAAGCAGGCAGCGAAGGTGTCCAGCAAGAAGGAAAGGGCGGCGCCCTTCCAATAACCGGTGGGTAATATTCTCCGGGAGGCGATGACCTTTTCGGGATCACGTGTGAGTTGGCCGTTTTCGTCAAAGCCCGCATCGATGGGCATTTGTTGGCCCTGTAGCTTGGCCAGTTCCAGTGCCCCATAGGAAAACTGGCTGCAGGCCATATCCACGATCACATGACCTTCCTTCCGGGGGAAGGCCATCACCAAAGGGTTATTGCCTATGCGGGAATCCACTGCCCCCCAGGTGGGCATGTTGGGCATGGTGTTGGTAAAGCACATGGCAGCCATGCCCGCGTCGCAGGCCTGATAGCCATAGGTGGCAGCCCGAAGCCAGTGGTTGGTATTGCGAAGGGCCACAAGGCCCATGCCGTTGGTTTGGCTTAATTCGATGGCACGATCCATGGCGAACCAGGCGTTGGTAATCCCGAGTCCCATACCGCCGTCGTAGTTTTCAATGCCCCCAAAGCCGCTGATCAGTGTGGGGGAAACACCCGGCAGGACAATGCCCTCGTCGATGTTGTGGATAAGCCTGGCAAAGCGGTTCACCCCATGGGTATAGGTACCTTCCAGGGAATTGCGAGCCATTTCATGGGCCACCTTTTCGGCTTGAATATTGTTACAGCCATGGGCCATCAGCACCTGCTTTAAAACAGCCTGGACTTCATTAAAAGGGAGTCTTAACATAAGGGGCCTCCTTAAATACAATTTCGTATAAAGGGCGTAAAGCCATTGAGTTGGTTTTTAAAGGAAATCCCTTCAAAGCCGAGGGCGCTTTTTTCCCATTCAAGGGAGTAAAACCCATCATAACCAAAGGCGTTTAAGGCGACAACACGGGATTTCACATCCAGCAGTCCTTCCCCAATGGAGCAGTAGATTCGACCTCCCGGCACTGTTGAAGTGATATCCTTAATGTGCACGTGGTAGATTCTTTTTCCGATAAGGGCCAAAGTCTCCTCCATGGGTTCCCCCATATCGTAAGGGTGGATAATGTCCAGCAACACGCCGATACGCTCATCGGTTTTGGCCAGAATGGGCGCTAATTGAGCGCCGGACTGCATTGAATCGTGGGTTTCGATCGCCAGTCGAACACCGGAGTTTCCAATGGCTTCCTGGGCTAAGACCAGTCCATCTACAATGCGCTTTTCGATTTCGCTGCGGGAAAATCCTTCTGGGTATGCCCCCATGAAGGTGCGAATGGTTCCGGCCTTCATGGTTTGGCAAAGGGCAATGTAGCCTTTAAGGGTTTCAATTTGAGCCATTGTTTCCGCCATGCTGTTTGTGGCGAAGCGGGTGTAGGCTGTAATACAGGGAATCTGTAAGCTGTTTTCTTCAATTAAGCCGCGGGCGGCCTGAATGTATTCTTTGGAGGAATCTGGGGATATGTGACAGTTATCCCGGCCCCGAAGCTCAATGCCTTCCAAATGATGCGCTTTGGCGATGGCTATTGCTTGTTCAAGCGTCTTATCCTGTACGGCAAGGGTGGTATAACAAAGTTTCATGGCACTAACCCCCATTACAGATGCACAATATTATTGAGCCGTGTTATTTCGTTTAATCGATGCTCCGGATCCAGCTCGATCCAAGCCCCATCCAGGGAAAGACCTCTTGTCCATAAGGGAATCTCCACGGTTTTGGGGTAGAGATCGTTAGGCGGGGGGAGGGGCGGCACGTTGCTCGAACGAAGGATATGACCTTGCTTATCCCGCAGCACTAGGGTAGTGGGTTCACTTTGCGCAGCACCCAAGTTGTGTACCCTAATCCTTAAGCAATCGGGGCGGATAAGTACATCTTCTTTTTCAATCCCCAAATCACACCGTTGCCAATAGGGCACACCGAGGGCTTGCAGGCTTAGCTCAAGATTGGTTTCCGCTATAGGCGGGAAGGTGATCTTTGTGCCAGCAAACCTTTCAAGGGGCAGGAGTTGGACTTGCCCATCCTGCTCAATTCGCCATTCACCAGGCAGTACATCTTCCAAGCCCATTTGGGCGGTGATGGGGGAATCTGTCATGTTGAAGGCCCTTAAAGCAAGCCGTTCGGGGCTGGCGTGGGTGACTAAGATAGCCACATCCGTTTCCTGGCCGGGGGCAAATTGCCAGCGAAGGAAATGTCTTGGAAATAATGAAAAGCGCTCGTGGCCCACACCGCCAATGCGATCCTCTTGAATGGCGGCGATGTCGATAACGCATCGGTCTACCCACAATTGGGCATCGGTATTGATGTATTCCCGAAGGGCTGCTTGGCGGATTAGTTTTTCGTATTTTTCCACCAGATGCTGTTCCTGGGCTGCTTTGGTTTCTGCAAGCCGATCTTGGGGAAGGGATAGAAGACTCTGGTCGTAAATGGCCTTGAGGTATTTTTCCTCCCCCGTAAAGCGCCAGGCAGCATAGAATAGCGGCCATTCTCGGGTGCGCTCGTGAATGGAATCGGTGTCGGTTTCAAGATCAATCTGTACGTGGAGGCGGCTGCCGTCGAAATGGGAAAGCATGCCATCGGCTGTTTCCAGAATCAGTTTCCTTGCCTTGAGGTTGCCATTATACCGCACCAGCATGTAAGCCGGATGGAATACGTGGAAGGAATCCGAAGCGGAATAGGCCCAGGCTTTTTCGGTGGAAAGCCTTGTGCCGGAATAATAACCGCTAAGCACGTGGCGGTGTCCGGCCTCTGTAATGCCTGTAATAAAATTCAAGCCTCGGGCATTTTCCATGGCCCGCTCAAGCTGTTTGGGGGAGGCAGGGTCCAACGTGAGGCACTGCCCTAGGGCCTGGATGCCCTCTTCCAGGGTGTGCAATTGATCGGTTTGGATGGCGCATAGGCCGTTGGAGAACATGCCCTGATCGTAAAATGCTTCCATTTCTGTAAGAAGTGAGGCTTTAATCTTTTCCGGCATGATCCCTGCCATGGCCGGGCCGGGCCACCAGGCTGTCAAATCCCCGTCATCGGAAAGGCCGCCGCCGAACTCGCCGTTTTCGATCTGCCTCTTGTCGATCCACCAGCGAAGGAAGCGCTTAATGTAGCCCATGTATTCCGTTTGCCGCCAGGCCCAAAGGGGAATTCCTTCCGGGCAGGGGGCGAAGGAAATGGCAGGAGGGTTTACTTTGAATTTGTCATAGTAATATTCCAGCGCCAGCCGATGATCAGGCGCTACCCGCAATAAGTCCTCTAAATCGGCTTTGAAACGGTTATACATGTTGAAATGCTCGTTGGATGGGTTTTCCTCTACCAAGTTGGCATAATTGTCCTTTACTTGTATAAACCGATCGGCGATATGCTCCATCTTGGCACATTCGTAAGGCTTATATACAATGGCGGCATTCAGTCCCGAAAGGGAATCGGGGGGAGTGGAAAAAGCGATGGTCATGTAAAGGGCATGCCCCTGAGGCAAAATGCGGTCACGAGTGTCTAGGAAGAGTTTCTTTGGCATACCGGTTTTTAAGGCGAAGGTGAAGTGGATCATATCCCGATATATCCATAGCGGGTCTTTCACTTGCACGGTCACAAGCGCACTTTCCTCCCCTTTAAAAGAAAGGGCGGGCAGGTCTAAAAGCAGGCCATCCATTCCCCAAGTGTTTTCCTGGGTATAGGGCATAGCAAAATGATATAGAGGCAGCCCGGCAGCGGCATTGATGGGGGTGCCGTTCTTTTGTCCTATTAGCAGGGCTTGTTCATCAGCCATGAATCGGCCCTTAATGAATTGCCGAATTTCATCGATGGCGGTGGAGTCTTGGCCAGAATCCGTAGAAAAAGAGAAGGATTCAAGGGTTGCCTCATCTGGGATACAGCCCGGATGCACGTGTAGTAGGGTGATGTCCCCAATAGGCTGCTCAATCACATCGTTTGTAAAGGTAATGGATACGTTTCTCGCGGGTTCCGCAAGACGAAGCACGCTGCGCTCGCAGCTTTCACGGCGGGTGGTGAGGGTTTCTTCCAGCCTGCCATGAATGCGCAGATTGCCTTCCGCTGCACCGCTTAACTCCATATGATTCCAATAGGTATCGGCAAGAGGCTCAAAGGTGATCTCTTTGCCGGAAATGGAATAGCAATCCCAATCGGGCAAAACGAAATAATCTAGTCGTCCGGTGAGGCCTGAACGGTTGTAAACCCCGGGCCAGGTGGTTTCGCGAATGCCGTCGCAGGCTTTCCACCACCACCGTTTTAAATCCCATGCATCGTGAATTTCCACTTTTTTTGCCACTGTTGCCGGGTGGGATAGGAAAGGCACTGCCGGACCATCAAAACCGAAGCGACGCTGCCACTGGGCGTTCATAGTTTCATCTTCAAGGGTGCGGTGCAAAGCCGGAAGTACAGGTATTTCAAGGGCGCTGAGCCCTTTTATCTGTTCATTGTTCAGCATGCGGTCAAAGATCATCAATTCGTCGAAATCCCCGGTACGCATATAGTTATAGCTGGATTGCACCTGGGCGTTGCTGATGATCCGAGAATGGGTGCCGAACTGGTCCAGCCCCGCATATAAAAGGGCCTGACCATCCTTTTGCGCAGCCAGAACGCCGTTTAAATAGAGCCTCACCCCTATCTTTTCATCCCAGGCAAAGGCTAGATGGAACCATTGGTCTTTTTCCGGAATGGTTTCAAACCGCTGAGAGACACGGAGACGGCTTAAATTGATATCCGTTACAAAGGCATCGATGCCATGGCCGTTCCAATCGATGCGCATGAAGAGGGAATCCCAGCTGGAATGATCGGCGAAGGAGACCCTAAACAGGGGAAATTCCGTTTCCCCAAGCGCTGTGCGGGGCCGCCAGAAAAAAGAAACGGTGCCGCACTGGCTGTAAATGTTCCCAGGCGCCCAGAAAGCTAACAATTGATCTGGCAGACAGCGCAGGGCTTTCCCGCCGCCTACCCCATCTGAAATGGTTTCTACACTTCTTAAAAAATTGGGAACAGGGTTCCCATTGGCTACATCTGGCACGGTTCCCGTTTCCCCGGAAAGATAAAACAATAAGCCTTCGTTTTGTTTCATAACAGGTGCCTCCTTTTAACCTTTAATGCCCGAGTTGGCAATGCCGTCCACAAAGTATTTCTGGCAGGTGAAGAACAGGATCACCAGTGGGGCGATAGAGCATACGGACATGGCCATGACTTCGTTCCACTTAACGGCCTCTGTGGAGGCATCGATGGTCAAGCGAAGACCCAGGGCCAGGGTGTATTTGCTGGGGGAATTGAGGAAAATCAGCTGGTTGAAAAAGTCATTCCAGGTCCACATGGTTTGGAAAAGCCCGGCGGAGAAAATGGCAGGTTTCATCAGTGGCAAAATAATAGACCCAAAAATGCGCAACGAACTGCAGCCATCTATCTTGGCCGATTCATCCAACGATAAAGGAATACCTCTTAAAAATTGAATGATCATAAAAATAAAGAAGGGATAGCAGGCGAAGATGGCCGGAACAATAAAGGACAGGTAGCTGTTAAGCCAGCCAAGGGAGTTAAACAGCATGAACCGTGGGATGATGATAACGGTGTTTGGCAGCATCAGCGTTGCGATCATCATAGGGAAAAGGATCTTTTTGAAAGGAAAATTGAAACGGGCAAAGCCGTAGGCCACCAGGGAGCAGGATACCAGGGTGAAAAACACCACAGGCACCACCACCGCAAAGGTGTTTAAGTAAAAGTTTGTAAACGTCACGCCCCCTGTGGCCCCGCTTTTCCAACCGTTTAAATAGTTTTCAAACAGGAATTTTTGGGGCAGAAGACTTTGGGAGGAGAAAATCTCGTTGGATTCTTTAAAGGAGGCAAAGAACATGAAGATGATGGGGTAAGCCAGCAAAAGCCCCAGAACGATTAGGAAAAAGTGGCGTAAAAAGCTTTTTAACTGTCGTTTTCCAAGCTTCATCCGTTTTCACCTCCATCGGCGTAATAGACCCAGGTATCGGAAGATTTAAAGACGATCAGTGTTAAGGCCAGGATCACCGCAAACAGCACCCAGGATTCCGCTGAGGCGTAGCCGATCTTGCGGTTTACAAAGGCGTCATCGTAGAGCTTCATGCCGATAATGTAAGTGGATTTCATAGGCCCGCCGTTGGTGACCACAAAAGCGGAGGTGAAGTTTTGCAACGCCTGGATAGATTGCATAATCAGGTTAAAAAACAATACGGAGCTAATCTGGGGCAGGGTAATGGAGAAAAACTTGCGAAATATCCCGGCCCCATCCACATTGGCAGCTTCATATAATTCCTGGGGGATTTGCTTTAAGGCTGCCAGGAAAATCACCATGGCGGAGCCGAATTGCCAGATTTGCAGCATACTGATGGTGATAAGTGCAATAGATGGGTCGGTAAGCCAGTCTACCGCAGAAATGCCAAGGGTGCCGATGGCGCGGTTGATAACGCCGCTGCGCATAAACATCACCCGCCATAAGACAGATACAGCCACACTACCGCCTAAGATGGAGGGCATATAGTAAACGGTACGGTAAAGACCGATACCGCGGACTTTCACATTCAGCGCCATGGCGATCAAAAGGGCGAAGGCCAGCTTCCCCGGAACGGAAATCAGGGCATAGCGGGCAGTGATCCACATGGTGCTTATAAACTGGGTATCCTTAGTGAACAGACGGATATAGTTATCAAGGCCGATCCATTCCGGGGTCTTGCCAAAGGAATATTTGGTGAAGGAATAAAAAAGGGATGACAAAAAGGGGTACAATTGCAAAAATAAAAACCCGATAAGCCAAGGCAAAATATAGAAAAAACCTGTCCAGCGGCCGCGTTCACTTATCAGTCGGCGGTTGCGCTTTACCGCTTTATCACTTGTCATTTAAACCCTCCTCACAATAGAGGCGCGTTGCGCCGGGATGTTTAAAAGTGGCTGGGGGAGATGATTTCATCCCGCCCCAGCCGATCATTCATTGGAATTAGGAGTTGGATTCCACGATATCCGCAATACGGTCGATGACTTCGTCGGCGGCTTCCAGCATATCACTGTATTGGCCGTAGGCGATCTTTTCCATGATCTCGGTGAACATGGCTTCCACTTCCGTGTTGGAAGACCAGGAGTTGAGCATGGAACCTGCATTGGCTAAAGAGTATTCTACGTTTTTAAAGGAGGCTTCGTCCAGAACGCCTGCTTCGTTGGCGATTTCTCGGCTCTTTTCGCTGGCAGGGATAGAGTAGTTGGCTTTGAGTACCTTAACAGCTTCTGTGTTGGTGAACATAAAGCTTAAGAACTTCACTGCTACTTCGGGAGCGGCGCAGTTTTTGCTGATAGCGTAAAGAATGGAAGGGCGAACTTCGATACCGCTTTCCACGCCACCTTCTAGGCTGGGCATGAGGAAGCCCTGGGTAGTGTAGGAGCCGTCTTCCTTTACAAGCCTTGCGGACATATCTGTCATAACGGAGGTGCGGCCTAAGATCATGAACATGTTGCGATCGATCCAGGAGGGGTTCTGGGTCATAGTGTTGTTATATACGCCGCTTTCAGCGATGGGCTGAAAAATGCTTTCCTTATAAAGTGTATCCACCAGGCCTAAAGCTTCGGCCAATTCTTCCCGGGTGCAGCCCATGGTGCCATCGTCGTTGATCAGTTGGCGGCCGGTAAGCTGGCGCAGGTAAACACGGGCATAATAGAGGGCAGCTTGCTTGCTGTCTACGCAGCAAAGGTATTGCTCGGGATTGGCTTCGTGAACCTTTTTGCCAAGGGCGATCAGATCGTCCCAGGTAAAGGTGGTTTCATCGCCGGTAAGACCGTATTCCTTGAGAGATTCAAAATCCACCAGGGAGCCCATGCCGTTGATGCCGCCGGCTACGAAGAACACCTTATCACCATACTGGCAGAAGTTATCCACGATGAAATCGTCGAAGGCAGCCATGTCGATCAATTCCGGGTACTGGCTCAAATCCAGGAAGTAATCGCCGCTGGCGATGATGCCGTCTGCCCAGGGCTGGTCAACAGCCATAATGTCGGCGGAAGCGCCGGAGGTTAGTTGGATGTTGAACTTATCCCGGTATTGGGCAAAGGCGGAATATTCGGCTTCAATCTTCACACCGGGGTTTTGCTCTTGGAACAGCTCGATCACCTTTAGGATCGCTTCGTGGCGGGCATCCCCGCCCCACCAGGACATACGAAGGGTCACATCTTCCGCTAAAGCGCTAAAGGGCACGGCGGAAATGAGCATCAGCAGGGCAGTTAAAAGAGCAAGCATTTTCAATGGTTTACGCATGGTGTATCCCCCTTTGAAGTTTTATTTGCCCTTATTGTAAGCCGGGATAACTTTAAAGGCAATAAGCACAAGATGCGAAAAAGTATCACTTTCTGTTGCCTTTTCGCACATACACACAAAATGATACCTTATCGCGTTTACGGAGAAACTTTGAGTTGTGGCATACAAATAAAGCAGGTTTTTCTTGTGACCTGAATCATTCTTCATTGTGCATACTATTTTCAAAGCCGGTATTAAAATGTATCATATGAACTTCTTCAAAATCCCTGGCGATGGCTATCTTCCCACTTACACTCGCACCGATTTGACCGATGCTCTCCACGATGCTTTTCACTTCCGAACTGATTACAATCTTCTTTCCTTAAAAGCCTTTAAGAAAATTGCGAAATTGACCAAAGCTTAATTCACAGTACGTAATTTTTTAATGCACACAAAAGCCCTAGGCCCCTTATGTTTCAATGGGTCTAGGGCTTTTTTTCCGACTGTCAAAGATGGGATTCTAGTGCATTGATGGTTTCGTGTCAAGCAAATGGGCGTGGCATTGGGCAAAATAAAACGCGAAAAAGCCATGATTTTACAAGTTTTTAGCCTTATGGCACCAGGTTTAGCATATCCTTTCCGGTGCTGATATCCACAAAGCTATCTGGAACTTCCCCTACAATGATGCTCTCTGCCACGGGCAATTGGGTAGACACCTCCACCTTTTGCGTACCGGTAGGAATCACCAGGCGCACTGTGGCAGTCAATGTGAGCATAATGCGGTGCCTGGTTTGGTTGATGCCTGCGGATTCAAATTCCGTTGAAAACCGGGTGGCCACCGCGCCAACGGGCACGATCTGCACCGAGATTTTCGGCCCAGCGCCCGCCAGAGTGCTGATGCCAAGGGCTGCCCCTAAGGGGATTTTGACGTATTTATTATCTTGGTTGGCCAGCATTTCCTGTGCCCTCAAGGCTGTTTCCACAGCCAATTCATTCATGCGCACGGTATTTGCCTGCAAAAACGTGATCCGACCCGCAGTGTCGCAGTTCACTGTCATTAAATCCTCGTAGGTGATGCCGGATTTCATGAGTTGCCCTGCGGCGCTGTTAAGCACCTCTACGGCCATGGCGTAAGCGTCCGCATAGCTTTTATCCAGGAGCATCTGCGAAATATTGTTTTCCATGAAAATAATCAGTGCTAATAGTAAAAGCAGTACAATCGCTATGACTCGAAAATTTTTTGTTTTCAATGCAACCAATTCCATCACTCCTTCGTTTATATGTTATGCCTGTAAACTCTTTTGTACTCCAAGGCAAAAATGTGTTATAATCAAAAGGATCAATTTATATCCGGGAGGCGATCCATTGGCAAGGTACAAGCAACCCCCGCAGAATAATGGGGAAGAACAATACACTCAAGGCGAAACCGCCAATACATATGATGCCCGTTCCCTCTACGATCAGCCTTATGAGGGGGAAACGGTTCCCTACGAGGAAGAATACCAGGAAGAATACTATGAAGACGATCTGGTTTATGAAGAACCGGAAGAAAAGATTTACCGCCGCACCATCTTTAAACCCCGTACCAGAAAACCCAACTTCGGGCTGTCGGTTTTTGTCAACGCGGTTCGGTTTTTGGTTTTGCTGGTGGTCGTCGCCGGGTTATGCGCGGTGGGGGTGGTGGTTGGCATTGCCAAGGGCTATGTGGAAACCGCGCCAACGCTGGATTTGGCCAAACTGGATGAACAGGCGCAAACCTCCTTCATTTACGATGCCAACGGCAATCTGATCACCGAGTACAAGGGTGTTGAAAACCGGATCATGGTTTCCATCAGCGCCATGCCCACCTATTTGCAAAACGCTTTTGTGGCCTGTGAGGATGGCCGCTTCTTCACCCATAATGGGGTGGACTTAAAGCGTATCGTTGGCGCCTTTGTATCCAACCTGTCTTCTTCATCCACCCAAGGTGGTTCCACCATTACCCAGCAGCTCATTAAGCAAACCATTTTATCTGATGAGCAAAGCTATAAGCGCAAGATTCAAGAAGCCTACCTGGCCATGCAATTGGAAGCCACCTATGAAAAATCGGAAATTTTGGAAGCCTATTTAAATACCATTTATTTAGGCGAAAACTATTATGGTGTGCAGGTGGCCGCCAACGGCTATTTTGGCAAGGCCTTAAAGGACCTTACCCTTCGCGAATGCGCCATGCTGGCAGGGATGACAAGAAACCCCTACTACTATAACCCCCGCCGTAATTTCTATCTGCGGGAGAACACCGATACGGTGGATTACGCCGCCATTACCAACAACCGTACCAACTATGTTTTGCGCTGTATGTACGATAGCCAATTCATTACCAAGCAGCAATATGAAGATGCCCTGAACCCGGCTACCGCCAGCGTTTTGCAAACAGCGCCTGCGGAAGGCACTGGCATGTATAAATACGCCCATTATGTGGAATATGCCGTAAAGGATATTGTGGATGCGTTCCTCACGTTGGAAAAGCTTGATAACACTACGGAAAACCGCTATAAAATGGAACAGAAATTCCGCACTGGCGGCTACCGTGTGCGTCTGGCCATCGATACGGATATTCAAGAAACCGTGGAATCCACCCTGGAAAACCATGACAGCTACCCCAAAACCCGTGACCCTGCCGACAAGGTCTACCGTTCCCGTAATGCCGACGG
Source organism: Eubacteriales bacterium (assembly GCA_031556065.1). Taxonomy (GTDB): domain Bacteria; phylum Bacillota; class Clostridia; order Christensenellales; family Aristaeellaceae; genus JAVBTR01. The sequence continues at coordinate 62,075 of JAVBTR010000001.1, read as the reverse complement.
CACCTATACCGAAATCGTCCAGCCCCAGGCCGCCGCAGTGGTATTAGATTACCGTACAGGGGAACTGAAAGCCATTGTAGGCGGACGTACGCGGCCTACACAAAAAAAGACCCTGAACCGGGCGACGGATATGAAAATGCCTGTAGGCTCCTCTATTAAGCCTATTGCTGTGTACGCTCCGGCCATTGAACTGGGCGGTTCTCCCGCTTCGGTGGTGTTTAATATGCCCGTGCCCATTTCCGGCTGGAAAAATTCCAAGGGCGAAGATTACTGGCCGCAAAACTACGGCGGCGGTGGCTACACCGGCCCCGAAACCCTGCGAAACGCCATGAACAATTCCCACAACACCGCCGCCGCCCAAACCTTGATGACCATGGTGGGTGTGGATCGTTCTGTGGATTACCTTTTGCAAATGGGCATAGATAAGGCCAATATCGATGCCACGCCCTATGGACTGTCTTTAGGCTCCAGCGGCATTACCCCCGTGCAGATGGCGGTTGCCTTTGGTGTATTAGCCAATGGAGGGGTGTATCAAGAGCCTCTTTCGTTCCTTGGCATATCCGATTCCAACGGCAACGTTGTCTGGGATAGCCATCAGCGGCAGATACGCCGGCAGGTGTTCAAACCTTCCACTGCCTATATGATCGTGGATATGCTTAAAACCGCTGTTTCGTCCGGTACCGGTACCGCAGCTAAGCTAAGCGGCCAAACCGTCGGTGGCAAAACAGGCACCAACTCCGACCAGCGGGGCGTGTTCTTCTGCGGCATGACGGGCTACTATGTTTCTTCAATCTGGGTAGGTCACGATAACTATAAACCTCTGTCTTCCAAAACCACTGGCGGCAACGGCGCTATTCCCATTTGGAAGAGCTATATGACCAAGATTCACAAAGACCTGCCCAACAAAGATATTTTAGAAGGCAGCGCGGAGGATTACGGCCTGGTAAAGGTTACCACCTGCGTGGTGTCGGGCCAACTGGCCACCGCCGCCTGCCAAAAGAGCGATCTGAACAAATACGGTACCGTAACCGATTATTGGGCTGCCAGTTCCAAGCCGATTACCGAGTGCCAGATGCACAAAACCATGACAGTCTGCACCGAAAGCGGTATGCTGGCCACAGAATATTGCCCCAACTACGCCATTCAAACCCGGGGCGTGGTCATTATTCCCAAGGGCCATCCTCTCTACGACTTGATTGGCACCAAGTACAACGATACCCTTACCAAATACCTTGGCGCCTTCTCTACCTTAAGGTATTCTGGCGATGCCAACCAAAACAACGCCCTGAACCTTACTGTGGCATGCAATATTCACAATGCCAATACCGCCCAAGGTTCCAGTTACGTTGTAGAAAACACCCTTCGCCCCGATGCGGAACGGCTTCTTGTTTCGGCCCAGGAGCGGCTGAATAACATGGAGGTTGGGTCCGATAGTTACAACAATCTCTTGGGCGCGATTCAAAACCTGCAGGGTGCGCTGAACCAAACGGATGTATCCACCTCCACCTTAACCTCCGCCATGAGCTATTTAACCCAGATGATGGCACAATAAAATAAGAGCAGATGAGCTGCTCTTCTCAGTCAATTGAGGAACCCGTTTTCGGCACAACCGGGAACGGGTTTTTTGCAGGCTGCAGCATTGCGAAAAACGGCAAATGGCAAGCCAATTACCTTACCCGCCACCGGATGGCATCCACCTTGTCCAGTGCAGCCGATGTAAGCTGGCTGGGTTGAGGGGCGAAAAATTCGACCATGGGCTCGTGGTTTTTTATGTTCCAAATCCCGGCTACGTGGCCGTTTAACGCGATGGTAGGGTTACATATGCCAGACTTCAAAATTACCTTGCTTTTGTATTCAGCCGGCAGTACTATGCTTCTTTCGCAATAGGATACGACAAATGGATCAAAGCCTGAAAGCAGAGTCATTTCCGGAATATCGGCCATATCTGGCTCACCGCAATGGTAATAGCGGCTGCCATCGAATTCAAAGCAATCAAATTCATCAAGGGGTAATTTACGCAGCTTGTTAACTTGGTCTTTCCAAAGACCGAAAAACAACGCCGCATCTCCCAGCGTTGCTGGGCCGTACACGGTGAAATAGTTGCGGAGCAGCTGAGGCAATACCTCGTCGAAGGTTTGGGTTGGTTCCGCGGATATCAGATCGAAATCCCGGCTGGCCATATCCCGAAAGGCGACTTTGCCAAGTCTGGCCAGATGTACAAAAATGCCGCCCCAGGGTGAAAACATAGCATCGACCACGTTTGCGTCATAGGATGCCGCGAAAATGCGGCGGAATTCAGCGCGGGAATAGACCCCATCCTCCATATAGCGCAGAACCTCGCTGGCCATGCTTTCAACCGTTTCCTGGCCAAAATAGCGCGCAAGGTAGGAGTCGCCAGGATGGAGGGCCAGCAACTGCGGCAAATCCTCGTACACCACGGCATGCAAGGTTCCTCGGTAGAGCCAGGTTTTAGTCAAATCTGTTTTCCAACCGTTTATATCCGCCCCGCGAATCAGTGCGGAAAAGGGCACGTTGCGGTAAAACCAGCTATGCAGCCCCAGCAGTTCATGAGAAAGGGTGTAGATATCCTCGCAGCTTCGGGACAGGTACAGCCCATGCATCCGCTGGCGAATGATTCGTTCGCTTAAATTCATTTTAAACACATTTATCCTCTTTAAAATAGATTTATGGCCAGAGTATAGCACAATCAGGCCATAAATGCCAGCCGATACGGGCGGCGGCCTCTGCTACGCTTGTTTACATCAGGGTTACGGCATGTTAAAATGGCGGGAGTTGAAAATAGATTCAAGCAAAAGGAGAAGATGCCCTATGAAAGAATACCAATACCGAAAAATGGATGCTTTTACTTTCGGTTCTTCATTGGGTAATCCTGCGGCATGCATATGGCTGGAGGATAAGCACGCGCTTACCGATGCCCAGATGCAGGAGATTGCCAGGCAGCACAAGGGTTTCGTATCGGAAATGGTGTTTTGCCAACAGATGAACGAATCAAGCGTTTGGCTTGCCTATTATTCTTCTGAATGCCAGGTGGCATTTTGCGGTCATGGTACTGTGGCGTGCCTCTATGGACTGATAAGGGAAAACCCAAGCCTTATGCAGCAAAAGCAAATACACCTTCACACAGCGCAAAAGGGCCTGCTTTGCGCTTATAATGAAATCGCCCAGCATGATGCGGTATTTATCGACGCGCCTCAAGCCCAGCACATTGGTACGCAATTGAATGAAAGTGATATCGCAAAGGCCTTAGATTTGCCTATTGGCGGCATTAACCGGGAAAAGCCGATTGATGTGATTGACGCAGGCCTGCGTACGCTGATCATCCCCATATCTCAGTTTAAACACGAGGTTGAGCTGTTCCCTTTGGAACATAGCTTGAAACGTTTTTGTGAAGAAAGTGAAATAGATATTATACTTATTTATTGTATGGAAACAGTGAACAAGGAGGCTGTTGCCCATACAAGGGTATTTGCTCCGCGCTTTGGTTATTTGGAAGACCCAGCCACAGGCTCTGGCAACAGTGCCTTTGGCAGCTATATGATAAAAAATGGGCTGTGGGACGGGCGACCTGTAATGATTGAACAGGGCGGTTCAGACCGAGAGTACAATGCGGTGCAGCTGCGGGTAATGGATGGCCGCTTGCAGTTTGGCGGCCGTGCCACCACAAGGATTAAGGGCGTCTATCGGGTTTGAAAGGCTGGCTGAATACTGAGGGGAGCATAGCTGGCAGAAAGCATACAGCCCATTTCTTGCACATCCAGGTTACCGCCGTGGCCCCTCAATAACGGATTTGCGGGAAAGGGTATGGTCGTTTTCGCAGCAATCCAAAACGGCTGGGATTTGGTGGATTTCATAGTGAAAATACCTTCTGAAAGGTTGGACGGCACGCGAAAAACGTGCCCGCCTGTGTGTCATTCCACTTGGTTTATTTGGCCCAAGGGGCATAATCATCCTCCTGAATTTCAAAATAAGGCTTGTTTAGTTTTTTTTGAACCATGGTAGGGTTTTTGCCTAAAACCATATCGCAAAAATCCACCAGTGCTGCCCAATCGGCTTCATTGAATGCGTGCCCGCCAGGACGCACGTGAAAGCCGTTTCGCTGGGGGACACCCAGAAAATCGAACACCTTTTGGGAGGCCTGCCAGCATAGCTGGGTGCCAAAAAGGTTGCACCAGTGATCTGTATCGCCTTCCGAATTAAACACAGCCCTGGGTGCACAGGCAGCGCGCAGCATGTGGGCGTCAAGGGGGAAGCGGCAAACTTCGTCGCCGGTTGGATAGGGTTCCTCTTTGGTACCATAATCGCCGTAGTGGCCCCCCATCCAACTGGGGAAGAGGGATTTCATTTTGCCAATGGTTTCGCAGCGGGTGGGGTCTTGGCGGCTGCCATCGCTGGTGCCAAGGAAGCGGGCAGAGCCTGCGCCGCCACAACCGGAGCCAATAGGCGCCACAATACAAAAGCGGTCGTCCATTATGCCAGCGCAAAGGGCTGCTTTGCCGCCCCGCGAATGGCCGGTACAGATGAGTTCACCGACCCAATTGCAGGTTTCAAGGTAATCCGCTACCAGGCTATGGCCCCAGGCCCATGCCATAATATCACCGCAGTTGAATGTGGGATAAAAGGCATTTTTTGCCCTTTGGGTGGTTTGGGGCAGGCTTAAATCAGGCACGAGCATTTCCCGGTCAAAGGAGGCAATGGCATAGCCAGCTGCCGTTACTTCGTTTTCAATGGGGGAACGGAACCAATGGCGGCTTGCATTGTATACGATAACGGGCACCTTGTGGGGCAAGAGAGGGCGGTATATTTCCACATTGACTGTCCATTGGTCATCGATGGTCAGCGTGATGAATTCCCGCATGCGGACCAGGCTGCCATCGTAGCAGACCTCTTTTCGTGTTATATCCCCTTTAATCGATTTTACTTTCCCCGGCCATTGGCCGTACATATGGTGCTGCGCCAATTCCCGGATATACATAGCCTGGGAAGCCCAATGATCGGGCGAGGTGATCCGGCTGCCGTCCTCCCTTAAAAAAGGATCGGGGAGTGCCTTTGAATAGAATCCGCTGTTCATGGTATGCCTCTCTTTCCTATGATTTGGCAGGCCTTTAGGCTTTATCACTGGCTCATGTAGTTGTCATAAGTGCGTTGGTCGCTTTCATGCAAGGCTTCAAGTCCTATGGCGTTGAGTTCTTTTTGAAAGCTTCCTTTTACTATTTTACCCTTTTAAAGGCATAAATCAACCTTTAATGGTGCCGGCCATAACGCCTTTCTTAAAATGCTTTTGAATGAAAGGGTACAGGGTCATCATTGGCAAGGCACTTACAATGATGGAAGTGTATTTTATCAACGTGGCTCGGTGCACATCTGATGCCATGCCTGAGCCGCCAGTTAAAGCCTACCAGCAAAACCAAGTTAACCAGCGAGTGTAAAAAGCCGGTGGCGCGGAATAGCTGTGTTGGGCAGAACCTACTAAGCTTATTTTGTATACATAGGTGGCGATGGTTTCGGAGCAAGTGCTGTTTAAATCGTTTTGAAGCAAATAGGATTTTTCAAACCCCATAGACATAAGGGAGCCTACCCTCATGATGAGGATAATGGTGGCAGTTTAACCAGCCTTGGTTCATGTGGAAAGTATATGTATAATCGACCAGATTGTAAATCCGCAATACTTTTGAGGGGTCGCAATTCTTTTGGCTGCAGAGCAAAACATAAGCTCCCTGCACTCGCTTACAAGGAGCTTATGCTTTGTTTTTAATATGTGATAATCAGGTGCTTTCGCGATGGATCAGGGTACAGGGAAGAAGGATGCTGTTGCTTAAGCCATTATGTTCGCCGCGAAGCAGCTCGCGCATGGTGTGTACGGCGGTTTCGCCCATTTGGCAAAAAGGCGGCGATACGCTGCTAAGCTCCGGGGTGGTAGTTGTGGCAACGGTGGTGTTATCAAAGCCGATGATGGCAATGTCATCTGGAACGCGGAGACCGTGTGCTGAAAGCGCACGCATGGCGCCAAGGGCAATGGTTTCGTTTTGCGCGAAAATGGCATCGGGGCGGTTTTCCATTTGAAGCAATTCCAGTGTGCGCTGATAGCCGGAGGCGATTTCCCAGTCGCCGATTAAAACCAAGGTTGGATCGAAGACCATTTTGTGCTCGATAAGGGCTTTTTGGTAGCCGTATAAGCGGTGATTCATGGATTTGGAATCGATAGGACCGCTGAGCATGGCGATGCGTTTTCGGCCAGCAGCGATCAGGTGGCTTACTGCAAGGAATGCACCTTGCTGGTCGTTGTAATTAATGGAGATGCGGTCTTTTTCGCCGGTGCCGAAGACAAACAGCACCGGCATGGAAACATCATCAAACAGGCCATGGATATCCCTTGGGTATTGGGATATATAAATGATACCCGACGTATAGGGCGGTAGCTTGTCCAACACTTTTTGCATGGGCTGGGCCAAGGTCTTCCCATCTGCTTCTCTTTTGATGCCACGTGTCAGAATGCCCAGATCGTATATGGGGTAAAGGCTTTCGCTTTTTTGGGATTCTTTTACAATACCGCGCAGAATCTCACTGCAAAAGTTGACGTCGGATTGTTCTGTGATAATAACAATGTTGTCTTCTGGATTTCCTGAGCTTCCGCTGAGTACATAGCCCATATCGGCGGCTGTTTTTTGAATAAGCAGGCGCTTGTCTGGGGCAATGCGGCCCTTCCCTTTAAGAGCGTTGGAAACTGTCGCGGTGGAGACACCCAATTCGGCGGCGATGTCGGATAATGTAATCATTGTTCACCTCAATGTGATTAATACGTTAATCATTATATCAAAAGCCGTTTTATCTTGCAACAACAGAATTGCGAACGTTTTTTGAGCATATGTGTCAGGAAAAAACATTTATCACAAAATGAAAAAAATGATTAAAAACATATTGACAATTATGGTCAAACGGATTAAAATGCAATCAGAAACACACGGACGATGCGTACGATCGCCGTGAAATCCTATTATTAATATTCTAGGGGGTTATCAAATGCGTAAGCTGGTTTCGCTTTTACTGGTAACAATGATGTTGATTGGATGCGTGCCTTTTGGGGCACTTGCCCAAGATGCTATTACCTTGCAGCTCTGGGCGAGCAATGAAGAAGTGGTGAATCATTCCGATGGGTATTACCTAAAGAAGATCGAAGACGATTTCAACATTAAGTTCGATATCCATGTGCGCGGTGTAGGTTCCACAGACTATTTGGATTGGCTGAACCTGTCTATGATGTCCGGGGCTGAACCGGAATGGATTCGGGATCAGGCTATCGGCCAGGGACTGTATACCCAGTTCGTAGAAGAAGATTTGCTTCTGGAACTGGATGAAGACATGATTCGCAAGTATATGCCCAATTATATCGCCTGGACGGAAAAATACCCGGAAATCTTCGGGGATAACGCGTTGAATCTATATAAAGTAGAGGGCAAAATCTATGCAATTCCCGACGCGAAGGTAGACTTGGCCACTTTCTGCTACATGGCCTTGCGCAAGGATTGGCTTGATAAGCTGGGTTATGACAAGGCGCCCGAAACCCTGGATGAAGTGATCCAGTTTATGAGGGATGCCACATTTAAAGACCCTGATGGTAACGGCATTGACGATACCTACGGATACCTTGGGATCACCAACAGCGTATCCTGGGGCTTCAGCCCATTCTTTGGCGCTTACGGCGTGTATCCGGATCTGTTCTATGCCAAGGATGGCAAAGTTGTGTATGGAAATATTGAACCCGAGACCAAGGAAGTACTGGCCCTTTTGCGGGACCTGTACCAAGAAGGCGTTATCGATCCTGAATGGGTAACCCACGGCTTCGATCAGGTAATGAACAAGGTGGTTACGGGCAAAACAGCTGTGACTTGGCAGAACTGGCTGACCATCTTTACCGGCAAGTATCAAGATATTACCGATATCGTGCCTGATGCCAGCTGGGTAGCCACAAGCGGTCCCATCGGCCCCAATGGCGATCAGGGTATTATGAATTTTAACCCCTTGGCGGGTGTTGGTCTGATGTTCTCCAAAAAACTGGAGGGCCAAGAAGAAAAGCTGATCAAATACATGCAGGTGTTCGATGGCATTCTAGGCGATCCTTCCTATTACGAAGCAGAGCTTTGGGGCCTGGAAGGCACCACCTTCTTAAAGGATGAAAATGGGGATCGTGTTTACGCAGAAGGCTATGATAAAGATAAGCTATTCCAGTTTGGCGTAGGTGCGGATTACCGCTTCCCCTCCTTGGAACTGTTCGGCTACGAACCGTCGCTGCACGATGCCATTGAGTTCGATCAGGAAACGCTGACGCTGCGTGCGGAGCTGATCGAAATGAGCGAAGGCAAGTACAATATCATGGGCAACTTTGTGCGTCCTGTGTGGAACGAAAAAGCTGCCGATCTGCCTAAGGGTGAAGAAGTGTTCACCGATATTATCCTTGGCAATGTGGAACTGGATGCCTTTGATGCGTATGTGGAAGAATGGCTTGCTGCTGGCGGCACGGAAATTATGGCAGAAGCACAGGCGATCTACGATCTGTATTTGAAATAACGTCAACATTTTTACGGGGAGGGCAACCGCCCTCCCTTTTTTAGGAGAGATGACGGATGAGTACGGTTGTCAAGACGAAGGAGCGCTCCCTTGCGCACCGCAGTTTTATCTACCGGGTGAAAAAATATAGAGTGCTTTTGCTGATGCTGATTCCCGGCATTATCTACTATATTATCTTTCACTATATGCCCATGTATGGTGTTACGCTGGCTTTTAAGGATTTCAAGCTAAAGCTGGGGATCATGGGCAGCCCTTGGGTTGGGTTTCAATATTTTGAAAAAATGTTTGCCAGCAAAACATTTTGGACAGTGGTGGAAAACACGCTTATTATCAGCCTTTCAAAGTTGGTGTGCGGCTTTTTTCCGCCGATTATCTTTGCCATATTGCTTAATGAAACCCCGGGACGGCGTTTCAGGTCCATGGTTCAAACCTGTTCCTACCTGCCCCACTTCATTTCCTGGGTGATTATGGCCGGGATTATTATCGATATGACATCTTTAAATGGCCCGGTAAACGCGCTGGTTGAAGCATTGGGCGGTCAAAGAACCATGTGGATGGCCAAGAAGGACACCTTCAGGGCATTGCTTGTGATAACGGACATCTGGAAGGGGTTTGGCTGGGCGTCTATCATTTATTTTGCTTCTCTTTCGGCTATCGATCCCCAACAGTATGAGGCTGCAGCCATTGACGGTGCGGGAAGGCTAAGGCGGATTTGGTATATTACCCTGCCAAACCTGGTACCGATCATCACCATTCAATTAATTCTCTCCATGTCCGGTATTTTAAACGCCGGGTTTGACCAAATCTTTAACATGAGTAATTCCGCCGTATCAAGCGTTTCGGACATTATCGATACTTACGTATACAATATTGGCGTGCAGGACAGGAGCTACAGCCTTTCTACCGCTATTGGGCTTTTTAAATCCGTTATCGCGCTGGTATTGATGCTGGTAACGAATTTTGCTGCTAAAGCCATTAATAAAGAAAGCTATACGTTGTGGTAAGGAGGCACCTATGAGCAAGAAAACAACCTTGGACCATCTGTTTGATATCCTTCTTATTCTTATTATGCTTCTGATTACCATTATCTGCGCGTTTCCGTTTTGGAATCAGTTTGTGCTTTCTCTTTCCACAACAGAGCAGCTTTATTCGGTTAACGTGGCATGGTACCCTAAATCCTTTGAACTTAGCAGCTATAAAGCTATTTTGAACTATACCCAGCTTTGGCGTGGTTACGCCAATACCGTTTATCGCACTGTTCTGGGCACTTTTTTAAGCCTCGTTGTAACAACCATGATGGCTTATCCCCTTTCTAAAAAGGATTTGCCTCTTAATAAAGGTGTTACCACCATGCTTGTGATTACCATGCTTTTTGGCGGTGGGCTGATCCCAAGCTACCTGCTGGTTACCCAGACGCTCAAACTATCCAATACCATTTGGGCGGTGGTTTTACCTGGGCTTTGCGGAGCGTATAACGTGTTTATTATTCGCAATTTCTTTGGCTCCCTTCCGGCGGATCTGGAGGAATCGGCTTTCTTGGATGGGGCGGGTTATTTTCGAATTTTTTACAAAATCATTTTGCCCTTATCGGTGCCGGTATTAATGACGGTGGGACTTTGGATTGCCGTTGGACACTGGCAGGCATGGTATGATTACTTATTATATATGCCCGATCCAGCAGGCTGGGGGCTTGGCATGGTTATACGGAAGATATTGATCCAAAACAGGCCTCAGGATGCACTTTCGGCTGTGCAACGCACCTATGGATCGGATAAAGCGGTGGATCAGCGGCAGTTGCAGGCAGCGATCATTATGGTAAGTGTTCTGCCTATGCTGATCATTTACCCGTTTGTGCAAAAATATTTCACCAAGGGCATCATGCTTGGTGCCGTGAAAGGATGATAAAGGTATGCGCTATACACTTCCTTTGAAAAAAAACGATTTTTGGTCTGCCCGTATAAGGCTTATTTTAAACGAAATGATCCCCTTGCAGTTGGAACTTTTAGAAGATAGGGTGCAAGATGCTGCGCCCAGTCATGCCATCGATAACTTTCGTGTAGCCGCAGGACTCCAACAAGGAGAATTTTATGGCATGGTGTTTCAGGACAGCGACGTTGGCAAATGGATCGAAGCGGCGGCATATAAGCTGAAAATCACCCCTGATGCCCAATTGGAAAAGAAGATCGATGAGATTGTGGCTATTATCGGCAAGGCTCAACAGCCGGATGGTTATTTGAATACCTACTATACGATTAAGGAATCGGGTAAGCGCTGGACCAATTTGCAAGAATGCCATGAGCTTTATTGCGCCGGACATTTGATAGAAGGAGCGGTGGCCTATTACGAAGCCACTGGGAAAAGAACGTTTTTAGACATCATGTGCCGCATGGCGGATCATATCGATACCATATTTGGCCCAGGGGAAGGGAAGCTAAGAGGTTATCCGGGGCATCCGGAGATTGAACTAGCCCTGTTCCGCTTATACCTGGCCACTGGCGAAAAGCGGTATTTGGCTCTTTCTAAGTTCTTTATCGACGAGCGGGGAACCCAGCCTTATTATTTTGATATGGAACGGGAAAAGCGGGGCAAGGACGAGCATTTTAAGGGGTTAAATGATCTGGGGCGGGAATATGCCCAGTGTCAGGCACCCATACGCCAGCAGAAGGAGGCGGTTGGCCATGCGGTTCGGGCGCTGTACCTTTATGCTGCAGTAGCATATGTGGCCAAGGAGACAGAGGATGAGTCGCTTTTGAACACGGCCCAAACCCTTTGGGAGAGTGCTGCCAACAGGAAAATGTACATCACCGGCAGCTTTGGGGCTACCCATCACGGAGAAGCCTTTATGTCGGATTACGAACTGCCTAACGACAGCGCCTACGCAGAAACCTGCGCGGCGATTGCCATGCTGTTCTTTGGCAAGGCCATGCTTCAAATTAAGCGGGATGGCGCTATTGCCGATATCATGGAGCGGATTTTGTACAATGGCATGCTCAGTGGCATGTCCCTTACGGCGGACCGATTTTTTTATGTGAACCCTCTTGAAACGGTGGCAGGGCTTTCGGGCAAACAGCCTGGCTTTGTCCATGCGTTGCCACAGCGGCCTAAGTGGTTTGGCTGTGCCTGCTGCCCGCCAAACCTGGCGCGGCTGATCGCTTCACTGCCGGAATATGCCTACGAAGAAAACGAAAGCGGCATCGCGATCCACCAATTCATAGGCGGAACCACTTTTTTTGAAGGCTTTGGCGGGGTGGAAATAACCCATGAGAGCCAATATCCCTGGGATGGAGAACTGTGCTTTTCTATTAAAGGCAATGGAACGTTTACATTGGCTATCCGCATTCCCGGCTGGGCGAAGAACGCGAGATTAACTATCGGCGGCGTTGAGACGCCGTTGGCGGGAATCACCCAAAACGGATATGCTGTTATTTCCCGTGATTTTACTGGGGAAACGGAAATACGTCTGTCCCTTCCCATGGAAGCCAGAAAGCAGTATGCTCATCCATCTATCAGGCAGGATGCGGGATGCGTTGCTTTGGCTTTCGGGCCACTGGTCTATTGCTTTGAAGGGGCCGATAATCCCGCCCCTCTTGGTGCTTTGCGGGTAAAAAAAGAAGCGATGCCGGTTATAAAACCTTTTGAAGCGGCCCTTCTTGGAGGCGTGCGGCCTATGGAAGTAGAAGGCGCGCAGCTTGAAGCTGGGGATATGCTCTATGGGGAGGCCCGCCCGGAAATGAAAGATTTAACGCTTAAGGCGATTCCTTTTTATGCTTTCGCCAACAGGCAATCGGAGGATATGAGGGTATGGATACCGGAAATTTAGGCCAACAAGCTACTTGCTATGGGCATCCGATCATTGCCTGGAACGAAAGCTTGGATAAAATCCAGCGCATCCGATGTGCGGAAGACCCTGATGAAACTGAGTTTTTGCTTTTGAAGGATGAATTTCCATGTTTGTTTGAAGGCGGCTATGAAGGGTTGGGAAGTGTTTTGACTTCGCCAGGGCTGGATGCCAAGACCAGCTTTATGGTTGAAGACAACACCATTCACATGCGCATAACCGTGAAAAACGAAACGGCTGCACCTGTGGCGCTGGATTATTTGCGGCTGCCGCTGTTGATGGACCAGGCTTTTCGCAAGGGTGAAAAGCATATTTTTACCAAGAACGTGCTACGTAACGTTTGTTTGATAGGTGAAGGGGCGTATGTGACCTGGTCGCGTCTTTGCGGCCAGGGGCCTATGCTGGTTTTGCTTGCCAAGCCTGGTACACAGATCAGCCATTTCTATGTGGATAAGGGTTTGGAGTTCAACCGAATGGATGCCAGCTTTGAAGGCGCTTACTCCCTGGAGCTTTCTAAAAAAGGGGATTGTCTTCAAAGCGGTGAAACACGGGTTTATGCCTTTTCTCTGTTTTTTTTGATGGATGCATCGGAGCTTTTGCTAGCGCTGAAAGAGCAAAAAGGTGTTGCGGTTGATGTGGTGCCGGGAATGGTGATTCCCAAAGGCACAGAGGTCCTTTTGCATGTTCAAAGTGGCAGAGGGGCATTTGAAATCGCTTTGGAAAAGGGCGATAGGATTACTTGCCTTGGCGAGGGTGTATACGGGCTCCATTTTCAAGGCTATGGTCAGCGGTTGGTGCGCCTTCAATGGGTAGATGGGCAGGGGGAAACCAGGCTTCCGTTTTTTGCCACGGAGGCTATTGGTGATATATACGAAAAGCAGGCTGCTTTTATCGCTGAAAAGCAGTTTGAAACGGATCCTCGGGATCCCTGCTTCCATGGCCTTCTGGCATGGGATTTAACCCATAAACGCCGTGTGAACAGGGCGTTTAATCCCTATGATAACTGGATGGCTGGCGGAAGTGATGAAATCGGCCTTGTTAACGGGGTTTTTCTGGCGCAAAAGAATGTTTATATGCCAAACGATGCTGAAATAAGCGTGCTTTGTGCTTTTGAACAGGATTTTATTCTGGACCGCTTAACGCAGCAGCCGGGGTACCGCGTCCACCGGATGGTACCTTGGTTTGAAATGTTTGAACCCTGGAGCGGAAACGGTGCAGACGATGTATGGCGCGCGTATAACTATGTGCACGTTGTCAATATTTATTACGCTCTTTACCGTATCGCGCGGGATTATATGCATCCAAACCTTAAAACGCCTAAAGAGTATATCGAAAAAGCGTACCGCTATGCTGTTGCCATGTTTTCCTATTGGATGTTCCCGGAGGGAGAAGGGGCTACCCACTATGGCAACATGGGGGAAAGCACTTATGCGTTGCAGTTGGAAGAAGCGCTTTTGAAGGAAGGGCTTTCCCAGGAAGCGGAGGCGCTTAAAAGGATTCTGGATGAAAAAATGGCTGTTTTAAACCAGCGGGAATACCCTTTCGCGTCTGAAATGGCATATGATACCACTGCTTTTGAAGCCATATACGCTTATGCCTTGCGGGGCGGAAATGCCCAACTAAAAAAACGGGTGATCGATGCGGACTTAGCTACTCGGGGCAGGCATCCGGTGTGGCATAAATACCAGGTGGATATCCGCCAGCATGGGGATTCCGCTTGGAACGCCAGCTACATGACACAGCTTGGGGCATGGCCGCTGATGGATACCTTGCTTCGGGGCGAAACCAAGGACACCAAGACGGCCATTGCGGCTTATGGAGCCTATTTGGCGGGATTCAGCCTGTACAACGCAGGGGGATGCTGGGAAGAATCCAAAGAAAACGAAGGCGCGATGCTTTGGGTGCTGGATGATAAGAAGATGCAGTATGGCGAAAAAAACAAGCTTACCATGCAGATGTCCGGCGAAGGCCCCTTAGGTTTTTATGGAGCACTTAAGGCCGCTGCGTCTTATCGGATTAACCATCCTGCCTTTGGTGAAACGGGCTTGGGCTGCGAGCTTGCCTGCGAAAACGGAAGAAGGGTGGTTTTTTCCAAAGATGGATTAGGCATGCGCTATATTGATCTGATTGATGACTGGGCTGTTGAATTATCCGATGGATATATTAATAGCATTGTCTATGGCCAAGGGGGAGTGACCATTAACCTTGGTGACAGATACCCTAAAAGCCGCCTAATTTACCTGAATATAAGGCGCTTAAATCAGTGGCGGCAGGTATCCGTTATGTTAAGTGGCACGGAAGCGTTGGCGTTTACGGCATTAAAAGAGATAGTTTAGGAAATAGAATAGCGTAAAATAAAACACCGGCACATGGGTTGTCGGTGTTTTTAGTAAAAGAAAGGTTGAAATTATGTCGCGCAGCTTCTATACTGGTAGGCAATAACTGAAACGCTTAAACAAAAGGAAGAGATAAAAGATGGATGGGATTGGGATGGGTTCCAATAAACATATGAAACTATCGATTGATCATATTGATACCCTGTGCAAGGTGGCGCATGCGCTGTCCTCTCCTGTTAGGGCGCGGATTCTCCGCCAATTGGGGGACCGTAGCATGAGCGTGAATGAACTTTCTGTGGCACTGGATATTCCTATGTCAACCACGGCTTTAGCGGTTACCATACTTGAAGAGGCGGGGGTTATTAAAACAGAAGGCCAGCCGGGCACCCGCGGAATGATGAAGGTGTGCAGCCGCAGGCTTAACAGCTTGATGATCGCTTTTGTCCCTGTTGAAAAACATGGCGAAAGCGTGCTGACTTTGCACATGCCCATCGGCGGGTATAGTGTGGCCCGGGAAATTAAAGCCACATGCGGCATCATTGATGAGCATGCTACCATTGGCGAAATGGATAACCCCTCGGTTTTCTATTTGCCGGGGCGCTTTGCGGCACAGCTCATATGGTTTAAGCAAGGCTTTCTTGAATACCGCTTTTCCACGCTTTTAGACCTTCAAGTGGCGGAAATAGATTGGCTTGAGCTTTCCTTTGAAGCTTGCTCGGAGGCACCCATGTACCGGGATCCGTGGAAAAGCGATATCGCGGTAGATATAAATGAAAAGCGCCTGGGCACCTGGACATGCCCAGGGGATTTCGGCGGACGCAGAGGACGGCTTAATCCTTCGTGGTGGTCGGATGTATCCACCCAGTACGGCTTGCTTAAAACCTGGCGCGTCAACAAAAAGGGCTCCTATCTCGAAGGGGAATATATCAGCGGGGTTACCATTGATGATCTTAATCTGGCCACTCACGGCCATATTTCTGTGCAGATTGGTATTGATGAGGGTGCGGAGCATGTGGGTGGCATTAATTTGTTTGGCGAGCATTTTGGCGATTATGAACAAGGTCTTGTTTTACGTATAGGCTACCATTCAAGAGAAATATAAAACAAGAAAATTGGAGTAAAAAAAGAACGGCCTACAGGTTTAATGGAATGAAGCAAATCTATTGACATCTCTTTTTCACAAGTATATACTGTGAAACATAGTACAACACAACTCCGAGGACGTTAAAGCGCGGGCGCTTTTGCGTATAAATATTTTTTCCTATTTTTAGGGCGGGAGGTTCTCTTTGTTCCCATATAATTGGATGATGGGTTGAAAAAAGAAAGGCATAGCTACAAAATACTTGTAATAAATAGGAGCGGGATGATGAAAATGGAAAAGGCTACACCCAGACCGGAACACCCAAGACCTGACTTTCAACGGCAGTTGTTTTGCAATTTAAACGGGGAATGGGAGTTCGGGTTCGACGATGACGATAAAGGGCTCAGCAGCGGCTGGCAAAAGCCAAATACCCAGCTGGACCGGTATATTATGGTCCCTTTTTGCTACCAAAGCGAAATGAGCGGCATTGGCTTAAGCGATGAAATCCATCCGATTCTCTGGTACCGCCGTGGCATTACAGTTCCTAAGGATATGAGGGGCAAAAGGATCCTTTTACATTTTGGCGCGGTGGATTACAAGGCAATGGTTTTCGTAAACGGTGTGATGGTGGGCACTCATGAGGGCGGATATACGCCTTTCACACTGGATATTACCTATGCGCTGCGGGAGGATGGCAACGATTTATGCCTTCGGGTTGAAGATACAAAGGATTGTGCCCAGCCCCGGGGCAAGCAATATTGGGGCCATGGACTGATGGGCTGCTGGTATACCCCGTGCAGCGGTATTTGGCAAACGGTATACATGGAGGCGGTGGGGGAATACGCCATCCAATATATCCATGTTACACCGGATGTCGACAGGCACTGCATGACGGCGGAAATCGCCTTGGACAAAATGCCTAAGGAGACGTTAACGGTTTCGCTAGATGTCACTTTTGAGGGGGAACCGATCCGAAGTGTTCAAGTAACAATGCAGGACCGGGTGGTTCGTGTTCCGGTGGACATGATTGGCCGGGCAGACCGCAATGCGGTGCATTTGTGGCGGCCGGGCAACCCTGCCCTGTACGATCTGCGCGTGCGCCTGATTCAGGGCACAGATGAAATGGACGTGGTTTCCACTTATTTCGGTATGCGCAAAATTGCAGTGCATAACGGCCAGGTTTTGCTTAATAACGAGTATTTGTATCAACGGCTGGTTCTGGATCAGGGCTATTGGCCTGAATCCTTGCTTACGCCTCCCAGTGACGAGGCAATTAAGCAGGATATTCAATATACCCTTCAATTGGGGTACAATGGCGCGCGCAAGCATCAGAAGATTGAAGACCCGCGGTATTATTATTGGGCGGATAAGATGGGCTTGCTGGTGTGGGGTGAATTGCCCAGCGCCTATGATTATTCAGATGATGCGGTGAAAAACACCACCCATACCATGCTGGATTTCATTAGCCGCGATTTTAATCATCCCTCCATTATTACATGGGTGCCGGCCAATGAAAGCTGGGGGCTGTACCAGATTGCCCATGACCAGCGTCAGCAAAATACGGCCCGCATGCTTTATAGCCTGACAAAGGCGGCCGATGGCACAAGGCTTTGCTCTTCCAACGACGGCTGGGAACAGGTTAAGACGGATATCTGCGCTGTGCATGATTACTCGGCAGATGGGGAAAGCATCCTTGGGCATTTCGCGGATCGGGAAGATATGGAAAAAGGCGTGGGGGCCAGACTTTTAACCTATGCCAAGGGGGAAACACCCTCTGGCGAAGAAGCGTTTATGATCACAGAGTACGGCGGCATTGCCTTTAGTACCATTGGCGCCCAAGGCAACCTCAATGGCATGGAAACATGGGGTTATAACGGCAAGGTAGATAATGAAGACGACTTTTTTAAAAGGTTCCAAAGCGTTACCGATGGGATTCGCCAAATCCCTTATTGCCAAGGGTATTGCTATACCCAGCTTACGGATGTAATGCAGGAGATTAATGGCCTGCTTTCGCCCAACCGGCAGCCCAAAGTGAACATTGAGAGGTTTGCGGCAATAAATAGAAATCCACAGGGGCGCTAAGATCACTTTACACAATGTACAGGAGGAATCGCAATGAACCAACAAAACGGCAAGCCTACGGGAGTTGTCAATGCAGGCGATATGAAGCTGCGCCAGCATCAAAAGTCTTTTTTTGATTATTTGAAAAGAGATTACATGCTGTACTGCTTGCTGATTTTGCCCATGGCGTACTTTATTATTTTTAAGTACATTCCCATGAGCGGCATTGCGATGGCGTTTCAAAAATACAACATGTTTCGGGGGATTGCCGGCAGTCAGTGGGTAGGCCTTGATAACTTCCAGGCGATTTTCAAAATGAAGAACTTTGGTGAGGCAGTCCGCAATACCCTTTTGCTCAACGGCATGGACCTGATCTTTGGATTCCCAATGCCCATCGTTTTGGCGATTTTGCTTAATGAACTGACCAATATACGCTTCAAGCGCATTTCCCAGACGCTGATGTATTTGCCTCACTTCCTTTCCTGGGTTATTATCGGCGGCATGGTATTGCAAATTTTCTCCCCCGGTACAGGCATTATCAATATCCTCCTTAAAGGCCTTGGGATGGGCTCGGTTCCTTTTTTAACGGAGAAGTGGCATTGGCTGGGCACCTATACTGCGGTGGGTGTGTGGCAGGGTGCTGGCTGGGGAACCATCATTTATCTGGCGGCCATTACAGGGGTGGACGCGGAACTTTATGAAGCCGCGGAGGTGGATGGCGCCAACAGGTGGAAAAAGATTTGGCATATTACGCTGCCAGGCATTAAATCCACAATCATTATTTTGCTTATTATGAATGTAGGCAAGCTCATGTCCATTGGCTTTGAACGCCCCTATATTCTGGGCAACGCCATGGTGAAAGAGTTTTCCGACGTGCTGAGCGTGTTTGTTTACCGCATTGGTATTCAATCCACCCGCTTTGATATCGCCACAGCGGCGGGGCTGTTCCAGTCTGTGATTGGCATTGTTTTGCTTCTTACAACGAACTTTATCGCCAATAAATCCGGCGAACAGGGGGTGTGGTAATGCATACGAATGGGACTGCCATAAAGCGCCGCAAAAGGGTGAAGGTTTCCGATGTTGTGATTGTGTGCGTGGTTATTCTGTTTGTGCTGATTTGCCTGCTGCCAATGCTTAATGTGCTGGCCCTTTCACTTAGCTCCAATTCGGCGATTCTAAATTCAAGGGTATCCTTTTGGCCTGTGGAAACCACCCTCCAGGCTTACCGGAACATTTTCCGGGATAAATCCATGATGAATTCTTTGTTTTTTACCATTGAGCTTACGGTGATATACACCCTTTTGAGCATGGTGCTTACTGTTATGTGCGCTTATCCTCTGGCTAAAAAGCGTCTGAAGGGCCGCAACTTTGTAATGCTTTTGATCCTCTTTACCATGTATTTTTCCGGCGGAATGATTCCCGATTATTTACTGATACAACAGCTGGGCATCCTCAACACCCAATGGGCGCTGATTCTGCCCCAGGCCATCAGCGCGTTTAATATGATCATTCTGCGCACCACCTTTCAAGATATGCCGGAAAGCCTTGAAGAGGCGGCCATGCTTGACGGATGCCGCGATCTGGGGATTCTAATTCGTATTTACTTGCCTCTTTCAGTGCCCATTCTGGCTACGCTCAGCTTGTTTTATGCTGTTGGCAAATGGAACAGCTTTCAGGACGCGCTGTTTTATATTACCAGGCCGAACCTGTATCCGCTGCAGTTGAAGCTCAACGCTATCATTACTAATTCACAGCATGTGGAAGCCAGTATTGAAGGTTCCTTGGGTGCGGCAGCCAATCCGTTGCCGGAAAGCCTTAAGGCGGCATGCGTCATGTTTGCATCCATTCCGATTATCTTGGTTTATCCCTGGCTGCAAAAGTACTTTGTTAAGGGCGTCATGATTGGCGCTATTAAGGGCTGATTCATTGAACGAAGGTATTTTACACAGGAATGCTTAGCGGCCGCGGCATGACCGGTGTGAAAAATAGAAAAGGAGTGTCATAAATGAAAAAAACAGTCAAATTGCTGGCCTGTTTACTGACCCTGGTCCTGGTTATGGGCAACTTCTCCGGCATCACCATCGCCGCCGCGGATGACCGGCCTGTTCTGCGCATCGAGGTTTTTGAACGCGGCACCCCCGGCCTTATTTCTAACGACAACATCTCCACCCGCTATGTGCAGGAGCACTTTGGCGATCCCAACGGCATTAAGGTGGAATACGTGCCTGTGCCCCGGGCCCAAGAGCGTGACATGCTCAACACCCTCATGGCCGCCAATGATGCCCCCGATTTATGCTTCACCTATTACGGGGACTTGGTATACAGCTATGCCAAGGACGAAGGTATTTATGACCTTGGCCCCTACATTGAAAAGTATCCGAACCTGGTAAGCGCTCTGGGCGAAGATGTGCTTGAATACGGCAAATTTGCGGGCGTACAGTATGCCATTCCCGCTAAGCGTATCGACCGTGGAACCCTGACCACCTTCATCCGCAAGGATTGGCTGGACAAGCTGGGCTTGCCGGTCCCTACCACCACCGAAGAATTCTACAATACCCTGGTGGCCTTTAAGGAACAGGATCCCGGCGGGCTGGGCGATGCCACCATCCCCTTTGGACTGAACTATTCCGCGGTGGACATTACCTGGTCCAGCTCCAACCTGCTGGATTCGTTTAAAACCGATATTACCGATACCCAGCTGGCAACCCTGCCCCAGTTCATGCTGCCCGGCTTCAAAGAAGGCATGCGTTATTTAAACAAGATGTACAATGAGGGCTTGGTAAGCCCCAACTTCGCACTGGATCAAGATACCTCCCAATACCAGCGCGATATCGCCTCCGGCAAGATTGGCGCTTTTACCAACAACTTCACGTATATCTATATAGCCGGCTACGGCAACCTGGCTGTTGAACTTGCCAAGGCTGTGCCTGGCGCAGAACTGATTCCCATTGACCCCTTCACCAACGAAAATGGTGAGCATCCCAAAAAGCTGTATGACCCCAACGGCATCCTGCTGTTTGTGCCTAAGACCTGCAAAAACCCCGAGTTGGTTGTAAAGTACCTGGATTGGATGACGGACCCCGAGGTGCAGATGTTCTTAAAGTACGGCATCGAGGGCGTGCATTATGAGTCCATGGAAAATGGTTATCCCACCGGCCGCAAGACCAATGCCGAACTGCCCGAAGGTATGCTCCTTGGCGAAGTGCATATGATCCTCAACGGCGACGATTTTGGCGATTTTGAAATCAATCTGTCTGCTGCCGCTGCTGCTTACCCGGGCTATGAGGAGTCCTACAAGACTTCTGTGAGAATGTCTCTGGTGGACGGCTGGTCCAACATCCATCTGGATACCCCTGTCGTCTCCGAGGCCACACTGGGCGCTACGGTTCAGGACAAGGGCAACGAGCTGTTCGTTAAATCTGTAACCTGCAAACCTGAAGAGTTCGACAAGGTCTATGACGGTTTGCTTCAAGAATACCTGGACATCGGTGGCCAAGAGATCATCGATGAAAAGACAGCGATTTGGACAGTCCAAAGTGGCAATGCTGAATAATATTTAGAGAACCTTTAAAGCGGGCTGTTGCAGTCAGATAAGGGATAACATAAGGGATGTAATCCCTTGCCCCTTATTCTTATTGCGGCAGCCCGCTTAATCGACAGCGGAAACACAACCAAATACAGCTTAACGGAAAGGAAATACTGCCATGTCAACTCTTTATACGGACCTGTTGGAAGCAGGCGTACCAAACGCTACCGCGTATCTGCGGCATGTCGTGGCGGGGGAAAAGCAAAACCCTTACGTTTGTGAGAATCTGGCCAATGGTTTTCAGGGTATTTACATGGAGCTTGCCAAGCTGGAATTGGCAAACAGGGGAGAAAAGGTTTCGCTGACCATTGAAAACTTCGAAAAATCCCTTCATCGGGTACATGAACGCTTGGATTGCGGCGATTTTGTGATTCCCGCGTTCCTGTATATTCTTTACCGCTATGAGAACCTGGCGGTTTTGCCCAAAGAAATCTATGGCCGTCTTAAAGACGAAGTGCTGGGCTTTAAATATTGGATTGATGAGCCTGGGGTGGATATTTATTTGCCCTGTTATTTTACGGAAAACCACCAAATCTTATTTCATACCATCGAATACTTGGCAGGACAGCGCTACCCCAACGAGGTGTTTGAAAGCAATGAGCAAACCGGCCTTTGGCATATGAACCATGCAAAGACCTATCTGGATAGGTGGCTTACCTGGCGGCAGCGCTTTGGTTTTTCTGAATGGCTTTCCAGCGGATATTATGCAGAGGATTTGCTGGCGCTTTTAACTTTGCGTACCTTAGCCGATGACGAGTCGCTAAAGGTTCGTGCATCTATGCTGATGGATTTACTGTTGTTTGATATTGCGCTTAACTCTTATCAGGGCGTGTTCGGCAGTACCAATGGACGCATGTATAACGCCTTGACCATGAACCCCGTCTTGGCGGCCACCAATGTGCTGGCGGCCTATTTGTGGGGCTCCCCAATGGCCAAGGAAAACTATACCAAGGGCGGCATTGCACCGGCAGCGATTCTAATGGCAGTAACTGACTACCGGACGGCGGAGGCCATTGAAGCCGTTGCACATGATAAGGTGACTGCGATGGAAAACCGGGAGCGCATGAGTTTGAATGTGGAGGATTCGGAAAAATATGGCATCGATCCATCGGATTTCGATAATATCATGCTATATTGGAGTCTGCATACCTTCCATCACCGAAAGGTAATCGAAAACTCTCGCAAATTCTGCCCGGAATGGTATAATATGGATGCAAGCATTGCAGCCAATTATGAAAAGTTCCGCCTGATGGACTTAGCGGGAGCCTATGCAGACCCGGATCCCAATGGCTCAGCTTTGACGCAGGTTGATATTTACACATACCGTACAGGGAACTATATGCTTAGCTGCGCACAAAACTACCGAAAAGGCCGCACCAACTTCCAGCAGCATCTCTGGCAGGCCACTTTGGGAGAAAAAGCGCTGGTGTTTGTAACCAATCCCGGCTCGGCCGACTATACGGGAAGGCCCAACTATTTTGTAGGCAATGGGCATATGCCTAAAGCCACGGCCTACCAAAATGTACTGATTACTATTCATCGCATTCCGGCGGAAAGCACCCATAGCCTAAGCACACACGCTTACTTCCCCCGCCACGAGTTCGATGAAGTGGCGGAAAAGAATGGCTGGATTTTCGGGCGCAAGGGCGAAGGCTATGTAGCCTTGCGTTCCTACAAACAGGGTGGAAGCTGGCGGGCAAAGGATCCAGCGCTTTTTCAGAGTATATATCGAAACCAGTGGCAGTCGGCGTTCGACGAAGCTGATTCTTATGAATTCTGGGTGCCGGGCCATGCCAACGTTTGGGTTTGTGAAATGGGCGAGCCAGCGACCCACGGAAGCTTTAGCGAATTTATTGATAAAATGGCCGCTGCGGAGCTTTCTGGGGATACATTCTCTTTCCGCTACGAATCCCCCTCTTTGGGCACTGTGGAAACCGGTTGGGAAAAACCTTTTATCGTTAACGGAAAGGCTGTTGAGATTCGCGATTATCCCCGTTATGACAACCCTTATTGCCAAGCTCCTTTTGATACGGCACGTTACGGCATTAGCGCCGGCAACGCAAGCCTGTGGCTGGATTTTGAAAATCTTGAACGGATAGAAAAAGGGAAGTGAAAAACATGAAGCGGTATCCCTATTTTGATCATGATATGGGTCTTGGCTGCCATGCGGCGGACATCACTGGACAAATTGCTGTTATTGCTAACCGCTATATCGGCGAGAACCCGCCTCTTCCCTACACGGCCCGCGCTATGGCCGGGGATTTCTTTCGCCAGAACGCCGATGGCGCGTATCTTATTGACCTAACGGAAAAACTGGGCGCCGGTGCGAATGGATATGCGATGGTGGCAGGCGTGCTGCATAGCGAAGGGACCAAAACGGTGGGTATTGATATTACCTGCTTGGGGCCTGTAAGCGCATGGCTGAATGGGGAACCGCTTTTTTCTTCGACTTTCGCTGATGAAATCCGGGTGGGCTACCGCCATGGCCTTACCGCCGTGCTGCGGGAAGGGGCCAATACCCTTCTCTTCCTATTAAGGCGCACGGTTGCGGGCTTTGGTTGCATGGTATCGCTTCCCCATATTACCGTTTGCGCCCCCTTTTGTGAACGCAAGGGAATGGCGGGCTGGGTCTGGACAGATTTGCTTGAAAAGGTAACGGAACCGCAAGTTCAGGCGATCCTTAAGTCAATCGGAAAGCAGGATAACCAAAGCGATCTGGCGCCCATGTGCTGGTATCCTCTATTGGAAGGAGAAAGTGCGGCAACGGCGCAGATGGCGTTATTTCCCCAAAAGCAGGGCTACTGCGTTAGCTGGAGCCGGATTGGCAGTTCAACGGCAGAAGGGGTTAGCCTTAAATTGAATGGGCTAGGCCGTAACGATATCTATTGCAATGGGCAATGCCTTGGAACCTATGAACAGGGTGAGCATACCCTGGTTCTTAAAATGCACCAGCCCATGCACATTCACGTGGTGAGCCATATGGAGGAGAACAAGCCCTTTGGCGCCCTTCTTTTAGTAGAAGGCGGTGAATGGGTGATGCCTACGCCTTGCCTGGGCCAGCGAGACCCATGGCTATACGCGGGTGTGTTCCCGGAAGAGATGCCCTTTGAATACCGACAGTTTGTGTCGCCAGAAGCTGCGGATTGGCGCCTTGCGGGAAATAACTTGTATTTACGGCTGTTTTTTGAAGGTGCCTACAGTGATATTTGGTGGGTGCGGCAGGGGGGATCGGCCTTTGGTTCATGGAACTACCCCCTGGGCGTTACATTGCAAGGGCTTCTTCGTGCTGGTGACACCACGGGCAATCAAGAGATCATCGCATATGTACAAGCGCATATGCGCCAGTGTCTTTCGCATTATGCCTATACAATGCGCGATACTGAGCGTTATGGGTTTCCGTCTATTAATCCCTACCTGGTAAGGCAAGCCTCCCTGGACGATTTTGGCTCCATGGCCTCTGCCATGCTTGAGTGCCATAAGCGCTGCAAGACGGAGGAAGCCGTTCGCCTGTCCGAGGGCTTTTTCGCCTTTATAGCGCAGAAGTTACCCCAACTTAGCAATGGCGCTTTTTACCGAAAGACAGATAATCCTACTGGCACGGACACCCTATGGGCAGATGATCTGTACATGGGTACTTCGTTTCTAAGCAGGTATTATGAATTGACAAAGGATCAGCGTGCGCTGGATCTGGCGGTTACACAGTTTTTAGCGTATAATGAATATCTAGCGTTGCCTGAATATGGTATCTTCAGTCATGTATACGATGTAAGCCGCAAGCTTAAAACAGGGATTCCCTGGGGTCGCGGCAATGGGTGGTCATTGTTTTCCCTGGCGGATTTACTGGGCGTAACACCTTTAAACCATCCCCGTTATGGCGAATTGATGGCGCTGTTCCAATGCCTGAGCCAAGGCTATGCTGCCCTGCAGGATGAACGGGGCTTCTGGCATCAGATACTGACGGACCATGAATCCTATGAGGAAGCCTCCTGCACGGCCATGTTCACCTATGCCATGAGCAAGGGGCTACGCATGGGCTGGTATGATGAAGCGGAAAAGTATAGGGCTGCTGTGCACAAGGGTTGGAAAGCCCTTTCCACCTATGCTATCGACAAGGCAGGCAATGTGCATGCTGTATGCAAAGGCTCCGGCTTCTCATTTACAAAGGAATATTATGCAGATGAACTATTTTGGATCGTGAATGATAACCATGGGGTTGGCATTGTGCTGCTGGCAGCGTCTGAGTATTGGCGTATGCTTAATATGTAAGAACACCTGTGGTGTTTATACTTTAACTTTTAGGAGGATTTTCCATGGCTAAGAACGCTCATTTACCCGCATATCCCCTGGTTTGCAGTGATCCGTTCCTTTCTCTTTGGAGCTTTAGCGATGATCCGGCCGGAGATGACACCCGTCACTGGGCGGGGGAGCGTAAGCGCATGGAATGCCGCCTGACGGTGGATGGCAATATCTATGCGCTCTTGGGTAAGCAAAGCTTTGAAAGTGCGCCTCTTAAGGATATAAAGGTAACGCCTTGCGCAACTGTATACACCTACGCTCTCCCTGGCGCTGAAGCGGCCCTTCGTTTCCGCACGCCTGCTTTGCTTGACGATTTTGAGCTTTTGTCCATGCCGGTAACCTATGTGGATTGCGTGGTTTCATCCACAGACGGAAACGCCCATCAGGTTGAATTTGCCTTTGTATGGCATGACGATATCTGCTATAACGGTGAAGTCCCTAAGGCCATGGTTGGGGATCAGTTCAGGGACAGCGCCCTTTCTTATGCTTACATGGGCCGAAAAAGGCAGGATATGCTTTGCCAATCGGGTGATCATATTACCATTGACTGGGGCTACGCGTATCTGGCGGCTAAGGAAGGCGTTGTTTTTCAGCGGCAGGATGGCCACTATGCCCTTTCGGCAAAACTGGCTCAAGAAGTGGCAAGTAGCCATTGCTTCAGCCTGTTGTTGGGGTATGATGATATTGCCGCGATCAATTATTTCGGCCATATTGCCAAGGCGTGGTATCAGCGAAAGGGAGCCAGTATTTTAGATGCTTTGGCCCATTGCCATGAAAACGCCGCAAGCATTCATATGCGGCTGGACACGCTGGATGCGCAGCTGATGACCGACGCTGAACGGGTAGGCGGAAAAGATTATGTGACACTGGTTTGCGCTGCTTACCGCCAGAGCATTTGTGCCCATAAACTCATTGCAGATGCCAAGGGAAATCCCGTTTTTCTTTCCAAGGAGAACGATTCAAACGGCTGTATAGGCACGGTGGATATAAGCTATCCCTCCATGCCCTTGTACCTGATGTTTGCCCCGGAGCTGGTCCGGGCTATGTGCAGGCCGGTGTTGGAATTTGCCAACATGCCTGTTTGGAAAGCGGATTACGCGCCTCACGATGTAGGCCGCTATCCCCATGTCACTGGGCAGGTGTACGGGCTGGATAAAAACGCATATGGGGCGGGGCTTTGCGACCGGGTTGCTAACGGAGAAGCCTATCCGCCTTTGTACTTATATCGCGGGGATCGGGAAGTTTACGATTTAAAGTATCAGATGCCGGTGGAAGAATGCGGAAACATGATTTTGCTGCTGGCTGCCGCAATGAAGGCGGATGGCGGGAAGGAAATGGTTAAAGCTTACTTACCCACGCTGGATAAATGGGTGCGGTACTTAATGGAATACGGTGAGGATCCGGGTGAGCAGCTTTGTACGGACGATTTCGCAGGGCATTTAGCCCACAATGTGAACCTGGCTTTCAAAGCGGTATGCGGCGTGGCTGCTTACGGATGGATGCTTGATCAGTTGGGGGAAACAGATAAAGGCCGGGGCTATAGTTTAAAAGCCAAAGAAATGGCCGGGAAGGTATATGAAAGCGCTAATTGCGGAGATCATACGGCCCTTACGCTGGATAAAAAGGGCTGGAGTTTAAAATACAACACGATATGGGACCAGCTTTTCGGCTTTGGTCTTTTGGATTCAGCTTTTTATCAAAACGAAATCGCTTATTATCTAAAAATGCAAAACGAATACGGCGTGCCATTGGATTCCCGGGCGGATTACACCAAATCCGATTGGATTATGTGGGTGGCTGCCATGGGGGAGGATACAAAAACCGTTGCGGCTTTTGCGAAACCCGTGGTAAAATACCTTTGCGAAACCCCTACCCGTGTGCCTTTCTCTGATTGGTATGATACCAAAACCGGACGGTTTTGCCATTTTATCGCCAGGGCGGTCCAGGGGGGCATTTTCATGCCGATGTTAAAGGCGGTTTTTACCAAATAACCTTATAACGGAGATAAAAAGATGGGAATAATGAGCCGGGAATTTGCAGACAGGCTATCACACTGGGAACGCACCTTGAAAGCGGATTTTTACCTGCCTCTTGGAACGCTGGATTTAAAAGGATATACCACCATGGCACATATTTCCCCGGAAGAAGCGGCAAAGGGTTCTTTTTGCCCTGTCTCGCAGGGTTACGCGTGGGGACACACCTGGGAATATATGTGGCTGCAATCGGAAATTAGGCTGCCCCAAGCTGCCGCCGGGCATACCATTGTAATGAGCTTGGATCTGGGTGGCGAAGCCACTTTATTTGTGAACGGACAGGCCTTTGGAACCCGCCGTGCGGAATGGATTACCGAGCCCCACCATTATGTGGTGGATAATTTTCTTACAAGAAATGGGGTGGCTGATGAACGCTATTCCCTTTTATTTGAAGCCTATGCCGGGCACTTTTTCCCGGAGGTGGGAGGCTGTGCTACAGGCCCTGTGCTGCCGGGCAGCTTTTTAGACCCGAAAACAGAAGGCAAGCGCGCGGTGATCGGCAGCAACACCTATGGCATTTGGAACGAAGAGGCCTACCAGCTTTGGTTGGATGTAAGCATGCTATCCATGCTCTTTAACGAGTTAAATGATGATAGCCTGCGCAAAAGCCATATTGCCGACGCACTGGAAAAGTTCACCCTTATGGTGGATTTTGAACAGCAGCTTGATGGCCGTATAAAGGATTACCGGGCTGCCAGGGAAATGCTAAAGCCATATATGGCAGCGAATAATGGCGCTACCGTGGCTAAAATGTATGCTATTGGCAACGCGCACTTGGATTTGTGTTGGCTATGGCCGCAAAAAGAAACCCATCGAAAAACAGCCCGGACCTTTGCGCAGCAATTGCGCTTGCTGGATAAATACCCGGAGTATAAGTTTATTCAAAGCCAGCCAGCTGCCTATGAAATGTGCCGGGAGTATTACCCGGAGCTGTACCGGCGGATTAAAGAAAAAGTAAAGGAAGGCCGGTGGATTGCTGAAGGGGCTATGTATGTGGAGCCGGATACCAATATGGCTTCCGGCGAAGCGCTGATTCGGCAATTGGTATATGGCAAGGCGTTTTATAAGGATGAACTGGGGGTGGACAGCCAGCTTTTGTGGTTGCCTGATACCTTTGGTTATACAGCTGCTCTGCCCCAAATTCTAAAGGGCTGCCATGTGGATTACCTGGTAACCCAGAAAATTTTTTGGAGCTATAACGAGGGGGATCAATTCCCGTACCATTATTTCAACTGGAAGGGCATGGATGGCAGTGAAGTGGTTTCTTTTCTGCCCACCAGCTATACCTACCGCACCGATCCCAAGGAATTATGCCAGGTGTGGCACAGCCGGGTGCAAAAGCGCGATCTGGATGATTTTCTGATTCCCTTTGGCTATGGGGACGGTGGCGGCGGTCCTTGTGCGGATCATATCGAATACGCCTTGCGGGCAAAGGATTTGGAAGGCATGCCTCGGGTAGAAATGGAAAACCCCGTAACCATGTTTGAAGATTTACAGGCAAAGGGCGGGCCGAAAAACACCTGGGAAGGGGAATTGTATTTCAGTGCCCATAGAGGCACCTATACTTCTCAGGCGGCAGTTAAGCGCAACAACAGAAGGAGCGAGTTGGCCCTTCGGGAAGCGGAGCTATGGGGAAGCTTGGCTGCACAAAAAGGCTACACTTATGAAAAGGCAAAAATAGATGGCCTTTGGAAGACAACCCTTTTGCAGCAGTTCCACGATATTTTGCCGGGCTCATCTATCGCCAAGGTTTACCATGAAGCCAACGCGGCCCATGAACAATTGCAGCAGGAGGCCCTTAAGCTGGCTTGTGAAGCCCAGAAGGCATTGCTCCACGGTGATGAAGGCATTACGGTTTTCAACTCCCTGCCGTTTGAACGCCAGGCTATTGTGGCTATTCGAGGGCTTGAGGCTGGCGCTTGCACCAAGGAAGGAAAGCCTGTCCCTTCATGGGATGGCAAGGCCTTGGTCACCCTGCCGCCTATGGGCGCGGTCTCCCTTATGCTAAGCGCTGTGGCGGGCAAAGCGCCTATGGCATATGCGGCCGTAAGTGAAAAGGGCGCCACTCTGGAAAACGACCAGGTGGTTATTACCCTGAATGGTTTGGGTGAAATTACTTCCTACAAGCTAAAGAAAACTGGCCGCGAATACGCCAAAGCGCCCATGAACCGTTTCCTTCTGTATAAAGATGTGCCCAGACTCTTCGATGCTTGGGATATCGACAGCCATTATATCGAGCAGCCGGTTCCACTGCCTCAGCAGGCGGAAATGGTGCTGGTATGTAAAGAAGGACTTGAAGCCTCTGTGGCAGTCACACGACAAATTGGCGAATCTACCCTTAGCCAAACCATTTCTTTAAGTGCCAACAGTGTTCGGGTGGAATTCGATACCACGGTGGAGTGGCACGAGCTTCACAGGCTTTTAAAAACTGCCTTTCCCGTTGAAGTGCAGGCCTCTAATGCGTTTAACGAAATGCAGTTTGGGTATGTAGAAAGACCCACCCATCGTAGCCGCGCCTATGATAAGGACAGGTTTGAGGTTTGCAACCACCGCTATACGGCCCTATGCGACAGCAACCATGGCTGCGCCGTTTTAAACGATTGCAAGTATGGCATCAGCGTCAACGGCAACAGCATGGAATTAACGCTTCTGCGGGCTGCGGCCTCCCCCGAAATGCGGGCAGACAACGGAACCCACCATTTCACCTATGCTTTTACGGCATGGGAAGGTGCCTTCATAGATGCGCCGGTTGTAAAGGAAGGCTATGAACTGAATGTGCCGGTTACCGTGCAAAAGGGCACGTTGGATGGCTTCAGCGCCTTTCATGTGGATCAGGACAACATTATACTGGAAACCGTCAAACCCGCTATGGATGGTTCCGGGGAGCTGATCCTTAGGCTTTACGAAAGCAAGAAAGCAACTACGGCCTTCAATCTTCAAACCAGCTTGCCAGTGAAAGCGGCATGGCTATGTGATATGCTGGAAAACAAGGTAGCGCCGCTTGCTGTGGCTCATGGGCAGATTCCGCTGGAAGCTTCCAATTTTAAAATACTCACAGTGCGTTTGCAACTGGCGTAACAACTGCCATATGACCTAAAACTGTCGGGAAAGAGGATTTATCTTTTCTGACAGTTTTTTTCTCTTTCGTCCTGCAAACGCCCATTTAGCTTGACCTTCACCGGCAGCTCGGTGAGCCTTGATATGGGTGTTCCCTTTAAAAAGGCCTGGCGCCTGATGATGTGCCTAAAACATGGGACGCTATCCCTTGGTTATTATTGCGGCTGCTATGTTTAATCATTTAACCATTTTAGCAGGTCAGGCTTGCCAGTATTGGTTTACAGTTTCACGGAAAAGCTGCACGTATTTTCTAACTCTCTGGGCGGTGCCTACAGAATAAACATCCCGCTGGGCAAATTCCACATGGCAGCCCTTGGCGGCCAGAAGGGTATCCCGGAAGTGCGCTTTTACAGCGTCTTCATCTAAAAGATTGCCAACACCGATCAGGTTAGGGGTAGGCTTGCGAAGATAGACGATCTTCTTGCCTTGCAGGGCTTCCCCCATAAAGCGTTCATTGCACCAGGGAGAAATGGATACCTTTCTTAAATTGGGCAGGGTTTCTAAAATATCTTTCCAGATAGGATGTACGGCTTCGCAGCAGCCATAAGAAAAAAGCCCAAACAAATCAGCCACCTTTTTATAGTAAGGGAAAATGAATTCCTTGTACATGGCGGGGGAGATGGCGGTGGTTTCTTGGGAATCCATGAAGCCCCAGATGTCCTTTGTTTTAACGTTTTCTTGTTTGTTGGGCAGGTCGCTGGTAAAGCAATAGGAGCCTTGGTTCAAATGCTGGCTGCCAGTGGTAGCGTTTAAAATGCCCATTTTTTCCTGGGTCTTAAAATAACGGCAGTAATCATCGGTAAGCCTGTCCAACATCTGGTGGAAAAGCTCGGGGGCATCAATCATGGCGATGTACATATTCTCCATGCTCATGATATGCACGATATCCTGGGTGGGGCAGGCGTAAAGGCATGGGTTTTCGTTTTTCACAGGCAGGATATCACCAAACAGATCGCTTAAGAAATCCACTTCTTTTTGTGTTTCATTTATATCGATTTGGAAAGTGGATTCCCCAAGCTTTTCATAATCTTCTTCCAGATCGGAAAGATAGGGTTCGAAATGATGCCCCAGGGATTGCTTGCCCTCCACGGCTGTGTGAGAAACCTTCACAGGCAGGTTAAAGGGTGTAAAGCGGCGGTGGGTTTCCACGGTGAAATAATCTTGCACCAGGGTATCGTCCTTAAATAATTTGTGGTTAACAAAGTTGGACAAAAGCCTTTGTTCAATGGAACGGGCCTTTTCACCATGGCAGTGCATCAAGGGCGGCAGGATGTCTTTTTGAAAGGTACCAAGCTCCATCCGCAGAAGGGGGGGCGTCAAGTTATCCAGACGGCCAAATGCTTCCCACCTGGCAATAAGCTCTTGGTTGGCAGGGGAATGGGCTAAGTTCATTTGCTCTGCCGCAAGATTCCGAAGAATTGCTTTATCGTTGCCTGAAAGGGTCATGTACGATCACCTCGTTGTATTATTGACAAGTATGGGGCTACCCATTACAATGTTTATACTGAAATAGATGGGGTAATGTATCCGATTTGGTGTCAAATGATTTCGAATTCTTGCTATGGGTGATGGATGATGAAACCGGCTTCTGGTGTTGTGGAACCGTCTAAAGTGGCTTATTGTACTCCCAGTGAACGGGCAAAGGCGTTTTACTGCTACCTGCTGTGTGCCGGGCATTATTTTTGTGAGCCACCTTATTATGTAGGGCGAATCCGTTTCGACTCGTATTTGCTGGTGGCGGTTAAAAAAGGGGAATTGCTTTACCTGTGTGGCGATAAGGTGGTCAGTGTGCCCGCGGGCTGCTCGGCTATCATTGATTGCCATAAGCCTCATACTTATTACACCATTGAAAAAACGGAGTTTTCCTTTGCACATTTCGATGGCCCTTATGTCCAGCCGCTTGTGGGTGCGCTTATGGCTGATCAACGTCATATGATTCCCCTTATAGAAAATAGCATTGTGGAGCCCTATCTTGAACATTTGCTTTATATGCTTGAAAACAGGCACGCATTTGCGGAAGAAAAAGCTTCCGCCATGCTTTACAGCATTTTAATGGAGCTGCTGGCTAATGCCCAAGTTATACCAGGCGGGGGAAAAACTTATTCGCCTGTGCAAAAGGCCCTTGAATACATCGGGGCTCACTACCGGGAACCCATTAGCGTGAATGAGTTGGCTAAGATGTGCGGGTTTAGCCTGTACCACTTTTCAAGGGTTTTTAAAAAGGAAGTGGGCTACTCGCCTTATCAGTATTTGGTGAACAGTCGGTTGGATAGAGGCAGGTATCTTTTGCTTACCACCCGGTGGACTGTGCGGGAGATCGCCTTTAGCATAGGCTACAACAGCGAAGCGAATTTTGTCTACGCCTTTACTTCTCACGAAGGAACCTCACCTGGTGAATTTCGCAAGGCCTTTCGCCATCAAGGGCGTTAAGGTGTTTACAGTTGGTTTCGGTCGATCACCACGCGGATGGTGTTTTTAAAATAAGGAATGCTTTCAAAGGAAATAGTGACAGCCTTTGAATAAAAGCCTGCCAGGCGTTTTTGCAGGTTGTTCAGGCCGAAATGGGGCC
This sequence comes from Eubacteriales bacterium, assembly GCA_031556065.1. Classification (GTDB taxonomy): domain Bacteria; phylum Bacillota; class Clostridia; order Christensenellales; family Aristaeellaceae; genus JAVBTR01. The sequence continues at coordinate 28,575 of JAVBTR010000001.1, read as the reverse complement.
GCCCGTCGTTGCTTTGGTTGCATAGGTAGCCCTCCATCATGGCCGGATCAAAGCCCCGGCCATTGTCTGTTACGGTGAAGCAAAGAGCATTGTTTTGGGTGAAAACTGCTACTTCGATTTCAGGCATAACCATCATATCGAAAACCCATTCTTTTTCGAAGCCGTACTTGATACTGTTTTCTACCAGCGGCTGCAGAAGGTTTTTGGGCACCGGAACAGATTCCAATCCCGGTTCCACTTTGGTAGAAAACTTCAGCCCGTTTTCAAGGTAATGGTCCATCAGCGCCACGTATTGGGCAACATGGGCGATTTCTTTTTCAATTAAAACTGTAGGGCTGCCGAAGCTTAATGTAAGGCGCAGGTATTTTCCGAGGCCTTCCAGCATTTGTGCCGCAGCCTCCCCATGGCCAGAAAGCATGCGCATATGGATGCGCTCCAGGGTATTGTATAAAAAATGAGGATTGATCTGCTCCGAAAGCATCTGAATTTCGGAGTGGGTCTTTTCTCTTTCATCCTGGGTGATCTTTTCGATCTGGGTTTGGATGGTGTCGTACATGGTGTTGATTTGGTTGCCCAGAATGCCAATTTCGTCCCGGTAAAGGAAATTCAGTTTTTCATTATAGCTTTGGTCGTTAATGCATTGAATGATTCTGGTGACTCTTTTTAAAGGCCGCAGCAGAAAGCCGGAAAGCAATAGACACATAAGGCCCGCGCAAAGGGTGCCCACTAAAAAGATCACCGTAAAAAAGGCCTGCAGTATGCGCATATCGGATAAAACATCGCTTCGCCTGGTTAAATGGGCGGCCTTAAGTCCGAAAAAGCCCAGAGGCTGGACTGTTACATAGTAAACTTCACCGTCCAGAGAAACAGCCTGTGCTGCGGTGTCGCCAGCCTCCTTCACCTGGTCCATAATCATGGGGGAAAAGGCAGCTGAGGCGTTTTCAACTGTAATATCCAGGGGCAGGCCGTCTTGATTGGCCAGGTATTGTATGTAAGTATAGCTGTTGTCATAGCGGCCGAAGCCCTCGCGGATGTGCTTGGCATCCAGCAGCAGGGCAAAACGGATCAGATTCAGAGCAGAGGTATCCTGGTAATAAATATATTCACCGCTTCTTGAAAGGGGAAGGACCAGTGGAATAGTGTCACCGATTTGCTTAATTTCGTTATGGCGGATAGGCAGCACTGTGCATTCCGTAATGGACCAGATATCCTCCGGAAACATCCCTTCCCTGTCCTTACCAAGGCCTGCGCGGGAAACACTGAAGAACTGTCCTGTTCGCGCATATAAAAAACCATCGGAAAGAATGCGGTGGCCCGAAAGCAGCACGGACAGGGTGGCGTTAACCGAATCCAGGTTCTTTGTGTAGCTGCCCCCCTTCCCTGAAGATAGATCGGTTATAATGGTGCTGTAAGGCTCCTGCAAAATCATTTTAGAAGAAGCTATGAATAACGAAAACAACTCGCCGGAAAGGGATTCAGCAGAAATAACAACGCTGTGCTCTGCCTGGGAAAGGGCCTGCTGCATGTTGTGGTTGGCTTGGTATTGGTACGTGGCATAGACGATGAAAAACAACGTTACTGAAGTGATTGCCACAATGCTCAGCAGCAGCTTTAGCTTAAATGGCAGGCTGAAAAGCCGTTTTTTCATACTTATTCCCGCCCATCCTTGTTGTATTTGCGCTGGTATTCCGATGGGGCGAAGCCTGTTCTTGTTTTAAAGGCCCTGTTAAAAGAACGGTAGTCCTCATACCCCAGCTTTTCCGCCAACTCTGTTAAGGAATAGGTTCCAGCCTTCATGGCATTTTGCGCGTAGAGAATTTTGCGGTCTAAAACATAATCCCTAAAATTTTGGCTTGTTTTGTTCTTAAAATAGGTTGTGAAATAAGTTTTGCTAAGGGCTATATAAGAGCAAATATCTTCCACACGGATGTTATCCAGAATGTGTTCGTTAATATAGGAAAGGGTCTTTTCAAGGATCGGATCGCTTTTTTGCAGGCGGCTGCTTTTAAGTTCCCTTGCGAAGGAGAAGAACAGCGAAGCCAGCCAATCCTGAATGCGCTGGATGCTATCCAAGTGCCCCAACGTCATGTAAGCGTCGCTGGTAAAGGTTAAAAGGGGCGCGTCGGAATATTGGGCAAGCTGCTTTTGAACATCCACAATCAAGTAATTGCACATGGCGAAAAGGTAGCTGGGCGGCGGGGTTTCGATATACATTACCCATTGGAAAAAGGAATGAAGGGCGTGGGAGATAGCGTGCAGGTCCCCTTGCCAGATGCCTTCAATAATGGCTTTGGAATCAAAGGGCTTCAAGGCAGGCGGCGGCGCGGTAAGGGTGGCGACATGGGATATGACAGGCCGCATTTGCGCATATATATGCCACGGAAGCGCCTGCAAAGCGGATTGATAAGAAAGAGAAAGGCTGAAAAGGCTTGGGGCCTCCTCTCCAATTGCGGCCACAACATTCAAGCCAGATTCACCATAGAATGTTTTAAGCTGCTGGCTTAAGAAATCTTCCATATTTAAATAGCCGGGTTCCAGAGCAGCCGGGGTATTGATCAAAAGCAATAGCTGGTTATCCCCATGCTCTACGCAGACCATGGGTGTGGCGGAAAAAATGTTCTCCAACTGCTGCTGGATGGCTGCTACTCCCTGGCTGCGCGTGTCTTCCGGCTGCCAATCCTCATCGGATTGTTTTTCGGTCAGCTTAAGCAGAATTACCTGGCAGGGGGCGTCGCTTAAAGGGAATGGGTAGCGGCGCAAGTGCTCGTTTAGCTCATCCTTGGTAACGGTATTGTGGGCCAAATCCATTGCCAGATGCTGGGTTTTAAGCTTCCCTGCTATTTCTTCGAGGGCTTGGCGGTGTGTTTTTTCTAGCATTTTAACGCTGTTTTCCGCGTTAATGCGCTGGATGGCAACGCAGAGCTCGGGGATTGAAATGGGCTTTAAAAGGTATTCCCGTACCCCGTAATGCAGCGCGGTTTTGGCATAGTTAAAATCGTCGAACCCGCTGATGACAATGAAATTCCCTTGATAACCCTCTTCGCGGGCGCTTTTAATCAGTGTCAGACCATCCATAAAGGGCATACGGATATCTGTTATGACGATGTCCGGGTTGAAGCGGCGGATAAACGTTAACGCTTCCATGCCGTTTCTAACGCTCATAATCAATTGCAGGTTATTCTCCGGGCGGTCCAGGGTGGTTGCCAAACCCTTGCGGATTTCCGCTTCGTCATCTACAATTAATAAAGACCAGCCTTTTTCTTCTGCCATATTTCCACCTCCAGGGCGTTATAAAGATTATGTGCTAAAATCCATCCAAATGCAACAAGAATAATATACAAAGTATATGAAAAGTGCAAAGTCCCTCAAATCTGTCATGTAAATATAAAAACCTGCCATGTCCTGATAGACTATGAAAAGGTACAATGCAGTTATTCGATACCAAACCATTATTACTAAAGGAGGAACCCCACTTATGAAGAAGATCATTTCCCTGCTTCTTTGTGCCCTTCTCATTCTTTCGCTGGTGCCTGCTGCATTGGCGGCGGATGTAACAACGGTGGTCGTTTGGACCAACAACCGTCATGACCTTGAGTACATGAACAAGGTGGTTGATGAGTTCAACAACACCCACGACACCATTCAGATCGAATATGTTGTGCAGACCGAAAACTATGAAAACCTGATCACCTTAGCAGCCACCTCCGGCCAATCCCCGGATTTGATGGGACAGGTAGCTGGCGATGTGATGAAGGAATTCGCCATGAGCGGCATCATCCAGCCCTTGAATAGCTACATCAGCGACGAATACCGCCGGGTAAACGAAGTGGATAGCTTCGTGTTCGAAGGCACTAACGCTGTGAATGGCGATGTTTACTGGGTTCCCTGCGGCAAGCGCAGCGGCGCGCGGATCATCTACAATAAAGAGATCATGGATGCGCTGAACCTGGAAGGTCCCACCAAGCTGGAAGACCTGGTTCCCATGGTGAAAGCCATTACTGAAGCTGGCAATGGTGATTACTACGGCATCATCTTCCCTGGCGCCAGCGGCCCCTTCGAACGTTGGCTGGAGCATGCTGCTGAAAAGAGCGGTATCACCCCTTACGATTACAAGAACGGCCAGTTCGATTTCTCCGGCTATAAGCCCTTCCTGGAAGCCGTTCGCCAGATGTTCGTAGATGGCAGCGTGTTCCCCGGCTCCTCCTCCATTAAGATCGACCCCGCCCGTGTGCAGTTTGCCGAAGGCAAGATCGCCATTCATGGCAACGCGTCTCAGGAAGCCACCGTATTAACCGAGCAGTTCCCCGCTACCATGGAATGGGGCGTAGCTCCCCTGCCCACCCTGGATGGCGAAATCCACGGCGCCCAGGCCTGCAGCCCCAATAATGGCTACATGATGTCCGCGCTGACCAAGAACGCCGAAGCTGCTTGGACGGTTATCGAATACTTTGGTTCCGAAGAAGTGCTCAAGGGCTACCTGGAAGGCGGCTACACCCTTCCCATGTCCACCTACATGGATTCCGTTGTGGATAAGAGCAAAATCGGCCGCATGGCAGATTTCTCCGGTGCCACCTACGAAGCGGTTTATCCCGCTGCTCCTGCTGTGACCCCCGAAGGTGAAAACTACCGTGATGCTCTTTGGAACGCTTGCCTGCCCGAAGGCCCCTCCATCGATGAAACCATCGCCAAATTGAACGAGAGCTACAACAAGGCCCTTGATCAGGCTGTGGCAATGGGCAAAGAAAAGCGCTTGGTGATCGCGGAATATGATCCTATGAACCCCAACGATGCCGAAAAGGTTTACTTGGATAAGTAATTAGGCTAGTTATTCCGGGCTGCCGTGCCTAACAGCGCGGCAGCCCTCTCTTTTACCAAAGGAGGAGGCCGGCTATGAAAACAATGCAGCTGAAAAAGCGCCGGGCGCAATTGGGTGAATCTCTGACCATGTGGGCCATGCTTGCCCCAACGATTTTGTTCATTGTTGCCCTTTCGATTTATCCATTTATTTGGATCTGCCGTTATGTCTTTTACGATTACAATGGTTTTCGCGAGTATTTTATTGGCTTTAACAACTTTATTCGCGCGTTTTCCGACGGGATTTATTGGCGAAGCGTTTTACATACCTTTGAGTACGCCATTTTAAAACTGTTGTTTACATTGCCCCTTTCCTTAGGCCTGGCGGTTATATTGCAGCAAAAGCGCCGTGGCAGCGGGCTTTTGCAGGGCATTTATTTTATGCCCACGGTGATCAGCTCTGCTGTATACAGCCTTATCTGGTATTTCATTTTTGCCTCTTACAACGGCGTTTTAAATGGCTATCTGATGGCCCTTGGCTGGATCAAAGCGCCTATTGATTGGCTGGGCAGCAGCCAATATGCCATGTCCTCGGTGGTGATCGTAGCAGTATGGGGTGCCTTTGGCAACTATATGGTGCTGTTGATTTCCGGGCTCACCGGCATTACCCAGGATGTGTACGAAAGCGCCAGCATCGATGGTGCCAATGGCTGGCAAACCTTCCTTCGCATTACTTTGCCCATGCTGGCGCCAGTATTGAAGGTGGTTATTATGTTGGCCATTACCACAGCCTTTAAAGATTATCAGGTGATTCTGGTATTGACAAACGGCGGCCCCAATTACCGCACCCACGTCATGTTCTCCTATATCTATCAGCTGGTATTTGGTGGGTCCACTACCGGCGGCATCCCGCAGATCGGCTATGGTTCGGTGTTGAGCATTGTTTCCGCGCTGATTGTTGGCGGCGTAACGCTGATCTACCTTCAGTTCAGCAAGAAAATGGACGATATTTATTAAGAAAGGAGCGAAAAATATGGCACGCGAAAAAGCCTCCCACACCATTGAATCCACCCAAAGCAAAGTTATTTACGGTGTGCTGTTTGCATTGATGGCCATACTGGCTATTGTTACCATTTATCCAGTGATCTATATTTTGTTTGGCTCCTTTAAAGAAAACCGCGAGCTGGTTAGCGGTGGGCTGAATATTCTGCCGCAAAAATTCGTGGTGGATAACTATGTTAAGGCCTGGAAAATGGCAGATTTCTATATTTACACCTGGAACAGCGTGTTTCTAAGCACCATGGTCACCTTGATCACTCTGTTTGTGTGTAGCATGTCCGGCTATGTGTTTGCCAGAAAAGAGTTCCATTTTAAGAACCTGATCTATGGCACCATGGTCATGTTCATGTTTATTAACGTGGGCAGCGTGTCCATTCGCCCGCTTTTCGAACTGGCGGTTAAAATGGGGCTGAATAAATCCCTTTGGGCAGTGATTCTGATTAGCGCCGGAGGCGGTCAAGCTACTTATGTGTTCTTGATACGCGGCTTTATGAACACCATACCCAAAGAGTTGGACGAGGCGGCAAGAATTGACGGCTGCGGCTTCTTCCATATCTATTGGCGGATTATCCTGCCTGTGTTAAAGCCTGCGCTGGCCACCGTGTCCCTGCTGGCCTTCCGCGGCGCTTGGAACGAATACATCCTGCCCTTGGTCTTCACCATGACAAACGCTAAACTACGGCCTTTAACGGTTGGCGTGTTGGCCCTGCAAAACGCGGGGGATGGAGCGGCGGCCTGGAATATTCTCTTCGCTGGTTCGGCCATTTCCATTGTTCCGATTGTGCTTGTTTACCTGTTTGCCAGCAAGCAGTTTATTTCCGGCATGGTGGCAGGCTCCGTCAAAGGGTAAACAGTGAAAGGAAGACGATCATGTATAGCTTAAACGCCCAAGGCTTTATTACAAATTGGCTGGTGGCGGGCCCCCATTGCCAGCCTCTTAGGGATGTTCCTAAGCGGGAGACGGGTGCAGATCAGCTTCGCTATGAAGCCATGCTGCGTACCGGCTACGAAAAAAGATCCCTTCAACAGCCCCCTAAGCATATTGCATTAGGGGCAATGGCCCCTGTTTCGCAGCCTTGGCGCTATGTGCGGGCAGGGAACTGGTTTGTGGATGAAAGCACCTTTTATTCAAGCCTGACCGATGTGGCCCTGGACGCAGTAACGGAGCTGGTTGTGGAAAAACAGCAGGCTGTCAGCGCTGTACTTTGGACTTACGCAGCGGTGGATTTATGGCTGAATGATGAATGTGTTTGTAGGGTGGAAAAGCCCGTGTACAAGCCCATTATTAAAAAGCCCTTTAGCCTGAATCTGAAGCCGGGCGTCAATCGAATTTATATGCAGATTCGCACCTTGGGCGTCCGCGATACGAGGACCATCGCAGGCATCCAATTGATGGATACCCAGGGCATTGTTGGCATTTTGCCCGATAAAGCCCATGTGGAGTCCCTTTGGCGGGCAGACCGCTGGTTAGGAGGTATAAAGGCGGCCGATGGCCAATTGCTTTGTCCTTCTGTTCCCGATTTTAAAGCGTGGCTCAATGAAGAAAACATGCCTATTGAAAGTACGAAAGTGGATCTTAAGGGCCAAAGCCGTGCCAGGGTGTATATTCAAACCAGTGGGGAGACCCTCTTTCGGGATTTCGAGCTGATCGAAAACGTGCAGCCCCTTTACCGCTTAAAGGATGACCCGGATTGGTATTACAAAATGCTGGCCCCTATCCCTTACCAGATGCGTTCCAATGGAATCACCTTCAGCGTGTTCTATGTTTTGGCCCGCTATGCCCTGGGGGTCCAAACCGAGACCGATGAAGCGCTTTTGTTCAAAGATTTGGATGCCATTGAAAAGCGTGTGGATTGCAGCGATTTTGTGATGGCGGGCCTTTTCCGGCTAATGAAAAACTACCCCTTAAGCGATGGGTTTAAGGCGCGGATTCATGAAGTTTTCCTCAACTACCGCTATTGGATGGACGAGGAAGGCGCAGACGGCATGTGCTTCTGGAGCGAGAACCACGCCCTTTTGTTCCATAGCGCTCAAATGCTGGCGGGAGAGCTTTATCCCAACGAACGGTTTCTTCGCGGTGGGCGTACCGGGGCTCAGCAAGCGGAAATTGGTGCCTTCCGCTGCCGTGAATGGCTGAAGGAAGCCCTTGAAAAAGGCATTGAAGAATTTAACAGCGCCACTTATCTGCCCATTACCATGGTAGCGCTGATGAATCTGGTAGATTTCGGCCCGGAGGACATGGCAAAAGACGCTGCCGCCTTGGCCGATGAGCTATTCCACAACCTGTGCCTTCACGTGTTCGATGGTGCTTGCATCAGCCCCCAGGGCCGGGTTTACAGAGATGTAATCTACCCACACCGGCAATCGGTTCAGGCCATGTTGAATTATTTCTTCCCGGATTTGCCCTATTCAGATGGGGAAAACATGTGGAGCGTGGTGTTCAAAACCTGCGCTTATCATCCGCCGGAAGATTTACAGAAGCTTATGAAAAAGCCGGCGACCCTTTCGTATACCTCTGGCAATGGGCGTATTCGCTTGAACAAAAACGAGCATTTTATGCTCACCTCTGTGGATTGCCCAAGGGCCCAGGACGATGCGCCCGATTGGGTGAACCTGTGCTTTGTGGAAGGCGCGGAGCAAAACAGCAACGCCTATGTGAAATCCCTTAATGAGCGGTTCCACGGCACCACTGTGTTTGAACCTGGCGTCTTTGGCTATCAGCAGCATTTGTGGTATGCAGCCTTGAGCCGTGAATGCGTTGTGTTTACCACATTGCCCGGTAGCGCCATAGATTTCGATCATATGCGCCCAGGCTATTGGCATGGGAATGGGGTTTTCCCCGCTGTGAAGCAGGAAGGGAATCGCCTGGGCACGATTTTCGTGATTCCGGACGATTATCCCATCCGCTTTACCCATCTGTTCTGGCCCGAAGCCAAGTTCGATCAAACCCTGCGGACAGGCCACTGGCTCATAGGCCATTGCCGAAACGGGGCTGTAGGCATCTGGTGCTCCGGTCAGCTGGAAAAGGTGGATATGGCTCTTAGCAACTGCGAATATCGCTGCTACGATGCCAAAACGGCCTACCTGTGCGTTATGGATGCCTGCGAAAACCAGGCCGAATTCGAAGCCTTCACGCAAAAGGTCACCGCCATCAACGTCACCTTCGATTCTCAACGCAACGAGCTAAAGGGCGGCGATGGCCTGGTGCTGACCTATGTAGCAAAGACGAATCTGAGCCAGTATATCTAAACCAACACACCCCCCATTTGCTGACAGTGCGTACAGCGGCAAATGAGGGGCTTTTGTTTTTGATATTGTATAGGGCTATACAAAAGAGTTTTTAATTGCTCTTCGGTATTCCGAAGGTGTGTATCCTGTTTCCTTTTTGAAAGAGTGAATAAAGCGGCTTGTATCGGAAAAACCCACATTTCCGCAAACCTGGTTGATGCTAAGTGTGGATTGGCTTAACAGCATTTTTTTGGCTTGGTTGATTCGGTGCTTTTTTAGATATTGATAGGTAGACATTTGAAAGTAGAAATGAAACAGCTTGTTAAGGTATTGAGGAGAAATATAGACAGCGGCGGCAAGCTCTTTTGTACTCAGGTCTTCACGATAACGGGTACGAATCAGTTTTAAAACAGGAAATATATAGCTGGTATATTGAGGCGATAGAACCGCTTTGTTGAGGTTGCCATATTTTTTTAGCAAAAGCAGAAATTCATAGATTTGTGTGCTAAGCTTATCTAAATCAGTTGTTTCATTAACTATTTTTTGCCCGCAATTATCAATTGTTTTTTGAATGTGGCCTGTGAAGGAGACACTTTGCTGATCGTTGGCAAGGAGCACTTCTTCATTCCCCAGAATTTCTTTAATGATATTGGATAAATAACCGCTGAAAGTGATGAAATTGGTTTTCCATGAGGGGGTAAGGGGATAATAATGGTGGGGCACAAAAGGCGCGATTAATGCACCATGACCTTTTTCAAGTATGATATGCTCACCCTGAAGCTCCAGCACACCCCTGCCGTTATAAGTTTGCAGCCATAAATAATACCGCCCACCGTTTGGCCGGTACTGGTATGTTTCGTAAAAGTCGTAGGCAATGCTTTCTAAAGATAGAGGACTTTCCATGTGCTTGGGATTAAGGAGCCTTGGCAAAGTAGCACCTCCTATTAAGTTTCGTTTTGGCATACCGATAAGCGGATTATACCATATACACCCCTTCTTGCAAAATGTATAATAAGGCTAATCAAACCAGATCTGTTTTGTATAAGAGTGATAATTTGCTTGTGTTTACAACAAGAAATAGGAGGGTAATAATGAAGAAGATACTAGCGGTAGTTATTCTGTTTGTGTTGGCTGCTGTTTGCATAATGCCTATTGCGGGAGCGCAGGGCAGCGAACCTGTCACCCTTGTGTTTGCCCATGGAGGCAGTACCTTGGATTATGAGGTGAATCAGGCGCGCATTGCGCTGTTCGAAAAGCAGAACCCGGATATCAAGGTGCAGGCTATGCATATCACCGATGACATAGATCAAAAGTATACCACCATGTTTGCAGGAGGAACCCCGCCGGATATCCTGTGGTTTGCGGAAAGCATCCATAGCTATTCCAGCAAAGGACTGCTAAGGCCTCTTAATACCTATCTGGAAGCGGCAGGCGTGAATTTGCCAGAACGTAACGCTCAGGCCTATATTGATATGTATACCTATGATGGGAACATCTACGGTTTACAGGACCGAGGAGGCTCCATGGTTGCGTATTATAATAAAACCCTCTTCGATGAGGCAGGCCTTAGTTACCCCACAGCGGAATGGACCTGGGATGACATGCTCAAAGCTGCCAAAGCCCTGACAAAAGGCGAAGGGGAAAAAGAGCAGTGGGGCTTTGGCTTGGAATACTGGTTCCCCTATTGGATGAACTGGTGCTATCAAAATGGCGGACGGGTAATAGATGATCAGGGCAAAGTCGTGATCAATTCCAAAGAAAACCTGGAGGCACTCACCTTCATGCAGGAGCTGCTCACAGTGCACGATGTGATTCCTTCCCGCATTGAACTGGCCGATTTCGGTTCGGGTGCTACGGCAGGTACGATCTTTGCAAGAGGCCGTATGGGTATGATGATGAATGGCCTATGGTCGGTGGCATCCTTGCAAGAAGCAGATTTTGAATGGGGCATTGTGGAAATCTGGAAGGGAAAGGAAGCCACTACCTGTCCGTTTGGCAGCGCGCTGGCTATTAGCACCGCCTGCAAGCACCCGGAAGAAGCTTTCCGTTTCATCAATTTCATGAACGATGAGGAAAGCCAGAAGCTAATCGTCGAATATAAGCAGGACGCGCCTGCAAACCTAAAGGTGCTGGAATCCCCCCTGTTTACCGATGCGCAGTGGGCAGGCACACCTATCGATCTGGATGTATTTAACCGTCAGGCAGTTTATAGCCTTCCATTGGTACCACAGTGGGCTGCGTGGAATACCATCTGGAGCGATGCGCTTGCTGGTGTATTCGATGGAACAGTGGCACCAGCCGATGCGCTGAATGCCATTGAAGCGCAAATGAATAATTAAAGGCAATAACCCAAATCCGGCGGTGGCAAGATTCCGCCGCCGGATTTTGCTTGCCTGCATTGCATCCAAAGGAGTGATGGTTATGAAAAAAGCGGGAAGACCAAGGCAGCTTAAGCTGGCACGTAAAGAAACCAAGTGGTTTTTTATACTTATATCCCCGTGGATTTTCGGTTTCCTCACGTTTACAGCCTATCCGATGCTTGCATCCCTATATTATAGCTTCACTAACTGGGATATTTTTTCCGTGCCACAATTGGCTGGACTAAAGAACTATCAAGCATTGTTGAATGATAAAACATTCTGGAAGGCACTTGGAAATACGCTTTATTACGCGGCTCTATATGTGCCCTTAAATATGGCTATTTCTATTGTGGTGGCAGCGCTGTTAAATCGCCAGAGCAAGGGCTTTCGTCTTTTTCGCACACTGTTTTATATTCCCACCTTAATTCCGGTGGTGGTAACCTCCCTGCTGTTTTTTCAACTACTTGCGCCTAAAGGCGGCTTGGTGAACCAAATACTGGCGATGCTGGGGATACAAGGACCGGAATGGTTTTTTAGCGAAAAATGGGCAAAACCGGCGTTGGTATGCATGTCACTATGGGGCTTGGGAACCGGATTTATTTTGATTTTATCCGGCATGCAAGGTGTGCCAAAGGAATTGTATGAGTCTGCTCGCATTGACGGTGCCAGTGGGTTGCAGGCGTTTAGGAACATTACGCTACCCATGCTGTCCCCGGTGGTGTTTTATAATCTGGTAATGGGTATTATCAGCAGTCTGCAGATATTTACCCAAACCTTTGTGATCGGAACCAATAACCTGATGCCTGGTGGAACGGCGGGAAGCGGGGGAGGGCAGAACAATAGCCTGTTGTCTATTGTACAGTATCTGTATCTGAATGCATTTCGCAAGTTTCAAATGGGTTATGCCTCTGCTATTGCGTGGGTGCTTTTCGTTATCATTTTGCTGTTGACTGCGCTGGTGTTTCGTTTTTCAGCGCTGTGGACCTTTTACGAGGGGGAAGTTAAATGAAGAGCAAAAGAAATGCCACAGCGGACCAGGTATTGAAGTATATTGTGTTATTAGTGCTGGCAGCGGTTTTTGTGCTTCCTTTTGTTTATATGCTCAGTATTTCCCTGGCCAGTCCTAAAACCAACAGTACAGCTGCGTTTAGCCTGTTTCCGTCAGAGTTTTACTACCGTAATTATTTAGAATTGTTTCAGGGTACACAAATTAAAACATGGTTTACTAATAGCCTCTTGTTAACGAGTGTGAATACAGTCTTTACGCTGCTGAGCAGTTCTTTAACCGCCTATGCCTTTGCGCGGCTAAGGGCACCGGGAAAAAATATACTATTTATGGTTTTGCTTAGCACCATGATGATGCCCACACAGGTGACCCTCATTCCCCAGTTTATCATCTTTCGCAATTTGGGTTGGATTAACACCCTGCTTCCTTTGATGATCCCTAATCTGTTCGGTGTTCCTTTTTATGTTTTCTTGCTAAGGCAGTTTATTATGCGGCTCCCCAATTCTTTGGACGAGGCCGCTAAAATTGACGGCCTTGGATACCCGGGTGTGTACGCCCGTATTATTATGCCTTTGATTACCCCGGCCTTGGCTGCAGTATCAATTCTGGTAATTGTAGCCAACTGGGGCTGGTTTTTTGAACCAATGATTTATCTGAATGAAACCTCTAAATACCCTCTGGCCATGGGGGTACAGCTTTTGTCCAACACAGGCGTAGTGGGTGCTACTAAGCTGTGGAATGTAACGTTCGCGGCATCGATGCTGCTGGTGGTGCCGATGATTGTGCTGTATTTTGTAGGACAGAAATATATGTTCGAACTGAACATTAATACTGGCAGCGATTCTTTAAAGTAAATTCAATAGAAAGAAAGTGAACGGCATGAAGCAGATCAACCGCATTGCTTATGGCGGCGATTATAACCCCAACCAATGGCCGGAAGATGAGTGGCAAGGGGATTTGGAATGGTTTGAAAAAGCCCACATCAATTCCGTGACCTTAAATGTGTTTTCCTGGGCGCGACTACAGCCAGCTGAGAAGGTTTATGATTTTGGCCAGCTAGACAGAATGATTGAACTGTATGCAAGCGCAGGCTTTGATATCGTGTTGGCTACATCTACGGCAGCTATGCCCGCTTGGATGGTCAAGAAGTATCCGGAGATGACGAGGGTGGATTTTGAGGGAAGAAAGCACAAGTTTGGCCAGCGGCATAACGCCTGCCCCAATAGCCCGGTATACCAGCGCTTTGCCCGGGAAATGGCGGGCAGGCTTGCTCAGCGCTATGGCGGGAACCCTGCGGTAAAGCTGTGGCATATCAATAACGAATACAGTGGGGCCTGTTTTTGCGAAAACTGCGAGAAAGCCTTTCGCCTTTGGCTAAAAGACCGCTACCAGACCCTGGACATCCTTAATGCGGCCTGGAATACCGAGTTCTGGGGCCATACCATAGGGGATTGGGATGAAATTGTGGCGCCCAACAGAATCAGCGAGGCAAGCAGCAAAAAGGAAAGCGCCTTTGAAGGTCTGTCTGTAGATTACCGGCGTTTTACCTCTCAAAGCATGCTGAATAATTTTTGCATGGAACGGGATGCGATTCGAAAACATGATAAAGAGACCCCTGTCACAACCAATCTTATGGGTACTTACAAAACCATGAATTATCATCTGTGGGGCCGGGAAATGGATGTGGTTTCCTGGGACAATTATCCTACAGATGCACAACCAGCCAGCCAGACTGCCATGCGCCACGCATTAATGAGAGGGTTGAAGGATGGTCAGTCTTTTTGGATTATGGAACAAAATCCAACCCAGCAAACCTATGAAAGCATCACCCGGAAAGCGCCTGGCAAAATGCGGGCGTGGAGTTATCAGGCTTTGGCCCATGGGGCGGATGCGCTTTTATATTTTCAGTTGAAAAATTCTATAGGCGCTTCAGAAAAATACTGCGGGTCGGTTATCGGCCATGCAGGTCACGGAAATACCCGGGTTTTTCGGGAGGTAGCAGCGCTTGGAGAAGAAATGAATAGAATGTCCAGTCACTTCTTAGGTGCAAGGCTCCATAGCCAGGTGGCAGTTGTTTACGACTGGGAAAGCTATTGGGCACTGGATTATGACCGCTACAGGGGTACCAACCGGGATTTGGATTACATAGAGGCTGTTCATCATCATTACAGCTATTTTCACCGCAACCATATACAGGCAGATTTTATATCGCCTAAAGCAGATTTCAGCCGGTACCGCCTGATTATAGCACCTGCCCTGTATATGGTCGGAAAGAAGTTGCAGGAGGCCCTTCAAAACTATGTCCGCCAAGGAGGCTTCCTGGTGGCCACCTATATGAGCGGTATGGTGGATGAAAGCACCAATATCATTCCCGGTGGCTATCCCGGGGCTTTGAGAGATATGGCAGGCATCTGGGTGGAAGAAAATGATTATCTGGATCAGGCCACCCCAAATCGGATTGCTTTTGAAGATGGAGCGGTCTATATTTGCGGGCAAAGCTGTGATATTATCCACTTGCAAGGTGCGCAGGCTATGGCATCTTATACGGATGATGGGTTCTTTTACTGTGGATATCCGGCCATCACACGTAATGAATACGGGAAGGGTACAGCATGGTATCTGGGCACACGGCTGGAGCAGGATGGCTTGGAGACGTTTTTCAACCAGGTTTGTGGGCAACTAAATATAGCCCCCCTATTGGAGGCCCAGAAGGGGTTGGAGGTTACTAAGAGAAGCCTATCTGATAAAGCCTTTTATTTCGTTATCAATCATGAAAAAGAGGCGAAGCAGCTGCCAATGGCCTTGGCGGGCTGCGTGGACATCATCACAGGCCAAAGGCTGGAAGCAAGCAGGTTGCTAAATCAGTACGATGTGGTTGTGGCTCAAAGCGCAGAAGAACGTTAGAATGAGCGCCGTATACAGGTTTTCTGGGATAGGAGAGTATGAGAGGGAAGGGGCGCTTTTCGGAAAAAAAGCCCCTTCTCTCTCATAAAACATCTTATTCGTTCGACCTATTTTCCCTGCATATATTCGTGCATGGCCTGAGCTACCTTTTTCGATTGAGCAACAGCTTCCACAACGGTGCGGGCGCCCTTGACAACGTCTCCAGAGGCGAAAATGCCCTCTCTGGTGGTGTGGCCCTGTTCATCCACCACAACCAAGCCTCGGTCGTTGGTAGAGATGCCGGTGGTGGTGGAAACGATGCGACTTTTCGGACCCTGGCTGATCGAGATGATCACGCTGTCTGCCGGGTAGAGGGCTTCTGTACTGGGAATGGGCACAATCTGCTCATCGACGATTTCGGTGTCTTGGAAAATCACGCCCTGATCGGTGATCTCTATGGGGGACTTCAGGTAGGAAAAATGCACGCCTTCCAGTCTGGCGTACTCGGCTTCGTGGTGGCTGGCGGCGATATCGTTGGAACGCGAATAGCAGGTAAGCTCTCTTACCCCTTTACGCAGTGCTGTGCGTGCCACGTCCATAGCCGCGTTGCCTGCACCAATGACGATCACTTTATTGCCCAGATGGTAAGAATCCGGGTTGTTTAGGTAATTAATGCCAAAGTGTACATGGCCCAAGGATTCGCCCTTGATGCGCAGGGTGTTGGGCTGCCAGACACCAGTGCCAATAAACACAGAGCGATAACCGTCCCGAAAGAGGTCGTCCACGCTGATAGGCGCGCCGATGGTGGTATTGGGACGGATTTTGATGCCCTTTAAAAGCAGATGACGGTATTCAAAATCGTCCAGCACGGATTTGGGCAGACGAAATTCCGGGATCCCATAGCGCAAAACCCCGCCAATCTTGTCCTTGTTTTCAAAAATGGTTACCTGATAGCCAAGGCGGGCCAGAATCACTGCAATGGTGAGCCCCGCCGGTCCAGAACCGATAATGGCCGTCTTAATCCCGTTAGATTCCTTGGGCCCCTGGGTCATTTTAGAAGAATAGGTGCCAGAAATATAATGTTCAATAGACGAAAAATGCACCGGTGCGCCCTTTCTGCCCAGAATGCAGTGCCCCTCGCACTGGTTTTCATGGTTGCAAACCAGGCTGCAAACGGTTGTCAGGGGGTTGTTGTCAAAGAGCATGCGGCCCGCTTCGTCCAGTTTGCCGTCCAGCATAAGGGCGATCGCAGTCGGTATATCCGTATCGATAGGGCACCCCTTGCGGCATTGGGGATTTTTGCACTTCAGGCACCTCCGTGCCTCCTCTACAACATGTATGGCCATGATGATGCTCCTTCTGATTGTTTTTTGCGCAAACCCCTTTCTTTTGAAAAACAAAGGGGTTTCCATGCCTTCCCCAAAGAAAACTTGTATTGGTCTTGGCTGTTAGAAACATTGGAGGGTGTGGTAGACCTGGTCGAAACGGCGGGCTTGAAGATCGGCCCTTTGGATGCCGAAGTAAATGGTGCCTGCGTCCCCGAACATGATCTGACTCACGCCCATTTGGGCAAAGAAGCCGCTGTCTAATTGGAGGAGCAAAACCCAGTCGTCTGGTGATGCATCCAGGGCAGTGCATTGGAATTCATCGAACACACTACCTTGAATGCTGCCAGGGTAACCCAACATTTGGCTCTGGTTGATGGATTGGATGTCCCGCCGGGAAAGCATTTCGTCGTAGATTTCATTGTTGGAAATGTGGGAGCGGAGGTTCAGGTCTTTAACGAAATCGAAGTAATCTGGCGCGGATTGGGTTTTAGTAAACCCAATACCCCGCTCTGGCAGCGGGGATTGAGCAGGTGGCGCAGTGGGGGTTAAGGCTTGATTCTCTTCGAAGTAATAAACCTTAAAGTATCCCTCGTAAGGGTCTCCAGGGCCCCAGGGCATGGTTTCCAGCTCGTAAAAGAAGGAAAGAAGTCCTTCATGGGGTAAAATGCCTTCAGGGTCGCAGCTGGCAAGATCGTGACAGTCCATCTGCAATAGAAAGGTGAGGGGACGCTTGGGTTCATTGCCCTGTGCGAAAGTATCCCATTTAAAACCCGCAGGCAGGTCTGGGACACCCCCTGCTTTGCTGGAGCCGGGCGCACAGGGATTGTTCAATGGCGCCAGTGCGATGGCATCGTTTAATCGTGCACTTAAAAGTGCTTCAGCATTTTCTGGCAAGTCTGGTGGGGTATAGGTGCGTTTGGAGGCTTTTTTGCTTGGGGGCATAGGCAGCTGGGTTGCGTTAACGTAGTGCTTTTCACGCTTGCCCCATACGGTGGGAGTACTATTTTCTTCGGTGGATACGCCCTTGCCCTGAAGCATATGCAAAAGGATATCGCCATTCACGCAAGGGCTTTGAATGGCGAACGCCCTGTGGCCGTAGTGGTCGAAAACCAGGATGCTATCCTTTTTGAAAGCAAGATAGCCCAATTCTTCATAGGGGATGTACTGGGTTTTGCCAAAGGCGGGCGTATATTGAATGCCCTGGCCATCGGCCAGAAGCCGCCAGCTTACGGTGAACCAGCATAGGAACGCGCCCAGAAAAAAGAAAAGTAGAAATATGCCTAAAATAAGTATGCCGCCTAAGAGCTTAAGCGGCGGATTCACCCGGCAAGATAGGGCGTAGCCAATGGCAAGCGCGCCAAACACCGCCATACAAACAGTGCCGATAACGTTAACACCTGGCGACACATACACCACTACCCGCCCATATTGGGAAATATAGGCTTTCTTCCGCCGGGAATCTTCATACCAGGCTAAAAGGGAACAAAAAAACACAATCCCTAGCGCAAGCGCAATAAACTCGGACCACCGGGCAATTTCCATAGTGATACCTCACTTTGATTTGTTAGCGGATAGGTTAAGTATACCACAGCTAATGGAGTGGGGCAAAGCCCCAAGGGCATTAAATTAGGGAAAGGTTTGCCCTACAGAGTGCGCATTGCAGGGTTGGGGTCCCTATTAATCGGCTTTCTGTGCGCTGTGAAAAGAAGGGTTACCCCAATATACGCTTATACGAAAATGAAGCAAATCCGCTTATACATAAACCAGATTGCCTTGGTGTTGGGACATGAAAACACATTGCAGATCAGAGCTATTTACTTAGAAGCCTACGATTGCTATCGGGAGATAGCCTTGCCTTGCGCCTATTTAGAGCAAAAGTATGGTACTATTCTGGATTCGTACAGAGCTTCAGATCCTGGGATGCCAGCCCATCTTATTCAAGCCTTACCGCCGTTTCGGCGTAAACTGAATAAAACAACCATTGCCCGCCTGGTCGAAATGCGGAAAAGAGTGCCATATGGGATTATTATTCCAGGGAACATAGAACAGCAAAAAGCGTTATGATGCGCTGAGTGGGAAATAATCTGTGCAAAGTCCCTCAAAGCAGAAAGCAGCAGGAGCTTTAAACCCTGCTGCTAGATGGTTTATTTGCGATATTGCTGTACATGCCGCTTCATGGCTTCAAAGGTTTCATCGGAAATATCGTGTTCGATTTTACAGGCATCTTCACGGGCGGTGACTGCATCGACGCCTAAATATATGAGGAATTGCGTCAGCAGCTTATGGCGTTCGTACATGCTTTCCGCGATGGACATGCCTTTTTCCGTAAGGGTAATAAGGCCGTCCTTATCCATGGTGATGTAACCGTTTTCCCGCAGGCGCTTGGTAGCATAGCTTACAGAAGGCTTGGTGACGTTTAATTCTGCCGCGATGTCGATGGAACGAATATAGCCGTGCCGCTCTTGCATCATAAGCATGGTTTCTAAATAATCTTCAGAAGATTTTAAAATTTGCATAAGCGCGCCCCGCTTTCCAATGTTTGTCTTTACTAAAGGGTAACACAGGGCAAGCGCAAATGCAAGGGATTTCGCTTCTCAACCAATACAAGTTGGCTTAACACCGTTAACTGCGTTTCTTTTCCTGGGAGAATCTATTTAATTGGCAGCTGCCGCTTCAAGCTTGCTTGGTATTCCCGCGGGGTCAGCAGGGTTTCCTCTTTAAAAACTCGGTAAAACCCGGAATAATCCTTAAAACCGCTGAGAGAAGCGGTTTCAGTGGGGGAATGGCCATCCTCCAGAAGATTCTTGGCCAGAATAATCCTTTTGGACACGATGTATTGGTGCAGGGTTTTCTGGGTGCGTTCTTTAAAAAGGCGCTGCATATGGTGCTTGCTTACAAAAAAATGTTCGCTCAAATGGCCCAGGGATAAATCTTCCGCTAAATTTTCATTGATGTAGCTGATCAGCTGGGCCAGCAGGTGATGGGGCTTTTCCGGCTCCGATCCCTGTTTGTTTTGAAAAAACCGGCATAGGCAGGTGAGCATCATGGCAATTTTCAGGCGGTTCAGTTGCCTATCGAAGGGATCTGGTTCCAAAGAGGTAGATAAAACCACTTCCTTGATGGTTTCAATGCACATAGCAAACAACGTTTCATCCAAGAGGTAGAGAAAGCGGTGGTAAAGAGCACAGTGCTCTAAAATAGGGAGGATAGCAAGATCCTTGGTTTTCATTTGATTAAGGCAATCCCGGCTAATGTGAATATACATGCGTTCATAGGTTAAGTTGGAAGGCCGCAAAGCGGGTCTGTGCATAAAACCAGGGGGGAAGATGATCACCGAACCTGGCTGCGGAGAAAACTCGTATTCCTCGATATAAATATTAGGCTGGCCAGAAATAAGAAAATAGATTTCGTAAAAATCGTGAGTATGAAAAACCCTGGGTACAGGTTGGGATTGGTTGGCAGAATGGCAGACATCAAAATCGTTCCCCGGCCGGGCCATGGGATGGTATACATTTAAAAAGGGATCTTTGGGCATCCGCTCACCTTCTTTTGAATATCATATATCACTTTTCGCAATGTTACAAGCTCTTTTTTCAATTTACATTTCAATAAAACTATCCTATGATGGCTTCATCATAGAAGGTGTTTAAAGGAGGAAGCCCCATGATTCGTGTTGCCATTGTGGGCACGGGGAATATTTCCAGGGCCCATATTCCAGCTTATTTGAGATTTTCGGAGCGTTGCCAGATTGTCGCCATGGTGGATATTTACCCTGAAAAAGCCCAGGACAAGGCCAGGGAATTTGGTATCGACTGCGATATTTACGATGCCCATGAAAAGCTATTGGATAGAAACGATATCGATTTGGTGGATATTTGCACGCCCCCTTATGTTCATGCGCAGATTGCCATCAATTGTTTAAACAGCGGTAAAAACGTGCTGGTGGAAAAGCCCATGGCCGCCTCCCTGGAAGAATGTGACCAAATGCTGGCAGCGGCAAAGAAAAGTGGGAAAACCTTATCCAGCATTGCCCAAAACCGTTTCCGCGATCCCATTGCCGGGCTTAAAAAGGTGCTGGACAGCGGCCTTTGCGGAGCTGTAAAGCATGTGGAGGTAGATTCTTTTTGGTGGCGGGGCCATTGCTATTATGATCTTTGGTGGCGAGGGCTTTGGAGCAAGGAGGGCGGCGGCTGCACATTGAACCACGCGGTGCACCAGATCGATATGCTGGGCTGGATGATGGGCCTGCCCCAGGAGGTTACAGCAGTAATGGCCAACGTGGCCCACGATAATGCCGAGGTGGAGGATCTTTCCGTGGCCATCTGCCGATACCCTGGTGCCTTGGCCACTGTGACCAGCTCCGTGGTGCACCATGGGGATGAACAAAAGCTGGTGTTCCAATGCGATAAAGCGCGTATTGGCGCGCCATGGGATATCTACGCCTCTGTTTCAAAGGCCAGTGGCTTTCCGCAGCGGAACGAAAAATTGGAAACAGAACTGGCAGCCTATTATGAGGGTTTGTCGAAGCTTGAACATATTGGCCATGAAGGGCAAATTGACGATGTGCTGAGCGCCCTTGAAACGGGGCGGGAACCGGCTATCACCGGCTACGACGGCAAACGGACCATTGAACTGATCACGGCTATTTATAAAGCCGGCGCTCTGCATGAAACAGTAAAGCTGCCCATTACCAAGGATGATCCTTTTTATACAGTTCAGGGGATGATGGCCCGGGTGCCCCATTTTTACGAAAAAACCACATCCCAGGTTTCTTTGGGAGATGAAAGTATTACTGTTGGCAGCGATTATAAAAAATAAAATGAGGGAGGAATGCCCTGTGAAAGCGGATGGAATGAATTACGTACCCGATGGGAAGCCCGACCCGGTTGTCAAACCTGGGGAATTTGTATTTTCGGCGGTGGCGCTGGATCATGGCCACGTGTTTGGTATGTGCGCGGGCCTTTGCGAGGCTGGGGCCACACTGAAATACGTATACGACCCAGATTCTGCTAAGGTAGCCGCCTTTTTAAAGGCCTTTCCCCAGGCGGTGGCTGCAGAATCGGAAGAACAGGTGCTTTTGGACTCGGATACCAGGCTGGTGGCTTCGGCGGCAATCACTAATTTGCGCTGCGAATTGGGGATTCGGGTTATGAATGCGGGAAAGGATTATTTCACCGACAAAGCGCCGCTGACCACCCTTGAGCAATTGGCAGCGGCGAAGGAAGCGGTTAAGCACACGGGCAAAAAATACATGGTTTATTACAGCGAACGGCTCCATGTAGAGGGCGCAGTTTTCGCTGGACAATTGATTGAACAGGGAGCCATTGGCAAGGTTATGCAGGTGATCGGTCTTGGGCCTCACCGGCTGAATGCGCCCAGCAGGCCGGATTGGTTTTTCATAAAAGAAAACTACGGCGGCATCCTTTGCGATATTGGCAGCCACCAAATCGAGCAATATTTGTATTATTCCGGGGCCAAGGACGCGACCATAACCGCCAGTCAGATTGCCAATTACAATCACCCGAAGGCCCCAGAGCTAGACGATTTTGGCGATGCCATGTTATTGGGGGATAATGGCACCAGCAATTACTTCAGGGTGGATTGGTTTACGCCGGATGGGCTTCGTACCTGGGGGGATGGCCGGACGATGATTCTGGGTACGGAAGGTTATATTGAGCAGCGCAAATACTTGGATGTGGCCACGGAAAGCCAAAAAGGCAACCACGTAATTCTGGTAAACGGCAAGGAAGAAAAGCATTTTGAAGTTACAGGCCAAGTGGGTTACCCCTTCTTTGGCCAGTTGATTCTGGATTGCCTGAACCGCACGGAGATCGCTATGACCCAGGAGCATGCCTTTAAAGCGGCGGAGCTGTGCGTCCGCGCCCAAATGCAGGCAAAAAAGATAGGTTAACTAAACGGGGTATCCCTTTGCTTGGGTTTTGGGCAAGGCCCTAATAAAGCAGCAACAGTGTTCCAGCCACAATTAAAACCAAGCCAGCTAACGATTTTTTCGTTAGCTTTTCTTTAAACACGATATAAGAAAAAAGCACGGTTATAACAATGCTCAGTTTGTCAATAGGCACAACCACGCTGGCAGGGCCATCCTGAAGGGCTTTAAAATAACATAACCAAGAGGCGCCTGTGGCCAGGCCTGAAAGGCAGATGAAGCCAAGCTCTTGTTTAGGAACGGTTTTAATAGCAGCCTGCTTTTTTTGAACGAAAACCATACCCCAGGCCATCAAAAGCACAACAATGGTGCGGATGGCTGTGCCCAGGTTGGATTCCACCTGGCTGATCCCCACCTTCCCTAAAATAGCGGTGAGACTGGCAAAAATAGCGGAAGCCAATGCGTAAAAGAGCCAGTTGCGGTTCCGTGCCGGCTGAGGTGAAACAGATTTCTTGGGTTCGATCATCAGATAAGTGCCATGGGCGATCAGCACAATGGCTGCGGCTTTTGAAAGGGAAATGCTTTCCCCAAGAAAAATGGCGGCAAGAAGGATGGTTAATACAGTGCTGGATTTATCGATGGGCACCACCTTGTTCACATCGCCCAATTGCAGCGCTTTAAAATAACATAGCCAGGAAGCCCCTGTAGCCAGACCGGATAATATAAGAAACAGCAAGGTTTTCGAGCTTAAAGCGTGAATGCTGTGCTGGGAGCCCACAATAAACACCATGCCCCATGAAAACAGGAGCACCACGCAGGTGCGAAGAGCCGTGGCGATGGTCGAATCTGTTTTCTGAATTCCCTTTTTGGCTAGAATGCATGTCAGTCCCGCAAAAAAAGCAGAGCCAAGGGCGTAAATCAACCACATAATAAACCCTCCATCAATATGCGCTGGGTAGGGAAACAGCTACTTCTGTACCTTGATCTAATTGGCTTTGAACATGAATATCTCCTCCATGGACTTTAACGATCCACTGAACGATAGAAAGGCCAAGGCCAGTGCCGGACCGATCTCTGGCAGTATCAGCACGATAAAACCGTTCAAAAATATGGGGAAGGTTCTCCTTGGAAATACCGATGCCACCGTCTTTTATAGTAAGTATGCAGTTGCCATCTCTCTCGCTAATGGATAAATGCACGGAGCCGTGCGGTTTATTGTATTTGATGGCATTTTCAATTAAATTTAGGGTCAGCTGCATAAGAAGGCTTTGGTCACCTAAGACCAGGGCTTTTTCGCTTTTCTTCGGCATAGGTCCAAATGACGGAAACAGGCGTGCGCAGCTCGTGGGAAGCATCGGAAGCAAAACGTTTTTCACGGTTGAAAGAGATTTCCAATTGCGTCAGCATACTGTTCATCACCTGTGCCAATTGGCCCACCTCACCCCGGCTTGGGGGCAGGTTGATCCGCTGGGATAAGTCGCCTTTGGCCACGGTTTTGGTAGCTGCGATAATTTGATCGATGGGGCGTAGCGCCCGTCCCGCGATAAACAGCCCCAAACCTGTGCATAAAAGCAATAAAACAGGGAAGGCAATGAGGGCGATGCGCTTAAAAAGGGCCAGGGTCCCATACACAGATTCAAGGGATAGGCCAATGCGGATGCGCAGGGTCACATCATCTTGCTGGTTGATGTTGTCGCTTAGAAGCCAGTGTTCGCCTGCTAATTCCACCTGGCGCAGGGTATTCCATACCCGCGTACGGTGTGTAACAGTTTTTTAGTCGCGTCCTTGTCGATCTTATTGCGAATATAGCGAATATACACGTCTACCACGTTGGATTCTACGGCGAAATCCCCGCTCCAAACATGATCGAGAATCTGGGTACGGGTTAAAACAGTACCGGTGTTATACATCATATATTCAAGAAGCGCATATTCCTTAGCAGTTAATAAAACGGGCTGTTCATTTCGCAATACGGTATGGGTAACCGTGCTAAGGGAAAGGTCCTCCAGTTGGAGGGTTGCGGAGACGGCAGCGGTAGGACGCCGCAAAAGTGTGCGGATACGTGCCATCAATTCTTCAAAGGCAAAAGGCTTGATCAAATAATCATCAGCACCTGCATCCAGGCCGGTAACTCGGTCTAAAACACTGTCCCGGGCGGTGAGAAGGAGAATCGGAACACATTCACCCTGTGTGCGCAAAGTGCGAAGAATGGTTAATCCATCCACATCTGGCAGCATAATATCCAATACCAGGGCATCATAAGTGGCGCTGAGAGCATAATACAGCCCATCCTTGCCGGAAAGGCAGCTGTCCACCTGATAGCCCTCTTCTTGAAGCCTCTTCACGATGATACGATTTAAGGCGCGGTCATCTTCAATAAGCAGTATGCGCAAGGAAGTCCCTTCTTTCCTGTGTCAGAGTATCACCGGAAAATGAGAATGAGATGAAAATTGGTTTTTCTCATACACTTCTCATTTTAGCCAGCTAAGCTAGGGCTGTCAAACATAAAGGGGGAAAGTAAAATGCAAAAAATGATGAGCTTGGTTTTGATGGTGGCCCTGGTGTGCATAACCGTGTTGGCACAGGCTGCGCCATGCTGTTTTTCGGAGCAGGCGGATTACAGCTATTCGGATGAAAAACTTACGGTTCAGATTCGGTTTGAACAAGGCAGTGATTTAGCGTATTTTGTTTGCGATGTTCAAGCTTCTGAGCCCGACGGGTTGAAAGCTGCCTTATCCCACGACAGGGTCAATGGGGAGCTGGAATGCGCTTCGGATATTGCCAAGCGCAATAATGCGGTGCTGGCCATTAATGGGGACGATTACAGCGTGCATAAATACGGGGTTATTTTGCGAAACGGGCAGCTGATTCGCGTTAAAAATACCACCCGGCATATGCTGTATCTGGGCACAAATGGAGATTTGCACGTGGTGTCGGACAGAAGCGATACCGGGCCTAAGGATTTGGCGGCATGGCTTTTGGAAGAAGGCATTTCCCAGGCATGGGAGTTTGGCCCGGAGCTGGTGCGGGATGGGAAAACGGTGACACTGGATAGCAGGTTTGATCTAATCTGTATTAAAAATAGCACTAAAGAGCCTCGCACCGCTATAGGGCAGATTGATACGGGACATTACATCGTTATCGTTGTAGATGGGCGGCGCAAGGGCTATTCCCAAGGAATATCACTGCAGGGTTTACAGCAATTGTTTTTAGAATATGGCGCGAAAACGGCTTTTAACTTAGATGGGGGCGGATCGGCTACCCTTGTTTTCCAAGGAGAAGTGATTAATAAGCCAAGCGGCGGAAAACAGCGGCCTGTAGCGGATATCTTGTATTTTTAAAGGGTGATGATATAATGTAAAAAGGATAAAAAGCTATCTATTAGGAGAAAAACATGATTGTTTATTTTTCGGGCACGGGTAACAGCCGCTACGCGGCTCAAATGCTGGCGGCAAAGCTTCATGACCAGTGGATCGACGGCACGGCGATGATAAAGGAAGGACACGCGGCCCAGCTTTCCTCGAACCTGCCATGGGTGTTTGTGGCACCTACTTACGGCTGGCAAATTCCCCATGTGTTTGCGGATTATATTCGCGAGGGTGAATTTTCAGGCAGCAAGAAAGCCTATTTTGTGATGACCTGCGGCACCGATATTGGCAACGCGGGGATGAAATTGCGTAAGCTTTGTCTGGCAAAAGGCTTTGAGTATCAAGGTGTTTTACAAGTGGTCATGCCGGAAAACTATATTGCTCTGTTTCCGGTAACAGATGAGAGGGAATCCGCCCGGCTGATTAAAGAGGCGGAGCCGGTGATCCAGGGGGCCGCTGAAGCGATTATTAAAGAAAGCCCCTTTGAAAAAAGAAGGATCGGCTTAATGGATCGTGGGAAGACCAGCATTACCAATCCTATTTTCTATGGTTTTTTCGTAAAAGCAAAACCCTTTTATGCTGCTGGCGATTGTACGGGCTGCGGAAAATGTGTCAAAAAATGCCCGCTTAATAACATCCGCTTGGTGGAGGGCAAGCCTCAGTGGGGCACTGTCTGTACTCATTGCATGGCCTGCATTTCTTATTGCCCTACGGAAGCCATTGAGTACGGCAAAGCAAGCCGGGGCAAGCGGCGGTACCAATGCCCTGCGCTTGAGCAAGGTGATGAAAAATGAGACGAGGCTTCTTTTTAGAATTGCGGCGGATAGGCTTTTCTGTTTGGGAGGAGGAGCCGGTAAGGCGCGGATGAACAAGGAAAACGGGGTGCGGTTTTGTTGGATAGCTCTATTGAACCAGAAGCGCTCTATCATTTGCTGGATATGAGCTATGATTTGGCAAAATGACGGGGGTTCCCGGACCTTTTAAAAGGGTCGCAGACGGAGTCCATCAACGGCTAATCCCAATTCCTTGGCCTTACCCTGTAAAAACAAAATTGCCTTGGAATACTCCTGGTCGTTTTTTAGGTGCTCGGCCATGACGGGGATGTCGTGAAGCTTGGCGCAGGCAGTTAACAGGGTATCAAAATCAAACATGCCATCTCCGGGAAGGGCTTCGTCGATATGCAAAGTCAAGGTATCTTGAAGAACCACATCCTTGGCGTGGACGGAGCGGATATGGGAGCCGAAACGATCAAAAAAGGATTGGGTGTAGGCACCGTTATTCATAAGCCTGTCAAAGCTGTTTAATATATTCACCATATCCACATGAACCTTGAACGCGGGGCGGTTCACGGCGTCCAGCAAGCGCTGAAGGCTATCTAGGTCGTATGGGAGCATATAAGGCATGGGTTCCAGGCTGTAAGCGGTGCGCACCGGATTCACAGCGTCGATGATCTGCTGGGTGGTTGCCACCACCTTTGCAAAAGTATCCTCGTGCAGGTTACGGAGGTCCGGCCCATCCCATTTTTTAGAGCGGGAACCGGAAACGTTCACGCAGCAACGGGCACCTACTCGTTCGGCCTGAGCAAGGCGATTGATGGCATAGGCAATATTTTCCTCCCTGCTAAGAGGGTCCGATTCCAAAAGGTTATTCCAAATGCCCACCTCGGCGATCACCAGTCCGGCGGTTTGTGCCGCCTGCACGTAAGCGGCTTCGTCCTGAGGAGAGGCATCCACTGGCAGGGGCCAATAGGCTGCGCCCAACCCTCTTTCTATATGATGCTGAACCCATTGAGAGGGGGTGGAGGCATGAGGCACATAAGAACCGATTCGCATAGGCTGTCCGACCTTTCGTTGAATATAGAGATGCTCTTTTGATTATCTTACCATATTTAGGTGAAATATGATATAATGCAGCCATAATAAGGAGGGTATAAAATGTATTATTCAACGATGTATCCTTCGCCGTTAGGCATAATGACATTGGCCAGCGATGGCGTGAACCTTGTAGGTCTTTGGCTGGAAGGGCAAAAATACCATGGGGCGGCTATTTTGCGGGAAGTGACAGAAAAGGACGATATACCGGTGCTTCATGCGGTTGAAAACTGGCTGGACAGCTATTTTGCTGGTGAAAACCCTGCTATTTCCCAACTGCCTTTGGCGCCTGTGGGCAGCGCCTTCCGTCAGGCTGTGTGGGATATCCTATGCGAAATTCCTTATGGTGAAACAATGACCTACGGCGATATCGCGAAAAAAATGGCCGTGAAAATGAACAGGGCAACCATGTCCGGTCAGGCAGTGGGCGGCGCGGTGGGTCATAACCCCATTTCTGTTATTATTCCATGCCACCGTGTGGTGGGCGCAAACGGCAGCCTTACAGGCTATGCCGGAGGGGTTGACAATAAAATAAGGCTGTTGGAACTGGAAAGGGCGGACATGTCTGGGCTGTTCAAGCCTAAAAAGAGTACAGCGCTTTAAGATATCATCTAAAAAAAGCGGATAGAAAAGTCAGCTGCGGCTGGCTTTTCAGACCATCAACAAACCCTAGGAGGTATCGGAGGACCGCGGTCCTCCGATTTTCATTCCGAAATCGGCGACATGTGCGGCGATTTTCGGTGGAATTTCGTAGAAATTCCTACCTTGCCCGAAGCCCTTTCAGGGCCTTA
>JAVBTR010000027.1:0-11800 GCA_031556065.1 Eubacteriales bacterium | reverse complement strand
CGCCGGGAGAGTAGGTCGCCGCCAGAATCCAACAAAGAAAAGAAGCAGCAGAGATGTTGCTTCTTTTCTTTGTGTTTACTTCTTGCTGCGCACCTTATTTGGGTTCAACAAGGCGTTCTTTCTGCTCTGTACAGAAAGGGGGTTTTCATATGCCCGTGCAGATGGGTGCGGTTTTTCCATATTGCCTTCGCATCTACTATACGTACAGGGCAATAGGGTGCTTCCGTGGACAAAGGTTGTACGACGGTGCCACATGAGTAGGAGTGAAAAATTTCAGAGTCAGCATCCGGGGCAGATAAAAGGGGTAATGTATCGCCAGGCTGCAGAGGATTGGCCAAAGCATATTTCAGGGAAAGGAATCGTCGTAGTAATTTGGGCTTTCGCAACATTGGTCTTTAGGAAAGCCAGAGGAACAGGCGACGGTTTGTACTTGCTCCTTGGGTAAATAACCAAAGACATAATCGCTTGATAAAAGATAAAAGTCGTTTATTTGCCTCAGTACTGTATATTCGGCATTGGGGAGAATAACGGCTTGGGGGATTGCAGCCAAATCGGAGGCGGATAATAAGGTTAACGTGGTTTGGTCGGGGCTGGAAACGGTAGCTTGGGGCAGAAGGTTAAAGAAGATACTCAGTGGCTGCCACTGGATGGCGAAAACATCATCTTTGGCAATGTAACCATGGGGATGAACTCTTCCCCTTCGTGGAAATGGTTTTTTTCAGACTCTGGAAAACCGGGGACGCCATCAAGCTGCACAGCGAAAAGGTGCCTTCTTCACCCAAGATAGCAAAGCCCGCGCCTGTAAAAAGGTAAAAGATAATGGGTGAATTCTGTTGCGGTGATTGGTGCATGGGGAACCAGCACATCCAGGGTGGTGGCGTTGACATAACCGGATTTGTCATTGCAGGCCAGGGCGGGTGCGCTGGCTGTGATGACGAGGCAAATAAGAAGTGCTAAAGCCCAAAGGCGATGGGGATTTGGTAAAGTGTTCATAGTCACAAGCATAGAGTGATTCAGCCATGAGAAGCATGCCAACCCTGAACCCATAGGCGAAAGAATCCCGGCGGGCGGCGCCCTCCATTTGGCTCCCGGCTTCACAAAGCTTTTCAAGGGTCTCCTTGCCTTTTTCATTTAGCAGGGTTAAAAGTTCTTTTTGGTTGCGGATATAAAGCTGGAAATATCGAGCATAGGCTGAATCGGGCCCATGCTTTGAGCTGCCGTCGGTGATATTTCCTAAAATAGTTCGTTTATCATGCTGACCATATGTTCAATTCCTTTCTGTTTGCATAACTTTAACACAACAACCTTGAAAGAAACTTGGGCGCGTGGTATAATATTCGCGCCTTCATTGCCTTTGGCAGTTGTTGGGGCAGGGAAGTGGCGGTACTTTAGCGAGTGATGGCCTCTTCCCTTTATTTTTTATCGATGTCAGGTTTTAACTTATTAATCCCGTCGCGTATTGCTTCCGCTTTGTTCTTTCCCGTGACTTTGCAATAATCATTTAATATCTGATAGGTTCCTTCATCAACGCGTGCCTTGATTTCATAAGGCTTGGGATTATCGGTTGGCCTGCCCATCTTTTTGGCAGTCGACACTCATACACCTCCTTACTTATGTGCCCCATAACTAATATACACTAATGGGGAACAAAAGCCAACGGAATAATCTACTCATTCGGCTTTCTTGGGGAGAGCGCGAGAGGGGCCTTCTTTC
The DNA here is from genome assembly GCA_031556065.1 of Eubacteriales bacterium. Lineage (GTDB taxonomy): Bacteria > Bacillota > Clostridia > Christensenellales > Aristaeellaceae > JAVBTR01. Next base: position 10,087 of record JAVBTR010000027.1, on the reverse strand, counting down.
CCCAGAAAGAAGGCCCCTCTCGCAAATCCACCTATCTCCTTTTCGGCAGTTTTATCTGTATCATAACCTCTTCGTCGCCTTGCGTTACCTCCATCTGAGCGCCTAAGCCGGTTTCAGTCATTTGATCCACGATGCCCTTGATGGCGTTTAGGTAGATACGGTGATCCCTCATCAAGGCGACCACGCGGCCAACGGGGGGCGGGGGAACGGGGAGTCTGTGCAGAACGCTATCGACGAGCATTTCTGTGTCGCGGGCAGAAAGCTTTTCGTCGTAGGCCTTCTGGGCAATGCGCAAGCGGTTTTTAAGATCTGGAAGGCGCAGGAGGGCCTTGGCGTGGGATTCGGAAAGACTGTAATCCAGAATAAGGCATTGGACGGTGGGTTCGAGTTTGAGCAGGCGGAGCTTGGTAGCAATGTAAGAAGTGGATTTATTTAGGCGGCGGGCCAGATCATCCTGAGTGATGGGACATTCGGCAAGGATTTGCTCCATGGTTTTAGCTTCTTCGAAAAAGTGCAGCTCTTTGGTTAACAGGGCTTGGAAAAGCTGATTGATGGAAGCAACCTGGAGGGTACCAGGCATAATGAGGGCATCAATATGGGAAAAACCCGCCATGCGGCAGGCGTAATAGCGGCGGTTACCAGCGATGATCTCGTAACGGCCATATTCGATTTGAGAAACGGTGATAGGCTCTAGCAAGCCAAAGCGGCGAATGGAGGCAGTGAGCTCCGAAAGGGATTGGCCTTGGGCGTTTGAGTAAGCGATATCGTTACGGGGTTCGATTTGGTCAAGGGGCAGCCAGCAGACTTGCCTGCCCCGGCTCATATCGGTGAATAGGGATTGCTGCAAACCGAACCACCCTCTCTTTCGTTTGAAAGTGAGCGCAGGGCGTTTGCTTCGTTCCCTCCCCCTGGTACGGAACAAGCGCCCTTTGCTCTTTAATAATAATTCTTTCAGGGCAAAAAAAAACCTGCAAAGCTTTAAGAGAATCGTTCGGCACGATTCGCCTGGGCTTGCAGGGAATAAAGGCGAAAAAGGAATTATTTGAGCTTGAGGTGCAGAGGTTGCTTGGCAGGAGTGCCACTTTTGCGGGGATATTGTCGAGGTGTGGGGAATTCTTTTTTTACAGGAACAATAAAATGCTGCCAATCCCTGTCTGAAATAGGCATGGGAACAGGGGATAAAAGGGTTCCGCCCAGGAGCTTAGCTACTTTTTGGCCATCTTCAAGTTCATCTTGCACGCTGGGGCCTTTCCATAATAGCGCTTTGCCGCCAATGGATACGAATGGAAGAACATATTCAAGCAGGACGGGAAGGGCAGCCACGGCCCGGGCCACACCAATATCGAAGGATTCACGGTAGAGGGGAGTAGAAGCCCCATCTTCAGCGCGCATGTGAACGGCCTTAACGTTTTGAAGATGAAGGGTGTTAATCACATCTTGAAGAAAGCCTACACGCTTTTTAAGGGCATCCATAAGGGTAACTTGAATATCGGGGCGGGCGATGGCCAGAGGCAAGCCGGGAAAGCCCGCCCCGGTGCCTACATCGATAAGGGAAGCACCTTGGGGGATAACATCCTTGAGGGTCAAAGCCATGAGGGAATCCACATAGTGGCGGTCCAGCATTTCTAATTCTTCTGTAACAGCGGTTAGATCCATACGGGTGTTGTAATCTAATAGCATTTCGTGGTAGTGTGCCAGCTGGGCGGCGGCATTGAGGGTTAGGGGAATACCGCATTCCAGCGTGCGGGCGTAAATGGTTTGCTGCTGCATAGGCCCTCCTTAGGATATACGGAGGCCGGTGTACTTTTCCAGCCAGTATTTGAACCAGGCCATGGTTTCCCGAAGGTGATTGCGACTCCAGTTAACGATATCGTTTTTACAGGGGCTTCCCAGACCAGTGGCATCCATACCCCGATCCTGGGCTAAGGCCATGGCACGAGGAAGGTGGTAATCGGAAGTAACGATCAGGGCTTTTTTCGCGCCTTTTCCGGATAGAAGGGAAATGGCATGCTCAATGTTTTCCCGGGTATTGAAGGAGGTGTTTTCTACCAGAATCATTTCTTCGGGAACACCCTTTTGGGTAAGCCAAGCTTTCATAAAATCGGCCTCTGTTGTGGGTTCATCCTCCCCCTGAGCACCACAGGTGACAATGGGACAGGGGTTCTCAAAATAGGCCTGAAGGGCAGCTTCCAGGCGGTAGCTTAGCTGCACGGAGGCTTCGCCAGTGGGCAGCACCTGAGCGCCCAGTACGATAATGGTATCGTAACCTTCCACAGGGGGAATGTGCTCTTCTTGATAGCATAGGTATAACAGGACGGAACCGAAGACCAGCATTCCCAGGATGACAAGGACAGTTATCATAACAGCTATTCCTTTTAAAAATCTCACTTAGCGGATTCCTCTTTTCTCAGGGTATTCTTTATAAGCTTATTGGATGCATCTGCGGCCATTTTGAAGGCGCCGGAATCGTTATGGGTAAAATAGCCTTCCTTGCTTAATGAAAGCACTTGGCTATGGGTGACGATCAGGTGATCCAGCAAAGTGATATCGATGTCGCTTAAAAGAGCGGCTAGTTTACCGGTAATGAACAGATCGTTATCCGAGGGCTGGGGGGAGCCACCGGGGTGGTTGTGGCAAATAATGGCCGATTTGGCATTGAGGGCCAGGGCGGCTTCCGCTACCTGACGGGGATAAGCGGGCACTTCGGAAAGGCTGCCCTTGGCAATGAGGGATTTGCCGATAACCCGCATGCCAGTATCCAGACCCACTAAATAAAAATGCTCTGCTTGCAGCCCTATGAAAAGGGAACGGCAGTATTGTTCCGCGTCCAGACGGTTTTTAATAACAGGCCGCTGGGCAAGAAGGCTGTCTTGGTAGCGTTTTGCTACCTGGGGGATCATGCTTAAAAACACAGCGGTGCTTTCGCCCACACCCTTGACCTGCGAAAGCTTGTCCGGCCCTGCTTCCAATACACCGTGAAGGGAACCGAAGGTATTGATTAAGTCGTGGGCAATGGGATTGGTATTGGCCCTTGGAATACAGTAAAACAAGAGCAACTCCAGAACTTCATGGGGTGCAAAATCATTTAAGCCGTTTTCCATAAAGCGTTCCCGCATGCGATTACGGTGCCCCTCATGCATATAAACGTCCTCCAATACCAAGAAATCCCAAATAATTGTAAATTATATCAAAATTCGATACATTTGTAAAATGCGATGGCTATTCAACAAAGCAGAGGCGGTAATCGTTTGATAGATGTAGGATGTGAAACATGCCTGTTCAAAAAATGTTTTCAAACTTTTGCCTTTTGGCTGTTCATATTGGGGGCAAATTGTAGTATAATAAAACTTGGGGTTAACTATCCTTCACCTTTACGAAAGCGGGGTGCCGCAATTGACTAATCTTTGGGAACAAGCGAAGAACATTCTGTGGAATGTCTTCAACCGCCCCCAAATTACAGATATACTGGATATTCTGATTGTCGCTTTTTTACTATACCAGGTGCTGATGCTCACCAGACAGACAAGGGCCAGCGCTGTTTTAAAAGGCTTTTTACTTTTGATCGCCGCCAGTTGGGTGTCCGATCTGTTTGGGTTAACAGCGCTTAACTGGGTCCTGATGAGCGTATTGAATAACGGCGCGGTGGTGCTGGTGATTTTGTTCCAGCCAGAGCTTAGAAAAGCGCTGGAACAGATTGGCCGGGGCGCGCTGATTGAAAGCACCAGAAACGATTCCCAAGGGGCAAGAAAGCTGATTGTAGAAGAAATTACCCAGTGCATGGTGCGGCTTTCCAAGCGCAAGGTAGGCGCATTGATCGTATTCGAGCAAAAGGTTGGATTAAAGGACATTATCGAGGGCGGTACAAGGCTGGATGCTGCTATTTCTGCACCGCTGCTCGAAAACGTATTTGAGCCTAACACCCCCTTGCACGATGGTGCGGTGGTGATCCAGGGCGACAGGGTGGCTGCTGCGGCTTGTATTTTGAACCTTTCCGAGGGCCGGGGCATTAGCCGGGATTTGGGCACACGCCACCGGGCAGCCATTGGTATGAGTGAAATGACAGACGCGGTGGTGCTGATCGTTTCCGAAGAAACGGGCATTATCTCCATGGCCAAAGGCGGGAAACTGACAAGGCATTTGGATGCGAACAGCCTTAACCAGGTTTTGACAGGTATGTATGTAACAGAGCATCCCAGCCTTATTTCCACGCTGCTGGAAAAAACCAAGCGTTTGAAGGAGGGCTCAAAGTGAACCCTGAATTAGAAAAAAAACCTTTGCAGTCCCCGAAAAAAGAGAAAACCATGGCCAAGCTGCTGGCCCAGGTGTGGCATAGCCTTAGGCATAATTTATTATGGAAGTTATTGGCCGTGGTGCTGGCAGTGCTCATGTGGGCGGGACTGATCTCCCAAGACCCGTCTTTGATCCGTGAAAAGGTATTTACCGATGTGCCCGTATCCATTACCGGAGCGGATAGCCTTAAGAACAACCGCATGATCGTTACCACAGACCTGACATCCGAGCCGCCTACGGTGCGGATGAAGGCGGATGTGCCCCAAATGGAATATTCCAGCGCCACAGCTGCCAACTATAATCCGCGGATCGATTTAAGCCGTATTCGGGAAAAAGGCACCCAAACGGTGAAGATTTTGACCACCACCACAGCCACTTATGGAAGTGTGGTGGAATTGAGTCCAGACACCATTGAGGTGGAAGTAGATGAATATAAAACCCGTTACCGCATCCCTACGGTGATTACCCCAACCGGCTCTTACCCTGACGATTACTATGCCGACGGGTATACCATCAGCCCTGGCAACGTGAATGTCAGCGGGCCTAAATCATTGGTAGACCGGGTGCGCAGCGCGGTAGCCGTGTTTGATAAGGGCAGCGTGAATACGGCCCAAAGAAAGTATGCGACCTCTGTTCCCTTTGAATTGCTGGATGAAAACGGCGATGTGATCGAAAGCAATTTGATTTCTGTGACCAGTGAATCCATTTCGTTGGATAGCCTGGTGGTGGAGGTTGAACTTTATCCTACCAAAACCATTACCTTATCCGGCATGGGACTGACTAAAGGCACACCGGAAAAGGGTTATGAAGTTAAAAAGGTAACCGTAAGCCCCAGCGCCATCCGTGCGGCGGGTACCAAAGAAATTCTGGAGCAGTTCGCTATTGAAAGCCTGTTTTTAGATCAGGCGGTAGATTTAACCGGCAAAACGGAAACCTTTAATGAAGTGATCAAAGTTCGAAAGCCCACGGAGATTAAGAACCTGAACCCGGACAGTGTAACCGTTTCGGTGGAAATTGGGCTAAAAAACACAGAAGTGCAGTTTGATAACATTACCCTGGAAGCCATCGACTTGCCCCAGGGGTTTAGCGCCACCAGTGAAACCCGCAAAGGGTCTGTGAAAGTTTCCGGGCCGGAAATTTACCTGGAAAAACTAAAGGCATCGGATATTAAGCTGACTTACTCTTTAAAGGGTTTATCCCAGGGGGTGAGCCAAGTGCCGGTGGAGTGCCAAATTGCCGCTTTGAATGGGGTCAGCTATACGTTTACGCTGGAACCCCAGATGGTAACAGTGGAATTAAAGCAGAAATAACTGGCGGAAGGTAAAGGAGGGAGCGCATGGGCGGTTTTACCCAATCTATATTGAACGTGCTGCTTTCTTGGCTGCGCACAGCCATCACAGGATTATGGGATGTGGTGAACTCCACAGACACACAGCAAAGCCTTGAATGGCTGGGCCAGCATTGGATGATCCCGGTGCTGCTGATTATCGTGGCCGGTGTGGTAATCGATTATTTGGTGTGGCTAATCCGCTGGCGGCCGTTTTATGTATGGAGCTCTAACTGGCGGCGGTTTAAGCGGCGGTTTAGCAGGGAAAAGGAAATGGCTCCCGCACCTAAGCGGCAGCAGCATAGAACCCCGGCTTATGCCGCGCCGGTGGAAGAAATCTACTATGAAGAACCCCAGCAAACCTATTATCAACCTGAACAGCCCTATTATGAACCTTCATACGAACCGGAGATCCAGCAGGCTTATGAAGAGGTTTATGAGGAACCTTATCAGGCCCCTTATGAAGCTGCTTATCAAGAACCGGCGTATGTGCCGGGGCCAGCTAGGGGGCAGGAGACCCGGGCTTATGCGCCTGTGCAATACGCAGCACCTCAGGCAGCCTGGGACGAGGAGCCCTATGAGGAATATGCCCAATACGAGCCGGAGCCTGAATACCAGCAAGAACCCCAGCAGAGTCCTTATATGCGGCCGACATCCACTCCAAGGCGTAGCGCTACTACCCGCCAACGGACCAGCTTTATCGGCAATGTGGCAAAGAATATTCGCCAGAATTTAAAGGAATCCGCTGAGGATGAAGAGTTTGTACCATACATGTCGCCCAAACCACGGGTAGACAAAGAAAAGGCCTTTTATGCTCCAGTGTATCCACCCAGCTGGCAGGAGCAGAATACACAAGAAAATGATCCCGATTTTCAGGAGGAATAATGTTCAAGCTATCAGATAAACGGCTGACGGTGCTGGTGGGCAATTATGGCAGTGGGAAAACGGAGCTGTCCATTAGTCTGGCAAGACACCTAAAAAAGGTGGAAAAGCAAATAACTGCCTTGGTGGATTTGGATATTGTGAACCCCTACTTTCGAAGCGGCGAACAGGAGCAGCTTTTGGAAAGCGAAGGTATCCGGGTGCTGATGCCCACCTTTGCCAACACCACAGTAGATATTCCCGCCCTGCCTGCGGCCATTCAAAGTGTGTTCGATGTGAAAAACGAGTATGTGGTGTTCGATGTGGGTGGGGACGACACAGGGGCGGCTGCCCTTGGCCGGTATGTGGAATTTTTCGCTGCCGAAAAGGAGCAGCTGCGCTGCCTGTTTGTAATCAACGCCATGCGGCCTTTGACTCGTAACGCGGAAGATGTAATAGACTTAATGGTGCGGGTATCCGCCCGTGGCAGAATGACATTTACGGGCCTTGTGAACAATACCAATCTGGCAGAGGAAACCACGGTGGAAATGTTGCTGGAAGGCCAGAAAATGGTAGAAGAGGTAGCGAAAAAGACAGGTGTTCCCCAGGTGATGATCGCAGGGGAAAAGGCTGCTTTGGATAAAATGCCGTCCCAATACGCATCTTTGTTATTCCCCATTGAAAGGGTTATGAAACCGCAATGGATGGATTAAAACTGCCAAATGGTTTTGCCGAAAGTCTTGCAACTCAATTAGGCTTAGAGCTGCAAGACTTTTTGCATACCTATGAACAGCCTTATTTAAGGGGGCTAAGGTTTAATAAACAGCGGTCGGGCTGTTTGCCCTTTCCAGGGGTTTTGGAAGCGGTGCCATGGGAAGAATCGGGCTGGTATTTGGCCAATGAATCCCAGTTGGGGAGCACCATTTTTCATGAGGCGGGCTGTTTTTACATTCAAGAGCCCAGCGCCATGGTTCCGGCGGCAGTGTTGCGGCCCACCCCCGGCGAATGGGTGCTGGATTTATGCGCGGCGCCGGGGGGAAAGGCCACCCAATTAGCCTCCTATTTGCAGGGGGAAGGGGTGCTGGCAGCCAACGAACCTAGCTATAAAAGGGCCCAGATATTGGCCCAGAACCTGGAACGGATGGGTGTCAGCAACAGCCTGGTGGTTTCGGCTATGCCGGAGCAGCTGGCAGCCAAATGGTCCAACCTGTTCGATAAGGTGTTGGTGGACGCGCCCTGCTCTGGGGAAGGCATGTTCAGGCGGCACCCGGAAACCAGGCTCCAATGGCAGCCGGATAGCCCTAAGCGTTGCGCCGCGCGGCAAAAAGAGATTCTGCAAAGCGCCATTAAGATGCTGAAAAAGGGTGGATTGCTTTGCTATTCCACCTGTACGCTAAACGAAACGGAAAACGAGCAGGTATGCCAATGGGTGCTGGAGACTTACAATGAAATGACACTAAAGCCCTTTCGCCTTCCGGGCGGAATCGATGGGGGAAGCGGTATGTGCCACCTGTGGCCCCATAAGATTAAGGGCGAAGGCCATTTTGTGGCTTTGTTTGAAAAGAAGGAAGGCGAAGGTAAGCCGGAGGTGAACCAGGGTCTGGGCCCGGCACCTAAAGCAGAAATCGACTTTCCTATGCCTGTCAAGCCAACAGGGCTTTTTGGGGAAACCATGGTGTATTTGCCTCGGTATCCGGCGATTGGGGGCATTAAGGTGTTAAGAGCGGGACTGCACTTAGGGCATATGAAGGGGAAGGTGTTTGTGCCGGATCACGCCCTGGCCATGGCCCAAAACGCTCCTTTTAAAATGAAAACAGCTGAACTGAGTGCTGGTGAAGCCATGGCGTTTTTACGGGGCGAAACCTTGCCGGGAGAAGGGCGTGGGTGGATGATGGCTATGTACGCAAACCTGGCACTTGGGTTTGTGAAGGCATCGGATGGGCAATACAAGAACCACTACCCAAAGGGGCTTCGAAAAATAGGGTTGACAGAATAAAGCCATTGTTGTATACTGCGAAAAGTGTTTTGATACTCAAAGCACTTTCCTTATGCCATTAATGTTTGAACTTCAAACTAATTAAGGAGGAGAACCATAATCATTGCAAACAGCACCATTAATCAAACGCTTGTGAAGGTTTTTAACCAAATTCTTAGGATAGAAGAGAACAAGCTTAAATCCTTTGGTACGGATTTAAGTCTAAAAGAAGCCCATGTGATTGAGGCCGTGGTGGCGGCGGGAGAGAAAAATACAGTTAGCGCCATTGCGGCGAGGCTGGGGGTTACCACAGGATCGCTGACAGTAGCGGTGACGACGTTGGAACGCAAGGGCTACCTTGAAAGGAAAAAATCCCAGGATGACAGGCGGCGCATACATGTGTTGGCCACCCCAAAGGCATTAAAAGTGAATGAAATGCACATCGGTTTTCATGAGGAAATGACAAACGCGGTGGTGCAATTGCTGCCACGGGAACAGTTGGAAACCCTGGTAACGGCGCTGGTGGGAATCAATACTTATTTTGCGAATGAGAGGGAGTAAATAATGCTTCATTTGGTTGTGGATAGTATGTCTGATATAACACAGGTTCTGGGCCATGAAACGGGTATGACGGTCATTCCGTTATCGGTACAGTTTGGGGAAGAAACCTATCTGGACGGTGTAACCATCGATGTGACGGAATTCTATCAGAAGATGCGGGAGGCGGATAAACTGCCTAAGACCAGCCAGGCTGCGCCGGACGGATTTCGTAAAGCCTTTAAAAAGGCACTGGAAAACGAAAAGGATGAAGTGCTTTGCATTACCGGGTCCTCGGTGTTAAGCGGCACATATCAATCCGCCTGCATCGCCAGGGATGCCTTTGGGGAAGGGGAACAAAGACGTATTTTCATAGTAGATTCCCTTTCAGCAACCATTGGAGAAGCACTGATGGTGCGGGTGGCGGTGAGTTATCGCGATCAAGGCATGGGCGGGCAAGCGCTGTTTGAAACGCTGACTGCGCTTAAGGATCGGGTGGCAATCAGTGCTACGGTGGGAGACCTGAAGTATTTGGTCATGGGTGGCAGGCTGCCAGCCATTGGGGCCAAGGTAGGCGGTCTGCTGAATTTGAAACCCATGATTCGTTTGACAGAGGGCGCAGTCAAAACAGCCGGGGTTAGCCGGGGTACCAAAAAGGTGCAGGAATGGCTGAAGGACGATATGCTAAAATCCGGCGTGGATGAAGAATTTCCCATTGTGTTAGGCCATGCAGACGCCTTTGAAGATATGATGGAATTAAAGACGTATTTTGAAAAGGAAAAGGTCTGCCAAGGGGATATGGTTACCATGGATATCGGATCGGTTATTGGTTCCCACACAGGGCCGGGCACCTATGGTGTGGCCTGGGTGAAGAAATAGGCAATGGGGTTGTCGCAATAAGGAAAAACGCTGGGACGTTGTCCCAGACCCAGTTTCAAGGGCAGAGCCCTTGGCGTTCCTACTGCGACAGCCCCTTATTTTTGTGCATTTGCGGGGACAACTGTGCTTTTCAGGCGAAATGGGTTGTTTTTTGCCAGAAACATAGGTATGATAAATGAAATTATGGAAAAGGGTGGGATGATGGGCAATGAGAAAGA
>JAVBTR010000072.1:0-45182 GCA_031556065.1 Eubacteriales bacterium | reverse complement strand
CACCTTTTGGTGCGCAGCCCTCAGACCATCAACAAACCCTAGGAGGTATCGGAGGACCGCGGTCCTCCGATTTTCATTCCGAAATCGGCGACATGCGCGGCGATTTCCGGTGGAATTTCGTAGAAATTCCTACCTTGCCCGAACAAACGACCGTAAAATCGAAGATTTTACAGTGCAGTGAGGGAAATCCCTCGTGCGACACCTGTGTCGCACGAAAGTGTCGACTTTGACGACGCGCTGGGGGCTGCGCACCTATTGGTGCGCAGCCCTTTTTATTTTAATGTGCGTCAAATGAAAATGGCAGGTGTTTCATAGTTGAACGCACTACAAAAGTGAGGCAGAACATTTTTCATTTCCCTGCCATTTTATGTATTGACAGCAAAAGGATTTGGCGGTATACTATGCCTGTTCATTAATTTAGCGTGCTAAAGCACTAAAGGAGTAGGCGGATATGAAAAAGATTTTAGCTCTGGTTCTGGTTTTAATGATGGCTTTGTCCATGGTTCCCGCTATGGCCTCCGGGGACGATTCTCTGGACTATATTTTAAATAAGGGCACCTTTATTCTGGGGTTTGATGCTTCCTTCCCCCCTATGGGCTTTGTAGATGAAAATGGCGATTACGTGGGCTACGATCTGGATCTGGCCAAGGAAGTTTGCGCCCGGTTAGGGGTTGAATTGGTTCTGCAGCCTATCGATTGGGCGGCAAAAGAACTGGAGCTGAACGCAAAGAACATCGATTGCATCTGGAACGGCATGACAGCCACAGCAGACAGGGCCAAATCCATGTACCTTTCCGCCCCCTACCTTGAAAACGCTCAGGTGCTGTGTGTGAAGGCGGATTCCGCTGTTAATACGTTAGCTGATCTGGCTGGCAAGACCGTATCCGTTCAGGCTGCCTCCGCCGGCGCGGAAGCGGTAGATGCGGCGGCGGAATTCAAGGCTTCTTTAAAGGAAGTCAGCGAATTTCAAGATTACGCCATTGCTTTAATGGACTTGGATAACGGCAGCTGCGACGCGGTAGCCATCGATATCATCGTGGCGGAATATTATATCGCCAAGAAGGGTGCCTCCTACCGCATTCTTGATGAAACCCTTTCCCCCGAGCAATACGCCATTGGTTTCCGCAAGGCTGACGAGGCTCTTTGCCAGAAGGTGAACGACACCCTGCTTGAAATGGCGAAGGATGGGGCGTTGGAAAGGATCACTACGGAATGGTTCTCCACCAATATTTCGATCATTGGAAAGTAATGTATGAGCTACTTTAACGATCCCGTTTTGTTGAGCAAGCTTTTAAGCCAGCTTTGGGCTGGCTTTCAAAGCACCCTGGGCATCTTCTTTTTCACATTGCTATTTTCACTGCCACTGGGTATGCTGGTGGCAGTGTTTCGTATGAGCAAGTTTAAGCCCCTATCTTTTTTAACCAGCGTGTTTATTTTAATCATGCGGGGCACACCGCTGATGCTGCAATTATTCGCAGTGTATTTCTTTTTGCCAAAGCTGGTGGGGCCCATTCCGAAAATGAATTCTGCGCTGATTGCCTTTTCATTAAACTATGCGGCCTATTTCGCGGAAATTTACCGGGGCGGCATTATGTCTATTGATCATGGACAATATGAGGCGGGCAAGGTACTGGGCTTTACCAAGACACAGACCTTTACCCGGATCATTTTACCCCAGGTACTAAAGCGGGTTATTCTACCCATCAGCAATGAAGTGATTACCCTGGTGAAGGACACGTCTTTGGCCACAGCCATCGCAGTAGGGGAACTGTTTCTGGCAGCGAAAAACGCCACCAGCGCCACAGGCTCCGTAGAGCCGCTGTTTATCGCCGGTGTGTTCTACCTGGTGATGAATACCCTGGTTACGTTCTTTGTGGTGTACCTGACCAAGAGATTTGATTATTACCGCTAAAAAGGAGGGCACACGTTGCTTAGAGCAGAGCATATTAAAAAATCTTTCAATGGGCAAATGGTTTTAAACGATGTTTCCCTCCAGGTAAACCAGGGGGAAGTGCTGGCCATTATCGGCCGTTCCGGGTCGGGGAAAAGTACGCTTTTAAGGTGTCTGAACCACTTGGAAACCATTGATGAGGGGAATATTATCATCGATGGGCAGACCATGGTGAAAAACGGCGTTTATGAAAAAAGCGGTGTGCTAAGAGATATTTGCCTTAAGATGGGGATGGTTTTTCAAAATTATCAGCTTTTTCCGCACTTTACCGTGCGTCGGAATCTAACGGAAGCGCAAATCCATGTGCTGAAACGGTCTAAGGAAGAGGCGCTGGAGAAAGCGGCTACGCTCCTTGAACGGGTGGGATTAAGCGATAAGGCCAAAAGCTATCCCGGGTTCTTATCCGGCGGACAATGCCAGCGGGTGGCCATTGCCAGGGCATTGGCCATGGACCCGAAGATACTATGTTTTGATGAACCTACGTCCGCACTGGACCCAGAACTGACGAAAGAGGTTTTATCTGTTATTCGGGACCTGAGCCAGGAGAAGAGAACCATGATTGTGGTGACCCATGAGATGCGGTTTGCCAAGGAAGTGGCAGACCGGATCGTGTTTATGAAGGATGGGCGCATTGTAGAAGAAGGTACGCCAGAGGCGCTAATGGGAGCAAACATGTCCCCGGCGCTAAGGCAGTTTATGGGCACCCTGGAAGATTAAGGGCCCAGGGACAATCGTCCCTGGCGGGAATCCAAAGGGTGGAACCCTTTGGCTGGATGCAGTCCACCACAAGGGCCTGCTCCCCTCAAACCCCCGCAAGGGATTCATCCCTTGACCCTTTATAGGGGCCTTTGTTGAATTTTGCATCCTTGCAGGATTAACCCGTTTAACAATCGAAAAACATGGGAATCCTCCCCCATACAAAAGGCCGCTAAAGCAATGGATTATGCTTGCCTAGTGTGCCTTTTTGCGTTACAATAATGTTATCGAATTGGAGGGAACCCAAGCGTGTTAAATACCCTTTTAGAAACATTAAATTGCTGTCAAGGCGATATGCGGCTGTTGGTAAACGAGCCCATGACCCATCATACCAGCCTTAAAATAGGCGGCTGCGCCGATATCATGATCTTTCCCGAAAACGAAAAACAACTGATCAGCATATTAAAAGAAGCCAACCGTGCAGCCGTTCCTGTTCACATCATTGGTAAGGGAAGCAATCTCCTTGTTTTGGACGGGGGCATCCGTGGCCTGGTGATCAAGATCGAAAAGGAATTCAGCGGTATCGAGATGGATGGGACCCAAGTCAGTTGCTACGCAGGCACCTCTATGGCTCACCTAGCCAATACAGCCGCCCAAAACGGCCTATCCGGCTTAGAATTCGCTTCCGGCATACCCGGCACAGTAGGCGGCGGAGTTTATATGAACGCTGGCGCTTACGACGGGGAAATGAAAAATGTGGTCACCGCCGTTTATGGGCTAACCAGCCAGGGTGAACCCTTCCAATACACCAATGAAGACATGGTCTTTGGTTACCGCCACAGCCAGGCCCAGGATGAAAACCTGATTATTACCAAAGTCGCCTTTAACCTGACTCTCGGCAAGCCGGAAGACATCTTCGCCAAAATGGGGGATTTCAATAGCCGCAGGCGGGAAAAGCAGCCCTTAACAGACTTGAGCTGCGGTTCTACCTTTAAACGCCCCCAAGGGCATTTTGCAGGCACGCTGATCGAGCAATGCGGCCTGAAAGGCACTTCTGTGGGGCCCTGCCAGGTTTCGGAAAAGCATGCCGGGTTTTTGATTAACCATCCCGGCGGAACCGCAAAAGATTTTTTGGCGCTCATTGCGCTGGTGCAGAAAACGGTTTATGATAAGACTGGGGTCCAATTGGAGCCTGAGGTGCGCATTATAGGCGAGGAAATGCCAATCCAACTGATTTAATCCTTTTCTTAGTATAATACGGAGGCAAAGCAATGAGATTTTTACTACTGACAGGCCTGTCCGGCGCAGGAAAAACGGTAGCGCTGCGTCACCTTGAAGATATGGGGGCATTCTGTATCGATAACCTGCCCCCGGTTTTGATGATCAAGTTTATGGAAAACTGCCGGGACGCAGCCCTGGATGTGCCTCTTGTGGCCCTGGCCGTAGACGCCCGCAGCGGCGAATTTTTCTCTGCCCGTGAAGTCCGCAAAGTAATCGACGAGGTGCGGGAGATCGGCTACCAGATCGATACCCTGTTCATCGAGGCCTCCGATGAGGTGCTGATCAGCCGCTATAAGGAAACGCGCCGGGATCACCCCCTGGCAGATGAAAATGTGAGCCTTCTTGAAGCCATCACCAAAGAAAGGGAAATGCTTCAGCCCCTTCGGGAAACGGCCAATTACCTGATCGATTCCTCCACGCTGCGGCCCCGTGCCCTGCAAAAAATGCTTTCAGATATTCTATCCACCACCACCGATAATGTAATGCTCCGCCTGGAGGTCATGAGCTTCGGTTTTAAACGAGGCATTCCCCGCCAGGGGGACCTGGTCTACGATGTGCGCTTTCTGCCTAATCCTTTTTATATAGAGGGCTTGGGCAGCCACACGGGGTTGGACGCGGATGTGCGGGAATTTGTCATGAACCACCCGGTAACAGAAGAATTCATGGCCAAAACCACTGATATGCTGGATTTCCTTTTACCCCATTACGAAGAAGAGGGCAAGCACCGACTGGTTATCGCTATCGGCTGCACAGGCGGTGCCCACCGTTCGGTGGCCATTGCGGAAAGTGTGGCCGACCACCTTCGGTATAAGGGCTACCGGGTGGATGTAAACCACCGGGATCTGGATTTGGAACAGGCTCACTGGAAGACGCTTTAATACCAAAGGAGGGATGTGCCGGTGCCTAAGCAAAGCTTTGCCGGCATTGCCCGGGATCAGCTCATTCGCATGCCACAGGGCAAAACCTGCTGTATTGTTCACGAACTGGGTGCACTTTTCAAAACAGCCGGAAGCTTGACTTTTAAAGGCGGCGGCAAAGTGCAATGCGCTTTCCGCACAGAAAACATGGCCCTGGCACGGCGAATCATGCTGCTTTTAAAAAGCCGGCTGCAAATCGTACCCAGCGTCTACTTTGTAAACCATGCCCGGCTTGGCGGACAAAAAAGCTGCGTATTGCAGCTATCGGAACCCGATTCGAAGCTTCTCTTAATCGCCTTGCATATGATGGAAGAAGGGGCCGATGGCTCCCTGCAGCTTAAACGTATGCTGCCCCGCCGGGCTCTGACCAGAACCTGCTGCCGCAGGGCATTCCTGCGGGGGGCGTTTCTGGGAAGCGGCTACGTATCCAGCCCGGAAAAATCTTATCATCTTGAAATCGTGGCACCGGATGAAGCCTTCGCCAAAATGCTGGTGAATCTGATGCAAAAATCCAACCTGAACGCGAAAATAGTTGACAGGAAGGGCGCTTTCATCGTATACCTAAAAGAGAGCCAAGCCATTGCCGATTTTCTGACCTTGATCGGCGCCCATGATGCGGTGATGCGCATGGAGGATATCCGGGTAACCAAATCCGTTCGCAATAATGTGAACCGGGTTATGAACTGCGATCATGCTAACATGGAAAAGCAATTAAACGCTTCTGAAAAGCAGACTGCGGACATTGCCGCGCTGATCACCGCTGTTGGGTTTGATGGACTTCCCCTAAAGCTAAAGGATATTGCGGTGCTTAGGCTGCGGGAACCGGAGGCCTCCCTTAAACAACTGGGGGAAATGCTATCCCCGCCCCTGAGCAAAGGCGGCGTAAGCCACCGACTTCGGCAGATACAAGAATTAAAAGAAAAAATGGATATAAACAAAGGATCAAAGGAGGAGACACCATGATTCGTATGCCCCTTTCCCTGACTGGCCAAGATACCTTGCAGCGGCGCACCGCCGCCCTATTGGTGCAGGTGGCCAATCGGTATGATGCGCGGGTGCTCATTGAATGTGAACAGAAGATCGTCAACGCCAAATCCATGCTGGGCCTTTTGTCCGTAGGCGCGGATGGCGTATCCAGCAACTTAACCCTTTTGGTAGACGGCCCGGATGAAGAGATGGCAGCAAAAGCTATTTCGGAATTAATTGCAAAAAATTTTCAAGAGGAATAAAAAACAGCGGCTTCAAACCGAGGCCGCTGTTTTTTGTTCAAATCACCTTGGTGCCCATAGGTGGCACGGTGATTTTAACCGTACCTTTATCTGTTTCAATGGCGGTTTCCTGGGCGTGCTCGGTGTTGTTAATTACCACCAGTGTATCGCTGCCGCTAAAGTACGCGCACTCTGTGTACAGGTTATCCGTTACGTACTTTTGCCCCATAGGCTGGTCTGCTGCGTAAAGTATGAGGTTTTGCAACAGCCGGGTGTTTTCCAGGCTGTATTGAAAACCGCAAAGGTACACGCCACGACCCTTGCCAAAGACATGGCTGGTCAATTGAGGGGTATTGTCCCCACAGGCATAGAGCACCTTGGCTGTGCCATCAGTCAAACGTACATCCTTCCGG
Organism: Eubacteriales bacterium; assembly: GCA_031556065.1. GTDB lineage: Bacteria > Bacillota > Clostridia > Christensenellales > Aristaeellaceae > JAVBTR01. Next base: position 38,716 of record JAVBTR010000072.1, on the reverse strand, counting down.
CCTTCAAGGGCCGCACCCTGGGGCAAGAAACTGGGCATTTCACATTGGAAATCCCATTTGCCGTGGCAAAAATACCGGCCATCGTCAATATCCACACCCAGGATAGGCGCCAGGCGCAAATAGGTATCATACCCCTTAACAGCCGATGCTTCGCCAATAGCCAGCACTGCGCCGCCATTAAATACGAATTCGTTCATGGCTTCCACAACCTTGCTATCTGCCCAGCATTCCCCGCCAGACCAGGCTGTGCCCGCTTTGCCGCAGGAAATGATCACATCGATGCCTTCCGGCACACCTGATTGAATATCCTCAAAGCTTAAAAAAGCCACATCGAAGGGCAACCCAGAAAGGCTCTCCAATACATGAATTAAATCATGGGCATCGGTTTCATGGAAATGCCCGGACAGCGTCCAGGCTCGAAGGGACCCAAAGGCGCTTAACACCGCCACCTTGGGCTGAAGGACGTAGGGGGCGCCGCCCTGATGCAAATCCCGAATATCCCGAAACTCGTCGGATAACTGCTCCATATAATCCACAAAATCTGGGTAGCCATTGGTTAAAGACAGATATCCCCCTAAACCGATACGGTCTACAGGCTTGCGAAGCAGTGCCCTGCGCACATGAGCCCAGTAAGCCTTGGCGTCCCGAGTTGGATCGCCGCCCTCAGCAAATGTAGGCAACCCACCCAAGCCCACCGGAAACAGATAGGGATGCAGGCGAATCTCGTGGGTTTGGCAGGGGGCATTGGCGCAAAGCCGCACTTCAAAGCCAGAAAACACACACTTAATCAGACCATCAAAGCCAAACTCGGGGAAGCGGGGACTGTTGGGTTCCACGCCTACCCAGCTATCGTCATAGAACACATAGGCCTTTTTATTGTAGCGGTGTACGATATCGATCAGCTTTTTGCCTTCTTTAATGACCACGTCCCCAATAAAAGCCATCCAATCCCGCTTGCGCTTGTCGGGCACGGTATGCCCTGATCGCCGCAGGCCTTTATTCACAAAATCCTCCAAAGCTATTTCATAACCGAACTGCTCTTTAAACAATTTAAATGCCCTGGGGCTGACAGTAAAATCATAGCTGGACCAATCGGTAAACAGATGGCGGTTGTTGTCATGAGTCCCCCAAATCCAAACAAAGTTATAGAACATTGAGGTGAACCTGACCACATTGCTCTGTTGATGGGTAGCACACCAATTCTCCATCCAATCACACAGATAATCCATGGTGGCGCTATGAATGGGATCGATCTGCATCAAGTGCTCTTTTTGCCAGTTGTTGGTGGTATGGTTGTACATGGAAATCTCTTCCCAGATGCGGTAGGCAAAGAAGCTTACTGTATAGGTATGCCACTTTTCTCCCTGTACCGTCACTACCCCATCCTTATACTGCCAGGCCTCCACGGGCTTATTCTCCGTGCGGTCGTACACCTGCCAAAAGGCAAGGGCTTCTTCCGAATCGTTCAGTTCAAACTGCTGCGCAAAAAAGCTTTCCATCAGGTTAATGGCAAGCATATCTCCCGTAAGCACTGCAGGCGGTGTCGATAAGATCGTTTGTTGACGGCATTCCGGGTGCTGTCTGGCGAAATCGTTATGCTCGCGAATAACACAAATTGTGGAATAAATATCATACCCGGCTTCTAACAATTCCGGTGAAAGGGCTGTGCCGTCGCTATCGCGGATAACATCCGCACCCCATTTTTTTGCCAGCTCAAGGGTCAAACCTTCATAGCCAGCTTCCCCCGGCAAAGTAAATCCACCCATTTTCTTGGACATATATATCACCTCATTCAGGTTTTCTTTGGAGAGAGCGCGAGAGGGCCTTTTCTTTTTTCTAAAAGAAAAGGTTCTCTCGCATTACTTTTTGATGTACGCCCCCAGGAATGCCAACGCCAACCCTTGGCCCCAGCCTTGGATCCAGGTTTTGGGGATGTTGCGGTAGCCGTCCAGGTCTCGCATAACGGCAGTGCCGCCGGAAACGTTTAGGACACGGCCATCAGGGGTAATGTTCTTAAGTACGCCTTCCAAGGCCTTTTCGATGTATTTTGTATGGAGCGGGTTGCCTCCAAGAACCATGGCGGCAGCAATGCCGCAGGACGCGGAGACTTCCTCGTAGCTTTCTGTGTCGTCTAAGACGGTGTGCCAAAGGCCATTTTCCGTCTGAATGTATTTAAGGGCTGCCAGTTGATCCCGCAGGGAGCATTGCACATCCATGGCATCGGGATAAAGGTACCAGCCAGGGACAGAAGGAATGACACGGGACATGGTATAGGCCGCCCACGCATTGGCCCGGGCCCAATAGAAGCCGGACATGTGATCCTTATTAATATTGTTGTAGCCGTGGTACCAAAGAGCAGTTTCGGGGTTTTGTAGGTATTGGATATGCCATTTCCACTGAGAAAGGGCATCGTTGATAATGGCCTGGTCCTCCATTTTAACGCCGACGCGCAACATGAAATAAGCCGCCATGAAAAGGGTATCGGCCCAACATTGTTCAGGGAAATCGTTGTTAGCGGATACGGTGTGCTGAAGCACCTTGTCGCCAAAGCGCAAAGCATGGTTTTGAAGGTAATCCAGCTTGGAAAGAACCAGCTCCCAATATTTCTGTTCGCCAGTGGCTTCGTACAGTGAAATAAGGCAGTGGCCCATTGCGCAGGCATTGACTGTCCAGTTTTTAGGCAGGCCCACCTCGATCAATTCGTCGATCCGGGCCTTTAAGAGGTTCAGGTAATCTTGATTGCCGGTGGTTTCATAGGCCTTGGCCACGCCGTAATAAGCCACGCCCCCGGGCCAATCCCAGGTTAAATCCATTTCCATGGTCTTGCGAACAATGGCGTCAATGGCCTTTTCAATCTTTTTCATTAATGAACCTCCTTTTTTTCAAAAAAAGGGGGCTGCCTCATGCAAGGCATGGGACAGCCCCCCTAAGTTACGGCATAAAATTACTTGGAGTTTTCCGGCAACGTGGTAGTCTGGCCTGCATCATAAGCAACGCCGCGCTCGTCGATAATTTCCTGATAGCCAGCATCCAGGAATTCCTGGGCAAACTGGGCATACAAGCCATCAAACTCGGCGGGATCGCACTTAACAAGCTTCACAAAGTATTCTTTGTACAGGCTCAGTAAGGTAGCGGAATACTCAGCTTCGCTTTCGATGATCACAGAGAACATCGGGTCAGAGATCGCGCGGCCCGCATCAGCAGCGGCCTGCAGGTCATAGTAGTTGGCGATGATCTCATCGGTGAAATCCTGGGGCAGGCCCTGGGGCGCCATCACCTTGATGGTTTCTTCGGGGGTACCCATGATCTTAGAAGCGTGCACCAAACAGGTCATGTCGATGTTCATGTTATGGTTGAGCATTTCCTCGCCCATGTAATCGCCATACACAACGGGCTGGCCGTCAGCGCCCATTTCATAGGTCACGCCTTCAACGCCGTTTTCAAGCACGAAGAGCACTTCGGGGTTATGCATCCATTCCATGAGCATCCAGGCAGCCTTCACCTCATCTTCGCTGGCCAGAGCGGAGAAGCCCACGATCATGCCGAAGGGGTTGCCGGCGCGGATAACGAGTTCGGGGCTGGTCTCGGGATCAATCCCGGCCAAAGCGCTAGCGACGGCCAGCTTGGCATCGGGGTTCACTTCGTAGAAGGATTTGAGCCAGTCCATGTTGGCAGCAATGTACGCGCCATACTGGTAGAGCTTGCCGTTGATGAAATCGGCCTGCATATCGGTAGCATTACCGCCCAGATCAGCCGCGCCTAGGTCAAACTCCTCGGAGTACCAGCCCTTGTTGTATTCCGCGTTCAGGCGGCGCATACGCTCTTGGGTGGGATACCAGGTGAAATCGGTGGTGCCCAAGGAAGAATGGATGGCCCATTCCTTTTCGTTAAGGGGCACCTTGCGGAAACCATGGCTGCCGGAGTTGGCGGCGGCGGGAATGGTCAGGCCCAGGGGTGCCTTATCGGTGAGGCCAGCAGCGATAATCGCATCCATGGCCTCAATATGCTCGGCATAGGTGGTGGGCAGGGTCTTGCCAACAGCCTCCAACCAGTCCAGACGCACAAAGTTCACGAAGGTGAACTCGGTCTGGTAGTAGGGGCGCTCGGACAGCACGAAGAAGGTTTCGCCGCCGATGTCAGTGTAGCCCAATTGGTTGTTGTCGATCATGCTCTGGTAGTAGTTAGGCGCGATGGCCTTGAACGCTTCCAGGTCGATGGTCCGCATGGCGCCGGTGGCGGCCCATTCAGCAACCTTGGGATAGTCATATTCCATCATGATGGTAGGGGTCTTTTTGTCGGCGATCAAAAGGTTATAGGTGGTCATCACATCGCCGCGGGGGATGGCAACATACTGCACATCGATGTTGTACTTGTCGCCAAATTCTTTTTGAATCCACTGGGTCCAATAGTTATTGTCAACAGGGGGGTAGCCAGCCTTGGCGCGGTCATACACGGGAACAGTAATGGTCACCTTTTCCGCGAAGGACTCCCAAGTGGTAGGAGCATACGCTTCTTCAGCGCTGGCGAACATGGGGATCGCCATGCTCAGAAGCATAACCAGTGCCAAAATGGTAGACAGGGTCTTCTTCATGATGTAATTCCTCCTTGTTTTTTATAATTACCCATCGGCATTTGCCGATGTAATTACCTGAGTAACTAAGTGATATTCGAAGGAAAGGCTTTAGCCTTTAACAGCACCCACCATAACGCCCCGGACAAAGTGCTTTTGCACAAAGGGGTAAATGCACAAAATCGGAATAGTGGCAAACATGATAGCTGCGGATTGCAACACCTCCGGAGTGGACTGGGCCGACGTGCCTTCAGACAGGGAGAAGGAATCCGGGCTAGAAGAGAGGATCATATTGGACAGAATGTACTGAATGGGCTGGAGAGAACGGACACGTACATAATACTTTGCGTCAGCATAAGCGTTCCAGCGGCCCACGGCGTAAAATAGCGCCAAGGTGGCCAAAATGGGCTTGGACAGGGGCAAAACGATTTTCCACAATATTTGCATGTTGCTGGCCCCATCCAAGAAGGCCGCCTCCTCCAAACTGTCCGGAATAGTGGACTGAAAGTAGGATTTCATAATCAGCATGTTGTAGGGGGAGAAGCAAAGGGGCAAAATCAGCACCCACATGTTGTTGATCAGGTTCAGGTCGCTCATCAGCAGGTACTCGGGGATCAGTCCCGCAGAAAAATACATGGTAAACATAAACAGGAAGCTGAACAGCGTGCGGCCCTTTAGGCGCCTTTTAGAAAGGGGGTAGGCGGCGCAGACAGTGACCACCATCCCGATTACGGTAAACAGTATGGTGATAAACACGGTGTAGATCATGGCGTAGGTGAGCTGCCCATCGTTAAAAATGTTCACATACGCGTCCACATTCCAGCCGATAGGCCAAATGGTGACCTTCTTGGCCAGGACGGCGGTGTTTGAAGAGAGGGATTTGGCGATAATATGCACAAAAGGCACGATACAGGTCAGGCATAAAAGCACGATGACCAGCATGATAACAAAGTCGCCCACCTTAAAGGGATTTACCTTGGAGTAGCCGATTTGACTTTTGCTTTCCTGATCGAGAATGGCTTTTTCTTGTTTCTTGTCAGCTTTCATCACGGCACCCCCTTACAGCAATCCGTCTTCGCCAAGGGCCTTGGCAAAGCGGTCAGAGGCAATAACCAGAACCAGGCCAACAAGGGATTGGAACAGACCAACCGCCGCCGCCCGGGAAAAGTTGTTGCCCTGGAGGCCTTTTTCATAGATATAGATGGCCAATTGATAGGAGAAATCCTTCACGTTGACATTTGAGAAGGAGTCGATCCGTTCGAAGTTGGAGCCCATGACCCTACCCAGGTTCATGATCAGCAGTGTAACCATGGTGGGGCGGATACCGGGCAGCGTCACATGCCAAATCTTGCCCCAACGGCCCGCGCCATCCACTGTGGCAGCCTCGTACAGTTCGGAGTTGATGCTGGTCATGGCCGCCAGGTAAATAATAGTGCCCCAGCCCATGTTCTGCCACACGCCTACAAGCAGATAGGTGGCAGCCCAGTGCCATTTCTCCGTCATAAAGGGAATACCCTTGTCGATAGCGCCCATGTTTTTAAGCAGTATGTTCACCAAGCCGGTTTCGGGCTTAAACAAGTTCAGCGCCACGGAACCGATGATAACCCAGCTTAAAAAGTGGGGCAAGTACAAAATAGTTTGAGAAAGTTTCTTAAACTTAGGATAGCGCAACTCGTTAAGCATCAGGGCTAGCAGGATCGGCATGGGAAAACCAATGGCCAAGTCCGCGATGTTAAAAACCAAAGAGTTTTGCAATGCCCGCTGGAAGTCTTTATCCTTAAACACCTTTTCGAAAGTTTCCCAGCCGACCCATGGACTTTTTTCAAAACCCCAGCCAGGCTTATAGTTCATAAACGCGATGCGCAAACCGGGATACGCCATATACTTAAATAGAAACACAAAAACAAGTGGCAGAATCAGCATTACATAAAGCTGCCAATCGCGCTTAAAGAACCCAAGGTTGGGCTTGTAACGCAGATCCCGTGCAGCCACCGTATTGGAGGTGTTTGTCAAAACCATCCGACCCCTTTCAATTAGACAACAAATACACTGGGCACAATGCACACATTTTCTTTTCATCCATGGTCACAGTATACAACATATCTGCGACCCATTTCAAACGAAGAACAACTATAAACTTATTAATTCCGACCATCTATTCTTTCTTTTGCCTTATGAATGACCGTTTTTCGATAGATTCGGCACGATAATACCCATTTTTTCCAACATCATGAAAAATTGATGGTTGAAATGTTTTGTTATTTTGTGTATATTGAAAACCAGAAACGTGAAAGGAGGGCTGCCCATGGCACGCCGCCCCCGGCAAATCATCGAATACCGGCTGTATGAATTGCCGCTTCATTTCCCCGTAGTACTATTGGATGGGGATATCTGGCGCATATCCGATTTAAAAAGCGACCGTCTGCATTTCCACAATTGCCTGGAAATCGGTATCTGCCATAGCGACAGCGGCATCCTCATGCTAAGGGAAGAGCCCTTGGCTTTCAGAGGGGGGGATGTAACCTTGATCCCCCGTCACGTGCCTCATACCACCTATTCCACCAAGGGTACGCAAAGCTTGTGGTCTTATATTTTTGTGGATATCAGCGAGCTGCTATCGGATATGATCACATTGCCAGACGATTTAAACAAGCCCGGCCAAACCTTTCAATGCCTGCTGAACCGTACCACCCATCCTAAAATTCATTTTTTAATCAACTGCATTTTAGATGAGCTAAGAGGGGAAAAGCCCGGCTATCAAAACGTGGTAAAGGGCTTGTTCATCGCTCTGTACTATGAATTTTTACGCATCAAGGATGAAAAAAGCGACCCTAAGCCCACTCAAGCGAAAAAGGATACCTTGGCCATTACCCCGGCCTTGGCGTTTATCGATGAAAATTATATGAACAAGATCACCATCGATGAACTGTCTGATATGTGCCACCTAAGCGCCACCCATTTCCGGCGCTTGTTTTTAAGCATTATGGGTACCTCGCCTCTGGCGTTTATCAATGCCACCCGGATCGACAGAGCATGCATTCTGTTAAAAACCACAGAAGAACCCATATTGGAAATAGCGGAAGAGGTGGGCTTTACCTCCCTTTCCTCCTTCAACCGGGCCTTTACCGCCATTATGAAGACCTCGCCCAGGAATTACCGCAACGCCGATTCCATGGATACATTGAAGCCCCATCATAAATATATTTTGAAGTATTCCGGCTGGGTAGAGCCGGATAAATAGAAGCTGAACTTCTAACAAACGGAAAATTCTTGACAGCGACTATATTATCCCGTATTATTAAACAGTGTTCAACAAAAAACAAAGGGGGCTCACATGGCCAGAAAACCACAACAGCAGCACACTGAAGCGGTACGGAAGCAGATCATCGCCATTGCCCAGCGTATCATCACAAAAGAAGGGGTGAACGCCCTGTCCATCCGGCGGATCACCACAGAAATGGGTTATTCCGCTGGGATTGTATACCATTACTTTCAAAACAAGGAGCAACTTCTAGCCTGCGTGCTAGAACAGGGCTATGCCCGTATTATGGCCTGCGCCAGGCCATTGGACGAAACCCTGCCCCCAGATGAAGCTATCCGCGCCGCGTTTACCGGTTACGTAGAAAACGGCCATAAAAATTCAGCAGAATACCGGGCGCTCATGTTCAGCACATCCCCCCAGGTACTGGGCTTCACCTCTGTGCTGGGGGACGGCAAATGTGAAGCACGCCCGGCCCTTCAGCTGCTGATGGGTACCCTTAACGCAGGCATACAGCAGGGCTTATTTGGCCCATGCGATCCAGCCTTAACCGCCCAAGCCATTTGGGCTGCCATGTTCGGGCTTTTAGCGCGGCTGCTTATAGAAAAGGACGTATCTCCGGCCCAACGGGCAAAGCTTATAAACCGGCAAATCGAACTTATTTTGAAGGGATTGAGACCATGAAAACATTGATCTTATACGCTACGAAACATGGTGCTACCAGGGAAATTGCGGCCCTTTTGGCAAAACAGATTGAGGCCGCTACCCTGGTTGATTTAGCCAGCGCCAACCTGCCAGAACCGAATGAGTACGACTGTGTGATGATCGGCAGCTCCGTATACGCAGGCATGCTACGCAAGGAAGCAAAAGCCTATATAACCCAGTACGCCAGCCAGCTTAAGCAAAAGCCCCTGGGCCTGTTTGTATCCGGCATGGCGCCGGAGGGGGTGCAAGGCTATTTAGATGCCAATTACCCCAAGGATGTGGTGGCCCACGCCAAAGCCACGGCTTTGCTAGGCGGCGTGTCCGACCCTAAAAAACAAGGCTTTTTTGAACGGCTTGTCATGAGCTTGATCACCAAAAAAGCTGACTACGTCAACACCATTTCAGAAGAAAAAATCGCCCGGTTCGCAGAGGCCGTGAAGCAATGAAGCGAAAAATCCAAATTATTCTGATCGCCCTAGGCGTATTGCTTATTGCCATGGGGCTTGTGGCAACCAACGGCCTTCAGCAGGGGCGGAACGTCCCCTTGGAGGGCATTGATCTGGCCACCAAAGCGGACGGGGATTATACCGGCACCTATTCCTTCAAACGTTGGGCTAATACCCTTGTGGTTCACGTTCAGGAGCACCAAATTACCCGCATTGATATACTTGAAGACATAGGCGGGGCGGAACTCACCCACTGCGCAGATGAAACCTTCCAGCGGGTGATCAAAGCACAGGATACCCGGGTGGATGCCGTTTCCGGCGCCACGGTTACCTCCAAAGCTTACCTCAAGGCCATTGAGGATGCGCTGAAATAGTTCAACTCTTCAGAGCCTGTTCCATTAACACTCTTAATTTTTGCGGGTTGGCATTGCCGCCCGTTTTTTTCATGGCCGTGCCTACCAGGGCCATGAGCACCTTCGTCCTTCCGGCTCTAAACTCATAGACCATATTGGGGTTTTCCATCATGGCTGCTTGTACTGCCTCACTGAGAACCCCTTCATCGTTGATCTGCCAAAGATTTAGCTCCTGCGCAATCAGGTCCGCCTTCCGTGGGGTTTCAAACAAGGCTTGAACGATCTTTTTCCCAGCTCCGTCGCTAATTTTCTCCGTCCCTACCAAATCCGCCACCTGGGCCAAATATTGCCCATGGAAAGGCAGCCTTTCCCCATCCCCAGGCATGAGACGGAAGCACTGGCCCAAAATCAGGCCTGCTAAAATGGCATAAAAGACCGTTTCCGCCGCGCCTTCAAAAAAAGCCTTGGCTGCCCATAATTCCCCGGCAATCAGATCGGCTTGATAATCCGTAAGACCATACTGGCTTAGCCGTTCTTTGGCCGGCAAGGGCAGGGACGCCCGAATCGCCTCTATTTCTTCCAGTGCCAGGGCAATGCTTGGTATGTCGAACTCTCTGATAAAGCGGTAATCCCAGGCCGTTTCCTTTTGACGCATCAAAAGGGTAGCGTCTTGCCTTTCATCGTAACGGCGGGTTTCAAGGCATATGCCGCCGCCTGCTTCCAATACCATTTTCTGCCTTGCTATTTCTGCGTTAATGGCCTTTTTAACAAATTTAAAGGAATTCAAATTCTTTATTTCTACCCGGGTTCCATAAGGTGTCCCCTCTTCATGAAGAGATACATTCACGTCGCACCTTAACGAGCCTTCATTCATCCGGCCCTGGGTAATCCCCGCCGTCACCAGGGCGTTGCGCATTTCCTTTAAAAAAGCCGCCGCTTCCTCCCCGGAGCACAAATCCGGCCTGGTAACAATCTCGATCAAAGGCAGGCCCGCACGGTTAAAATCCATAAAGGTTTCACCGTTTTCGTGGAACAGCTTTCCAGCATCCTCTTCCAGATGCACCCGCTCAATGCCCACCCGGCCCAGCCGGCCACCAACGCCGATGGGCCGGTGGTTTTGTGTGATCTGGTAACCCTTTGGCAAATCCGGGTAGAAATAATGCTTTCGATCGAAATGAAAAGGGCTTTGAATTTCGCAGCCAAGAACCAACGCCCCTGCAACGGCCTTTCTCACCGCTTCCCGGTTAAGGAAGGGCAATGCCCCAGGATACCCCATGCAAACAGGGCAAACCTGGGTATTGGGCAATGCCCCATTTAGGACAGGGCATGAACAGAACACCTTGCTTTTCGTGTTTAGAACCACATGGATTTCAAGGCCGATCACAGCTTCAAGCGCCAATGCCGCCACCTGCCTTTTCGAGGGCTTCGCCCCATAAATACAATTGCTTTTCCGAAAAATGAGGGCCGCAAAGCTGCACCGCTGCCTGTTTAAATGGCAGGGCCAAGGCTGGGCCGCCTGTTAAATTGGCAGGGGCGGTAAACCTGTCGCAGGAAAGCATGGCAATAGGATCACCGCTTTTTTCGCCTAGCTTAAAGGGCATTTTAGCCGTAACAGGCGACAGAATCACATCCACCTTTTGAAACAGGCGGTGGTATTTTTCGATCATTTCCGCCCGCTTATGGCAAGCCGTTTCATACAAATCCATCTGGGCCCAGTGGGTACCCAAAAGAATACGGCGCTTTACATCGGGAGAAAAGCCGCTGCCCCTGTCTGTTCCATAACGGCTGCCGTCGAACCGGGCCAGGTTACTGGCTGCCTCCACCGCCGTTAAAATGGCGTATATCCGCATGGCGTCCATGGAAAAAGCGTTTTGAATGGGCACCATTTCCGCGCCCATACCGCCCAGTACCAAAACCGCTTCCAAAACCGCTTCTCTGATTTCCCGGTGCACATCCTGCAAATCCTCTTGGCAAAACCCCACCCGCAAGCCCTTTCGCGGCCTATCCGGGGCCTGGATGGTAGTCATATCCCTTTCGTCCCGTCCGGCCATCACCTTCAGCACCCATTCATTATCGGAAACCGTGCGGGTAATGGGGGCAATAGTATCCATAGAAGAGGCGAACGCGTTCAGCCCAAACCGGGAAACCAGCCCATAGGTAGGCTTCATGGCCACCACGCCGCAGTAGGCCGCCGGCTGCCTGGCGGAGCCGCCCGTATCCGTGCCAAGAGCAAAGGCCACCATTTTGGCCGCCACCGCTGCCGCAGAACCGCCGGAAGACCCGCCTGCCACCAGTGTTTCGTCCCAGGGATTATGCACAGCGCCAAAGGCCGAGGTTTCCGAAGAAGAGCCCATGGCAAAGCCATCCATATTGGTTTTCCCCAGTATAAGAGCGCCCTGTTCCTTTAGCCATAGGTAAGCCGTGGCATCGTAGGGCGGCACAAAATCCCCCAGCATGTTGGCCCCGCAAGTGGTTAAAAGGCCTTTTACCATAATATTGTCTTTAATGCCCATGGGGAGCCCATCCAGCTTCAGCTGAGGATCAAAAGGCCGTTGAGCCTGCTCCAAAAGCGTACCCCTGTCCAGCTTTGTAATAAACGCCCCAAGACTATCCTTCTGGTTATCTAAATAAGCTTCCATGGCCTGGGTTTTCGTGATCTCTCCGGTTTTGAACCCGGCCAACAATTGCAGGGCGCTTAAATCAACGATCCCCATCTAAAACACCGACCTTTGCCTTTAAAAGCCCTCCGACTTCCATATGAAAATTCTGAGGCACATCTTCTCTTAAGGCATTAAGAGTAATAACCTCCAGTTTTTCTTCACAGGCTGCATCTTCCAAAAAGCCGCAAAAATCACACAGGGTATCCAGCCAATCGGAAAGCAGCCGAGTTTCCCTTTGGTTTAACGGCAGCATGGCCTTTAAAGACAATTTCTCCAGCATTCTCTTACCCCTTATATAAACCACTTTTGAAAATCTTCCAAAAATTTATCTTGCTCAAACAAATAGCCTGCTATGCCCGCGTTTTGGGCACAGGCCACATCAATCTCCCGATCACCGATCATGATGGCATCATCCTTTGAAATGCCTTCCCTTTTTAAAATAGCGCTGAGCGCATCGGGCGCAGGCTTCAATGGGAAACCATCCTCCACGGTGATCACCTGCCCAAAGACAATACCCGGGAAAGCCCTTTCCAAAAGAGTTTTTGCCAACTGATCCCGATGGGTGTACACATGGTTTTTGCCGCCTAAATTCTGTATGGTTTTGAGCATTTTACACACGCCTGCCATGGGCTTAGCTTCAAGGGCCAAAGGCTTTTCATACGCGGAATAAACCTGCCTCACCTGGGCTTCATTCACGCCATAATGGGCAATAGCCGCCCGAACGGATTGCTTCATCAGCCCTTTAAGCTCCTCCTCGTCGGCCATAATACCGAAATCTTTAAGGGCCAGGCCCATGGCTTTATTCATGCCTGGATAGGTATTGAGCAGCGTTCCGTCCAAATCCCAAACAATGTGGCCAAAGCGGGGTTTTTTCATTAGCGCGGCCACCACAGGGCCATCCGCCGGACAGAACTCGTATTCTGAAAGCTGGTTGGGATAAACCAATCGGAACGTCTGGCCCTCCATAGACCGAAGCTCCCCGCCGGTTAAAACGCAATCCAAAAAATCCAGGGTGGCATCCTGAGTGTGGATGGTGCCAAAATGGCCCTCCACCCGTATCTCCACCCCCAGCTCTTCCCGCATTTCGCGAACGAGAGCCTGGCCCGCCGTTTCCCCTGGTTCTAATTTCCCCCCTGGAAATTCCCACAGGCCTGCCATCTGCTTGCCTTTGGGCCTCCTACAAATAAGGATGCGGCCATCCTTTCTAAGAATGGCCGCCGCCACATGAATCTTTTTCATGTTATTCCTCTTTGGCTTCTTGTACTTCCGCTTCTTTGGCATCCAGCTTTTCTACCAGGGCGCTTTCCACCCGGTGATCCAAAATGGTTTCCACGGCAATTTTCAATTGACCGATGGTTACCTCCGGCTGGCTGCCGTCCTGGGGAATGGAAGAAAACTGGCTAAAAATCAAGCCACCCAGGGTGTCGTATTCCTCTTTTTGGGGAATTTCCGTATCCGTGGCTTCTTCCAAGGCTTCCAGCTCCGCAGTGCCGGATACCCGCCAAAGGTTTTCACCAATCTGTTCGATTTCGGTTTCCTTGGGCGGATCGAACTCATCGTAAATATTGCCTACGATTTCTTCCAGCAAATCTTCCATGGTAACAATGCCGGCCATACCGCCGTATTCATCCACCACAACGGCCATATGCACCTTGCTCTTTTGCATATCGCGAAAAAGCACATCGGCCTGAACGGATTCGGGCACGAAATAGGCAGGCCGCATCAATTCCCGAACCGTTTTTTTGTCTTCCTTAGCGGAATTTAAAAGATAATCCCGGGTGTTTAACACCCCGATAATATCGTCATTATCCTCGTCGTAAACAGGGAAGCGGCTCAGGCCGGTTTCCAAAATAATACTAAGGATTTCGCGGTTTTCTTCATCCACCCAGATGCTGGTCACATCGGTGCGGTGGGTCATAACGTCTTCCGCGGAAATGTTGTTGAACTCGAAAATATTCTCGATCATTTCCCGCTCGGAGGTATCAATGGCGCCGGTTTCTTCACCGATATCCACCATCATGCGGATTTCCTCTTCCGTTACCTCGTCGCCCTGGGCATTGGGATTAATCCGTATCAGGCGCAGCACCCCATTGGTGCTCTTGGACAAAAAGAAGACGATGGGGCGAAAGATCGCGGCCAGTTTCAAAATCACCGGGCCTACAATATTGGCCACCGCTTCCGGTTTTTGCATGGCCACACGCTTGGGCACCAATTCACCTAAAATAAGCGTGAAGTAGGAAAGCACGATGGTGATTATAACAACACAAAGTGTATTCAGCGCATTTCGGCTCATATTAAGGCCGACAGATAAAAGCCAATCGGTTAACAGTGACGCGAAGTTGTCCGCCGCAAAAGCAGCGCCCAGAAAACCGGCCAAGGTAATGCCGATTTGGATGGTGGACAGGAACTTATTGGGCGAGGACGCCAGGGCCAAAAGCTTTCCAGCCTTTTTATCTCCCTCCTCGGCTTGTTTGCGAAGCTTGTTTTCGTTAAGCTGGAGGATCGCGATTTCACCACAGGCAAAAAACGCGTTGAAGAAAATGAGTACGAACTGAAGTAGCAATGGGCCCCATATCGGGTCGGATGGCAAGGTAAAACCCCCTTCTTGTTTTAAGGCATAAGCTGCCACGCTCTAGTATAGCATACAACGCGGGAAAATGCACACATTTCCTTAAAGCGTACGTAAAATATACACATTTCAAATGAAATAAATGTTAAAAAACAAAATTAAAACGGTTTCCATAAATTTATTGCTTGCGTTTTAACAAAGAAAGCCCTATAATGTGCGTGGTTGTTCACTTCGGGCTGTGGTTGAAAGCCGATGCCAGTCGCAGGCAAAACGGTCCACGTAAGCCAATCAAAGTATTGGTGAGCATGGTGCGGTCTAGAGGTAAGTCCGGCCGGGACGGATTCCGATCCCGAGAGAAGTGCGTGAGGGCGCTATGCGCAGAGCTACCTTCCTGCCGGCGAGTGTGGGGTCAAAGACCAGGTCAGCCGAAAAGAACTGCCGTGATTTTTATTTCAGGGGGTTACCTAACCATGTACGAAGACAAGACGCTGGTTTGCAAAGACTGTGGTGCTGAATTCGTTTTCACCGCCGGTGAACAGGAATTCTACGCCGAAAAGGGTTTCCAGAACGAACCGACCCGCTGCAAGGATTGCCGTCAGGCACGCAAATCCAGCCGCCCCGCTGCAGGTGGTCAACGCGAAATGCACGAAGCTGTTTGCGCAGAGTGCGGCGCTACGACCCAAGTTCCCTTTGCTCCCAAGAACGACCGCCCCATCTACTGCAGCGAGTGCTTCGCCGCCCGTCGTGGCTAATTAGCCCTACGTCAATATTGATGGAAAACAGAGCCGCTTATCTTTTTAAGCGGCTCGTTTTTTTGCAATCATTGTGTTATAATAGCAAAGCGCCTGTTTTAAAGCGATTAATTAAGTTAGGACTAAGTGAATGACATTTGAAGAATTAGGGTTATGCAAGCAAGTTGTGGAGGCGGTGCGGAATAAAGGCTATGAAGAACCTACCCCCATTCAAAGAGAGACAATCCCCTATGTGTTAAAGGGACAGGATGTTCTGGGCTGCGCCCAAACAGGCACCGGCAAAACGGCCGCCTTCGCGCTTCCCATACTGCAAAGGCTGTATAAAACGCCCATCAGGCCAGGTAAACGCAAAGAAATCCGCTGCCTGGTTTTAACCCCCACAAGAGAGCTGGCTATGCAGATATTCGAAAGCTTTCAGGCTTATGGCAAGGGCACGGGTATCCATGCCGCAGTGGTCTTTGGCGGGGTATCCCAGCGTGGGCAGGAAGTGGCTCTGGCAAGAGGTGTGGATATTTTGGTAGCCACCCCCGGGCGGCTGTGCGATTTATGCGGCCAGGGGATTGTAAAACTAGACGGCATCCAGATTTTCGTGCTGGACGAAGCCGACCGGATGCTGGACATGGGTTTTGCCCATGATGTAAAGAAAATTGTGAAAATGCTGCCCTTGGAGCGGCAGACGCTGTTCTTTTCCGCCACCATGCCCAAGGACGTGGAAGAATTGGCCATCTCCATGCTGAAAAACCCGGCATCGGTTAAAGTCGATCCGGTATCCAGCACCGTGGACGCCATCGACCAAACCCTGTACATGATCGACAAACTCAACAAGCGTAAATTGCTTTATGATTTGCTGACCACCCCCAAGGTGGAAAATGCCCTGGTTTTCGTCCGCACCCGTCACGGCGCGGATAAGGTGCAAAAGGATTTGTTCAAGGCCGGGGTGGATTGCCGGGCCATTCACGGGGATAAAACCCAGGCCTCCCGCCAAGAAGCGCTACACGCCTTTAAAGCGGGCACCATCAAAGCGCTGATCGCAACCGACATCGCCGCCCGGGGGCTGGATATCCAGGGCCTTTCCCACGTAATCAACTACGACCTGCCCAACGAGCCGGAGGCCTATGTCCACCGCATCGGGCGGACAGGCCGGGCAGGCCACACAGGTGAAGCCATCAGCTTTTGCTGCTTTGATGAACTAAAATCCTTAAGCGCCATTGAAAAGCTGATCGGCTTCCGCATCAAAAGGCTTGAAAGCCCCTACCCCATGGAGATTTTCACCCCCACGGAAAAACAGCCCCGCCCGCCCAGGGAGATGCCGAAAAGGATCACCCGCAGCGGGGAAGCGCTCAAACCCCAGGCAAAAAAGCCTTTTGTTAAAACCGAAAGCGGACGCAAAGATACCCATGGCAAATATGGTGCGCGCCAAAAGAACACCTGATGATTTTAGGAGGAAAGCGGTATGCGGTATTATCATGAGGATCCCACCCAGTTGCATGTAGGCACCTGTCCCCATCGGGCCTATTTCATTCCTTTTGAAAATGAAGAGGCTGCTTTGAAGGGCGGTCGGGAAAATTCCACCAGGTTCCATAGCCTTTGCGGAACTTGGGACTTTGCCTACTTTGAAAACATTGAATCGGTGCCGGAAAACGTTCATTTTACCGACACCATTCCTGTGCCCTCCGTTTGGCAGCAGCACGGGTACGATCATCACCAGTATACCAACATCCGCTACCCCTTCCCCTACGATCCACCCTTTGTGCCCTACCAAAACCCTGTTGGGGTATACCAGCGTCAGTTCGGCCTTCAACTGCAAAAGGGCTTTAAATATTATTTGAACTTTGAAGGGGTAGACAGCTGCGCTTATGTGTTTATCAATGGCCAGTTTGTTGGCTTCAGCCAGGTATCCCATTCCACCAGCGAATACGATTGCACCGCCTTTTTGAAGGATGGAGAAAATACCATCCAGGTACAGGTTTTGAAGTGGTGCCTTGGCAGCTATTTAGAGGATCAGGACAAGCTGCGCATGTCGGGTATTTTCCGCGAGGTGTATATTTTACAGCGCCCTGAAAACCATGTGGAAGATTTCTTTGTGCACATGAAAACAAACGGCGAAATCAACCTGGACGTAACCGGCGCCAAGCCTGGGTTAAAGCTTTACGCACCGGATGGCACGCTGCTTGAAAACCCGCTCAAGGTGGAAAACCCTCTTTTATGGACCGCAGAAACCCCGAATCTGTATACCCTGGTTCTTGAAACCGAAAACGAAGTAATCGCACAAAAGATCGGCATTCGGGAAATTTGCGTGGATAACGGCGTGGTGAAGCTAAATGGCCAGAAGATTAAGTTCAGGGGCGTCAACCGTCATGACAGCGACCCGGTTACAGGCTACACCATCAGCCGGGAGCAATTGATCCGGGACATGGATATTATGAAGGCCCACAACATCAACGCCATCCGCACCAGCCATTACCCCAACGCTCCCTGGATGCCTGAGCTGTGCGATGAATACGGGTTTTACGTTATCGCTGAAAGCGATGTGGAAGCCCATGGGGTAAATTCCTTATACGAGCAGCCAAAGGAGCATACCCCTGGGGAGTTCGCGGTAAAATATGGCCTTATCGCCAATATGCCCATGTTCGAAACCCCCATTTTAGACCGTGTGCAAATGAACGTACAGCGGGACAAGAACCACGCAAGCGTGGTGATCTGGTCCTTGGGCAACGAGGCGGGCTTTGGCATGGCTTTTGAAAACGCGGGCCGGTGGATCAAATCCTTTGACACCTCTCGCTTGACCCACTACGAAGGCATGACCCACCAGCCGGATAACAGGGAAAACGATACCTCTATGCTGGATCTCCATAGCCGTATGTACGCTTCCGTTGCGGAAATCGAAGATTACTTTGAAAACAGGGTGGACCCCCGCCCCTTTATCCAATGCGAATACATCCATGCCATGGGCAACGGCCCCGGGGATGCCTGGGATTACCAGCAGCTGATCGACAAGTACGATGGATTCTGTGGCGGCTTTGTGTGGGAATTCTGCGATCATGGCGTCTTAATGGGCTACACCAATGGACAAAAGCCCAAGTATTACTATGGCGGCGATTTTGGCGAATACCCCCACGACGGCAACTTCTGCATGGATGGGCTGGTATACCCGGACCGCACAGTGCATACTGGCTTGGTGGAATTTAAAAATGTTATCCGCCCCCTGGTGGCAGCCATGGAAAACGGCACCATCTCTTTAACCAACCGTTTGGATTCCTTAAACGCCAAGGATCATTTAACCGGACGTTTCGAGCTTTTGCACAATGGGAAGGTGGTCCAGTCCGGTGCCTTCCAAATGCCCTCCATCGCCCCCCACGAAAAGGCCGCCGTCCTGGTGCCCTACACCCTCCCCGAAACCGGCGCGGTGCTCCTAAATCTGTATTATGACAGCAAAGAACAGAACATGGGCTTTGATCAGCTGGTGCTGCGCGAAGGCAGCGTCCGCCCCGCCTGGGAAAATAAAAACGGCGGCAAGCTGGCCGCCAAAGAAACCAAAACCCACTTTGTGGTGGAAAGCCCGGCCCTGCGCTACACCTTTAACAAATTCACAGGCGTGTTCGATGAAATGGTCTTTAACAACATCACAAGGCTTGCAGCGCCCATGGCTTACCAGCTTTGGCGTGCCCCTACGGATAATGACCGCCGCATCCGCGAAGAATGGGAGGCCGCCGGCTTCAACCGTCCCCAAGCCAAAGTCTACAAGACCGCTTGCCGCATTGAGAACGGCAAGGCTGTTATTACCGCCAACTTGAGCCTGGCCGCCATTTATCGCCAGTGGATCGTGAAGCTGGCCGCGGTTTACACCGTGCATGAAGATGGCCGGATCGATGTGCAGCTGGATGTTCAAAAGAACATGGACATGCCCTTCCTGCCCCGTTTTGGTCTGGAATTAAAGCTGTCTAAAGAAGCAAAGAACATTGAATATTTCGGCTTTGGCCCCACGGAAAGCTATGTCGACAAGCACCATGGCACAAAAAAAGGCCTGTATGAAACCACCCCGGCACTAAACCACGAGGATTATTTAAAGCCCCAGGAAAACGGCAGCCACTATGCCTGTGATTATGTGAAGGTGGAAGACCTTTTAGCCGTCTGCTCCAAAGACGCTTTCTCTATGAACGTATCCCCTTACACTGCCAAAGAATTAACGGAAAAAGCCCATAGCTTCGAGCTTGAAGAAAGCGGCTATACGGTGTTGAACCTGGATTACGCCCAAAGCGGCGTTGGGTCCAACAGCTGCGGCCCTGCCTTGCTGGAGCAATATAGGCTGAACCAGGCTTCCTTCCAATTTAACATCACCCTGCTGGTTTAGATTGACATTGATTTTTGAGCCATGTTATAATCAATGGGCTGAAAAAGATGGGGCTAATTTGTAAATGAAGAAAAAAGACTTGATGGTTATTGGGGTAATCCTGGTGATTGCCGGGATACTTATGGGTTTTAGGGGCTTGTACCGCCAGAAGATGACAGAAGATATGGTCATCATCCAGCTGGATGGGCAAGAATATGCCCGCATTCCCTTAACCAAACCCCAGCAGGTAACCATAGGGCAGCCTGGGGGCGAAACCAACATTGTAGAAATCTCCGAAGATGGGGCCGTGATGCTGTTTTCCACCTGCGAAAACCAGTTGTGCATCCATCAGGGGAAGGTAACCCGGGAAAACATGGATTACCGGCCTAACCAGGGCTTTATCATTTGCCTGCCCAACCGGGTATCCGTTGAACTGCAGACGGGGGGCAGCCAATGAACACAAAGAAAATTGCCACCTTCGGCCTGTTAACAGCCATGGCGCTGGTTTTATCCTATGTAGACCGGCTGGTTTCCCTGGATTTTATCGCTCCAGGGGTACGTTTGGGCCTTGGCAACACCGTATTGCTTTTTGGCATTTACATGATGCGACCCAGGGACGCGGCGCTGTTGATGCTCTTAAAGGTAACCCTGTCTTCGCTTTTATTCGGGTTTACCCAGTTTCCTTACAGCCTGGCTGGTGGGGTGTTAAGCCTTGCCGCCATGCTGGTGGGCTACAGGTTCAAGCTAAGCTGCGTCACGGTAAGCATTTTAGGCGGGGTTATGCACAACGTGGGCCAGATTACCGTCGCAGCCATTCTAACCACCACGGCATTATTGGTTACATATCTGCCCATACTATTGTTTTTCGGGGTTCTTATGGGTTTAGGCACAGGCTTGGTAGCCAAATATGCCATGCGCGCCTTAGCCCATACAGATAAAGAAATATTAAAGCGCGTTCAAGGGACCGATATCCTTTCGGAACCAAAGGAAAAGGAGAAATCAGGACTATGAAAAAACAGTTGCCCGCCGCCATTATTCTAGGCATTATCGCGTTGATTGCCGCGCTGGCATTGGCTGCAACCAACGAAGTGACCAAGGGCCCCATTGAGGAACGCGCCCAGGCGGCCATAAAGGCGGCCTGCGAAGCGGTGATGACGGCGGAAACCTACGAGGAGATCGCCCTAGAAGAAGGCAGCGCGGCCAAAGCGCTGTATCGCGCGAAAAGCGGGGACAGCGTCGTAGGTTATGTGGCTGTGGCAGAAACCTCCGGCTACGGCGGGCCTATTGAAACCACCATAGGTATGACCGAAGCGGGTGTTATTACCGCCATTAACGTTGGTGGCATGAACTTTGCCGAAACCGCAGGCCTCGGCTCCAAGGCCAAAGAGCCCGGTTTTACCGACCAGTTTAAAAATAAAAAGGCCCCTGTTTCCCTAAAGGGCATCGATGCCATTGGCGGCGCCACCATTACTACCAAGGCTGTGGTGCTGGGGGTGAACAACGCGGCGGAGACCATTGCCAAGGATGCAGGGATCACCTTGGATGCTGCCACTGAGGACGAAACGGCTGAATCAGCCCCTCAGACGCAAAGCGCTCTGCAGCCCGGTAAAAACGTGGGCACGGCCCAAGGCTATCAATCCGAAGTGAAAGCCACCGTAATGGTGAAGGAAGACGGTACCATTGAATCCGTTAAATTCGAATCTGTCAACGAAACCCCTGGCCTGGGCACACAGATCGGTAAGGATGAAGGCTTTGCCGCCCAGTTTGCAGGCAAAACCCCGCCTTTTGAAATCGGCAATGGTATTGACGCCATCGGCGGGTCTACTACCACTTCCAAGGCAGCGGTCGCTGCTATCAACAGCGCCCAACCCTCTTCGGAAGTGATTCTGGCCCAAAGCAATGGCGGAAAGCTGATTCTTACCGAAGAGGGACAGCTGGCCGTAACCCTTGGGGGAGAAGCTTTTACCGGCGGGGTGCAGTTAGATGCGATTATGGAAAACGGCAACATCACTGTGAAGAGCTTTACGGTTAAAGCCGGCAAGCAATCCACCGCCGAAGTGGACGGCAGCACTGCCAAGGCCAAAGCCAGAGGCTATGCCAGCAATGTTTCCGCCACCGTTACCATCGATGCCGACGGCAAGATTTCCGAGCTTAAATTAAACACCGGTTCGGAAACCGAATACCTGGGTGAAGCCGTTATGCATAACCAGAAGTTTATCGACCAATTCATTGGCCAAACCGGGTACCTGGCTTATGGCAATGGCCTGGATGTGGTGGCAGGCTCTACCGTTACTTCCGACGCGCTGCTGGTTGCTATTAACGATTGCTTGCTGGGCCTGGGGGTAGCCCAAGCCCCTGTCGCCGCTTCCACCGCAGAAATAATCGACGAACATACGGCCAAGGCCAAGGCCAAGGGTTATGCCAGCAATGTTTCCGCCACCGTAACGGTAGATGACGAGGGAAGGATCATTGAACTTAAACTAAGCACCGGTTCAGAAACCGAATACCTGGGTGAAGCGGTTATGCATAACCAGAAGTTCATCGATCAGTTCATGGGCCAATCCGGTGCCTTGGTCTTTGGAGATGGGTTGGATGTGGTAGCAGGCTCTACCGTTACCTCCAATGCCATTTTAAATGCTATTAACGATTGCTTATTGGGGTTGAAGTAAGATGAAAGTATTGCTTGTCAATGGCAGCCCTCATGAAAAGGGCTGCACCTATACCGCTTTAACGGAAATTAAGAACACCCTCCTTGAAGAGGGTGTGGATTCGGAAATTTATTGGCTTGGCACAAAAGCCATTTCAGGATGCATCAGCTGCGGTCATTGCTATAAAAACAAAAAATGCGCCATTGACGATAAGGTGAACGCGTTTGCCGCCCTGGCAAAAGAAGCGGACGGCTTCGTGTTCGGTTCCCCTGTCCATTACGCCGGAGCTTCCGGGGCGCTGACTTCCTTTATGGACCGGCTTTTCTATTCCAGCGGGAAGGACACCTTCTATTTGAAGCCCGGTGCCTGTGTGGTTTCTGCCAGAAGGGGCGGGAACACCGCTGCCTTCGACCAACTCAACAAGTATTTCACCATCAGCCAGATGCCGGTGATCTCTTCTCAATATTGGAACATGGTCCACGGCTTTACCCCGGATGATGTACGCAAGGATGAAGAAGGCCTGCAAACCATGCGGACACTGGCCCGGAACATGGCCTGGTTCCTCAAATGCAAGGACGCCGGAGAAAAAGCCGGGGTAGAGCTGCCCAAAAAAGAGATTCCTGTGGGGACTCACTTTATAAAATAAGCAACATGCAATAACCTTATACTTAAGAATTCATGAAGTATCTAGATGCCTCATGAATTCTTTTTATTGTCTTTTGTTGATACCAAGTTAACAATGATTTCCGTTTATTGTATACTTATCATATTGACATTTTTTGTTTTCACTGATATTATATATAAAAATTTGTAATTTATATTCTATCGGAGGCATAACATGAGCAAAAAAATATTTATTATTGCATGCTTGTTAATCAGCTTAGTTTTCTTTTACCTGTCCCTCACTACCGCCAATAGTCCAAACATCACAATTTCAAATAATAAAAATTCATCCATCATCGCTGGGAGTACCTTTATCTTTGGGCAAGATGCTTCCAACACACCAAACACATCCAGCCGAACAGCGCCCACTGCTTATATTGAACTGGCTGTGGCTATTATCAGTCTTATTGGAGCAATAATTGGCCTTGTCTCAAACAGAAGAGGATGATCCTATGATTTATTCAATCAAGCGGTTGAGAATGCTTGCGTTGCTTATGGGGCTTTTGTATCTCTTTTCATATGCCTGCGCCTTTGCGCAGCCCCTAACGATCACCAACAATAGCGACTGCGTTATCATTGCCGGGAACACCTATTATATCAATCGCATCGTCAACGAAACAAATATATTTTTTATTTACATTAACAATCAGTATCAGGAGCTACCGGTAAGCCAAGCCGAAACCATCGATGTACCAAATAGAGAGCTTAACTTTAATCAAAGCATACGCAGCTGGAACAAAAAGGATGGATACCAGTATCTGCTCTTTGGAAGCTTTCCTCAAGACAATGGCTATGACGAACCTATTTTATGGCGGGTTTTATACATGCGCAACAATCGGATTCTTCTGCTAAGCGAGTTTATTCTCAATACCATGCCTTTTGATTCATACACAAACAAATGGACAGCCAGCAATGCCAACGCCTGGCTAAATGGTGATTTCTACAATACCGCTTTTAAGACCACCATCGAACGAAATTGTATTATACCCGACAGAGAGGCTGGCTCCGTTATTTTACTGACAAAAAGCGATTTGCTGAATGGAGATTTTGGATTTTCCACATCCAGTGCAACAAAAGATTCAAATCGGCGTGCATCTGGCACCTTCTATGCGCTGAATCACGGTTTGTGGACAAAAAACCAATGTGGCGCTTATTATTCAAGAACTACAAGCAATAGCACCTCTTTGGTGATGGTGCGTTCCACTGGAGATATCGGCAGCGCTCGCATCACAAGAGATAATGTAGGCATCCGGCCTGCTATCTGGTTGGATTTGGATAAAGCAACTTTCGACTTCGGGCTTGGAACAAAAGAAGTTCCTTTCCAGCAGGTTGTCCAACCCTACTAGCAAGCTCCGGCTACTGACGTTCTCTCTATTTTATTCGCTAAGTAACCTTAACAGCCCGTCTTTGAGACGGGTGCTTTCTTTTTGGAAGACAGTTTTGAAATGCTTGGGTAAATCACCTTGAGGCAACGCCAGGGTTAAAGAAAATTCATCTTCGGGGAAGGCTCCCCATACGAACTCTACCATGGCTATGTCTCCCGTTTCGTGATTGGGCACATAGCCTGTGCTCAGTTCTGCAAATAACCATGCGTAAACGTCTTCTGCCTTTTGATTAAAGGCCTGGATAAGGGTATGGGCCTGTTTCCCCTGAGGCAAAATAAGCAAAAGAATCATTAGCCAATCGTTGCCTTGACCAATCTTTAATTCCAATTGGCATTTGCCGTTTTCCAAGCCCCGGTAATCCCCGATGATGGTTTTTTCTTTTAAGAAGCGGCTCCGGTAAGCCTTTCTATTCATTTCCATAGCCGCCTGCTTGCTTATGGGCAGCCTTTTCAAAAACATTTGAAGGGCCTCTCGGCCTGCTGAAGTGGCCTCGTACAATAGCCCTATGGGGTGGACGGTGCCTTCTATATACCCTGCCTGCTTCAGATCGTGCAGGGCCAACTCCAGATCGATATAATTCATTAAATCCAGCTCCACCATAAAGGTCAGAAGCTGAACATTGCTTACATTGCCTAATGCCTCCAAGGCGTATAAAACGGTTAACCGATGCTCAAGGGTGGATACCTTACGTTGCACGAGAACCTCCTCAATTCAAGGAAAAAGGGCCACCGCGTCGCTAAACGGGCAGCCCTTAGAAGAATCACAGTAGAAGTTTGCCCAAAATGGGCGGTGTGGCTTACGCCAAGAAAGGTTTGATCTCGTTTGCGAGATCATCGCATTCGTCAGCATAAACTTCCAGAGTGATTGGCTTGCTCAGATCCAGGCTGAAGATACCCAGAATGGATTTGGCATCCACCACGTGACGGCCTGCGCGCAAATCCATATCGTAAGAGTAGCTGTTCACCACATTCACGAAGGTTTTGACGTTTTCTGCCAGGCTGAGCTTGATGTTAAAGGACTTCATAATTAAGAAGCACCCCCTTTCAGTTTACGCATTATATTATAGCTGATTTCCCAATAAAATGCAAGCCATTTACATCTTTAATCAAATATTAACTTCCCGTACTGGTGTAGTGTCTGACCCCTATACGCCAAACGAAAAGGGAAAACAGCAGGAAAGCCGCCCCCGCGGGAATGGATAAAAAAGCCAGCCAGCTTCGGGATTCGTATCCGCACAAAACAGCCGCGGGGTAGAAGCTGATCACCAGCATAGGCATAAAGAAGGTAAAGACATGTTTTAGCACTGGAGCCATGTATTCTGCCGGGATGCGGGTAACCTGGTAGCTGGCATTGGTCAGTATAAAAATCCAATCCAGAGCCCGGATGGTATAAAAGGCAACGCCCGAAGAAAGGATGAAAACCCCCATGTAGAGAACCATCCCTCCCAGCAAAGCCATGAGAAGAATAAGGGCATTGATAAAGGTAAAAGAAATTCCCAACCGATTCAGTGCCCAGAAGATAAGCCCCAGGCCCGTTAAAACCCGCATTAGCCGATGAATATGAAAATAGGAGCCTGCCACCTGAACCGTTAAAGATAAGGGCCGCAAAAGCAGCCTGTCGAAATCCCCGGTACGGATCATGCGCCAGGGGAAGTAGTCGAAGCCCCGGCAGAAGCTTTCCGCCAGGCCAAAGGCCGTCACCGCCAGGGCGTAGATCAAAACGATATGGGCCACACTCCAGCGGCCAATGGCGCCAAAACGGTCAAAGAGCAAAAAGGTGGAGAGAATATCCGCCCCACAAACGATAATCACCTGCAGGCACATCAACCACCAGCCCTTGTATTCCATGGCAGAAAGCAGGTGCATTTTTAGAAATTTCCCATAAACCTGTATTTCTCTTCTCATTATAATCACCCTCCCTGTACGATCAGGGCAGCCATTTTTCTGTTCATAATGGTTTGGCCTAGCAACATAAACACCAATGTCCATGCCAATTGAACGGCAATGGGCGAGAAGGCTTGGGCAGGGGGAATCAGCCCCAGATAAAGGCGGGCGGGCAAATCCAGGTATCCCGCGAAGGGTTGGTAATACAAAAACGTCTGCATCCAATCGGGCCAAAGCTTCAAGGGTAGATAATTGCCGGAGAGAACTCCGCCGATGAGCATCAGCATATAGGTAGGCCCATCCCCCCAGGTGATGTTTAAACGAATGGCCGTCATCAGCATGGCATAGCTTGAAGCCAGCCCGAAGGCGCAACAAAAGGACAAAAGAAAGAAAAGAAAACCGCCCAGGGTGGCGGGCCCGCTCATATGCCAGACGCCAGGGATCAAAAGCCCGGCAGCCGCCACCGGCACACAGCGCAGCACCATCTGGGAAAGCCGGCCCCCGGCGGATTGAAAGCCCCAGTGCCAATAAAGAGAAAGAGGGCGGCAAAGGGCCAGGCCTACATCTCCTTTGACGATGGCGTTTAAAATATCCCCGTCGATGCTCATGGGCTGGATGGCGAAAAGGGCCTGCCCAAGCCAAATGTAAGTAACTGTCATGGGCAAGGTCATCCCGGCGGTATTGAGCCGGTTATCCCCATAGGTGAAAAACGCGGTGTATACCGATAATTCGATCAGCGCCCAGAAAATGGATATGCTGCCCCCAGATAGGGCTGCCAGCCGGTATTGCAGCCCTTGGGCTAAATGGATTTTAAACAGGGAAAGGCAGGCCCTTAAATGACGTATGCGCTTCATATAAGTCTCCTTAAAGGGCCAGCTGGCCGTACATGGCAGCAATGGTCTCATCGATGTCCTGGCCCTCATAGGCAGCGTAACGGGTCTTAAGGGCTGGCAAATCCCCATCGTATAAAAGCTTTCCGTGGCCAATGACCATTACCCGGCTGCAAAGGGCCTCAACATCGTCCATGTCATGGGTGGTTAAAAGCATGGTTACGCCGCTTCGCTTGTTTTCCACCTTTAAAAAAGCCCGCAAAGCCAATTTCGATACCGCGTCCAAGCCAATGGTGGGTTCATCTAAAAACAGAATTTTAGGGCTATGCAAAAGAGCTGCGGCAAGCTCGCACCGCATTCTTTGCCCAAGGGATAATTGCCGCACCGGGATTTTTAAAAGAGGGCCTATATCAAGGGCTTCTGTCAGTTCTTTTGCTCGGGCCCGGAAGGCACTTTCCGAAAGGTTATAGATGTCTTTTAAAAGATTAAAGGAATCGGAAACAGGCACATCCCACCAAAGCTGGCTGCGCTGGCCAAACACCACGCCAATATCCGCCACATGAGCCACCCGCTGCTTCCAGGGAACCCGGCCCAGAATCCGGCAATGGCCTTCATCCGGGGTCAGAATACCGCTCATGACTTTTACCGTGGTGGATTTCCCCGCCCCATTGGGGCCAATGTAGCCCACCAATTCCCCTGGCCCCACCGAAAAACCGATGCCGTCCAAGGCCCGGACTTCCCTCACACTTCTTGTAAAAGCGCCCTTAACCAGCCCCCATTTCCCTTCCGGCCTCTCATACACCTTAAAGTGCTTATGAATGCCATTTAGTTCAATTTGTGCCATATGCTCTTCACCTCCTGACAGCCTATTATATAGATGCCCGAAAGCCAGCGCAAAGTCGAAAAAAATCCTTTATAGCCGCTCTACCTCCCCAAAAGGCCTAAACAAGTCCTTTTTTTATAATAATCCTTGACAAATTGACATTTCGGCTTTAATATATATTCATAATCAATGCGAAAAACATGGGTGTTTTATTTAGTTCTGTCAGAGGCGGCCAGAGGCCGTTATTTTTTTGCGCAGCCATGTTTTGCAAATGGTAGCGCGGCATAATACTTTATGTTATAATGGCCTTCATTACATGTTTAAGGTGGCGGGAACATGGTTAAACGCAAGGGTCTATTAATGGCGCTCATTATAGCGGTATTGGTACTTTGTTCATTAACAGCATTGGCAGACGAAGCCAGGGATATAACCCGTGAATGCAAGATTACTACCAGAATCAATTCAAAAGAAATCAGGCGTTTAACAGACAGAAACTATAAAAGCTGCTTTAACAGCGGCACTGGCGAAAAGGCGGCCATTAATATCGATCTGCCCAAAGGCGAAAACGCCGGCGGGCTGTATATTAAGTGGTTCAACCAATCCGTTGCCATCAGGGTTCAGGTGAAAAAAGACGGCGGATATGAAACCATTTTAACAAGCGACACCCCATATCTGTGCGATTACATCGAATTTCCCGAAGGCATTTCCTCTTTTCGCTTTCTGCCGGATGAAAAGGTACGGGGCCGGATGTACCTGGCGGAAATTTACGTGTATTCCCGGGGGGATATTCCACAGGATGTTCAGCGTTGGGAGCCTTCCTGGCCCAAAGCGGATCTGCTGGTGATTTCCACCCACCCGGACGATGAGCTGATCTTCTTTGGCGGCACCATTCCCTACTACACCAAGGAAATGGGCATGGCGGTGCAGGTGGCCTATGTGGTTCCCGCCACACCGGAACGGCGGCTGGAATTATTGGACGGACTATGGTATTGCGGGGTAAGAAACTACCCGGCCATCGGCAAGTTCGCAGACCGTTTCTCCAACAAAATGGCCGACGTTCAAAAGGCCTGGGGCAAAGCCCGGCTAGAAAAATTCATAGTCAACCTGTACCGGGAATTCCAACCGGAAGTGGTTATCGCCCAGGATATCAAGGGCGAGTATGGCCATGGCGCCCACAAAGCCGTATCCGACGCGGCCCAAAAGGCCATCAAGTTGGCTGCAGACCCCACTTATGAAAAGGGCTCCGTAGGGGATTTGGGCACCTGGGAAATTAAGAAGCTTTACCTGCATCTTTATAAAGAGAACCCCATCCAGTTAAACTGGCGCCTTCCCCTGGATAGCTTCGAGGGCCAAACCGCCTTTGATATCGCCCAGGCGGCCTTTCTTTTCCATGTATCCCAGCAAAAGGGCAAGTATTTTGTAGAAGACTTCGGGCCATACGATAATTCTCAATTTGGCCTGTTCTACACAACCGTAGGCCCGGATGTGGAAAAAGATGACTTTTTCGAGAATGTTTTTTAAATCCTGGGTATCCTATACACGAGGTGATTAAATGTATTACGGGAAGCTTGTTAAGCTAAGGGCTTTTGAACGGCAGGACCTGGAAAAGAACCATGAATTTGTTAACGATTATGACACGGTAAAGGGCATGGCTTCGGGCGTACTGTTCCCCTGCTCCTATGAAGATGAGCAGCGCTTTATGGACCAGCAGTCCAGCTACACCAGAGGCGAATTTCAATTCGCGGTGGAAAATGCCCATGGAGATTTAGTCGGCCGCTGCGGCATTCTTAAAATCGATTGGAAGAATTCTCTGGCGGAGCTGGGGATCATGATCGGTACCGACAACCGCGGAAAGGGCTATGGCTCCGATGCCATGGACGTGCTTTGCCAGTTCTGCTTTGAAGAAATGAACCTGCACAAATTAAAGCTTTCTGTGATCGCCTTTAACCAGCCCGCCCTTCGCTGCTATGAAAAATGCGGTTTTGTGCGGGAAGGGGTTCTAAAAAGCGAGGTTTTCCGCCAAGGCGAGTACCACGATGTGGTGATGCTTGGCAAAATGCGCCAATGATCGCGCATTGTACATTTCATGCACGAAAGATTGACTTTAGTCCTTCGCTCACATAAAATAGGAGTGTTACGGATAAAAGGGTAGTGGGGGAATGAACGTGGGAAGAAAGGTCGCAAAATTTGGCGGAAGCTCTCTTGCAGACGCTGGCCAGTTTCAAAAGGTAAGGGAGATTCTCAATAAAGACCCGGATCGGGTTTTGGTGGTGGTTTCCGCCCCCGGAAAACGCTTCGACGGGGATGATAAGGTGACCGATCTTCTTTACCGTGCCCACAAGCTTAAAGCGGCAGGAGAAGATTACCAGGACATCTTTAAGCAAATCGCTTCAAGGTACATGTCTATCGCGCAGGATTTGAACCTAAAGGTGGATATGGCCGCTCAATTGAATATTATCAACGAGAACCTTCAAAACGGCGCTACCGCGGATTACTGCGCCAGCCGAGGCGAGTATTTAAACGGCTTGCTAATGGCGAATTACCTGGGGTTTGATTTTATCGATGCCCAAGATGCCATCTTTTTCACCGAAAATGGCACTTTCGATGCGGATAAGACCCAGGAAGTGTTTTCTAAAATACTTAAAAACGTGGAAAGGGCCGTTGTGCCCGGCTTCTACGGCGCTTTGCCCAATGGTGAGGTGCATACCTTTTCCCGTGGCGGCAGCGATGTAACCGGCGCCATTGTAGCCAGGGCCGCTTTCGCAGATACCTACGAAAACTGGACAGATGTTTCCGGCTTTATGGTGGCCGATCCCCGGATCGTGAAAAACCCATTAGCCATTGAAAGCATTACCTACCGGGAGCTTCGGGAACTAAGCTACATGGGCGCTACAGTGCTTCATGAAGATGCTGTTTTCCCCGTGCACCGGGCCGGCATTCCCACCAACATACGCAATACCAATTGCCCGGATGCTGTTGGCACGGTGATCAAGTACACCTCCAAAGAGGATTTGCCCAAGCATACCATTACAGGCATTGCCGGGAAAAAGGGCTTTTCCATTATCTCCATCGAAAAGGCCATGATGAACTCTGAACTGGGTTTTGGCCGAAGGGTATTGGAGGCTGTGGAAAAAGAAGGGATCTCCTTTGAGCATTTGCCCACAGGCATCGATACCATGTGTGTGGTGGTGCAAAGCGAAGCCCTAGAAGGCAAGCAGGACCGGGTGGTGGCAAACATTATGGAAATGTGCAACCCCGATACCGTAACCATCCACGACAACCTGGCCATTATCGCCACCGTTGGCCGGGGCATGGTCCATAACTATGGTACTGCGGCCAGGGTTTTTACCGCCATGAGCCAAACCGGCGTTAACATTCGCATGATTGACCAGGGTTCCAGCGAAATTTCCATTATCGTCGGGGTAGATGAAGCGGATTTCGAAAAAACCATCCGGGCCATTTACAAAGAGTTTGTCAAATAATACCAAAGAAGGCTTTCACAATGAACGTAACCCTTGAAATGCTTCTCATCGTCTGCCCGCTGGCTTTGCTGGCGGGCTTTGTAGATTCCGTAGCCGGCGGCGGCGGGCTGATCTCCCTGCCGGCTTATTACCTGGCTGGGCTTCCCCCTACCTTGGCGGCAGGCACCAACAAGCTTTCCGCCTGTATTGGCACCACGGCCTCGGTATACCGTTACCAAAAAAGCGGAAAGATTCTTTGGCAGATCGGGCTTCCGGCGGCTTTAATGGCCCTGCCGGGCAGCGCCTTGGGCACCCAGGTACTTTTGCACATTCCCCAGGAAACCATCCGCTTGATGGTGATCGTGGCGTTGCCCATAGTGGCGGTGGTGGTTTTAAGGCAAAATAAGAGCCTGATCGCCCGGCCCCGAGTAAAGCTTAAATGGGTGCCTTTGGCCTGCTGCCTGATCGGCTTTGGCATCGGGTTTTACGATGGCCTGGTAGGCCCCGGTACCGGCACCTTTTTGATCCTTTGCTTCACCATGCTTCTTGGCATGGACGCTGTCAGCGCCTCTGGAAGCGCCAAAGTAGTCAACCTGGCCAGCAACATAGCTTCCCTTGTAACCCTGGTTTTAGGCGGCAATGTGCTTTTCGCCCTGGGCCTGCCTGCTGCTCTTTTCGGCATGTTGGGAAATCTCATGGGCGCTAACATGACGGTGAAAAAAGGCGGCAGCTTCATACGGGTAATGCTCCTATGCGTCTTAGGTCTTTTACTTGCCAAAATGGTCTATGACATGGTAACATAATTAGGTATTTGTTTTGTTAGGAGGCGCTTTGGTGAATAGCGTTTTTGAACCTATCCGTTTATGTGTGCCCCCCAAGGCCGAGTATAGCCTGGTTATCCGCACGGCTTTAGGCGGTGTGGGCGTGATTCACAACCTGGATATCGACCGCATGGACGATTTGATGGCCGCAGCAGACGAATGTGTGGATTTGCTTTTGCACCAACCCTGGCTGCCCAAAGCCATTGAAATGGCATGCAGCGAAACAGAAGATGGCCTGGAAGTCCGTTTTTACGGGGACTGGGCAGAAGAAAACAAATGCGGCAAAGCTGTGGATACGCAAATGAGCCTGGCTGTTTTAAACACGCTCATTGCCCATGTGGCTTTTGAAACAGATGAATATGGGGTAAAAGGCATTAGGCTTCGCCAGCCCCTTACCCATTTTTGAGGCAGCCTATGGAATATGGCTGCCTGCAAAACCTATTGGAAGATTATTTAAAGACCCATGATGAAATGGTTTTAAACCAACTAATCCAAGGGTATGCCCCTCTATGCGCCGCCATCGCACGCCGTTTCACTGGCCGTGGGGTGGAGTTTGACGATTTGAATCAAATCGCCCTGATGGCCCTTTTGAAGGCCATTGATCGGTTCGAGCCGGAAAGGGGCCTACAGTTTACCACTTATTTAAGCCCTACCATTGCCGGCGAAATCCGCCATTACATTCGGGACAAGGGCAGCGCTATCCGCTTTTCTCGGGATAAGACCGCTCAGTTAACTCTTTTGAACACCCACCGGGAAGCGCTGACTTTATCCCTTAAAAGGGAGCCCACTTTAAAAGAACTGGCACAGGCCATGAGCATCACCCCTTATGAGCTTTTGCAATTGATGCAGTTAAGAGACGCAGGCAACCTTCTATCCATGGATGCCCCCATGACCGACGAAGAAGCCACCGCCCTATCCGGCCGTTTAGGGCAAACGGAGGAGGGCTATGAACAGATAGAGGATCAAGATCAGGTGGACAGGCTTTTAAAGAACGTAACCCCCCAGGAAAAAAAGCTGTTGGAATTGCGTTTTATGGAAAAGCTGGGTCAGCGGGAAACAGCCAAGCTCCTAAACATTTCCCAAATGCAGGTGTCCCGTATGGAACGCCGGGTATTATTAAGGCTTAAAGCCATTGCTTTATAGAAAGGAGGGTATGAAAGATGTACCATCAATACCAGCCGCCTAACAAAGGCCGTTTTTCCATGGGCCAATTTTTATTTGTATTGGCCGTGATCGCTTTCGCGGGATATTTCATCTACACGACCCTCAACCCCAGTGTGCAGCGCACTGCCCAAATCCAATCGGACACCATCGGCTCCAACAAATTCGGGGATGCGCTCATCGTGCGCAACGAAGTGCCTTACGACGCAGAAGGCGTCACCAGCATCGATTACCAGGCCGAAGAAGGTTCCATGGTCTATAAAGGCACCACGGTCTGCTATGTGTATTCCTCCGGGTATAACCAAAAAGAAATGACCAGCCTCCTTAACTACCGGGAACAGATCAAGCAAAAGCATATGCAATTGATCGATGCCCAAATTTCCTACGACCAAAAGCTCATTCGTTTGGAAGCGGATGTATTGGAGCGGGCCAAGGAACTGCGCCAATTGGTTCAGGGCGCCCAAGGAAACCTGACCAATCAAGAAACCATGCTGGGAGCCGCCATGACTGCCAGACAGAATTACTTGCGGGTTAAGTATGCCGATGATCAAAGCTTATCCCGTCTGTACGACGATGAAGACACACAGCTCAAGCGCATTGAATCCTGGACAAAGCAGCACGCGGCCCTCATTGAAGGCATTGTAAGCTTCTATTCCGATGGGTATGAGTATGCTTTAAGCGCGTCGGATTACACCAAGTTCACCCCCCAGGAAGTCCGCAGCATGATCGGCGGCTATATTCCGGAAAAGACCACCGTGCAAAAAGGCCGCACCACCATTTACCGCCTGGTGCGCCAAAACACCTGGTATGTCTTAATGCTAATCAAGGACCCGGCCTGGAGCCCCGTGGACGGGCAGACCTATAAATTGCATCTTTCCGGCTTTGATGATACCACTGTAGACGCCCAGGTGGTTTCCTCCACCCGTTCCGGCGGCGAATTGCTGGTGCGGCTGGAAGTCCGCTCCGATGTAACGCCGGTGTTGTATATGCGTTCCTGCGAGGCAGAGCTGGGCGAATATGTAAACTCCATGGTGGTGCCGAAAAACGCGATTTATAAGTATGAAGGCGCTGAGGGCGTTATTATCGTTAACGGGGACAGCCACTTGTTTGTGCCGGTACGCATTGTGAAGGAGGATGGCAACCGTGCCTTCATTGAAGCCATCCAGCAGGGACTGCTTTATGTGGGGCAAACCGTATTACTGTTTTAAGGGAGGACAGCGGATGGATACCCTTGAATCTCGTGTTACACTTATTAAAAACGAAATAAAGTCCGCCCAGGAAGCTTACGGCCATCCGGTGAAGTTAATCGCCGTAACGAAAACCCACCATCCCAGTGAAATCGACCCTTTGGCGGATTTTGGCATTCTTGATATTGGTGAAAACCGGGTGCAGGAAATAATGGAAAAAGCCCCGCTGCTAAACGAAAAATTTCGCATTCACCTCATTGGACAGTTGCAAACAAACAAAGTGAAGTATATAATGGACAATGTATGCCAGATTCAATCTGTGGACAGAATGAGCCTGGCACTGGAAATTAACCGCCAAGCCATCAAAAAAAGCAAGGCAATGGATGTGTTGGTGGAAGTGAGTCCCGCAGGGGAGGAACAAAAAGGCGGCGTTCCTTTCAACCAGGCCCGGGAGCTGATTAAAGCCATGGCGCCGCTGGAAGGAATCCGGGTGAAGGGCCTTATGGCCGTGATGCCCAATACCAACGATGAAAGCTATCTGGATGGGCTGTTTCAAAACATGCGGTCTTTGTTTGAACAGCTCCGTGAAGAAGCCATAGACCAGGTCTGTATGGAAGAGCTTTCCATGGGTATGTCAAACGACTACCGCCTTGCGCTGAGAAACGGCGCCACAACCATCCGCGTCGGTACGGCGTTATTTGGAACCAGGAGGTAACACAATGGCATTTGTCTCGGAACTATTCGGTAAGGCCAAAGATATGGCCAACAGCTTTCTAAACGGCTCAAAGAACATGCCCCCCCGCACCAGCTACTATGTGGACGATGAGGACGGCATGGCCTATCAGCAGCCCCAGCAACAGCCTGAACAGCAGCAGCCTTACCGGGACATGCCTTATCAGCCCCAGCAGCAGCAACAAACAACTTACCAACAACCGCAGCAACCTATGCAGCAGCCCTACCAGGGGCAGCCTTATCAGCAGTCCTTCCAGCAGCCTGCACAGCCTAAATACCGCACCCAGGCAAGCTACCAGGATCAGCAGCCTGTTTTCGAGCAGCCTCAGGTTCAGTCTCAGCAGCCCAATGTGGCTTTTTTCCCCAACACCGGTTTTCAGGACGGCTCCACTGGCGAATCCTTCAGCCATGTGGAACGGGTGGTTCAGATGGTCTCCCGTGAAGACATGCAGGGCATCGTAGAATTTATGATGAACCGGGAATCCGTTATTATCAGCTGCGAAAGCATTGCCAGCGCCCCAGAGGTACAGCGTTGCTTTGATTTGGTTTCCGGCGCCGCTTATGCCCTTGGCTTCCAGATCACTCAGCTTTCCCTGGCTTCCAAGGTGTTTTTGCTTTCCCCCGCCAATGTGATGGTCATTTGCGACGAAGCTTCCAACCGCATTAATGGCCGAGGCAGCGATGGCACACCCTTGCGCACCCGCCGTTCCCAACGCGGCACCGCGCCCACCGCCTCCTATGGCGAGTATCAAGAATACCAACCCCAGCAGGAATATCAGGACCCCTATGAGCAGCAGCCCTACCAGTATAAGCCGCGGGAAGGCTATGGCCGGCCCACTTACCAATCTGCCTCCATGTAAAGGAGTTTTGCCTGATGTTTGGAATCATCCGTTTATTGCTTAGCATTCTCGAGATTGGGTTTTTTGTGTATTGGGCGCTGCCTATTTTTTACGCGCCCTTTAAAAACCATGTGATCTACACCTACTTAGATAAAATCTTTTCCCCTGTGCTCACTGTCTTCAGGCGGCTGATCGGCAAATACCTGCCCGCCAAGTACATGATCTTCGATTGGTCCTACCTGGCAGTGATCGTGGCTATCAACATCCTTCAGTGGATTTTCTGATTCATGGCCATTTTTGCCGATCAGGGCTTGCGTGAGCGGCTGACAGAACTGGCTCAGCGGGCACAGGCCCGGGGCATTGCTGTTACCACCCGCTTTTTATCCCCGGAAGAAGGGCAGTTCGCCCTTGGCATTGGGAAAAGAGCAGGCATTGAAGCCGCTCTCTTTGGAGGCTTTGAAGGCGCAGAGCGTTGCTTGTGTTGCTTTTATGGCTGGGATCAGACACCCCGCTTCCCCTTAGGCTTTGTATCCGTAACCTGGCGGGATAAAAGTCGGGCCCCCGGCCACCGGGATTTATTGGGTTCGACCCTGGCCCTGGGCATGGACAGAAGCTACCTGGGCGATATCGCCTTTTTAGAGCAGGGCGCTGTTATCGTCGCCACGCCGGAAATGGCCCGTCTTATAGCAGATAGCCTTTTATCCGCCGGCAGTATCTCCATTACCTGCCGCTTGCTTGAACAGATGCCCGAGGTCTTGGATGTCGCCGGAAAAGAGCTGACTGATACCGTGGCTTCCCTGCGGCTGGACAATGTGCTCTCCTCCGCCCTTAAAACCAGCCGGAACAAGGCCTTGGTTTGGATTGAAGGAAGCAAGGTATTTTTAAACCATGAATTATGCGAACGGCCCGATAAACAGCTAAAGCAGGGAGATGTTCTCTCTGTTCGGGGGGTAGGGCGGATCAAGCTTATCAGCATTGGCAATCCCACCAAGAAGGACCGGATTCCCATTACTCTGGCGTTATTCTAAAAAACATGCTATAATATTTGCCACACAGGGAAAGGAGCGATTTAACCTATGGGAAATGAAAAAGTTACCGTTGAGTTGATTGAGCAAAAGGAGTTCAAGCAAAAAGTACGCGGCTATGATCCCGAGGAAGTAGATACTTTCCTGGATGACATTTGCGATGAATTGATTGCTCTTCAAGACGAAATTGATATGCTGAACCAGCGTTTGGCCCAGGCACAGCAAAGCCCCGCCATGGCGAAGCCTATGGCACCGGTGCCCGTCGTTGCGGAACCTGCTAAGCCCCGGGTGCAAGCCCCTTCTTTCTCCGATGATGACACGGAGAGCGTCAAGTCTATTCTCATGAATGCCCAGAAGGTGGCCGATCAGACCATCAAGGAGGCTCATGAGCGGGCCGACATCATTGTGGATAAAGCCAAGAGCGAGGCGGATAAAAAGATCGGTTCCTTGGAGGTGGAGCATACCCGTTTGCAGGACGAAATCGAAATCCTCAAAAACGCTGCCAAGGATTACCGGGATCGTTTCAACCAACTGCTGGAAGACCAGAAGCATATCCTCACCGCTCAAAAAGAGCTGTTTAAGTAAGCCATGCTCAACATTGGCATACTGGGTGCCGGCACCTGGGGGCTTGCTTTGGCTAAATTGCTAAATGATAACGGCCATAACGTCACCTGCTGGTCGCCCATAGAAAATGAAATCGATACCCTTAAGCAAAGCCGTGCTGTGGCACGGCTTTGCGGTATGCATTTGCCCGAATCCATCCTTTTGACCACCTCTATGGAGGCGGCCGTTTCAAGCAAGGGTATTATCGTCTGCGCCGTGCCTTCCCCGTACATCCGCGCAACCTTTGAAAAAGCGGCTCCTTACATCGATAAAAGCCAGATCATCGTAGATGTGTCCAAGGGCTTTGAAAACCAAACTCTTTTACCCCTATCGGAAGTGATTGCCGACACCCTTCAAAAAAGCGGCAAGCAGGCTGCGGGCATTGTAGCGCTGACTGGCCCCACCCATGCCGAAGAAGTGGCGCAGAACCTGCCCACCACCATCGTAGCCGCCTGCGAAGATGAACAGGTTGCCAAACGTGTGCAGGATGCCTTTATGAGTCCGGTTTTCCGGGTCTACACCAATGCCGACCATAAAGGCGCTGAGCTTTGCGGCGCTTTAAAAAACGTAATGGCCATCGCAGTAGGCATTGCCCTGGGCTTGGGCTACGGGGATAACACCAAGGCCGCTTTAATGACCCGGGGTATGGCGGAAATAACTCGCCTGGGCCTTCAAATGAAATGCGATGCCAGTACCTTCTACGGCCTTTGCGGTATGGGTGATCTGATCGTTACCTGTACCAGTATCCATAGCCGGAACCTGAAATTCGGCCATCTGTTGGGCCAGGGAAAAACCACCAAGGAGGCCCTAATTGAGGTAGGCATGGTAGTAGAAGGCCTCAATGCACTGGATGCCGCCGTGGCGCTTTCTGCCCGCTACAATGTGGAAATGCCCATCGTCCAGGCCACTTACGATATCATCCGCAAGGGAGCTAACCCTAAGGATGCGGTCGCGAATCTCATGACAAGGGAACGCAAGAGCGAATGATGTATTTGCGAGAGGGGCGGGAAT
>JAVBTR010000010.1:0-45374 GCA_031556065.1 Eubacteriales bacterium | reverse complement strand
TTCGATTTTACGGTCATTTGTTCGGGCAAGGTAGGAATTTCTACGAAATTCCACCGAAAATCGCCGCACATGTCGCCGATTTCGGAATGAAAATCGGAGGGTTTGACCCTCCGATACCTCCCGGGGTTTGTTGATGGTCTGAAAGCAAAAGCTCCGGCAACATGGCCGGAGTTTTTGCTTTGCTATTTTCAAAGGTTTTCGATTCGCGTACCGGTTTTACCGGCAATGCCGTCGTTGGCTTTTTGCAATAGGGTAATCAGCGCTGTGCGGCCAGGCTTGCTTTCGGCAAAGGCCACCGCGGCCTGGACTTTAGGCAGCATGGAGCCGGGGGCAAAATGCCCCTGAGCCATGTATTCTTTGGCTCCGTCGGTTGTCAGGCTGTCCAGCCATTTAACATCGGGCTTGCCAAAGTTGATAGCCACCTTTTCTACTGCGGTTAAGATAATCAGCACATCTGCATCCAGCATTTGGGCCATGCAAGCCGAGGCATGGTCTTTATCGATCACCGCGCCCACACCTTTTAAATGATGCCCCTGGGCGATGACGGGAATTCCGCCGCCGCCGGCGGCAATAACAATCTGCCCGGCGTTTAAAAGATCCTTCACAGTTTCGATTTCTACGATTTCAACAGGCGTGGGGGAGGCCACTACACGGCGCCAGCCCCGGCCGGAATCCTCCACCATAATATAGCCCTTTTCTTTAACCAGCGCATCCGCCTCTTCCTTGGTTAGAAAGGCACCAATCGGCTTGGTGGGGTTTGAAAAGGCCGGATCTTCCGGGTCTACCCGCACCTGGGTTAGAACAGTGGAAACAGGTTTATGAATGCCGCGGTTTAAAAGCTCTTCCCTTAAAGCGTTTTGCAGATCATAGCCGATATACCCCTGGCTCATGGCTACGCACACAGATAAAGGGGCTAAAGGCTGCTGGTGGCTGCGGCTAAATTCCGCCATAGCGTTTTGGATCATGCCCACCTGGGGACCATTGCCGTGGGAGAGGATCACTTGGTGGCCCTGCTCCACTAGATCGGCAATAGCCTTAGAGGTTTCTTGAACGGCGATCATTTGCTCTGGCAGGTTGCTTCCCAGGGCGTTGCCACCCAGGGCGATGACAATTTTCTTTCCCATTTGAATCACCTTTTACTTCTGTTCCCAGCGCGCCTGACCAGCCTTTTCAAGGGCTTCCAAGGTGGCGGTGGGATTGCGTTCTTTGGCTAGGAAGATCATGGCAGCGATGATATAGGGCTTGAAGGAGGCTTCGCGGTAAAGGGGCGTGCGGTAGCGGTCGAACACGGAAGCTTCCACCTCGCCCTCTTTGCAGCTGACGCCGGAAATATCAGCAGGGAGGCAGTGCAGGTACAGGGCCTTGCCATCCTTGGTCTTTGCCATGAGTTCTTCCGTGCATTCCCAATCCTTATGCTGGGCGTTCTGGGCAAGCAATTCTTTTTCTAAAGCCTTGATGCCGTCGAAATCACCATTGCCGTAAAGGTCGGTACGCTTTTCCATAGCGGCGAAGGGAGCCCAGCTTTTGGGATACACGATATCCGCGCCTTCAAAGGCCTCGGCCATGTTGTTGGTGCGCTTAAAGCTGCCGCCGGAAGCCTTGGCGTTCTTAATGGCTACTTCTTCTACTTCGGGCATCACTTCATACCCTTCGGGGTGAGCCAGAACCACTTCCATGCCGAACCGGGTCATCAGCCCAATGATCCCCTGGGGCACAGACAAGGGCTTGCCGTAGGAAGGTGAATAGGCCCAGGACATGGCGATCTTTTTGCCCTTCAGGTTCTCGATGCCGCCGAAGTGCTCGATTAGGTGAGCTGCATCGGCCATGGCTTGGGTGGGATGGTCGATATCGCATTGGAGGTTTACCAGCGTGGGCTTCTGGGCCAAAACCCCATCCTTATGGCCTTCTGTTACTGCATCCACCACTTCGTGCATGTAGGTATTGCCCTTGCCAATATACATGTCATCCCGAATGCCGATCACATCCGCCATGAAGGAAACCATGTTAGCGGTTTCGCGAACGGTTTCACCGTGGGCGATCTGGGATTTGCCTTCATCTAAATCCGCAACTGTCAAACCTAGCAGATTGCAGGCGGAAGCAAAAGAGAAACGGGTGCGGGTAGAATTATCGCGGAACAAAGAAACGCCCAGACCGGAATCGAAAATCTTGGTGGAAATGTTCCGTTCGCGCAGGTTGCGAAGGGCATCGGCCACAGCGAACACGGCCTTTAATTCTTCTTCGCTCTTTTCCCAGGTCAGAAAGAAGTCCCCATCGTACATGGTGTTTTCGCCAAGGTCATACAGGGTATCCAAACTCTTTTTCAAATCGCTCATTGTTCTATCTCCTTTAAATTATTTGCAATAGAGGGTGGGCAAGGCAGCATAAACCGCCGCGCATTCTACCAGATCGGCTTTCCAGGTCTTTTCGTTGGGAGCGTGTGCCTGGGCTTCTGCACCGGGACCAAAGCCAATGCAGGGGATGCCATTGCGACCCATGATGGAAACGCCGTTAGTGGAAAAAGTCCATTTATCGGTAAGGGGACGGGCTTTACGCATGGCGGCTGTTTCGGCGGTTCCCATGCGGGCATCGCCATAGAGACCCTTGTGAGCTTCTTCCATGGCGCGGGTTATGGGGTGATCTTCGGGGATGACCCAGGTGGGGAAGTAGCATTCAATGGGATAGACCAAACCGGTGTAGGATGCGCAATCGTAATCGTACATGGAAACCTTCACGTCCTCGCCGTACTTTTGTACGGCAGGCAGCGCACGAATCTCATCCAGGCAGCTTTCCCAGGTTTCACCAGCTGTCATGCGGCGGTCCAGGGAAACGGCGCAAGAATCCGCCACGGCGCAGCGAGAGGGAGAGGTGTAGAAAATCTGGGAGGCGGTAACGGTGCCACGGCCTAAGAAGCGGGCTTCCTTCCATTCCTTGTTGTATTTTTCGTCCAGCATCTTCACAAGGCCCTTGACGGCCATAGTGTCTTCAGCACTGTTTTCGTTAAGGGAGCGGACATCTTGCAGAATATCAGCCATTTTGTAGATGGCATTATCACCACGC
This sequence comes from Eubacteriales bacterium, assembly GCA_031556065.1. Taxonomy (GTDB): domain Bacteria; phylum Bacillota; class Clostridia; order Christensenellales; family Aristaeellaceae; genus JAVBTR01. The sequence continues at coordinate 42,317 of JAVBTR010000010.1, read as the reverse complement.
TCAGGAGCGGAGCCGTGGCAGGAAACACCTTTTACGTCTACGCGGATTTCCATCCGGCCACGCTGGCCTCGATAGATGCCGCCATCAGTGGGCTCGGTAATAACCACGAATTCAGGCTTTACTTTGCCTTCATTGATGATGTACTGCCAGCAAAGACCATCGCAGTCTTCTTCCTGGACAGTGCCGGTAACAAGCACCGTGTATTGATCGGAAAGCAGGCCTTGATCCTTCATGATCTTTGCTCCATAGACTGCGGAGACAATGCCGCCCAGCTGATCGGAGGTGCCCCGGCCGCCAATATCGGACTCGGTTTCGTAGCCCTGGTAGGGATCGAACTTCCAGTTGGCTATATTGCCGATGCCTACGGTGTCGATGTGGGCATCGTAGCCGATCAGGGTTTTGCCGGTGCCCATGTAACCAAGAACGTTGCCCATGGGGTCGATCTCTACTTTGTTAAAGCCAACGGCCTTCATTTCTTCGGCGATGCGAAGCACAACGTCTTTTTCCCCGCAGCTTTCACCGGGAATGGCTACCAGATCCCGAAGAAACTTGGTCATTTGGGCTTCATAGCCTGCCGCTGCTTGTTTAATTAATTGAAAATTCATTTAATTTGCCTCCTCTTATTCTTTTTCGGAAGACATGGCGCCTTCCCATACAATGCGCTTGTAATTTTCCGGGTCCGTATCCCCTTCGGTGGAGAACATGAGCACCTGGGAACTTTCGTCCAAGCCGATGGCCTGTTTCAAGTCCGCGTAGTTTTTGTCGGTCATGAGGGTGGCGATAAGCCCCGTGCCTACCGCACCGGATTCGCCGGAAATCACCTGAGGATCGCCCTTTAACGGAGCACCCAGGATACGCATGCCCCGGGCAGCCACCCAATCCGGGCAAGAAACGAAGAAGGAAGCGTGGTTTTTAAGAATATCCCAGGAAATGGTGTTGGGCTCGCCGCAGGCCAGCCCTGCCATAATGGTTTGCAAATCTCCTTCAACGAAGCGGCAGGCGCCGTCAGCGGCCAAGGCACCTTGGTAGAGGCAATCGGCTACTTGGGCTTCCATAATAACGGTTACCGGAGGGCTTTCCGGGTAAAGGTTTGCGAAGTACCCTTGTACTGCTCCCGCCAGGGAGCCTACTCCCGCTTGAACAAAAATGTGGGTGGGGCGCTTGATACCGGCGGTATGCAGCTGTTCGGCGGCCTCTGCGGCCATGGTGCCATAGCCCTGCATGATCCAGGCGGGAATTTCTTCATAGCCGTCCCAAGCTGTATCCTGCACCACGACCCCTCGAGGGGTTTCGGCTGCTTCTTTTGCGGCAATGCGCACGCATTCGTCGTAGTTCACTTCCTCGATGGTGACCTGAGCGCCTTCCTTGGCAATGTTATCAAAGCGAATTTGGGCGCTGCCCTTGGGCATGTGTACCACGGATTTTTGCCCTAACTGGTTGGCCGCCCATGCCACACCCCGGCCATGGTTGCCGTCGGTGGCGGTGAAAAAGGTAGCCTGGCCAAATTCATCCCTGAGCTTTTGGCTGGTTAAGTAGGTGTAATCTGTTTGGGCAACATCTTTGTTTAGCTGGCCCGCGATATACCGTGCCATGGCGAAGGAACCACCAAGGACTTTAAAGGCATTCAAGCCGAAACGGTAGCTTTCATCCTTCACGTATACCCCGCCTAAACCAAGGGCTTTGGCGAGCCTGTTTAAGGCTGCCAGGGGTGTGACCGCGTATTGGGGAAAGCTCTCGTGAAAGCGTCGGGCTTTTGAAATGTTTTCTACCGACATCACTTCAAGATGCTCATCGCGGGTTTTGGGCATGTGATTGTCGATCCAGCGGATGCTCATGTTGAACGCTCCTTTTTATGTATTTTGTGCCGTTGATGGGATCAGTATAACACAGAAAGATGCATTGTCAACAAAATTTTTTTGAGTGCTAAAAATTTTTTAGTTGAACATGGGAAGAGTTTATGTTATACTGCATTTACACAGCAGGAGGCGATGCGTAAATATGATGAATGAAACGACTTTGTCCTTTTTAAAGCGTTTGGCTAAGGGAATTGCCCAGCAGTTTGGGGACCAATGTGAGGTGGTGGTTCACGAGTTCGATGAAAAGAATATGGATCACACCATCGCGGCCATTGAAAACGGACACGTATCCAAGCGCAGCGTGGGCGACGGGCCTTCCCGGGCGGTGTTGGCGGCCCTGGGCAATGAGGGGGAAGGGATCGCCGACCACCTTAATTACCTGACCCGCACCCTGGATGGGCGGATATTAAAATCCTCCACCATCTATATTCGGGATGAAAAGGGCAAAATCACGGGTATTTTCGCTATTAATTACGATATTACCAACCTGATGCTTTTGGAAAGCGCCATAAGGCCGCTTATCTCTGTGCAGCAGGGAGAGGATGAAAAAGAGCCGGAGCGGATCGTGCAAAACGTGAACGATCTGCTGGATGAACTTATTGATCAATCGGTTCAATTGGTAGGCAAGCCTGTGGCGCTGATGTCCAAGGATGATAAAATTCGTGCTATTCAATTTTTGAACGACACCGGCGCGTTTTTAATCACCAAATCAGGGGATAAGATAAGCAAGTTTTTCCAAATCTCAAAATATACCCTATACAACTACATCGATTCAAAATTAGATTAATAAGGAGAAATGAACATGATGAAGCAAACCATTCACACCGAATCCGCCCCCAAGGCCATAGGCCCTTATGTGCAAGCAATAAAAGCGGGAGAAATGATCTTCACCTCCGGCCAGTTGGGGATTGATGTGGGAACAGGCAAATTGGCGGAGGGCATTGAAAACCAGGCCCACTGTGCCATGCGCAATCTAGGCGCTATTCTAGCGGTAGCCGGGGCCGGGTACCAGAATGTGTTAAAGACCACCATTTTTGTTAAAGACCTTGGGGATTTTGCTACTGTAAATAAGATTTACGAAAGCTATTTTGCAGGCCAGTTCCCAGCCCGCAGCTGTGTGCAGGTGGCGGCGCTGCCCTTAGGCGGTTTGGTGGAGATTGAATGCGTTGCTGTAAGGGCTTAAGTGAGGAACAAACATGCCGTATAAAATTGTTGAAAAGCAGCTGCTGAATCCCACGGTTGCGAAAATGGTGGTTAGTGCGCCCTTTGTGGCAAAAAAGGCGGAGCCCGGCCAGTTTATTATTTTAAGAGCCAAAGAAAACAGTGAGCGGATTCCCTTGACCATCGCGGATTTCGACCGGAAAAAGGGGACAATCACGATTATTTACCAGATCGTAGGCGCGGGCACCATGGAACTCAATTGTTTGAACACAGGCGACAGCCTTCAAGATTTGGTAGGCCCTCTGGGCACAAAAAGCCATACGGATGGGATTAAAAAAGTGTGTGTGGTGGGTGGCGGTGTAGGCTGCGCCATCGCGTACCCAGTGGCGAAAAAGCTAAGCCAGCAAGGGGCTATTGTTCATTGCGTGGTGGGCTTTCGCAGCCAGGAGCTGGTAATTTTGGAAGATGAGTTCAGGCAGATCAGCCAAACGCTCAAGATCATGACGGACGATGGCAGCTATGGCGAAAAGGGGTTGGTGACCAACGCCTTGGAAGCCCTTATTAACGCTGGGAATGAATACGACGAAGTGATTGCCATCGGGCCTTTGATCATGATGAAATTCGTTTGCAAGACCACTGAAAAATACGGTATCAAGACCACTGTATCCATGAATCCGATTATGATCGATGGTACGGGCATGTGCGGCGGCTGCCGGCTTACCGTAGGCGGGGAAACCAAGTTTGCCTGTGTGGACGGCCCGGATTTTGATGGTCATTTGGTGGATTTTGACGAGGCCATGATCCGTGGCGGCACCTATCGCGCATTTGAAAAAACCGCCCGCGAAAAAGCCTGCCGATTGTTTGAAAAGGAGGCACGGTAAAATGGCGCAGCGTAATATGGACCCGAAAAAGGCGCAAATGCCTGCCCAGCCGCCCCAAATCCGTAACCACAATTTCGAAGAAGTGGCCCTTGGCTATACAAAAGAAATGGCCGTTTCCGAAGCCAGGCGTTGTCTGAATTGCAAAAACAAGCCTTGCGTGGCCGCATGTCCGGTGTGCATCGATATTCCTGCCTTTATTGAACAGGTGGCAGAGGAGAATTTTGAACAGGCCTATGAGGTGATCGCGAAAGCATCTGCCCTGCCTGCGGTATGCGGCCGGGTCTGCCCCCAGGAGAGCCAGTGCGAGGGCAAGTGCGTTCGGGGCATTAAGGGTGAGAGCGTGGGCATAGGCCGGTTGGAACGCTTTGTGGCGGATACACACCGGGCGGGTAGCCATAAAAAGCCTGAAAAACCCTCTCCCAACGGCTATAAAGTGGCTGTAATCGGCGCAGGGCCCAGCGGGCTTACTTGTGCGGGAGATTTACAGAAGCTGGGCTATCAGGTTACTTTGTTTGAGGCGTTGCACTTGCCCGGGGGGGTGCTGGTATACGGCATCCCAGAATTCAGGCTCCCAAAGGCCATTGTCCGGGAAGAGATTGATGGCCTGAAGAAAATAGGCGTGGAGATTCAAACCAATATGGTAATTGGCAAGACCCTAACGGTGGACGAGCTTTTTGAAATGGGCTATGAAGCCTTGTATATTGCTAGCGGCGCGGGATTGCCCCGGTTTATGGGTATTCCCGGTGAAAGCCTCAAGGGCGTATACAGCGCCAACGAATACCTAACTCGGGTAAACCTTATGAAGGCTTACCAAAAGGACAGCGCCACGCCGATTCAGAAAAGCCGCGCTGTAGCAGTGGTAGGCGGCGGCAATGTGGCTATGGACGCAGCCCGCTGTGCCAAGCGATTGGGCGCGGAGACGGTGTATATTGTATACCGCCGCAGCATGGAAGAGCTGCCTGCCCGCCATGAAGAAGTGGAGCATGCACAGGAAGAGGGGATTATCTTTAAAACCCTTATGAATCCTACGGCTATTTTAAAAGATGAGCAGGCCAATGTGAACGGCATGAGTCTGGTGGAAATGACATTAGGGGAGCCAGACGCTTCCGGTCGCCGGAGCCCGGTGGTGAAGGAAGGAAGCGAATTTACCCTTGATGTGGATACGGTTATCATGGCTATCGGCACCAGCCCCAATCCGCTGATCCGCGCTACCACCAACGGCCTTGATACCAACCGCCACGGCTGTATTATTACCAAGGATGAAGATGGGGAAACCAGCCGGGAGGGTATTTTTGCTGGCGGCGATGCGGTAACCGGGGCCGCCACAGTGATTCTGGCCATGGGTGCAGGGAAAAAGGCTGCGGCCGCAATGGATAAGTATATTCAGGGTAAAAATAACTGATACTAATATAACGTTATTCAGGGGGCGTGGTTCCATCCACCATGCCCCAAATCTTTCGCATCGAGTTATTTTTAAAAAACAATCGAGGAGACGTTATAGATGAAAAAATGGATCGCGTGGGGACTGGTGATGGTGTTGCTGGTTCTAACGATTCCGCTGATTGGGTTTTTTTATCCCAATATCAAGACAGAGGCGCTTACTTCCGTCAAAAAGATCATTCACTCAGAATCCGCCCCTAAGGCTATCGGCCCATATGAGCAAGCCATTCAAACAGGGGGAATGGTCTTTACCTCTGGGCAGGTGGGCATCGACATGGCAACCGGAGAGCTGGCAGAGGGTATCGAAAAACAGACTCATTGCGCCATGAAGAACCTGGGCGCTATTTTGGCACAAGCTGGTGCGGGATACCCAAATGTAGTGAAGACCACCGTTTACGTAAAAGACATGGCGGATTTTGCAACTGTGAATAAGATCTACGAAAGCTATTTTGAAGGTGTGTTCCCTGCAAGAAGCTGTGTGCAGGTAGCGGCACTGCCTATGGGTGGTTTGATTGAGATCGAATGTATTGCCATTTTAGGAGAATGAATAATCGGGGAGGTTTTACAATGAAAAAATGGATCACATGGGTACTGGTTATGGCAATGGCATTGCTGGCGCCAACGGCTCTGGCGTCTGAAACCATCCTAATCGCCGCCGCGGCCAGCTTGGAAAAAACCATGGCCGGGGAATTGATTCCCTTGTTTGAATCCCTTTACCCGGACATCAAGGTAGAAGGCACCTACGACAGCTCCGGCAAGCTTCAAACTCAGATTGAAGAAGGTCTGGAGGCGGACGTGTTTATCTCCGCTGCCAACAAGCAAATGAACGCATTGGTGGAAACGGGGCTTATCGATCCTGAAACCGCTAAGGCTCTTTTGGAAAACCGCATTGTATTGATTGCAGCGATGGGGTCTGAAACAGCGGTGGATTCCTTTGAAAATATTCTAAGCGCCGACAGCATCGCTATAGGGGACCCGCAAAGCGTGCCTGCCGGGCAGTACGCACAGGAGATTTTAACCGCTCTGGGGCTTTATGAAGAGACCCTTGGCAAGGCCAGCCTGGGCGGTAATGTAACTGAGGTGCTCAATTGGGTTGCGGAAGAAAGCGCGCAGGTAGGCATTGTTTACGCCACCGATGCGGCCCAGATGCCGGATAGGGTTCGGGTCATCGCCTATGGCACTCCGGCCCAGCCTGTCATTTACCCCATGGGTGTGGTAGCAGCCTCTATTCATAAGGATGCAGTGGCATGCTTTATGGCGTTTCTTGAATCAGATGAAGCGATGGCCATTTTCGCCAAGGCAGGCTTTGAAAGGCCGTGAGCACCATGGATTGGTCCCCGGTATGGATATCCCTTAAAACGGCCATTACAGCCAATGTATTTACCTTTGGGCTGGGGCTTTTGGCAGCCAAAGCAGTGGGCATGATTCGAAATGGCAAGCTGCGGACCCTGATCGATGGGCTTTGCATGCTGCCTCTGGTTCTGCCGCCTACGGTGGCTGGGTATTTTTTGCTGGCCCTATTTGGGGTGAAGCGCCCCATAGGGCAGCTTTTGCTAACATTTTTTGGGACAAAGGTACCTTTTTCATGGGAGGCAACGGTGCTGGCCGCCTTTGTGATCAGCTTTCCGCTGATGTATAGGGCAGCCCGCGGCGCCCTTGAGCAGGTGGATCGGGTTTTACTGGATGCGGCCCGCACCTTGGGCAGAGGGGAAGGGTGGATTTTTTTAAAAGTGGAATTGCCCCTTGCGCTTCCGGGGGTTATAGCCGGGGGTGTACTGGCTTTTGCCAGGGGCCTTGGAGAATATGGGGCCACATCCATGATTGCGGGTAATATTCTTGGCAAGACCCGTACCCTGCCTTTGGCCGTGGCCTCTGAAGTGGCTGGGGGAAATATGGAGGGGGCCATGGCTTACGTGGAAGTGCTGGTGGTCATTTCCCTGGTGGTGGTAATCGCCGTGGGCTTTATTGAAAGGCGGCAAAAAACATGGCGCTGAAGGTAGATATTCATCGAAAGCTCAAGGGCTTTGAGCTTCAGGCCGCTTTTGAACAGGAACAGGGAACCCTTGGCATATTCGGCCCCTCCGGCAGCGGCAAGAGCATGACCTTGCGCTGTATTGCCGGGATAGACAAACCGGACTTCGGCTGCATTTCCCTGAAAGGGCGAGGCCTGTACGATTCAAAGAACCATGTAAATTTAAAGCCCCAGACCCGAAGGATTGGGTATTTGTTCCAAAGCTATGCCCTGTTTCCTCATATGACGGCGGAAGAAAATATTCTTTGTGCGCTGCCTAGAAGCAAAAGACAAGAGGCAATGGTCTGGCTAAAGCGTTTTGAGCTTGCTTCTTATAAAGACCGCTTGCCGGGCCAGCTTTCCGGCGGCCAGCAGCAGCGGGTGGCATTGGCCAGGGCTATGGCAGTAAGCCCCGAAGCCCTTTTGCTGGACGAGCCTTTTTCTGCCCTGGACGGAGCCATGCGCCAGCAATTGCAGTGGGATTTTAGCCGTATGCTATCCGATTATCCCGGCCAAAGGGTGCTGGTATCTCATGACAGGGAAGAAATTTACCGCCTTTGTGAAAGGCTTTTAATAATGGAGCAAGGCCGGGTGGTGGCCAATGGCAAAACCCGGGATATATTTGAAAACCCAGGTACGGTTGCCGCTGCCAGGCTGACAGGCGTTAAAAATATTTTTCCCGCTAAACGGCTGGGGCCTTATGAAGTACAGGTGGGGGATTGCGCGGTGACCTTTAAAGTAGATGAAAGGGTGCCGGAAGCGTTAACCGCCATTGGTATCAGGGAGGATGGGTTCAGGCTATGGGGTTTCAACCCCTTGCAGGTAAAGGTTAAGGCACAGCTGGATGGCCTTTCCGGCGATTCCTTCCTTGGCGAGGCGGCGGTGGGGGATATATGGTTTAACCTGGAAAAGGGCGCGGAAGTCCCGCAAAACCTCTATATTCCGCCGGAAAATATCCTTTTATTGAAAGGGGAAATGACCTGTGGGAAAGCCATGGCGGCCATTGACGAAAATACAGGTAGCAGGCGATGAGAAGTTTCTGGGCCCTGGCTGCCGGGAGCTGCTGGGTTGGATACAGGCGGAGGGCTCTGTGCGGCTGGCCTGTGTAAAAATGGGGCTGAGCTATTCCAAGGCTTGGCAGATATTAAACCGCCTGGAGGCGGAAACTGGTGTGGAAGTTCTTATGCGGCGGCAAGGGGGCAAAATGGGCGGGGAAACCACGCTTACAAAAGAAGGGGAAAGCCTGCTTTGCCGTTACGCTGCCTATGAAAGAGAATGCCAGGCAGCGGTGAAGGCCATTTTTCTAAAGCATTTTCAAAAGGAGGCCATAGGCTATGAGGCAGATCGAAACTGAAAAAGCGGTAGGCCATGTGCTAGGTCACGATATAACTAAAATCGTGCCTGGGGAATTCAAAGGCGTGGCCTTTAAAAAGGGACATGTGGTAAAGGAAGAGGATATTCCCGCGCTACTCGATCTGGGCAAACGAAACCTGTATGTGTACGAAGTAAGCCCCGGCATGCTTCACGAAAACGAAGCGGCACAAATGTTATACAGTATATGTGCCGGGCCTAACATGGTTCCGTCTGCTGTTTCCGAAGGCAAAATAGAATTGTTTGCTGATTGTGACGGCCTTTTCACAGTGGACGTGGAGCGGCTTAAACAAATAAATGCCCTTGGTGAAATGATGATCGCTACCCGGCTTAGCAAATCCCCTGTGCGCAAGGGGGATAAGCTGGCGGGCACCAGGGTGATCCCTCTGGTGATTGAAAAAGAAAAAATGGATGAGGCAGTGAAGCTGGCAGGGGATGCGCCTTTGCTAAAGCTGCTTCCTTTTATGCCACGAAAAACGGCGGTCATCACCACTGGCAGCGAGGTGGCTACTGGCCGAATACAAGATGGTTTTACCCCTGTTTTAAAGGAGAAGCTTCAAGAATATGGTTCGGAAGTGATTTTTCACCGGATTATGGCAGACGAACCAGAGCAGATCACCACAGCGATTTTACAAGGTATTGAAGCAGGGGCAGAACTGGTGCTTTGTACCGGAGGCATGAGCGTGGACCCGGATGACCGTACCCCCTTGGCCATTAAAAACACAGGAGCGCAGATGATAAGCTATGGCGCACCGGTGCTTCCAGGCGCCATGCTGATGGTGGCGTACTTGAACGATGTTCCCATTTTAGGCCTTCCAGGCTGCGTGATGTATAGTAAACGCACCATATTCGATTTGGTTTTACCAAAGGTTATGGCTGGGGTAAAAATCGAAACCGGTTCCCTTTGTGCTATGGGTCATGGTGGGCTTTGCCTGAACTGCGAAGCCTGTATCTTCCCTAATTGCGGCTTTGGAAGGGGCGTGTAAATATGCTAACCCATTTGGATGAAAGCGGAAATGCCATTATGGTTAATATTAGCGCAAAGGAGATCACTCGCCGCATCGCCTTGGCCCAGGGCTTTATTCGAATGAACGGGGCGGCTTTTGAGGCCCTTGAAGGCAAAACGGCGAAAAAGGGCGATGTGCTGGCTGCTGCCCGGATCGCGGGAATTATGGCCGCGAAAAGAACCCCGGAATTGATTCCCTTATGCCACCAGGTGCCCCTTAACAGCGTGAAGGTAGATTTTGTTTTCCACAATGAAAATAAGGCGTTGCAAGCCATCTGTACCACGGAATGCCTTGGCCGCACTGGGGTGGAAATGGAGGCTCTCACTGGGGTTTCCATTGCACTTTTAACGGTTTACGATATGCTTAAAGCCCTTGATAAGGCAATGGTGATCGATTCTGTCTGCGTTCTTGAAAAGCAGGGGGGGCAAAGGGGCGATTACCGCCGGGGGGAAGCCCATGCATGATGGGTTTGGGAGGGAGCTGAACTACCTTCGCCTGTCGGTAACGGACCGGTGCAACCTGCGCTGCCGCTATTGCATGGCAGAGGGGGTTGAATTTATTCCCCATGAAGCCATTTTGCGCTATGAAGAAATGCTGCGTCTTTGTGGGATTTTTGCAGGCCTTGGGGTGCGCCGTTTTCGGGTTACGGGAGGGGAACCTCTGGTAAGAAGGGGCATTGACGGCTTCATGGAGGCACTTAAAAAGACGCAGGGGGTTGAAGCAATCAGTCTGACCACCAACGGCCTTTTGTTGGAGGACAAGCATCTGAAATGGGTGGACAGTGTGAACATCAGCCTGGATACCCTCGACAAAAAGCAGTACGAGAACCTTACCGGAGCGGACGGGCTGGGTAAAGTGCTTAAAGCCCTTAGGCAAAATGTGAAGGTGAAAATCAATTGTGTGGTTATGAAGGGTATCAATGAATCCCAGGTGGTGCCTCTGGCAGCCTTGGCGGAAAAGGATAAGGTGGACGTGCGCTTTATCGAGGTTATGCCCTTTGGGGCCGCAGCGGCTTTTGAACCGGTGCCCAGTGCTCTTCTTTTAAAAAACCTTCGTTTCCTCTACCCGGATTTAACATTGGTGTCCAAGGAAAATCTTAGCGGCCCTGCAAGGATGTACCACAGCGAAAAGCTTCAAGGCCGGATCGGCTTTATAAGTCCCATGAGCGGCCATTTTTGCGGTGAATGCAACCGCCTGCGGCTTTCCAGCACCGGGTTTTTGCGTCTATGCCTTTACGATGAGGCAGGGGTGGATTTGAAAGCGTTGCTTAGACATGGGGCCAGCGATGAAGAAATAAAACAGGCAATTCTGGCAGCTGTTTTAAAAAAGCCGGAACGCCACGGCTTGGGGGGGGATTTGCCCGCTCTAAACCAAATAGGAGGATGATTTAATGCCAAGGATTCGTGCCATTTGCATAAGCCCCAAGCGGGGCACGGAAAAACAACCGGTGGAAACAGCTCTGCTGATTCAAGGCTACGGCATTGAAAACGATGCCCACGGCGGGGATTGGCACCGGCAGGTGAGCCTTTTGGGGGCCGAAAAGGTGGATAGCTTTAACGCTGGCGGCGGGGAAGTAACGCCAGGGGCCTTTGGCGAAAACCTTCTGGTGGAGGGCATCGATTTTAGATCCCTGCCTGTAGGCACGCGGTTCCGATCCGGCGATGCAGTGCTGGAGATGACGCAGATTGGCAAGGCTTGCCATAGCCACTGCCAGATTTACCACCGCATGGGAGATTGTATTATGCCCCGGGAAGGGGTTTTTGCCAGGGTGCTTTCAGGAGGCCAATTAAGCGTGGGGGATGAACTGCAAGTGATTTCCAGCGAAAAGGCAAGACGGGCTGCGGTGATCACTGTCAGCGACCGTAGTTTTCAAGGGCTCCGGGAAGATTTAAGCGGCCCGGAAGGAGCCAAAGCCCTTGAATTGGCAGGGTACCGGGTGGAAGCCCAATTGCTTTTGCCCGATGAACAAGCCAAGATAGAAGAAGCCTTGATTGACCTTTGCGACAGGCGCCAGATTCACCTCGTCATTACTACCGGAGGCACCGGGTTTTCTTTAAGGGATGTAACACCTGAAGCCACATTAAATGTGGCCACCCGCAATGCCCCAGGCATCGCGGAGCATATTCGCAGGCTTTCCATAGAAAAAACGCCTAGGGCCATGCTTTCAAGGGCAGTATCGGTGATTCGGAACCAAAGCCTGATTGTGAACCTTCCCGGCAGCCCGAAGGCTGTGAAGGAATGCCTTGGGTGGATTTTGCCCCCCCTTACCCACGGCTTGGATATTCTTTCTGGCGAAGGGGATGGCTGAATGATCTACTTGGATAACGCGGCTACGACCCTCCACAAACCTCAGCAGGTGGCCAAGGCCATGGCCAGGGCGGTGAATCATTTAGGAAATCCTGGCAAGGGTGCCTATGCCCCTTCCATGGATGCAGCAAGGGAAATCTATGCTGCCAGAGAGGCTGTAGCAAAGCTGATCGGCCTCGAAAACCCGCTGAACGTGGCTTTTACATCGGGATTGACCGAGGCAGCCAACTTACTGATTCAAAGCCTGAATCCCGGGGACCACGTTTACGTGAGCGAGGGTATTCATAACGCTATTTTGCGGCCCCTCAGGCTTCGGGGCTGCCAGGTGGATCAGGTTATCCGGCCGGATACCCAATGGGTTTTCGCTAGTCATGGTTCCAATGTGACAGGGGAAGTGGCACGGCTAAAAAAGGCCGGCATCCCCTTGGTCTTAGATGTGGCCCAAACATTGGGCTGCTTTCCCGTTTCATGGGACATGGCGGATATTTTGCTGTTCACGGGCCATAAAGCCCTTTATGGCCCTCAGGGTGTGGGCGGCATGGTCGTGGGTCCGCATGTGAAATTGAAGCTGCTTAAAACCGGCGGCGGCCAGGCTGCCGATGCCCAAATGCCGGAACTAAGCGAGGCAGGCACGCCCAATGTGCCGGGGATCGCAGGGCTTAGGGCGGGAGTTGAATTCGTAGAAAAAACTGGACTTAAAACCATTATGGCCCATGGCCAAGGGCTGAAAAACCGCTTTTTAAAGGGCATTGACGGCCTTGTACACTTGCGGGTTTACGGCCAGCCGGAGCTTCCTTTGGTTTCTCTTTCGGTAAAGGGAATGGATAGCGCCGAGGCAGCCCTTTTGCTATGGGAAAAATACCAAATCGCTGTGCGGGGAGGCAACCATTGCGCCCCCTTGATGCACAAAGCCCTTGGAACGGAAGAAACCGGCCTGGTGCGGTTCTCTTTTAGCTATTTCAATAGGGAAAGCGAAATCGATCAGGCGGTTGAGGCGCTGAAGGAGCTAAGATAAATGGAAGAAATTGTCTTTGCCTTTTATAGCACAGCAGAAGCCATACAGGGGGAAAAAACGTTGCTCCGGGGCGGCGTGCAGCCCAAGGTGATGCCGATTCCTTCCGCCATATGGGAAGGCTGCGGAATTGGCCTGCGGGTGGAAAAAGATCAGGGAACTGCGGCGAAGCGGCTGCTTCGGGGGGCACGGTTTCAAATGTATTTGCGGTATGCAGCTGATGGAAAGAGCACCTATACTTTTTACGAGGGGGAAAGGACATGAAGTTGACGCAAGGCTGCGCAAGCGGCGGCTGCGGGGCAAAAATTGGCCCGGAAGAATTGAAAAGAGCTTTAAAGAGCCTGCCTGCGTTTTCCGATCCCCGGCTGAGCGTGGGGTTTAAAGGCAGTGATGATGCGGCTGTTTTCACTTTGAATGATTTCCAATCCCTGATTATGACGGCGGATTTTTTTCCGCCTATGGTAGAGGAACCGTTTCTCTTTGGGCAGATTGCCGCTGCCAATGCCTTAAGCGATGTTTATGCCATGGGCGGGGAACCGCTGGTGGCTTTGAACCTGGTGTGTTTTCCAATGCAGGGTGAATGGGATGTGCTGGGGGATATTTTAAGGGGGGGCGAGTCAAAGCTTATAGAAGCTGGCGTGGCGCTAGGCGGTGGGCATTCCATATACGATTCCACACCGAAATATGGCCTTTCCGTCACAGGCATTGTGGAGACGGCCCATGTGCTTCGCAATAATACCCCCAGGGTTGGGGATTGGCTTATTTTAACAAAGCCTCTGGGTACAGGCATTATTTTGGCTGCAAAAACCTGCGAAATGGTTTCCAAGGAGGATTATGAAACAGCGCTTTTATCCATGCAGCGGCTGAATATGGAGGCGGCCCAGGCGCTGAAGTCTTTCAATGTTTCGGCCTGCACAGATATTACGGGCTTTGGCCTGATAAACCATGGAATTGAAATGGCAGGGGAACGCGTGGCGCTGAAGATAAACGTAAATGCATTGCCTATCTTAAATGGCGCGTTGGACTATGCCGGGGAATATTGCCTGACAGCAGGGGGCCAGCGCAATCGAAATAATGCCAATGGGCAAGTGGATGTAAGCGGCTTTTCCCTTCCGTTGCAGGAGCTGCTTTTCGACCCACAGACCTCCGGCGGACTACTGATCGCGGTGGCGCCCCATCAAGGGGCGGAACTGCTTTTAAAGCTTCAAGAAAAAGACCCATGGGCAAGAATCATCGGCTCGGTGGAAGAAAAAAGCGGGGAACCTGTGGTGTTAGGAGGATAAAACATATGAAAACCTTGGATATGCGGGGCCAGGCTTGTCCTATTCCCGTGGTTGCGGCCAGGAGGGCCCTGCGTGAGGGCGAAGACCGTATAATGGTTATGGTAGACAACCAAACGGCTGTGGAAAATATTCAGAAGATGGCTATAGGTGAAGGCTATGGTTTTGCCTGCGAAAACAATTGCGTTATACTCACAGCCTCCGGCCAGGTTCCACCTGAAGTGGTTAGTGCCCCAAAAGGTGGGGCAGCGGTGATGATTACCGGTGAAACCTTTGGCCGGGGGGACGATGCTTTAGGGCAAATTTTAATGAAAGGCTTTCTTTTTGCCCTTATGGAATGGGAAACGCCCCCGGGTTGGCTCATTTTCTTAAATGGCGGAGCGAAGCTGACCATGGAAACAGCAGACACCTTAAAAGACCTTAAATATCTTGAAGAAAAAGGTACGCAAATATTGACCTGTGGCACCTGCGCGGATTATTTTGCTATCAAAAAAGACCTGGCTGTAGGCAAGCATACCGATATGTTTCATATTTCGCAGATTCTTTCAATGGCCGAAAGGGTGATAACCCTATGAGCGTTTCAGAGGCACTGGGCATCCGAAAAGGGGATAAGGTGGCAGTGATAGGCTGTGGTGGCAAAACCACGCTGATTAACCAACTGGCCCGTGAAAACGCGGAGTTGGGTGTGTTAATCGCCCCTACAACTAGAATTGGCCTTGACCAACGAATGGACGGCATTGATTATCTGGGCATTGAAGCGGGTGAAAAGCTTTTAAGCGCGCCCCTGACCGAAATCGAAGTCCGGTCCCGGCAATATGGTCTGGTGCTTATGGAAGCAGATGGCAGCCGGGGTCTGCCCCTAAAAGGCTGGGCGGAGCATGAGCCTGTGGTGCCGGAATTTGCCACGCTGACCATTGGCGTGGTGTCGGCCAAAGCCATTGGCCTTGAGGCGGCGGCGGAAAACGTTCACCGGCTGAACCTTTTTTTAGAGCAGATGAAAGTGGAAAAAGGCACATTGGTGGATGAAGCGCTGCTGTATAAAATGATTGTCCGGCAAATGGAAAAAAGTGCTGTGGGGCGGCAGCAAATTGTTATGGCCAACGGACAGGAGGAAATCTCGTGGAAAATTTGGTGATCGTGCGGGGAGCAGGGGATATTGCCACCGGAGTGATCCAGAAGCTTCACCGGGCGGGTTTTTTGGTCCTGGCCCTGGAAACAGCGGCGCCTACGGCGATTCGGCGCACGGTATCTCTTTGCGAAGCGGTGCGCCTTGGGAAAATGACAGTGGAAGATATAACCGCTGTGTTGGTGTCGGATGGAAAAGAAATGAACGAGGCTTTTGAAAAAGGCCAGGTGCCGCTGGCCATCGATCCCTTCGGCTATTGCATTGATAAGCTTGAGCCTGTTTGCGTGGTGGATGCCATTTTGGCCAAGCGCAATCTGGGTACCCATCTGGCCATGGCTCCGGCGGTTATGGGTGTAGGCCCTGGGTTTACAGCAGGAGAGGATGTCCATGCCGTGATCGAAACCATGCGCGGCCATGGGCTTGGACGGCTGATTTTACACGGCGCAGCCCTGCCCAATACGGGGATTCCCGGCGAGCTGGGCGGCAAAAGCGCAGAACGGGTGATTCATGCCCCCTGCAAAGGGGAAATACGCTCAGTGAAAGCCATTGGCGATAAGGTTTTGGCGGGGGAAACCCTTTTCTATGTGGGTGATACCCCTTGTGTTGGGCCTTTTGCCGGCCTTTTACGGGGCCTGATCGCCCCCGGTATACTGGTGCCAAAGGGTATGAAGGTAGCGGATGTAGACCCCCGGCTGGATGTGGATTTTGCTGCTATTTCCGATAAAGCCCGGTGTATTGGCGGCGGAGTACTAGAAGGGGTGCTGTATTTATTGAATAGGAGAAGACTATGCTAGAAGTGCTTTTAAACCGCCTTGAAAAGGGGCAAAATACGGTATTGATTGCCATTACCCATTCCAAAGGCAGCGTGCCAAGGGGCGAAGGGGCCTGGATGCTGTGCACGGAGGAAGGGTATCTTCTTGGTACAGTGGGCGGCGGGGCCATTGAATATGAAGCCCTTCGTTTGGCAAAGGCTGTTTTCCAAAGCGGGAAGCCTTTTACAAAAACCTTCAGCCTTAGTAATGAACAGGCCGGGAGCTTAGGCATGGTATGCGGCGGAGAAGCCACTCTTTTATTTAATCTGATCACGGGAAAGGACAAGGCGGCCATTACTGGTGCCCTTGAGAAAATGGCGGGGCAAGACCCGGTTTATTGGCAGATGGACGCTTACTCGCTATGCCTTAAGGAAAAAGGCATGGCCTATATTTTCGGCGGCGGTCATGTAGCAAAGGCGCTTGTGCCATTGATGCTTGAAGGGGGCTTCCCGGTAACGGTGATTGACGACCGGGATGCCTTTTTGGCTTTTGATGGGGCAGGCACCCGATTAATGGATTTTGAAGAGGCAGAAACCCTGAAACTAACGAAATGGGACAGCGCTCTGATTATGACAAGGGGACACCAGCACGATTTGACGGTTTTAAAGGCCATGCTTAAAACCCCCGCACGGTATATTGGGATGATGGGTAGCCGGAAAAAGCGGGCGGCGGTGTATAATACCCTTAAAGAGGCCGGCTTTGGGGAAAAAGATTTTGCCCGTGTCCATTCGCCTATCGGTCTTGATATTGGCGCCGAAACGCCTTTTGAAATTGCCATCAGCATTCTGGCTGAACTGATTGGAGAAAAAAACAGATGAAATGCGGCTGTGTGGTTCTGGCTTCCGGGGAGGCGGCCCGGTTTAATGGCAATAAGCTACTGGCCTCTTTTATGGGAGAGCCTTTGATTAAGCAGGTTTTTAATGCCCTGCCAAGGGAAAGGCTTCAAATCCTCGTGGTAACAAGAAGCGAAGAAGTGGCTCAATTAGCCCAAGAAAACGGCTTGAATGCCTTATGCCATAAAGAGCCGGACATTAGTGATACGGTTCGCCTGGGCCTTACCCCTTTCAGTGATGCACAGGGCTGCATGTTTGTGGTGGGAGATCAGCCCCTTTTAACCAAAGAGTCTATTAACCGTTTGCTGGATGGGTTCGCTGAAAACCCAACCCAGATTGCCAGGCTGTGCTTTGGTGCCCGGGATGGGAACCCGGCTGTTTTTCCCCGCCAGGTGTATGGCCAGCTATTAAGCCTTGAAAAGGGCCAATCCGGCGGCGTGGTAATGAAGCGCTGCCAAGGCCGCATTAACCGCATCCCTGCCCAAAGCCCATGGGAGCTTGAAGATGTAGATACCCGTGAGGATTTGGCACGATTGGAAGAAATGGGACCAAATATTACAAAATAATTAAATTTTAGGTGGAGTATCTAACAATCGTTGTGCAAGGCAATACGGTGTGTTATTATGTGCGCAGGTACTCGAATTGAATAGGGACAGCGGCTGTAAGGGAGTGCTATGCGCACGGGCTAATCCACATTTGGGATTGCTTATGGTTTCTGTTGCAAAAATAAGTGTGGAAGCTGTTCGGAGAATTTCGAACGGTTTTTTTATTGCGAATAAGTGCTTATGTGAAAGGAAGTTCTTACATGCTATTAATCGGAAATGGCCGCATGGTCACAAGGGACGAAAAAACCCCATTTTATGAAAACGGTTGTGTGGCAATCGAAAACGGACTCATCAAGGAAGTGGGCAATTTAAAGGATTTGAGGGCTAGATACCCGGAGGCGGAATTCATCGATGCCAAAGGCGGGGTGATTATGCCTGGTTTTATCAATGCACATAACCACATTTATTCCGCCTTTGCCCGGGGATTGAATATAAAAGGTTCGGCGAATCACAGCTTTTTAGAGATTCTTGAAAACCTTTGGTGGACTATCGACCGCCAGCTTTTAATTGAGGATACTGAGGCCAGCGCCGATGCGACATTTATCGATTGCATCGAAAACGGTACCACTACCCTCTTCGATCACCATGCTTCCTATGGCCAGGTGGAAGGAAGCCTGTTTGCCATTGCCGACAGCGCCAAGCGTTACGGCGTGCGCGCCAATCTTTGCTATGAAATTTCCGATCGGGACGGCATTGATAAAATGCGCGCTGCCGTGAAAGAAAACGCGGATTTTATGGCTTACGCCCGTAAAGACGAAACCGGCATGGTGGCAGGGATGATGGGCATGCACGCGCCCTTTACCCTGTCAAATGAAACCTTTGAGTATTGTATGAACCATGCGCCCCAAAACGGCGGCTACCATATTCATGTGGCCGAAGGGATCGAAGATGTTTATCACAGCTTAAAGACCCATGGAAAGCGCCCGGTGTTCAGGCTCCATGATTTGGGCATTCTGGGTCCCCGTACCATCTGCGGCCACTGCACCCATGTAAGCGAGGCGGAAATGGATGTGATCAAGGAAACGGACAGCATGGTGGCCCATAACCCGGAAAGCAACATGGGCAATGCGATTGGCTGCCCTCCGGTGATGAAGATGTTCCATAAGGGCATTACCATTGGCCTTGGCACAGACGGATACACCAACGACATGCTGGAAAGCTATAAGGTGGCTAATATTTTGCACAAGCACGAATTGCACGATCCTACCGCGGCCTGGGGCGAAATTCCCTCTATGCTGTTTGAAAACAACCGCCGTATGGCAAAGGCTTTTTTTGAAACGTCGGTGGGAATTTTGGCAAAGGGCGCTGCTGGGGACGTCATCATCGCGGATTATATTCCTCTAACGCCCATGGATGCAGGCAATATCAATTCTCATGTGATGTTTGGCATGAACGGACGAAGCGTGAAGACCACTGTTATCAACGGCAAGGTGCTCATGCGGGATAGGGAATTGATCGGCATCGACAAGGAACAGGTATTGGCCCATTGCCGTGAACGGGCCGCAGACTTAGGTAAACGCATAAACCAAGGCCGCTGAGGAGGATGCTAATATGAGTGATAAGATGCGCCCCATTCCCTTTAAGGATTTAATGAATTGGGTTTTACGTGAATATGAAAGCAACCGGACTGTTTTCGGCGTGAATGCTATTTATCGCCACCAGGGCGATAAAGCTTTACCCATCTTCGGAGAAAAGATTGAAACCCCCTTTGGCCCCGCCGCTGGCCCCCACAGCCAGCTTTCCCAAAACCTGATTGCAGCCTATGCCTCCGGTGCGCGTTTTTTCGAGCTGAAAACTGTGCAGATTTTGGACGGGGAAGATTTACCTGTGGAAAAACCCTGCATTCTGGCCCAGGATGAATGCTATAACGTGGAATGGAGCACGGAGCTTTATGTGCCCCAGGCTTACGATGAATACGTCAAGGGCTGGTTTGCTTTAAAGCTTTTAAGCCGGGAATGGGGCCTTGGCAGCCCTGATGGCTTTGTGTTTAACATGAGCGTGGGCTACGATCTGAAGGGCATTCAATCCGAAAAGATCGATAGGTTTATCCAAGGCCTTAAAAATGCCAAAGACACCCCCATCTGGCAAGAATGCGTAGCTTGGGCCAAAGAAAATACCGCGCGCTTTAAGCACGTGGACGAAGCCTTTATCAATTCCATTAGCGATAGGGTTTGCCGTTCCATTACCCTTTCCACGCTTCATGGCTGCCCGCCGGATGAAATAGAGCGCATCGCCCGGTATCTGATCACCGAAAAAGGCTTGAACACCTTTATTAAGTGCAACCCCACGTTGCTTGGCTATGAGTTCGCCCGGCAGCGGATGGATGAAATGGGCTACGATTACTTGGTGTTTGATGATCACCACTTTAAAAATGATCTGCAATTTGCGGACGCGGTGCCTATGTTCAAGCGTCTTCAGGGCCTTTGCGACGAGCGAGGGCTTGCCTTTGGGGTGAAGTTAACCAACACCTTCCCGGTAAGGATCCCAAACGGCGAATTGCCAGGGGAAGAAATGTACATGAGCGGCAAGAGCCTTTATCCTTTATCCATTGCGCTTAGCGAAAAGCTTTCAGCGGCCTTTGACGGCAAAATGCGGATTTCCTATTCTGGCGGCGCGGATCAGTTTAATATCCGGGATATTTTTAATACAGGTATATGGCCTATTACCATGGCTACCACATTGTTAAAGCCCGGCGGGTACAACCGTTTACAGCCGATTGCGGAGCTGTTTACTGGCGCGGCGTACTCAGCTTTTGAAAAAGTGGATACCAAACAGGTGGCGGCTATCAGCCAAAGGGCCTTGAAGGATGCTCACCACGTAAAGCCTATTAAGCCTATTCCCGTGCGCAAAGTGAAGGCTTCGGTGCCTCTTGCAAGCTGCTTTATGGCACCCTGCGAAGCTGGCTGCCCTATTGGCCAGGATATCCCCGCTTATTTGGAGCTGGTGGCTAAGGGCGAAATGGCAAAAGCCCTGGAAGTAATATTGAATAAAAATCCCTTGCCATTTATGACGGGAACCATTTGCAGCCACCGCTGCATGGCCAGCTGTACAAGGCATTTTTACGAGGAGCCTGTGGCCATTCGTGCAGCTAAGCTGGAGGCGGCTCAAGGGGGCTATGAAGAAGTGCTGCATAATCTTGCCGCCGGGGAAAAGCGCGGCGAAAATGTGGCCATTATCGGCGGCGGTCCTGGGGGCATGGCGGCAGCCCATTTGCTGGCTAGGGAAGGTGCCGGTGTTACCCTTTATGAAAAGCGCGATGCCCTTGGCGGTATTGTGCGCCATGTAATCCCCGGCTTCCGCATTGCCGATGAAGCCATTGAAAAAGATGCCGCTATGCTTGGAAAGCTGGGCGTGAAGGTGTTGTTGAACACGGAAGCTCCCTCGGCGGAGCAATTGTTTGCACAGGGCTTTACCCATATTATTTTGGCTGTCGGTGCCTGGAAGCCCGGAGAATTGAAGCTTGAAAAAGGCCAAGCTATGAATGTACTACATTTCTTAGAAACGCAAAAAAAAGAGCCGGACGCGCTTACACTTGGAAAGAACGTAGTGGTGGTTGGGGGCGGTAATACAGCGATGGATGCCGCACGGGCAGCCAAACGTTTAAAGGGTGTGAAGAATGTTTCTCTTGTTTACCGCCGCACCAAGCGGGAAATGCCTGCCGACGCAGAAGAGCTTGAACTAGCAGTTTATGACGGGGTGATTTTTAAGGAACTGCTGGCTCCTGTGGCCCATGAAAATGGCCAGCTGGTTTGTGATGTAATGCGTTTGGGCCTGCCGGATGGCAGTGGCCGCCGCAGCCCCGAAAAGACGGGGGAAACGGTTAAAATCCCAGCGGACACAGTGATCAGCGCCGTGGGCGAAAAGATCGAAACGGAGCACCTTCAAAATAACGGTGTTGTACTGGGGGCCAATGGCAAGCCCGAAAGCCTTGAAAACGGCTGCGTATACGTGATCGGCGACGCGCTGCGGGGCCCTGCCACAGTGGTGGAGGGGATTAAGGACGCCACCTTGGCGGTGGAGGCCATCTTGAATGTGAAACCCAAGGATACCTCATGTGTGGCTTGCCCGGACGAGATTAAACCTTTGCGCAATAGCCTTTCCCATGAAGGGAACCGCTGCCTGAAATGCGCTGCTGTTTGCGAAAATTGCGTGGATGTTTGCCCTAATCGGGCCAACATAGCTGTTAAGGTGCCGGGCCTTGAAAAGGAACAGGTAGTGCATATCGACCGCATGTGCAATGAATGCGGCAATTGTACCGTGTTCTGTCCCTATGACAGTTCTCCCTACAAGGAAAAGCTAACGGTATTCGCCTGGGAAGAAGATTTTGAAAACAGCCAGAACCAGGGCTTTTTGGTGTTGAACGATGGCAAAGTCAAGCTTAGGCTTACCGGCACAGCACAAGAGCAAGCCACCATGAAACGGATTATTCAGACGGTGATAGATGACTACGCTTGGTGCTTGTAAGAAGGGGGCAAACCCGTGCTGATTATTCAAAATGGCATTCTGGTTTCACCAACAGGCTCTTTTAAAGGGGATCTGGCCCTGGAAGGCGGCGTGATTCACAGCGTTTCACGCCGCATAGAGCCAGGTTCTTCGGATGAAGTGGTAGATGCCCAGGGAATGTATGTGTTCCCCGGCTTTATTGATGCCCATACCCATTTGAGCATGGATAACGGCCAGATCGTAACCGCCGATACCTTTGATACGGGCACCAAAGCGGCCCTTGCTGGCGGCACTACCACGATAATCGATTTTGCCACCCAAGATAAGGGGGGCACCCTTAAAAGCGCTCTTGAAAACTGGCACAGCCTGGCGGACAAAAATGCCTATTGCGATTATGGCTTTCACATGGCCATTACAGATTGGAGCGACGAAACCCGTAAAGAGCTTGACCACATGGTGGCGGCAGGGGTGACTTCTTTTAAAACCTACATGGCTTATGATTCCCTGCGGGTGGATGATGGGCAGCTGCTGGATATCCTGACAGAAATGAGGCGGCTTAAATGCCTGATGGGTGTTCACTGCGAAAATGGCACCTTGGTTAACTTTATGGTAAATCGTTTACGGCAGCAGGGGCATTTATCCCCGGCGGCCCATCCCCTAAGCCGCCCGCCGGAAATGGAGGCAGAAGCCATTGATAGGCTTTTGTATATCGCCAGGCTGGCGGATTGGCCTGTGGCAGTGGTGCATTTGAGCAGCCGGTTGGGCCTTGAAGAAGTCCGCAAGGCCCGCAGAATGGGGCAAAAGGTGCTGGTAGAAACCTGTCCCCAGTATTTGCATCTGGAGGATAGCCTGCTTTCTTTGCCCTATTTTGAAGGGGCAAAATATGTTTGCTCCCCGCCTCTTAGAAAGAAAAGCGATGTACTGGCCCTTCGTGAAGCCCTTTTAGATGGCGAAATCGATACCGTTGCCACGGATCATTGCAGCTATAACTTTAATGGACAAAAAGACCTTGGCAGGGAGGATTTTTCAAAAATTCCCAATGGCCTTCCAGGCATTGAGCATAGGCCATCGCTTTTATGGGGACTGGTATCCCCCGAGAAAATGTGTGCTTTATTAAGTGCTGCCCCCGCCAAAGCTTATGGACTTTATCCGCAAAAGGGCAGCCTTGCCCCTGGCAGCGATGCAGATATTGTACTGTGGGAAACAGGGGATTTCGGTGTAATCTCCGCCGCCAGCCAATACCAGAATGTGGATTATACGCCCTATGAAGGCTTTAAAGTAGGAGGCCGTCCAAAGGAAGTGTATCTGCGGGGAACCCGCGTGGTTCAAGACGGCCAGGTTTGCCAGATGAAGCAAGGACATTATGTGTCACGCCGGTTACCGGCGCTTTAAAAATGAAAGGAGGGATGGCCAGTATGTATACGCTGTATGTCAACCATGAAGCGTACAATGTTGAACGCAATATGAGCTTAATTGAATTTTTGCGGGACGAACTGCGGCTTACATCGGTGAAAAATGGCTGCGGCGCAGGTGCCTGTGGCACCTGTACCGTGCTGGTGGATGGCAAAAAGACCCGTTCCTGTGTATTGACCGTTGCCAAAGTGGACGGCAAGCATATTCTTACGGTGGAAGGGTTATCCCAGCGGGAGCAGGATGTTTATGTGCATTGCTTCGGCCAAACCGGGGCGGTGCAGTGTGGTTTTTGCATCCCTGGGATGGTAATCAGCGCCAAGGCCCTTCTGGATGAAAATTTAGCTCCCACAAGGGCACAGATCAAGCAGGCTATCAAGGGCAATATTTGCCGCTGTACAGGCTATGTGAAGATCGAAGACGCCATTTTAATGGCAGCGGATTTCTTCAGAGAAAACCGCCCTGTGCCCAAGGTGGAAGAAAGCGCTGTTGTGGGCCAGCATTTTACCAGGGTAGATACCAAGGAAAAGGTTCTTGGCACCGGGGAATATGTAGATGATATTGTATTGCCCGGAATGCTCTACGCCAAGGCGCTGCGCAGTCAATACCCCCGGGCCAGGGTTATTAGAATTGATACCTTGGAGGCTGAAAAACACCCCGATGTGGTGAAAATCCTTACAGCGAAAGATGTGCCCTTTAATAAAACCGGGCATATCGTACAGGATTGGGATGTCATGATCGCACAAGGGGATACCACCAGGTATATCGGCGACGCCATCGCTTTGGTAGCCACCCACACAAAGGAAACCCTGGACGAGGTGCTGGCGCTTATTAAAGTGGAATATGAAGAGCTGGATCCTGTTACTGATCCATTGGAAGCCCTTAAAGAAGACGCGCCTAAGCTCCACGAAAAGGGTAATGTTCTATTCAAACAGGAGCTTAAACGGGGGGAAGTGGATAAAGCGATCGAAAATGCCGCCCATGTGGTGACACGGCATTATTCCACCCCCATGACGGATCACGCCTTTATGGAACCAGAATGCGCCATCGGTATGCCAGACCCGGACAATGAAGGGGGCATACTGGTTTACACTGCGTCCCAATCGGTATACGACGAGCAGAAAGAGATTTGCCGTATGCTGCAATTACCCCCTGAAAAGGTGCGGTGCCAATCGAAGCTGGTGGGAGGGGGCTTCGGGGGAAAAGAGGATATGAGCGTCCAGCACCATGCGGCGCTGATGGCCTACCATACGGGGCTGCCTGTAAAAGTACGCTTTTCAAGACAGGAGAGCCTGGATATCCACACAAAGCGCCACGCTATGGAAATGGAAATGACAACTGCCTGCGATGAAAAGGGCAATTTGGTAGCCATGCGCGCCACACTTATATCCGATTGCGGGGCTTACGCCTCCCTGGGCGGACCGGTCTTGCAGCGGGCTTGCACACACGCCGGTGGGCCATACCATTTTACCAATGTGGATATTACGGGCATTTGCGTTTATACCAACAACGTGCCTGGCGGCGCGTTTCGGGGGTTTGGGGTAACCCAGAGCTGTTTTGCTGCGGAACAGAACTTGAATCTCTTGGCCGAGAAGGTGGGTATTTCGCCCTGGCAGATACGCTACCAAAACGCCATCCGTCCCGGCGAGGTGCTGCCCAACGGCCAGATCGCCGGAGAGGATGCAGCTTATGTGGAATGCCTTGAAGCGGTAAAAGATGTATTTGAGGCAAATCCTTATGCGGGTATCGCTGGCTGCATGAAAAACGCGGGTGTAGGCGTTGGTCTGCCGGATATTGGCCGGTGCAAGCTCTTGGTATCTGGCAATAAGGTGTATGTACGTACATCGGCCGCCTGTATCGGGCAGGGCATTGCCACTGTCTGTGCAGCTATGGTCTGTACGGTTACAGGCATTAAGCCTGAACAGGTGGTGCATGAACGGCCCGATACCTTGATTACCCCCAATTCCGGGACCACTACGGCCAGCCGCCAGACTGTTTTTACCGGTGAAGCCACTCGGGTGGCCGCGGAAAAACTCAAGGCAGCGTTGGATTCCGGCAAGAGCCTTGATGAGCTGGAAGGCCAGTTGTTCGCGGGAGAGTATTCTTTCGTAACGGATAAAATGGGCAGTGAAAAAGAAAACCCTGTAAGCCACGTGGCTTATAGCTACGCTGTGCAGGTGGCTATTATGGATGAAACCAAGCGCATCGAACGGATTATTGCCGCCCATGACGTGGGCCGGGTGGTGAATCCCAAGGCCTGCGAAGGTCAGGTGGAGGGCGGCGTTCTGATGGGCATGGGCTACGGCCTTACGGAGGATTTCGTAATGGAGAAAGGCTTTGTCAAGAGCAAATACGGCACTTTGGGCCTCCTGCGCGCTACCGACGCGCCGCCTATTGAAGTGCTCCTGGTTGAAAAGGGCGCGAAAGAGGGACTGGCCTTTGGGGCAAAGGGTATTGGCGAAATCAGCGCTATTCCTACGGCTCCGGCTATTGCGCATGCGGCATACCGGGTGGACGGCCAATTTAGAAATAAACTTCCGATTAGCGATACAGCTTATCGGAAGTGAAAATGAATCCATTACATAAGGAGGAACTATTTATGGCAAAGAGCGAACAAACCAGCCAGGCCTTACTCTTTTCATTGGATGGGCGGCCTACTCTAAAGGATGCCCTTCCCCTGGCATTGCAGCACGTGGTAGCCATGATCGTAGGCTGCGTAACCCCGGCGCTGATTCTTGGCAACATGGGGGAATTGTCCCTGTCCCAGGCGGATAAGGTGCTTTTGATCCAAACATCTTTGGTGGTGGCAGCCATATCTACTATTTTGCAGCTTTTTCCAATTGGAAAAAAGAAGGGTTTTCGGTTTGGGTCCGGTCTTCCTATGGTCATGGGCATTAGCTTTGCTTACCTGCCCAGCCTGCAAGGTATTGTTTCTACAGGTGGAGCCCAGGCGCTTGCTCAAATTGCCGGGGCCATGATCGTAGGCGGTATTGTGGCAACCCTGGTGGGTGTGTTTATTAAGCCCATTCGCAAGTATTTTCCGCCGCTGATTACCGGCACGGTTATTTTCACTATCGGTATTTCTTTATACCCCACCGCTGTTAATTATATGGCGGGGGGAACAGGCAATGTGAACCACGCGGTGGAAGCGCTGCAATACGGTTCCTGGCAGAACTGGGTGGTGGCTTTTATTACCTTGGCTGCTGTAACAGCGTTGAACCATTGGGGAAAGGGTATTTTTAAACTGGCATCACTACTCCTTGGCATGGTGATCGGTTATATTGCGGCTATCTTTTTCGGAATGGTAGATTTTTCTAAAATCAGCCAGGCGGGCATCATCGCCGCACCCCAGGCAATGCCCTTTGGAATCACTTTCGATGTGGGCGCTTGTGTGGCGCTTGGGGTATTGTTTTTCATCAATTCCATTCAGGCCATAGGGGATTTTACCGGCACCACCCTAGGAGGATTGGATCGGGAGCCTACCGATACAGAATTGCAAGGCGGTATTCTTGCGTATGGTGTAACGAATATGCTTGGCGCCATGTTTGGCGGCTTGCCTACGGCTACCTATAGCCAGAACGTGGGTATCGTTATGACAAACCGTGTGGTGAACCGCTTCGTATTTGGCATCGCGGCGTTTATTATACTTCTGGCAGGCATCTTTCCCCAATTTTCCGCAGTGCTTACAACCATTCCCCAGTGCGTATTGGGCGGTGCCACTATTACGGTCTTCTCTATGATTACCATGGCAGGCATTCGTTTGATTGCTTCGGAAAAAATGGATTACCGGAACATGTCCATTGTGGGACTTTCGGTGGCGCTGGGCGTTGGGCTTTCCCAATCCCTGGGCGCGCTGGCCAAGTTCCCTACACAGATTACAACCATCTTTGGCCGTTCCCCTGTGGTGGTGGCCACGCTGATGGCGCTGCTGTTGAACCAGATCCTGCCCCGGCATAAGGAAAACTAGGGTTTTAAGCAGCGAAACTCGAGTAAAGCCAAACCAAGAAGGCAATAAAAAACAAGCGCAGCAAAGCCCCTGCGCTTGTTTTTGTACTGTAGCTATATATTTTATTTAACTAGAAGCATGGTCAGATCATTTACATTGGTGCCGGTGGGGCCTGTTATGATAAGCCCATCCAGCGCCTTGAGCAAATGGTACGCGTCATTATTAGAAAGGGTGGCATCCACGTTAAGTCCCATTTCTGTGCATCGCTTCATTGTGTTTCCCGCAACAACGCCTCCTGCTGCGTCCGTAGGGCCGTCGGTGCCATCAGAACCGATGGAGAACAGCACCGTATCCTTTAGCTCGCTAAGGCCCTTAATAGCGCTTACCGTCAGCTCCTGGTTGCGGCCACCAAGGCCCTTTCCCCTTAAATGTACCACGGTTTCGCCGCCTAGAATAATGGCGCAGGGTGGCCTAACAGGCCGGCCGCTGGCCCGAAGCTCTCTGGCAATGGCGCTTAAAAATGCTCCTGCCTCCCGGGCCTCGCAATCCAGGGTGGTGGTAAGGGTAAGGGGCGTATAGCCAAGGTCTTTGGCCGCCCTTCCAGCGGCATCGCATAGAGCGGTTACATTGCCAGTAATCTTCGTTTCCACATTGAAAAGCGCCTTGGGTGTCTCTTCTTTTAGGGCAGCCAGCACATTTTCGGGGAAGGTGAGCTGGTGTTTTTCGATGATAGCCGTCACATCCCCGCAGGTGGAGGCGTCCGGGTAGGCAGGGCCAGAGGCAATGGCATCCAGCGAATCGCCTAAAACATCGCTTAAAACAATGCTTTTAACGCGGGCTGGCGCTAAATGCAGCGCAAAGCGACCGCCTTTTACCCTGGAAAGGTGTTTGCGGATGGCGTTCATTTCGGTAATATCCGCACCACAGGCCAAAAGCTGCTTGGTAACGGTAGCAATATCGGTAAGCGTCACGCCCTCCGGCGGGCATTCGAACAGGGCTGAGCCACCGCCGGAAACAAGAAACAGTACCACGTCTTTTTCTGTTAGATTTTTCGTCAGTTTTAAAGCAGCGTTGGCTGCCAGAACGCTGTTTTCATCCGGCACTGGGTGCCCGGCTTCAAAAATGGCAAGATTGCCAATGGGGCCTTGAGAATGCTGGTATTTGGTGATAACCACCCCGTCTAAAACCAATTTCCCCAATGCTTCATATGCGGCATTGGCCATGCGCCAGGCCGCTTTGCCAATAGCGATCAAATGGCAGGGGGTGGTTAATGCGTATTCCTCCAGCGCGGTTTTAACCGTGGCTTCCGGGAGGACGGCGTCAATGGCTTTTTGGATGATCAGCTTAGCGTCGTTTAACATAATGGCCTCCTTATTAATCAATCATTCCATATTTTTTCATTCGCCGCCAAAGGGTAACCTTGCTGATTCCCAATAGCTCAGCGCATTCGGCGCGATTGCCCCTGGCTTGATTCAACGCGTCTTTCAAACGGGATTCCTCGGCGTTGTATAAAACGGGAGCGGCAGGCGGGTGTGTGTGCTGCCGGACTTCTTGCTGGTAGGGCTCCAACAGCTGGGTTACCAGTTCTTCACCGATTTCCCGCTCTTTGTTCAAAATCAGCGCTTTTTCCATAAAGGAGGCAATTTCTTCGATGTTGCCGTTCCAGGCATGGGCGTGTAAAACAGCTTGGGCTTTAGGTGAAATGGAAACGTAACGGCGGTATTTGCGGCAAAGCCGCTCCAGCTCCTGGGCGAGCATTATGGGAATATCCTCCGGAAAGGCGCTAAGCCCTGGCAGGTGCAGATCCAATTGGGCCAAACGGTAATAAAGAGCCGGGGGAAAGCTGCCATCTGTGGTCATGGCATATAGATCCTTTGAACAGGTGCAGATAACGCGCACATCTACAGGCAGGGGCAGCCGGCTGTCCGGTTTTAAAAGGGTGCCTGTGGAAAGGACGCGGATGAGAATCATAAGAGAGTCACTGTTAGCCAAATCCACGTTTTCGATCAGCAATGTACCCCGGTGGGCGTTTTCAAAAACGCTCCGGCCCTGGGCATCGCTTTGCATGCGCATAAGGGCATCCTGCTGGGCGTTGGGGCTTAAGTGGGCCAGGTTAATGCTCACAAAAGGGTTTTTGCGGCGGCCTCCGGCATTGTGGATAGCCTCAGCCCAAATATGCTTTTCCATGCCGTAGGGCCCGGAGATCAAAACGGGCAGGTCGAAATCTGCGTAGCGGGTGGCAGTTTCCAATGCCTTGACCATAGGCTTTGAAACATAATGAATGTCTTTAAACGTATGGTGGGCTACAAAGCCGCGGCCGATGCGGTCGGTACGGACAGCTTCTTCCAGCTTGTTAATTTGGTTAAAGGCCTGCATGGAGAGAATGAAGCCGTTCATTTCTCCTTCCAGGTTTAAAACTGCCAGGTTAGCTACGTAGGCTTCTTGATGGGTGCGCAAAATAAGGGAATAGGCGTTTTCCATAGCGGCAAGGGCTTTTTCAAGAGGATCCTCCGGCAGGGTGTCAAACAGCTTCAATACATTTTTGCCGACTAAATCACGGGCAGGCTTTTTGAAAAAGCTTTCGGCCATATAGTTGGTAAGGGTAATTACTCCGTTTAGATCCAGCTTCAGAATTCCGTCAAAGGAATAGTTTAATAGCGCCATAAACTCCTGGGAGCGTCGGTTTTCCATAGCGATGCCGTACAAAACCCGCTTGGCTGTGCGCAGTGCCATGTAGATGGATTCGCTGGTGGAGGAAAGAAAAAGCGCCTGGCAGCCCCGGGCGTTGGCGTACTTCATGGCAATTTCACCGCCAACGATTACATCCGCTCCTTCTTTAATGGCTTCAAGTACCTGAGCTTCGATTTCCGGTTCCCCGTCGGCGGTATAAATGCGGATGTTGGCTTTAAATACATGGGCGAAAGGCGTTGGGTCGGAAAACATGCTGGGAAAACCGATGAAGGCCACATTGGTATTCTCTTTGCCAGTCATGGCACAGGCGGCTTCCACAAGCAGTGCCATTTCTTGCCCTGAAAGCACAATTTCAACCACCGTGAAAGGGGTTTCCGCTTTTAAAAGCTTAGCGTGATTGCCCCGGGCCACCACAACAGGGAAATCCTCCCCACCCAGGGCCGAAACATCTTGAACCACCGTTTTGGAAGTGGTCAAAAGAACCTGGGCCAGGGTATCCTGCCCGGATAATATTTCTGTGGCTTGCTGGAACATTTCTTTATTGGGTACCGCGATGATCATGCCTGCCATATTGCGCGCCTCCCTTTATGTCAATACCATTTCGGTAAGGGAGTAAGAAATCCTTCTGTTTCAATGAAGTTGATGCAAATGAAATGAAATGAAATGAATGTTGCGCATTCGGAAATGAAAGCGACTTTTTTTTCAGAAATTCCCGACTAAATAGGCTATTTGTTCTGTAAAAACCCTTGAAAGGGCTACCGGTGTTTGTTACATTATGTTATGAGTGGATAAACGGAATAAGGGAGGGAAAACCATGGGTTTTACGCCTAAGGGCATTGTGATACCTGTCATTACACCGGTGGATGAAAAGGGCCGGCTGAACGAACCAGTTTACCGGCAATTGATTCAATATTTTATCGATAACGGGGTTCATGGTGTGTTCCCCTTTGGCACCACCGGCGAGTTTTACGCTTTTGATAATGACTTTTATCGCAACATGCTGGAAGTGACAAAGGATGCCGTCCAAGGGAAAATGGATATTTACGCCGGGGCTAACCATATTACAACCAAAGCCACTGTGGACATGGCCCGAATCGCGTCGGATGTGGGGGTGGATGCCCTTTCTGTCTTAACGCCTATGTTCATTTCCCAAACCCAGGACGAGCTGCACGATTTTTATAGGACTGTGGCTCAAAGCACCGATATCCCCATTGTTATCTACAATAACCGCCCCAAAACCAACGTACAGGTGGAGCCTGCCACCATTGCGCGCCTAGCGCAGATTGAAAATATTATTGGTGTGAAGGATTCCACGGGGGATATGACGAACACCGAAGAGTATATAAGGCTTACCAGGGGTATTCCTAATTTCCATGTGCTGATGGGGCGAGATACGCTGATTTATGCTGCCTTATGCTATGGGGCGGTAGGTGCCATTGCCTCCTGCGCCAATGTGGCACCTAAAATCGCGGTGGATATTTACGAAAACCACAAGGTGGGCAAGCTTGAAGAAGCGCTGGAAGCTCAATTTAAATTCAGTATTCTAAGGATTGCTACCAACATGGGCACATTCCCCGTTGTGATTAAAGAAGCCCTGGAAATACTGGGCTTTAAGGTGGGGCAATGTGAAGCACCCATTAAGCCTTTGGCCCCCGCCCAGCGGGAATCTCTTAAAATGGCGCTGAAAGACATGGGCATGATTCAATAAGGAGAAATGTGAATGAAAATTGGATTAATCGGTTTAGGCATCATGGGCAAGCCCATGGGAAAGAATCTTTTGAAAAAAGGCTACGATTTAACTGTTTGCGATTTGAACACCCTTGCGGTGGAGGAATTGAAGCAAGCTGGGGCAAAGGCGGCTGCTAACCCCAAGGAATTAGCGGCGGATTGCGACGTGATTTTGACCATGCTGCCCAATTCTCCTCATGTGAAAGCTGTGATATTAGGCGAAGATGGCGTGGTGGAATCGGTGAAGTCTGGCAGTGTGCTGATCGATATGAGCTCTATCAACCCTATCGCCTCAAGGGAAATTGCGGCGGAGCTTGAAAAAGTGGGTGTTGGCATGCTGGATGCGCCTGTTTCCGGCGGGGAACCCAAAGCAATCGATGGCACTCTGGCCTTTATGGTAGGCGGCCCGGAAGCGTTGTTTAACGATTATAAAGAGCTGCTTTTTGCCATGGGCTCTTCCGTGGTGCGCTGCGGCGATATTGGCGCAGGTAATGTAACCAAGCTTTGCAACCAGGTGGTGGTGGCAGTGAACATCGCCGCAGTAGCCGAAGCCATGATGCTGGGCCAGAAGGCTGGCGTATCCCCGGAACTGATCTACCAAGCCATCCGAGGCGGCTTGGCAGGCTCTACGGTGATGGATGCTAAGGCACCTATGATGATGGACCAGAATTTTAAGCCTGGTTTTAAGATTGATCTTCATATCAAGGATTTGAACAATGTTCTGGATACGGCCAAAGCCGTGGATGCCCCCACCATGCTCACCAGCCAGATTTTTGAAATGATGAAGGTTCTCCACCTGGACGGAGACGGTCAATGCGACCACAGCGCCCTGGCCAAGTATTACCAGAAGCTAGGCAACGAACAGCTGCACCGGTAAATTAAGAACAGAATGGTTTATGGTTGCGGGCCCTCTTTTCTTGTATTGTAAAGCAAGAAAAGGGGGCTCGCATTCTTTATACGGAAACTTGATTTTTTCCCCGACCATAAGGCAGATATCACAGCTTGTGGCTTTGTTAGACATAAGAGACAAAAAATATTTATTTACTTGTATTGACATCTCGTTAATGACGTGCTAATATGATTACAAGATTATCAAAGAAACGACATAAGCGAACCCGATTTTTAGCTTGGTGGAGGCAAACCATGTTAACGAAGGAACAGGCAGAGCTGATAGAACTCATTAAAGCACAGATTAAGCCTGCGGTAGGCTGTACCGAACCTGCAGCAGCGGCCTATGCCTGCGCGGTGGCGGCCCAGACCCTTGGAGGACAGCCGGAAAAAATTCGGTTGGATGTAAGCCGCAATATATTAAAAAACGCCATGGGCGTAGGAATCCCTGGTACGGACCAGGTGGGTCTTCCTGTGGCGGCTGCATTAGGTGCCCTTTGCGCCGATGGAGCGGCGGGGCTGAAGGTGCTCCAAGGCGTGGATGCTGAAATGGTGGCCCAAGCCCAAAGCATGGTGGATGAAGGCCGGGTGCAGGTCAACTTAAAAGAAACCGACCACAAGCTTTACATTGAGGCCAGGCTGGAAAACGGGGCTCATCGGGCGGCGGTTATTATTCAGGACAGTCACACGGGCATTACCCTGATTATGAAGGATGGGGAAGCGCTGTAT
This sequence comes from Eubacteriales bacterium, assembly GCA_031556065.1. Classification (GTDB taxonomy): domain Bacteria; phylum Bacillota; class Clostridia; order Christensenellales; family Aristaeellaceae; genus JAVBTR01. Next base: position 8,780 of record JAVBTR010000010.1, on the reverse strand, counting down.
TGCGGGGAATCCCATTTAGCAGATCCCGGAGAAATGGCAGCCCAGGGCCTTTCCGTTAAAAAGATAGATGAATTTGTACGAACAGTGGACTGGCGGAAGCTGGATTTTTTGAAAGAGTGTGTTCTTATTAACGAAGCCATTGCTACAGAAGGCCTTGAAAATGCCTATGGTCTGATGCTTGGCAAAAGCCTTTACGAAGCAGGGGGCAAAGGGGAAACCCAAAGTGATTTGCAAGATTATGCCATTGCCATGGCCTGTGCGGCGGCGGATGCCCGCATGAGCGGCAGCACCATGCCGGTGATGACCTCCTGCGGCAGCGGTAATCAGGGGCTTACGGCTTCCCTGCCTGTGATTGCGGTGGCCAAGCGGCTGAAGCTGGATGATGAAGCCTTGTATCGCATGCTGGCATACAGCCTCCTTGTTACCATCCATGTAAAACACCATATTGGCAAGCTTTCATCCCTTTGTGCCTGCAGCGTAGGTGCTTCTATCGGGGTGGCCAGCGCACTGACTTACTTCCACGGCGGGGATTTGCAAAAGGTGGAAAGCTGCATTCAAAATGTGGTGGCGGATGTATCCGGCATTATCTGCGATGGGGCTAAGGCAGGCTGTTCCCTGAAGATTGCCACTGGCATATCCAGCGCGTTTAGGGGGTCCATGCTGGCGCTAAAGGGATTATCTGTTACGGCCATGGATGGCATTGTGGGCAGGGACGCGGAAACAACCATCGATAATCTGGCAAACCTGGGAAATACGGGCATGGCGTACACCGATCAAGTGATATTGGATATGCTCGTCTGCAAATAAAACATTTTGGGAGGGACTTACCATGGATAGAAGAACAAGGGTTTTAAATGCATTGAACAAAAAGCCGGTGGACCGGGTGCCGGTAGGCTTCTGGTACCACTTTGGGGGCGAGGAGGCCAAGGGTGAAAGCTGTGTTCAGGCACACCTAAACTACGTTAAAAGTGCGGGCATCGATATGATTAAGATCATGTGCGATGGGTTCTTCCCATACCCGGTGCCAAGTGACGTGGTTACCGCCGGGGATTGGAAGAAGCTTAAGCCCCTTGGAAAGGATCATCCGTTTATTAAGGATCAGGTTTGGCGGGCCAAACGGATCGTAGATGAAGCGGGTAAGGATTACCCTGTTTTTTACAATGTGTTCGCGCCTTTTTCTTCCATCCGCTTTGGAGCGGGGGAGGAGCGGGTCATGAAAGATATTAAAGAAGACCCGTTGGCTGTGATGCACGCTTTGGATGTTATTGCAAAGGATAATGCGCTGCTGGCGGAATTGCTCGTTACTGAAGCTGGCTGCGATGGGGTGTATTATTGCGTCCAGGGCGGCGAAGAAGGCCGCTTTACCCCAGCCGAATATAACAAGCTCATTCGTCCCAGCGATTTATATGTACTGGAACACGTGAACCGCTTTAGTGAAAATAACATCATGCACTGCTGTGGCTGGGCCGGAGCGAAGAACCAAATGGCATTGTGGCAAGATTACCCGGTAAAGTGCATTAACTGGGCTGTCTATGTGGAAGAAATGCCTTTGGACGAAGGCCGCTATTTCTTTGGGAACAGGGCTTGTATGGGTGGGTTCCAGAGCCTGCACCGTGCAGGGCAATCCCACGCCGGCGTGCTGCATAATGGCACAAAGGAAGAGGTTCAGGCCTTTACCAAAGAAACCATTGTGAACTTTGGCAAAATCGGCCTTCTCTTAGGGGCCGACTGCACCGTTGGCGAGTACATCAATCATGAGCGGATCCGCTGGGTGGTTGAAGCGGCGGCGATGGTGTAACGCCTGAAAGGGAGGCGGTTAATCAATGCAGTCAGTACAAGAATACCAAAAAGAGCGGCGGCAGGCCCGGGTATGGCACCACATTAAAGGCAATTGGCAGCTGTACTGTCTGCTGCTGCCAGCGGTGATCTATATTTTCATTTTCAATTACATGCCTTTGTATGGCATTCAAGTGGCGTTCAAAAATTATTCCCCACGCAAGGGCTATGCTGGTTCTGCCTGGGTTGGTATGAAGTATTTCAACCGGTTTTTCAATTCGCCGGATTTCTGGCGGCTGATCAAAAACACGCTGACTTTAAGCGGCTATACCCTTTTGGTGGGCTTCCCGTTGCCAATTATCGTGGCGTTGCTTTTGAACCAGTGCGCAGGCAACGGGGTAAAAAAGATCGTTCAGAACGCCATTTATGCGCCCCATTTTGTATCCATGGTGGTGCTGGTGGGCATGATCAACGTGATGTTCTCGGTGAATTCCGGGGTGATTAACACCCTGCTGGAATTGCTTGGGATGCCAAGGGTGCTGTTTACCGGGAATCCAGATATCTTTCCCCATATGTACGTATGGTCCGGCGTTTGGCAGAATATGGGCTGGAACTCCATTATCTATTTTGCCGCCCTTTCTGCCGTCAGCGAGGATTTGCACGACGCGGCCATTGTAGATGGAGCCAATAAGCTTCAACGGATTCGCCATATAGACTTGCCTACCATTATGCCCACCATTACCATTATGCTGGTTTTGCAGATCGGCCAGATCATGAACGTTGGCTTTGAAAAGGTTTATTTGATGCAGAACAATTTGAACCTGCAAACCTCTGAAACCATACAGACCTATGTTTACAAACAGGGTTTGCAACATGCGGATTACGGTTATTCCACGGCGGTGGGGTTGTTTAATAACGTAGTGAACTTTGTTCTGCTGTTTGGTGTTAACGCGGCCAGCCGAAAAATCGGCGGTTCCAGCTTGTGGTAAGGGGGCGGTGAAGTGGCGGTTAATCGAAAAACGAAATCGGACAGGGTGTTCGACTCTGTAAACTACATCGTTCTGGCGGTCATTTGCCTGGTGGTCGTTTACCCATTGTATTTTGTGGTGATTGCTTCCATCAGCGACCCTTCTTTTGTTAACAAAGGGCAAGTGATTTTTTACCCCAAGGGTATTACCATGCTGGGCTATAGCAAGCTTTTCCAGGACAAGACCATCTGGGCCGGTTATGCCAATACGTTCTTCTATACCATTTTAGGGACCCTGTTAGACGTTGGCGTAACCACCTGTGCAGCCTATGCCTTATCCCGAAAGGATTTGTGGGGCCGCAATGCACTGATGAAGTATTTTATCTTTACCATGTATTTTTCCGGCGGGCTGATCCCCTTATACATTCAGGTGAACAATATGGGGCTTTACAACACCCGCTGGGTGCTGATCATCTTAGGAACCGTATCGGTTTACAATCTGATTATCGCCAAAACCTTTTTTGAAACCACCATCCCGGATGAGCTTTTGGAAGCGGCTAAACTAGATGGCTGTAGCGATTTTAGGTTTTTCGGCTCCATCGTACTGCCTATTTCCACGGCGGTGATTGCTGTGCTGGTGGTGTATTACGGCGTAGGGCATTGGAACCAGTATTTTAATGCTCTGATCTTTGTATCCAAGCAGGAGTATTACCCCTTACAGATCGTACTGCGGGAAATTTTGATCCAAAGCCGGCAGACGGAAGCCGTGGTATCTGAAGGGCAGATCGCGGAGCTGCTGGAACGCAACAAGTATGCAGAATTGATTAAGTATGGGGTGATTGTGGTATCGTCTCTGCCGGTTATGGTTCTCTACCCCTTTGCCCAGAAGTTCTTTGTTAAAGGCGTTATGCTGGGCGCTGTGAAGGGCTAAAACGAAACTCGGTGCGGATGCACTGAAAATAAAAAGGAGGGTTTCCATATGTTTAGAAAGGCTCTGAGTATCCTATTGACGGCTGTGCTGTTGCTTACAACCGTCTCCCTGGCCACCGCGGAAGAGATCATCTTCCCCTTGGTAGACCAACCTCTGACCCTGCGCTTTTTAGCACCTCGTCCGTCCGATTATGCCAACGGTTATAAGGACATGAAGCTTTTGAAAGAATATGAAGCCATGACAGGCATCACTGTTGAATGGGAAGAAGTGCCCGCATCCGGCTGGACTGAAAAAATCCAATTGGTGCTCAACTCTTCCGATTTGCCCGATGTGATCTATTCCGGCGGCATTACAGCCAACGATGCGGCTAAATATGGCGCGGATGGCGTTATTCTGCCCTTGAACGACCTGATCGAAGAGCATACGGTTAACCTAAAGCGTTTGCTGGTAGAACGCCCTGACATTAAAAAGCTGATCACTTCTCCGGACGGCAACATCTATGGCTTGCCCTCCATTGATGAATCCCTTTCTACCCAGGTGGCGGGCGTGCTGGGCATGAACATGACTTGGCTTGAACGCTTGAACCTTGAAATCCCCACTAACATCGATGAATTTACCGCTGTGCTCCGGGCCTTTAAAGAGCAGGATGCCAACGGTAACGGCGACCTGAACGACGAAATCCCCTTCTCCCTCCGTTCCACCGATTCCAACAACCGTACCACCTGGATCGGCTCCTTCTTTGGGATGTTTGGCGTGGTGGACGATGAAACCCATGTAATGGTCAAGGATAGCAAGGTACTCTTTACCCCTGAACAGGAAGGCTTTAAAAAGGCGCTGCAATACTTCAATATGCTTTATAAAGAAGGGCTGATGGATCCTGAAAGCTTTACCCAGGACGATTCTACCTTCTACGCCAAAGCCCGTTCAGAAGAAGGCATCGGCGCATCCTACGTTTTTTCCACCTTCGATCTGGATGAAAACAACAACACCTTCAACAACTACGATCTTATCGACCCCATCAAGGGCGAAGACGGCACGGCTCTTGTAAACCTGGCAGCCTATATTTCTGGCGTGGCCTACAACCGTTATATGATTACTGCGGATTGCAAAGACCCTGTAGCGGCCATTAAGTGGATCGATTACTGGTGCGATAATGGCGAAAACGCGCTGACTGTGCGCTTTGGCTACGAAGGCGACTCATGGAAATGGCTGGATGAAACCAAGGTACAGTTTACTGAGTTGGCAGAAACCCCCAATGGGGATAAGGTCAACCAGGCGTATGTTTCCCAAAACACCCCCTATACCCAGGCTGTGATGTGGGAATTGCAGGATTTGTGGCGCAAAAAGAAGAACTCCGCGCCTTACTTCATCGAACGCGCTGAAAAGGCCAATGGCTCCTACCGCGCCGCTGCTGTAACGGAAATGTGGCCCCGGGTGGCGTTTGATGAGGAAGCCAACGAGCGCTTTGCTGAAATCAACACAGACCTTAAGTCTTATGTTGAAAACACCATGTGCACATTTATTATCAATGGCTTTACCGATGCGGAATACGATGCCTTCTTAAGCAAGTGCCGTGATCTTGGCTGCCAAGAATTGGTAGAAATCTACCAGGCCCGCTACGATCAATTCATGGCCTCGTAATCCCGTCAAACTAAGTATGGGCGCCGCATGCTCCTCCTGTGGCGCCCATACCGTAAATGATTGCCTTTTTCTAGTTAGTATGCTAGAATTTGGTAATATCTAAGCCTTATAACGGGAAAGAACGGGTGGTAATATGACAAAGGACGGGCAAACGTTATCTGCTATGCTGCACGATGATATTTTAGAAATGATCATCGATTCGGGAGCTGAAAGCGAGAATATGCTTCTAACCGAGCGGGAATTAGTAGAAAAATTTAACGTCAGCAAAGCGCCCGTACGGGAAGCATTGCTAAAATTGTGCAGTGAGGATGTTTTGAAAAGCATTCCCCGGTGCGGGTATGTGGTGGTGCGTCTGGGTGAAAAGAGTGGACAGGACAACCTGGCTGTGCGGCTGATGCTTGAACTATCTTCTATGGAACAGTATTTCGACGCTTTTACCCCCCAAAGGATTCAGCTGATAGACCGCAAGCTTCTTTTGGCCAATGAAGCCATGAAGGGCGGAACGGATATATGGAAGGTCTGGCAATGCAATATGGAATTTCACTGCGCGTTGATCGACGTATCCAATAACCCTTATTTGGTAAAGCATTTAACGGAATGCATCGAAGTGGAGCGGCGTTTTTACGCCCAGAACCATTGGCGTTCGGCTAAACGATTCGAAATTATGTTTGCGCCTCAGCCCCACGAGAATATCATGAATGCTATTAAAGAAAAAGATAAGGCCCTTGCCATAAGCTTGCTTAGAGAGGACATTATCGGCAAACACAAAGATTGAAAAGAGGGAAATGGCATATGAAATATCGCAGTGTTGGGCATTCCGGCTTGAAGGTCAGTCAGGTGGCTCTTGGCAGCTGGATGACGGATTTAAAAGGCGGAAGCGCCGTGGATGTGGCCAAGGATACCATTTCACTGGCTTATGAAAACGGTGTTAATTTTTTCGACTGCGCGGATGCCTATTCAGGCGGGGAAGCGGAGCGCTTTTTAGGCAAATGCTTAAAGGATTACAGGCGCAGTTCTGTGGTGCTTTCTAGCAAGGTGTTCTTCCCCATGGGCAAGGATGTGAACGAGCGGGGCTTGTCCCGCAAGCATATTTTCGAACAGGTGGAAGCATCCCTTAAAAACATGCAGGTGGATTACCTGGATATGTATTTTTGCCACCGATTCGATTCCACCACACCAGTGGAAGAAACTATGCGGGCCCTTAACGATTTGGTGCAGCAAGGAAAAATTCTGTATTATGGGGTCAGCGAATGGAGCCCGGTGCAGATCACCAGGGCCCTTGGTATTATAAAAAACATGAACCTTTACCCCATGACGGTAATTCAGCCCCAGTATAACATGGTGGACCGGTATATTGAGGATGAAATTTTCGATATCTGCAAGGAAAACGGCATAGGCATCGTCCCCTTTTCGCCGTTGGCGCAGGGGTTGTTAACAGGGAAATACCGCAAAGGCCAGCCTTTGCCGGAAGCATCCCGCGCCACTCACCAAAAAGATAAGCAGATTAATAACCTGCTAACCGAAAAGAACCTTGATCTGGTGGAGCAGCTTCTTGATATCGCCAATGGGTTGGATATGCCCCTTTCTGTGATGGTCCTTAAATGGACGTTGCGGGATCAGGTTATTTCAAGCGTGATTACTGGGGCCACGAAGCCAGAGCAACTTACAAGCAACCTTTTGGCAGGGGAAGGGGAATTGCCCCTGGAAATCATTCGAAAAATTGACGCTATTTTGGGTTACCAACCCTTTTCTAGAAAGATTGGGTAAGGTTAAGGCTGAGGCCTGATTGTCTAGGTTTCCTGCCTGTACTGAATAGGCGATATTCCCACCACCCGTTTAAAAGCCCGGCGAAAGGTGGTGGAATTGTTATAGCCCACGGCTTGGGCAATGGCTTCCATGTTCATTGAAGAGTTTTGCATCAGCGTCTTGGCTTTGTCAAGGCGCATTTTTTCGATATAGGCGCTGTAAGATTCGCCCATCAAGTCTTTAAAAAGCATGGAGAAATAGGATTCAGAAAGGCCGAAATGATCTGACACAGTGGTGGCCGACAGGGAGGAATCGGCGTAAACTGAGGCCAGATAATCTTCAATTTCTTTGCGAAGAAGCACATTGCGCACATTAAAGCGGTTTGCGGCCGCATTGCTGATCTTTTTAAACTCATCCCGTAACAGCTCCAGCTGTTCCCGCATGTCGCTGTGGCGCTGAAGGGAAAGCAAATAATCCGAAAGATTTTCTTCCTGCGCCATTTCTTCTGCAGCCATGAGAAGCATGCTTTCTACATTGGCTATAAGAAGCTTTTTAAGGCTGGAAGAAAGATGCCGCTTTTGCGTGTTTTCGTAAATAATCTTGTCCATCTGTTCATCGATGACAGCGATATTATTGTGCTTCACAGCGTTAAGCAGGCGTTGCTGCTGATCTAAGGACAAGCTGGGAGCGTTGGAATTACGGCTTACACGATCGAAAATAGCGATGCTGTTTAGCGCCCCATCATGCTGCAGGCAGTAAAAGGATTGCTGAAAGGAAAAAGCCACATCGTTGATGGATGGATATATCCGGCCAACGCCCATGCGAACCGGCGGGGTCAAGCCTTGCTTAATCAGGTTTAAATGAGCACTGATCCTGTCGTAGGCAAGGTTGGTTTCCGGTGTGTCGCAAAAATACAAAAGAGAAACCAACTGGCTTTGATGGCTATGGAATAAGCAGCGAAGGCCCTGGGGCAGGCTTAAAAGGGCTTGTTCTTCTTTTAAGGAAGGCTGGGTTGTCGATTCAATAGTAGCTACGCAGTAGCCATGGGCGTTCAGATCGACCCCAAGGCTGCCTGCCAGTTCAAATAATGCCGCCATGTCTTGATGGTCTTCATCGAACAAACGGTCCAACAGCAGAGACATTTCCACCTTGCGTTTTTGCGCCATAGCGGCGGTGGCGGTTTGCTGGCTTTGCCGTAGCTGGGCAATGCTCCGTTCGAAATACGCATATTCGTTTTCTTGGCCAGGGTCGGATAAAAGCGGCCGCACACTGGAAGCGAAGCGTTCGATAGGACGGGCCGTTTGTCTGGCGAGAATAAAACACAAAAACAATTCAAGCAGCACGCATAGAATCAAGACGCCAAAAAGTGGAATGCGAAGCTCGTTGGCGTCTTTTAACGCATAGCTTTTGGGCAGTGCGGCTACCAGCTGCAAGTCTTGAGATATGGGGGTATGGATGATCAGGTTATTGTTTTGGTAAAGGGAACCCGAAGAGTCCAAGAGCACTGTTCCCTCAAAGGGATAGGGGAGTGCCGCGCCCAGTTGGGCCAGAACGCGGCCATTGGCATCCACCAGGTAGGCGCTGCCTCCCTGTGTTAAAAAGGGCAGGTTGGAAGCCAAGGTCTGAACATCGATGAAGAATTGCACCACAGCGGATTTAACCGTACCATCGTTGGCTTTTCTGGTAATGGGCAGGTTGTAGGTAAGGGCGCTGGTGGTG
>JAVBTR010000037.1:0-14575 GCA_031556065.1 Eubacteriales bacterium | reverse complement strand
GTTTCAAAACTCCGGGGTGCGCAGATTCGAGAGGCAAAAACGCCAGTACAAGGCGCTAAACCGCAGGAATAGTGGCGCTATTTCAAGGTTTAGCAACGCAGTAATGGCGTTTTTGCTACCGAAGATGTGCGCCATGGGGGGGTGAAACACGCCCTAGTTAAAACAATCATAATCTCCCCCAAGGGCCGCAAATTGCTTTTGCGGTCTTTTTTGGCTATAATAATAAAACGCGTTTGTTGGAGGTCATTTATGCTTTACGTACTAAGTATGCTTTTCAGGACCATTGGGGCGTTTCTCCCGGCGGTGCCCATGATGGCGGTTTTTCATTTTATCATGGCGCAAAAAGATAAAGTCAGCCATGTGAAAACAGCCACGGCCCACCGGGTGATGGTTTATGTGTTTTGCTTGGCGGTCGGGTTTGTGCTGGCGGTTACCAGCGTGCCGGATTTGTATCATATTGTCAATGCCCCTGTGATCAATCTGGTTCCCTTTAGGGATATAAAGACCCATTTTCATCAATATGCGCTAAATGTGCTGTTGTTTGTGCCCGTAGGCTGTTTGCTTCCCCTGCTGTGGGGCAGGTTTCAAAAATGGTACCGCGTGCTCCTTTGCGGTTTTCTGTTTTCATTGGCCATCGAGATCGTGCAAATGTTTGGCGACCGGATCACCGATATTGATGATCTGATGATGAACACCCTGGGAATGGGTGTGGGCTATTTACTGTTTTTGCTTGTAAGAAGGATTTTTCCGAAGGTTTCTCGAAGGACTATCGCCCAACCTAATCACTGGAAGTGGGAGCCCTATTTATGCCTGCTGTTTGTGGGGTTAAGCATGTTTATCATTCAGCCCTTTATTTCGGACAAGCTATGGGATCTGGTTCGGATGGCGGGGCTATCCATCCCGCCTAAAATTCGATAAGAGGAGAGGGTCTTTATGAAGATAACGGGTCATATTCATGTGTTGCCAGTAACGGGGGCAAACGGCACGGTTTACCCTGTGCTGTTGGCTGATGGCCGAGAAACGGTGCTGGTGGATTGCTGTTTTCCCGGTTATTGGGAGGGGCTTCATGCTGCCCTTAAAGAAGTGGGAGTAGATGAACTGACAGGCTTACTGTTCACCCACCAGGACATGGATCATATCGGCTGCGTGAACGAGATTAAGCAGCAGTGGCCCAAGGTTCATCTTTATGCCCACAAAGAAGAAGCCCCTTATCTGGACGGCAGAAAAACACCTGTGAAGCTTGCAGCCATGGAGGCAAATATGGCTTCTCTACCGGATCAGCAGCAGGTGTTTTTTAAGGCCTTTCGGGCGGGCTTTGAAAACAGGCGAATGGTGATCGACCGCCCTGTTCAGCAGGGAGATAACCTTCCAATTTGCGGGGGCGTGCAGATTGTGCATACTCCGGGGCATACCCCAGGCCATATTTGCCTGTATATTCCCTTAGCCAAGCTGCTTATTGCGGGAGATGCCCTGAATATCCATGAAGGGAAGCTAACAGGCCCCGCGGCCCAGCATACCCTTGATATGCCCTTGGCGCTGGAATCTATTGGCAGGCTTAAACAGCTAGATGTTGAAAAGGTGGTCACCTATCATGGCGGGGTGATTAATTGTTCTTTGGAATCTTTGGAAACAGATCATAAATAAGGTTATTGTGGGGCCTGTCTCCGTCGGAATTGCGGTATTCTATGGGCATGAAATCGTATTGATATTCGCCAATGGCAAATAAAGTGCAGCTATCGGCAGCCAGCTGAAAGTCCAACTGGCTGCCATCTTCCATAGTAAGGGTAAGGGCTGCGTTTTCAAAAAGACAATCGTACATTGGCGCTAACTGTTCAGCCTGAGAAAACAAGGTTTCAATGGTTTGAAGGCTTTCAGGCTCGGTAATGGTTTGCTCGTAGGAGCCGGTGGTGTCGTCGGCGGCTATGCAGGTATAACGCAGCGTGGCGCTTGAAAGGCTTTTGATCTGATCAAGGGAAAAGGGTTCCACGGTGCCTATGGGTGTAAAAGCCGTCGCTGCTGCCTGATTGGGTGATCTGGCGATGGAATCCATAGGCGAACAACTGCATAGTGCAAAGGTGAGTATTAAAAGGATCATTGCGATTAAAGCTTTTTTCATAAATCTTACCTCTTTTCTGGCTTGTGTAGGGTGTCTACAATCAATACAACGTAAAAAGAGAGTGAAATTTCCAAAACAGCTTTAAAATAGCGAGAGGGGAGCCTTTAATCTGATTGATCTTGCATAATATATATATTCTTGAAAAACAATGGTATTTAATGTAAAATTAGGAAAACGAATGCATTTGAGGGAGCTGGGAAGATGAAAAAGCGCAGAATAATGGCGGCATTAGTGGCCTTTCTTTGCATCTTTCCGGTGCTGTGCTTTGCCCATTCCGGCAGAACGGATGCCAATGGCGGGCACTACAACCGTAAAACTGGGGAATACCATTATCACAACGGCGGCTCATCTAAAAGCACTAAAACTACTAAAAAAACCGTTAAGCCGGTTATGGTTATTACTGGAGCATCCTCACAAATGCTGGTGGGAGAAGACGCGGCTTTAGCGTGTACGGTGGATGGCGTTTTAGGTACGATAACCTGGTCCTCAAGTAACCAGAAGGTGGCCCGGGTGACAGCGGCGGGGATATTGCAAGCCTGCGGCAAGGGTACAGCCACCATCAAGGCCAGCTATGGTTCTAACAGCAAAACCTTTAAAGTGACGGTTAAGCCAGTGCTTATCACGTCTATAGCGCTGGAGGAGACCCATATTGTGCTTGAAAAAGGGCAGACCTTAACCCTTTATCCGGTTATTTTGCCGAAAAACGCCAGTGATCAATCCCTTAATTTGAAACCGACTTCGGCCAAAGTGGTAAAGGCCGGCGCTAACGGCGAAATCACCGGGCTTTCTATTGGCCAAAGCAAAATTACCGTATCGGCCAAGGATGGCAGCAAGCAAAAGACCATTGTGGAGGTACTGGTTCTGGCACCTTTGAGTGAAATTGCTTTCCCCATTACCAAGGACAGCGACAAAGAAGCGATTAAGTCCCTTCAAGCTCTTTTGGCGGCAAATGGTTTTTACAAAGGCACCATAGATGGAAAATTCCAAAACAAGCTTGAAAATGCAGTGAGTGCTGCCCAGGAAGCCTTTGGCTTTGAAAAGGGCGATGGTGGCAAGGCGTTTTATACCGCGTTGATCGATGAATATGAATAAGGTCCTTTGTATACTGAATCATACCTTGCGTGTGTAAACTTTCTATTGTTTACAAAGATTGCTTATTTTCTCACAAAGGTGTATACTATGACCCGATATGTGTTTAGGAGGGTTTTTATGTTAGTCAACGCAAGGGATATGCTCATTAAAGCGCGTGACGGCCATTATGCTGTTGCTCAGATCAACATCAATAACTTGGAATGGACCAAAGCGGTGTTGGCTACCGCCCAGGAGCTGCAGAGCCCTGTGATCCTTGGGGTTTCCGAAGGCGCCGCAAAGTATATGACTGGCTTTAAAACCGTGACGGCCATGGTTAGTGCCATGGTGGACGCTATGGGCATTACTGTTCCCGTGGCGCTGCACTTGGATCATGGCACCTACGAGGGCGCCAAGGCTTGCATCGAAGCTGGCTTTTCCTCTATTATGTTCGATGGTAGCCATTACAGCATCGAAGAAAACATTCAAAAAACCACTGAACTGGTGAACATGGCCCATGCAAAGGGTATGTCCATCGAAGCGGAAGTGGGTTCCATTGGCGGGGAGGAAGATGGCGTTGTGGGCATGGGCGAAGTGGCCGATCCTGCAGAATGCAAGCAAATTGCCGATCTGGGCGTGGATTTTCTGGCTGCCGGTATCGGCAATATCCACGGCGTGTACCCCGCAAACTGGCAAGGCCTTTCCTTCGATGCTCTGGAAAAGATCCATGCTGCCACCAATGGCATTCCGTTGGTTCTTCATGGCGGTACGGGCATCCCGGTGGAAATGATTAAAAAGGCTATCAGCCTGGGCGTAAGCAAGATTAATGTGAACACCGAACTGCAATTGGTGTTCGCTGAAGCCACCCGTGGCTACATCGAAGCCGGCAAGGATAAGCAGGGCAAGGGCTTTGACCCCCGCAAGCTCATGAATCCTGGTTTTGAAGCCATGAAGGCCGCTGTTAAAGAAAAGTTTGAAATCTTTGGCAGCATTAACAAGGCGTAAAAGAATACGGAGTCCAGGGGGAAAAACCCCTTGGCGGGTTTGGGCAAAGCCCAACGCAACATACGGTAAAAAACAACCGCAGGGGCATTTTAGGCCTGCGGTTGTTTTTCTGTTGCCTTCATGCCAGGCAAATCCGTATAAAATCCTTCACGGCGGCTGTCAGATACTTGTTTTGATGGTGGATCAGCGAAAACTTGCGGTTCAGAGGCATGTCGTTTATGGGAACACAGACCACATCTCCCTTTTGCAAAGCATCCGCAACCAATAGCTCAGGCAGTACCGCGATGCCAAACCCATCGGCCACGGCCCGGATTATGGCCAAGGTGCTAATGCTTTCCCAGGTGGGGGTAATGGCCACGCTGCAAAGGCTTAGCAGGCTTTCCAAAATTTCCCGGCTGCCGCTACCCTTTTCGCGCATAATAAAGCGCTGGTCACGAAGCTCCGAAATGGAAATACTTTCTCTTTTCCCGAAAGGGTGGGAAGGGGAGCAGATCACCATCAGGTTATCGTCCCGGATGGTGTCGCAATGCAAATAGGCGCTGTGGGGGATGCCTTCAATCAAGCCGATATCCAGGGCGTTTTCTAAAATTCCCTGCTCGATGTGCTCAGAATTATCGATGGTCACCTGCACATCCACCTGGGGCCAGATGGCGCTAAACTGCTTTAGATAGCCAGATAAAAGGCAGTTGCCAATGGTGACACTGGTACCCACATGCAATTTGCCTATGTGGCAATCCCGTACAGCATCCTCTGCCTCTTCGAAAACGGCGGTAATGTGCCGGGCGTATTGAAGCAGCCTGTGGCCTGCGTCTGTAAGGTACAGCCGTTTGGCGATCCTGTCGAACAATTTAACGCCATAATGCTTTTCCAGCTCTGCGATGGCTACGCTGACACTGGGCTGAACCATGTACAGCTTTGCGGCGGCCTTGGTCATGCCACCGCAATCGCATACCGCAACGAAAATCTTCATATGTCGAAGGGTCATGGAGCGGCCTCCTATCATAAGAAAATACTATGGTTATCATTATAACATAGTATTTCAAAGATGAATACGGGTACGGTATCATAATACAAGAAGAGGGGGAGAAATATGGAGAAGAGCCTGAAGAATGATTGGAAAATGTTTACCGCTATGTTTGCTTTAAGCGCCTTTACCTTTGGAGGCGGGTATGTGATTATTCCGCTGATGAAGAAGAAGTTCGTAGATGAGCTTAAATGGCTGGAGGAAAAGGAAATGCTGAACATGGCAGCCATGGCCCAATCCGCGCCCGGTGCTATGGCTGTAAACGCGGCTATTTTGGTGGGCTGGCGGACAATGGGCGTTTCCGGCGCGTTGATCGCTATTCTGGGTACGGTTCTGCCGCCGCTGATTATCCTGTCGGTGATATCGCTATTCTACGCCGCCTTTCGGGATAACGAGGTGGTCAGCGCAGTGCTCAAAGGCATGATGGCGGGGGTTTGTGCGGTGGTGTTCGATGTGGTGGCCACCATGGGCGGGAGGATTATTAAAGACAGAAAATGGCTGCCTATGGCCATTATGGCAGGTGCGTTTGTTTTGAACTATGTCCTTAAGGTTAATGTGGTATACATTATTCTTTTTTGCGCGGTCCTGGGGGCGGTGGTGGCTCTTATCGACAAACGGACCGGGAAGGAGCATTTATGATTTTACTTGAATTGTTTTTGAGCTTCTTTCAGATCGGCCTGTTTAGTTTCGGAGGCGGCTACGCAGCCATGCCGCTGATCCAAAGCCAGGTGGTGGAAAAGCATGGCTGGCTGACCATGACGGCCTTTACGGACTTGATCACCATATCCCAAATGACACCGGGCCCTATTGCTATTAACTCCGCTACCTTTGTAGGTATCCAGATCGCGGGGATCGCCGGGGCCATTGTCTCCACCATTGGTTGCGTGCTGCCCTCGTGCATTATTGTATCCCTTTTGTCTTGGCTGTATGGCAAGTATAAAGAGTTGACGCTGATGAGGGGCATTTTGGATGGCTTAAGACCCACGGTGGTGGCACTGATTCTTTCTGCGGGGCTGAGCATGGTGGTGCATGCGTTCTTTCCCACTGGACTCACGCTGGATGGAATTGCGGTGGCGCTGTTTCTCATTGGCTTTGTGCTTTTGCGCAAATTTAAAATGAACCCGATGCTGGTCATGGTGGGCAGCGGGCTCATTGGAGGGATATGCTATCTGATCTTTTAGCTGGTTTATGGCGCGGGCTTATAAATATGCTGCTTCTTCATTTTTGCCCCGCCTACGCCGTTTTTTCGGGCTTGGGAACGCCAGCCCATGTGAGCCATGGAGATGTATAAAAACCTGGGGAAGCTGGGCTGGGTAAAAGCGCTTTGGGCGGAGGCGCCACTTTGAATCAGAAGGGCCAGGTTTTTAAATTCAACCCCTAGCTTGGCAAAGGGCCCTTGGCCAACGGGGGCAGCCATGGCCATGCCACCTCCGCCGATGCCCACGCCTGTGCCCCAGGTGAGGCCGCTTTTTTCGCACCAGTTCTGTAGCATTTGAAAGGCCAGACGTGTTTGGCTGGCTTCATAAAACCCAGCGTTGCATAGAGCGTAAACTGGGATGCTGGCACCGCTGTGCTTAAAAAGGGGCTCTATGGCTTCCAGCATATAAAGCAGGTGGGAGGGAATCCCATCTACATAAAGGGGAAAGGCGATGACAAGGGCATCGCTTTTTTCCATGGCCATAGCCATGGCTTCCGGGGTTTCATTTCGGGCATTGTGCCAAAAAACCGTTGCTTGGGTGAGCAGGGGCTCCAGCCCCTTTAAAAAATGGACCGAGGCGCTGTTTTGCGCTTTAGGGCTGCCATCTAAAAACAGAATATTCACTGAATCGCTCCCTTCAAGGTTTCCATGGCCGAATGGAAATACACCCGGTGGCGCTGGGCTCCCAGGTTGACTTGGTTGGCCTTGACCAGCTGCTGGGCTATGCTTTGTGCTTCTTCACTAAGAGGGCAGCCGTAAAAGTGGGCGGTGAGGGTAAAGAGGTTATCATAGCGCATGGTGTGGTGCATTTCATCTTCAACCAGTCTGAAATAAGGCATCATGTAGCCGATGGAGCGGTCCAGCACGGCCTTGACTTCTGGGGAATAGCCGCCATAGACGTTGCGGGTAACCAAGATCAATTCTTTGCTGGCGGCTAGCATGGCCGGGGTTTCGCTGCAACGGTCGGCAATCACGCACTTCCCGGGGGTCTTGACCCAGCAACCAAAACAGCCCACGCAATGCTTTACCCTGGGCTTGGCGGGGAAGACGATCACATCCTCAGGCAGTTGGCCAAAGATTTCATTTGCTAAGCCCGCATCTAAATCGTGAATCAAAAACCGGTATTCCAAATTAAAACCCCCATTTCTTGGTATGGAAGCATTCTACCAAGAAATAGGGGCCATTTAAAGTGAAAACAGATTAGAAAAGGGTGAAAGTTTTAATCTTCATCTGCGGGCTGGGGCAGAACTGTTTGCAATGGCAATTGGGGAGCTACGGTTGCGGTGTTTCGCGGCTCAATTTTCAAAATACCGCCAGAACCCCCGTTTTTCTGTTGGGCGATTTGTTCTTGAAGCAGTGCTTCCTCTTTACCGGACACCCTTTGGATATCTTCCCGTTCCGGCCACCATATTCGGCTGTTGTCCTCGTCCAGCATGACATCTGTCACTTTTTTGACAGTGGGTTGGTCGTATATCATAAATGGGCTGTTATTGGTTGTATAATAGTCATTGCTATAGTAGTCAGCCGGATCGAACACGTAGTAGAAGGTATCTCCCTTGGTGGTTCCGTTAGAAAACCACTTTTTGTAGTTGGTATATTCAAAGCTTAAAAACAACTGGCATTGCCTAAACGCAGCATCTGATTCCCACAGGCTGGTTTGGGAGGACTCATGTAAATACACTGCGGAAGGGTTTAGACCGTCTATCTTGAAAGCGCATACCACTTCGCCTGTGGATAATTCATACAGACCGGTTAAATGAATATCTTTTGCGGCTACCGGATGGCTATGGTGCAATACAGCCACCCCCACAGCCAGCAAGCACCACAATAGCAATATGGCCGCAATAACCCATACCAACCATCTGACCTTCTGCTTTTTTAAAAAGGCCACACCCTTTTCCTTTTTGTTGTTTTTAGGCAGCTCCATCTGGGCTTTCATATAGTAATATGAGCCGTTGCAATTGGGGCAGCCTTGCAGGTGCCGGGCCACTTTTTCGTTTGTTTCTTCGCTGGTTAAGCCTTCCACGTAATTGGGCAGCAAATCCTTTACCACGCTGCAATCCAATCCATACTTTTCTTCACTCATGGCTTGTTTCCCATCCTTTCTTAAGCCGTTCCTTCCCGCGGTAAAAGGTAACGCGCGCCCAGTTTTCTGTATGCCCCAGCACATCGCCAATCTGTTTAAAGTGCAATTCGCCCATGATGCGTAGATACATCACTTCCCGAGTCACATCGTCCAAAGTCTGCATAGCGCGAAACAGGGCCATCCGGTTTTCATCCCCCTGAAACTCTTCAGGGATATCCTGGGCGGCCTTTATCTCTTCTACCGCGTCAATGGACACGGTTTGCTTTTTGCCTCGCTTTTCCAGCTCTTGGTACCATAGATGCTTGCCGATCTGGCATAGCCAAACCACCAGCTTGCATTTGCCATTAAAACTGTCTATGGATTTCATGGCCCGGTAAAAGGTTTCCGCTGTTAAATCCTCTGCTGTTTGCCGGTGGTGGCAAAGGCTGTATAAATATTGATATACAGGATTTGCGTATTCTTGATAAATTTCCTCCATCTCCGTCACGCGTTCCTTCACCTCCCTTCACCTTGTATATCCTGTTTTTCCTTAATTCGTTACAAGAAGTATAGCATAAAAAAGAGGGAATGGCTTTGCAACGTGCTCTGCTCAGCCATTTCCATCCCAGAAGTATTTCATTTGTGCGTAGCCGGATTGGCCGTCGTCCTGTAAAATGTGGTACCACTCATCATCCGCAATGCCCAGAATACGTACCCAATAGAAAAGATCTGAATCGGACAGATGGCCTAATACAGGCGAATTGATGCTGGGCAGCGCATGCAGCGCCACTCCTTCTTCCATTTTTCCCTCGATTATACATTTTTCAAAGGTTTTCGAAGATATGTTCAGCATGGCTTCGCCCTTGACTAGAAAGGCGGCTTTCAGATAGCCTTCCCTTTCCCCGATAGAAACCCGGACCCACTGGCCCAAGTCTTCCAGGATTTGGACAGGCACCCCTTGAACATACTGGCCCAGTGAAGCGGCTGTTTCACCGGGCTCACTGTACAGGGTAAGAAAGGGTGTTTTTTTATCCAATGCAATCATGGCCCAGCCGGTGGTATCTACTAATTTGGCTGCTTCAAAGAGGGTGGCGGGAATGCTGGCCGCATCTATGGCGGCCAAATCCAGATTAAGGTCTACCTTTCCGGGGAGATAATGCTTGCAGCCGTCTATATATCCGCAAAGGCCCCCATCATAAAAGTAATACCAATCGTGGCTTGTTTGCACGGTGCACAATTGCCATTTTCCCTGAAGGGTCCGCTTAAAGGTGGCACAATACCAGGGATGGTTTTCTTGGTACATAAGATAAAGGGTATCGGCGCCTGCAACGCCGATATTGGGCGTTGTTCCCAGCTTTGGAAGGGGCGCGCTGATACAATCAAGGACATAGGCCGTGCCTTGGGCATGGTAGATGTAGACCTTAAAGGAGGAGGCATTTTCTTGAAACAAAGCGCCTAAGCTTTCGCCTGTACGTTCTGCCCGAATAAAGGTCAAGCCCTCGGGCAGGGCTTCCTTCACAGAGGGGGGAAGCTGC
The DNA here is from genome assembly GCA_031556065.1 of Eubacteriales bacterium. GTDB lineage: Bacteria > Bacillota > Clostridia > Christensenellales > Aristaeellaceae > JAVBTR01. Next base: position 4,564 of record JAVBTR010000037.1, on the reverse strand, counting down.
CGGGGGATCTGGTAAAACTCCTCCGGAACATAGGCCAGAGAAAACTGGCAGGAGGTAAGCAGAAGGCAAAGCAGGGTTAAAAAGATAATTGGCTGCAAAATTGGTTTCATAGGGAACCCCCCCTTTCTTTTACATTCATAACGGAAGAAGAGAGGGATAAATCCCGAAAGGCATCCTATTGACAATCTAACACTTGTTAGGTAAAATGATTCTAACAATCGTTAGATTTGGGGCGATACCATGAATAAGGCTTTAAATACCAAGGAGCGCATTGGGACGGAAGCACTGGAGTTGTTTGCGAAAAGAGGGTACCATGCCGTATCCATCAGGGATATATGCAAGGAAGTGGGCATTAAAGAAAGCACAGTTTATTACCATTACCAAAACAAGCAGGCTATTTGGAATGCGCTGGTGGCCAAGGTCGATGGCTTGATCAAAGAAATGACCGCTGCCTTCGATAGCGCTTTTGAAGGGATCAGCCATGTGCCGGAGGAGGCCATGTGCCAGGTGGCAGTGGGCATTTTAACGGATTATTTTCTGCACCCCTATGTGTTCAAAACCCTCGCCATGCTGGCCATAGAGCGCATGGCCGACGCAGGGGCGGATGGGGAGTATAAACGCATGGCTTTCGATTTACCTCTTCACCAGCAGGGAAAAGTGTTTGCGCAGATGATGGAAAGAGGCATAATCGCTCCTGGTGATCCGCAAATATTAGCGGCCCAGTATCATGGGATCATCTACCTCGCTTTTGAAAAAAACTGCGTGGGAGCAACCCCTGGGCAAGAGAAAATCGGAACGGCCTGCGAGGAAATCCGCCGGCAGATTGGTGATCTTTACCGCAAAATGAGGAGGGATGAACCGTGAAAAAATACCGGAATCAAAAGGCAGGCAAGCATATTCTTGAAACCTATGATGCCCTTTTAGCGGCCTGGGGTGTGGCCTATGAGGAACTGGATTTAGAGGGTGAATATGGTTCGACCCATGTCATTGCCGCTGGGGATAAAGAAAAGCCCCCGGTGGTGCTCTTTCACGGGGTGGGAGACGATTCAGCGCTGATGTGGGTTTACAATGCCAAAGCTTTGGCAAAGGAATACCGCCTTTACGCGGTGGATACCATCGGCGGCCCGGGCAAAAGCATACCGGGCCAAGGCTATAATGCCCAGTTCGACGATGTGAAATGGCTGGATCAGGTTTTCGATGGGTTGAAGCTTAAAACCGCCAGCGTGGTTGGCGTATCGCATGGGGGATACTTAGCTCAATTATACGCTCTGAAACGGCCTGAAAGGGTTGAAACGGCCATTGCTATTGCCTCTTCTGTTCCCCTTAGCAAAAATGGCTCGCCCATGAAAACCATGATGACCATTTTCTTGCCAGAAGCGCTCTTTCCAACAGAAAAAAACACGGTCAAGCTGCTTAAGAAGCTTTCTGGCACTCATTGGAAGGCATTTACCGATAATCCATTGATCCTAAACCATTACCGCTGGCTTTTAAAAGGCTTTAACAACATGGCCATGGTTCCCCATAAAGTAGGCGGCTTTTCTTTGAGTGAAATCGCCGGCATAAGGGATAAGGTTTTTTATCTGGCCGGAGAAATGGACCCTTTTCAAATGCTGGGCGGCAAGCAGGATTTGCTTAATTGCCAAATGAATGTCAGGTTCTATGAAGATGCAGGCCATGGCCTTAATCATGAACTGGCAGATGAAATCAATGGCATCATAGGGGATATTTTGGCAAGCAAAAGAATGGTTTCGCAACAAGGGTAGCTTGCGCTGCAGCCATTTTTCCCGTAAGATATAGAAAACAAAAAGGAGATACTATTATGAAGTTTTCATTAGCTACTTTACACGTTCAGGATATGGAAAAGGCGGTTGCATTTTACAATGGCCTGCTGGAGATTCCCATCATTCGCAGACAGCCCATCGGTGGCGGCAAGGAGCTGATGTTTATGGGAGTTGATGGCCAGCCCAACCTGGAGCTGATACCCAGCACTGAGCCCGTTTCCTATTCCGGCTTTAGCATAGGCTTTGATGTGGAGGATTTAGAGGCAATTAAGCAAAAGCTTGCCCAAAACGGTTATCCCGTTAAGCATGAAATGACGGCAGGACCTTCCACGGTACTGTGCTTCTTACAGGGGCCTAACGGCGAGGAAGTGGAGTTAATCTACTATCGGTAAAGCGGCCGGCTGCCATTCTGATTTTTGTAGCCTGTATTCCACTCTGTCCTTCAGTTTGTCGTCATGATGGCTGAACAAAGCACGGTGAGAAGGCAGGTCATTCATGGTATAACCCCGAATAATAAGCCGGCTAGGGTTACACGGAAGTCAAACATTTTCTTAATAAAAACATGGAAAATTTCCCGCCCTGTTGCGTTTTATACAATAGGAGGCGGAAAAAAGATGAAAAGACGTTTGTTCTGTTTGCTTGTATTCTAAGGCCGTAGGCTAGAAATGAGGAAGAAAACATGAAAAACAAGGTAGTGGCACTGATTCTATCCTGTGTGTTAATGCTTCTCCCCGCTATGGGTCTGGCCCGTGAATGGAGCGGGACAACCGCTGTGATTGACGGGAAGACAGCGGACAGGGTACATTTAAGAGAAAAGGCTTCCGCGGATTCCAAATCCTTGGGGCTTTATTTTACGGGCACACAGGTGCTGTGCGAGTTGCCTGTAAATGGCCAGTGGGCATGGGTAATCATAGGCGAAGAGGCCGGGTACATGAAAAAAGAATACCTGCAGTTTGCTTCCGACCCGGGCACTGTAATGCCTAAAACCCAAACCGGCGTGGTGCAAAATCCTACCGGCTGGGTGAATGTGCGAAGCGAGCCTTCTCTTACCGGGGAAGCTGTCAGCAAGCTGTCCAATGGCCAGCGGGTGATTGTTTTAGGCGAAACCAATGGAAAATGGTGCTATATTCAGTTCGGGAATCTGTATGGGTACATCGTGGCGGATTTTCTAGCTGTGGGCGATGTATCTTCCTTTGGCGCTTATGAAGCGGTGCTTAAAAACCAAGCGGCTTTTGTTTACGCGGGAAACGGCCAAAGCATGACTATCAAACAAATGTTGGATGCTTATACCGAAGCCAGTATGACGGTTTCCCACTTTGTCTTGATGGATATAGACAACGACGGCGCCCAGGAAGTGATCCTTCGCGAAACAATGGGCGGCTACGATTACTTCGTTACCGTGCTGGATCAGCAAAATGGTGTGATCTATGGCTATGAGCTTGGTGTGCGCTCTATGGGCGGAATTAAAACCGACGGCACGTTTTCCTTCTCCAGCGGCGCAGGGGATAATGGCTTTGGCGCCATTACCTTCAATAAAGGCAGCTACGCCATTGATGAATTGGCCCGGATGCAATCCACCGCCTATTACGTGAACCACAAAGGTGTCACCCGTGCCCAGTTTGATGCAGCTCTTGAGCAGCAAGATAAAAAGGCAGATGTGACATGGATTCCATTCACAGCTGCCAATATTGAAAAGCTTTTGAAGTAAATTATCCCTTACTGATAATGGAATACTGGGGGCAATCGTAAAACCCCAGGCCTTCTTTATGCATCACATCTTTCAAAACCCCTTCCAGGATCATGCCGCTTTTTTGCATCACCTTTCCGGAACCGATGTTATCCATATGGTGCTTGGCCTGAATCCGGTGGAAGCCCACCTGATTAAACAAATATTCGATCAGGGCGGTCACGGCTTCGGTCATCACGCCCTGACCCCAACAGGTTCTTGAAAGGCAATAGCCAATCTCGCACCAGTCATAATCGCGGTTGATCTGCACCAGACTGATGCTGCCAATAGGCGTATCCCCATCCTTTAGGACAATGACCCAATTGTAATAATCGGGCTTTTCATATTCCGCCACCCAGGCTTTTACAAGCGCTTGGGTCACTTCTACTTTGCCATGGGGGTTCCATGTGGTGTAGCGGCAAACCTGGGGATCGTTGGCCCAATTTTTGAACATGGGGGCAGCGTCTTCTTCCCTAAAGGGCCGAAGAAGGAGTCGCTTGGTTTCGATGGGCTGTGTACCTTTGTGGATAAGCATGGTAAACCCTCCCCATTATTTATTTTCGTGAGTATAAGCCAGCTGTGGCTTTTTGTCAATCTTGTGTTAAAATGAAACCACAGGGAGTGATTGAATGGAAAAGCCTGTTGACAAACGCGGCCGGTTCAATGAAGAGGTTTTTACATACATGGTTGCTAAAGACAACAAGGTATTCATATCCTGGCATGGAAAACAAGTGGTAACCCTAAGCGGAACCAAAGGGGAAGAATTTATCGCTGCTATAGACGGAGCGAACGATAAACAAGCCCAATTGATTATGGCCAAGGCCACAGGGCATTTTAAACATGGTAATGAAAAAATGAATAAGAGGCGTTAGTGTGCAAGCGAACCTTTCTTTCTTGACCAAGTGGCCATAGCCACTTCAGACCATCAACAAACCCTAGGAGGTATCGGAGGACCGCGGTCCTCCGATTTTCATTCCGAAATCGGCGACATGTGCGGCGATTTTCGGTGGAATTTCGTAGAAATTCCTACCTTGCCCGAAGCCCTTTCAGGGCCTTA
>JAVBTR010000048.1:0-26026 GCA_031556065.1 Eubacteriales bacterium | reverse complement strand
GCGCTCGTCATTTTGGTGCTGGCTTTTTGCCTGGCAGGCTGTACCGTCGGGGAGAAGGAACAAAACCGGGTGAGTATTCAAACGGTTAAGGATATCGATGGAAAGAAGATCGGCGTTTACCTGGGTTCTCAGGCGGAGGTCTACTGTGAAAATGCATTTCCCAACGCGGAAATATTGAAGTTTTCCGCTGCCAACGATATGATAGCTGCGCTAGAATTAAACAAGATCGATTGTGCCATTTACGATGAAATGGGCAGCGCCATATTTTTGCATAAAAATGAAAATCTAACCGTATTGGATGAAGTGCTGGACGTAGCAGACTATGCATTCGCGGTCAAAAAGGGCAATAGCGCCCTAAAGGATGAACTATCCCGGTTTACGCAGGAGATCACTGCCAATGGGGTTTATGAGGCGCTTTTTCAACGGTATTATATAGAAGAAAACTATGAACTGCCGTTAATTCCTTTGACGGGTGAAAAAGGCCTTCTTCGGGTGGGCACTTGTTCCGGCATCGCCATTCCCACCGCGATGATCTACAATAATGGACTGGCAGGTATTGATGTTGAATTGGTCTATTTATTTGCCCAAAGGTTTGGGTATGAGATTGAATGGATGGACATGAACTTTCATGCTCTTTTAGCTGCCCTTGAAAAGGGCAAGATCGATTTTGTGGCCTGTGACCTTTCGGTGACAGAGGAACGCATGGCAGCGGTGGATTTTTCTGCGGCCTACGCCAGGTGCGGTATGAATGTTATTGTTTTAAAAGGGAATGGTGATGCGGCACAGAAACAGGATCCTTTTGTTGCGGCAATCAACGCATTTTTGGAAAACCGCAAGACCAGCTTTAATCGCACCTTTATTGTGGAAGACCGCTGGAAGCTGGTACTTTCCGGCCTTTTGGTAACCATTCAAATATCCCTTCTCTCACTGCTGTTTGGAACCCTATTAGGCTTGCTTATTTGCCTGATGCGAAGAAGCGACAGCAAGGTGCTGCGAGGGCTGGCCAGGGTGTATGTGAGGGTTATACAAGGTACACCCTTGGTAGTGCTTTTGATGATCCTTTTCTTTGTCATCTTTGGCACCGTGGATATTGAAGCGGTGGCGGTAGCGGTTATCGCCTTCAGCATGAACTTTGGGGCTTATTCCAGCGAAATGTTCCGATCCGGTATGGATTCGGTGGATAAGGGCCAGCAGGAGGCGGCAAAGGCCACAGGCTTTCCCAGATTCAAGGTGTTTAAACTGATCACCTTACCCCAGGCGGCCCGACTGGTATTGCCTGTATATAGAGGCGAGTTTATTTCTATGGTGAAGATGACCTCCGTGGTAGGCTATATTGCCATACAGGATTTAACGAAGGTTTCGGATATTATCAGAAGCCGAACCTTTGAAGCCTTTTATCCGCTGATCGTAACGGCGCTGATCTATTTTTTGATTACATACCTGTTTATTCTGGTAATCGACTATATCGAAGTGAAGATTGATCCAAAGAGAAGAAAACGGATTATTAAGGGGGTTTAGTATAATGAAAAAAAACATGATGCTGCTGGCAGTGCTGGCGCTTTGCCTATTGGTAATGGGGGGCTGTGGTTCAAGCAAGGAAAAACCGGCGGTTGAAAACGCCAGGATCGGCGTGATGGTGGGTTCCACAAACGATGTTTATGCCGGAACCCATTACCCCAAGGCTAAATTGCAGCGCTATAATAATTATGTTGACAGCCTGGCTGCCCTTCGGGGAAACAAGATCGATTATGCAATGATGGATTATACCTCGGCCCTGAACGCCGTAAGGTATAACACTGATGTGGCCATCGTATCGGATTTTTTAACGGATGAAAAGCTGTGCCTGGGTGTGAATAAGAATAACCCCGAGCTTTATGAAAAGGTGTATGCGCTGGTAAACCAATATCTTGAAGACGGCACCATGGATGAAATGATTGCTCACTGGATAAAAAAAGACGGCAGCGCCTATGATACGCCCGATTATAAGATTCTTGACGCTGGACCTGTTTTGAATGTGGCTGTGATTTTGACCCGGGAGCCCACAACCTTTATGCTTAACGGCAAAGAGGCAGGGCTGGATATTGAACTATGGTACCGGATCGCTTACGATCTTGGGTATCAGCTGAAGTTCTATGATATGGAGCTGTCGTCGCTGATCAGTGCCATGGGAAGTGATAAAATGGACGTATGCCTTGGCATTTATTCAACCCCCGAACGTGCCAAGCTGGTTTTGCTGACGGAGCCTTACTTTGCCAATCCACAGGTGCTTTTGAGCAAAAAGGAGGCAGATAAGTGATAAGCGTTCGGAATCTGACAATGAAATACGGGGATTTGTTGGTGCTAGATAACCTGTGTGTGGAAATAGAAAAGGGCGAGGTGATTTCTGTAATCGGCCCTTCCGGCTGCGGCAAATCCACCTTTTTGCGCTGCTTGAACCTATTGGAAAAGCCCCAGAGCGGCGAAATATGGGTGGATGGGGAAGACATCCTTAAAAAGGGCACCAATGCAAACCGCTGGCGTGAGCGGATCGGTATGGTGTTCCAGAACTTTAACCTCTACTCCCACCTGATGGTGATCGAAAACATTATGCTGGGACCTGTGGAACTTAAGAAGACACCAAAGAAAGAAGCCTTTGACGAGGCCATGGATTACCTTGAAATGGTAGGGCTTTCCCAGAAGGCCTATGCCTATCCCGATGAATTATCCGGCGGACAAAAACAGCGGGTAGCCATTGCCAGGTGCCTGGCTATGAAACCGGAAATGATCTTGTTTGACGAACCTACCTCGGCGCTGGACCCTACCATGGTTTCCGAGGTGCTGGCAGTCATCCGTCGGTTGGCTTCCAAGGGGTTAACCATGATGATCGTGACCCACGAAATGAAGTTCGCCCGGGATGTTTCCACCCGGGTATTCTTTATGGAGGAAATGGGCATTTATGAGCAGGGCACGCCTCAGGTTATTTTTGAAGCGCCTCAAAAACCCAAAACCCGGGCGTTTATCAATAAAATCCGGGCATTTCATTACCTTACCCAAGGGAATAGGTTTGATTTGTATGGCCTTAACGGAGAATTGGAAATATTTCTGCTTAAGCAGGGGTTTTCCAACAAGCGCATACAGATGGTACAGCTTGTATCGGAGGAGGTGCTGTGCCATCTTTTGCCGGATGTGCCGGTAGACTATGCGGTAGAATACTCCGATCTTACAGGGCTGGTGACGCTGAATGCTACTTACGAGGGGGCGGAATGTAACCCCACAGGAGCGAAAAAGGGGGATTTGTCACTTGGAATTGTTGTGAATTGTGCACGAGAAATGAATTATGTTTACAGGGATAAAACGAGCGTTTTTAACATAATCATGCAATAAGTATAAAAAATGCTTGCTAAATTCAACAAAATCATATATGATACATAACGAGAAGGAAACTTGTTCGGTGCGAATAGCAAAATATTTGAAAGGATATGACGCAAAGCTACAGGGCCTAAGCGCGCAAGCGTATGGCAGCCAGTTACCATCTATAAGGTGCTCATGGCAAAGCGCCCGAAAGGGCGTGACGCAAAGCTATAGGGTCTAAACGCGTAAGCGCATGATCGCCAGCTACCATCTGACAGATCTCGTTATGCATACTTGGAAACACATGCTTTGATATGCTAGGTATTCAATGTATGTGTAACCAGATTTGCATGAGCTAAGTTTCTAATTAAATTTTATAGGAGGGTTTCTGTTTATGAAAAAGTTCCTTCTCACCGCCGCTCTTATCCTAGCTCTGGTCACCTCTCTCACCGCCGGCACGATGGCCGCGTACACAAGCAATGTTGACACTATCACAGGCGTCAGCGTTACCACCAAGACTTGGGATGTGAAAGCCGAAGCCAAGGACACGAAATTTACTATGAACGTAAATCTCGCGCCTGGGGACAAAGCTGAATATACCATCACGGTGAAAAACGCTTCTGAAGTGAGTGCCACCATCGATATGGAAGCTGCTCTTGCAAAAAATGCACCTGCAGGTCTGACCATCTCTTGTGATACTAACGCTAAAATCGTTCTTGGTGTGAACCAATCCAAGATCTATAAGTTCACCGTAGAATATGATTACGATGAAGGCAAGATCGCCGGTGCGGCCACCACGTTCGATATCAAGCTGAATGCCACCTCTGTTGACGAAGGGAAAACGGCGTCTGGTGTTGCTAAGTAATTAGTAACAGGATTCGCGGCAACGATGTACTCTAGCGGTACATCCTTTGGCAAAAGCGCAAGCTTTTGCCCCTGTAACCATCGCCTATGGGCGTAGAAATAAAGTTAATCGATAATGAAACGGGATGTGGTGAAAACAGTGAAGGCAAGATCGCAAAAATGGATTGCGCTTTGTTTGCTGTTGGTCGCCACCATCACAGTGGTAATGATGAGTACCGATGCGGCTTATCATTCCGCTTTTTCTTTTTCCGGGGAAATAAAAACCGCCGCTTTCGATCTGGCGGCAAACGGCACAGGAACTGCTTCGCAGAACTTTGATGAACTAAGAATGGAACCTAACAAGGATTATACCCGGACCATAAAAATAGACACCTCGAAATGCGATGTAGATAGAATGGATGTATTTGTAACGTTGAATGTGCAAACCACAGGCACAGTGCCTTTTGGTTTTATGATAACAATGGATGGCGAAGCGGCTGGCAACGGCACTGCCATTACCTTGGCTGATGCGCAAAAAAGTGTAAACAACATGGTTTTAGGGTTTCGCTGGAACCTTGGTGATGGGGAAGACGCTCAGACCTATAAAGATTTTAGTTTCTCTTATACCGTAACGGTAGAAGGGAGGCAAAAACAATGAAAAAGCGTTTCAGTGCCTTGCTTGCTTTGACATTGCTGGCAGCTATGGCTTTGTCCGTGGCAACAGGCGCCTATTATACGAAAACCATCACCTTTTCGGGGAAGGGCTCTTTGGTGATCCCCGAAGCTGTGGCGACGCCCACCAGCACAGCCATGGGATACCCTGGCGCAGATTCACTTATAGAGCGTGTCCGCCGCGGCAGAGATACCATTATCCCCATGCATGACGAGATCGAAGCCAGGCATGGCAACCGCAAGTATGAAACCAGCGCGGGAAATTTGGTTTCCGAGATAAAAAGGTTGGTGGCGGAACTGACTGGACTCAACCCAAAACAGCAAGAATATGGCAATGTGGCCACTACATTGAACAGCCAAATCTCTATGGACTATACCTCTTCCCAAACCCACAACACAACGGTTATCCATTACCAAAGCTGGATTAACAATATCGGCTATCAGGCTACAGCCAAAGCCAACGCGTATAATAACGTGGCCGAGGACCAGTACGCATTTTTAATAACCTTCGATCCCAATAAGCACTATGAATCATGGGAGCTTAGCGAATTCACCACAGCCTATAACGCCTTGGTTACTTTCGCGGATTTGATGGACAAGCGGCTTGGAGAGGCACAGGGTATTTATGCCGCTACCGTTGAGGCGCTGGATCGCATTGATACCAATTACACAGAATTGATCCGCATGCGGGATGAGTTGCTGGCTATTAAGGCGGCTCAAGCGGCAACGCCTACGCCCAAGCCTATAACCATATTCGATTTGCATCCCGATATAAACATGCTAATTGAAAAAGAGCGGACCATGGTGGCCGATATGGTAGCCAAAGCGACGGAAGCCAAAGGGCTATACAACAGTGAATATTATCGCAAAAGCGCCGATACTCTGAAAACCCAGATTTCTAACAAAACCGCCTGGAACAGCGATGAAGTGAAACGGGCGGGGGAATTGATTACCCTGATTAGTTCCGATTACAGTGTTATTGCTTATGTCTACAATTCGGCATTTTCACCTACGGGCAATTACGCGGCTTATGTGGGCAGCAGCTCCGCCGCGATTACAAGCAGCACCAAGAACAGTTCCAAGGCGGAAGAACTATACTTATATTTAACAAGCTATGATCCTTATAAGACATATACCGCAGCGGAATTGGCCAATTTTAAGACGGCGTACAACAATCTGGTGAAGAGCGTTAACGATCTGACCACCTATTACAACAATAACTTACCAAGATACGATGCTGCCTTGGTAGCCTACGAACGTATTATTCAAAATTATAACGAAGTGGTTAATATAAGGGATACGGTAACAGCGCCCACACCTGCGCCTACAACCGCACCAGCGCCTACGCCCGTGTCAACTGCTGTGCCAACCCCCATTCCCACACAAGCGCCTACCGCTACGCCAACGCCCACCCCCACGCAGGCGCCTACCGCTACGCCGGAGCCGACGCTGGAACCAACCGTAGCACCAACCCCGGAGCCGGTGGAAGCCACCCAGGAACCGCCTGTTGTTCTTTTGCAGCAAGCCGCCCAAGAGCAGATACCAGTACAGACGGTGGAAAGCCTTTCCGTCCCCCTTGGCGGAGAAGGGCTCCAGAACCCGGAAGAATAACCACAAGCAAGCTGTAAGGCGGCTTTAGAGCGGCTCGTGCAGCTTGCTTTTTAATTCTTGCATATGGACGTTTGAAATGCTAATATAAATCAGAAGCTTTTTTGGGCAGCGGATCATAATAGCAACAGGAGCTGACGCTTTGTACGAACTTGAAATGGATGAACAGGAGAAGGCCCGTGAGGAAGTAGCGGCCCTTCTTGAACTGACCAAAGCTGGGAAAACAGCCAGACAGCTAAAAAAAGAAGGGTTAATGCAAAAACAGCCTAAATCCAAGGCCAAAAGAATCGCGGGGATTATTGGCAATGGACTTTTTGGGGTTGTGATGCTTTGCCTGATCGTGGTGCTGGCATCTGGCATCCAAGCCAAACAGCGGGGGGAAATCCCTACGGTGTTTGGGTACAGCCTGTTTCAGGTGGAAACTGGCTCCATGGTGCCCACATTGCCTATTGGCAGCTATATTATAACCCGGGTTCCGGTAGATGCCCAGACTTTAAAGGAGGGGCAGATTGTTACCTTCCGGTTTACAAACGGTACTGTGGTGACACACCGTATTATTGAAGTTGCACGGGATGATTTAGGCGCTGTGGCTTATCGGACAAAAGGGGATAACCCCCTTAACGATCCAGATTTTGAACTGCTTACACCGGACAGGGTGCTGCGTGAGTTTGTTTATGTGATTACTCTGCCGGATATATGGGGGAAATAGGACATGCAAAGATTACCCGAAGGCTTTCAAATGGATACCCAGCATATGATAGCCCTTACCCATATTTCCAGCATGGAATGTTATCAATTTGCGGACGGGCAAAGGCAGCGGGTGATTCAAGATGTTTCATTGGATGTGGCCCAGGGGGAACGGGTGGTTATTCTGGGTACGGAGCCTTTTGAAATGCAGCTTTTAATGGAGATTATCGGCAATTTAAAGCCATATGAAAGCGGGAAATGCGCTTTGATTGGCTTGGGGATGATGCAAAAAAAGCGGTTGATACTATCCCATATCAATTACGTTAACGATCAAAAAATGGTGTGCGATCATATGCAGGGCCTATCCTGGCTGATGTTTGCCTCCAAGCATACCATTAAAAACGATGCAAAAAGGCAGATTTTCTGGCTAGAACTGATGCTGGAACTGGATTTGTGCCAGCTGTGCTTCAAATATATCCGGCACATGAGCCCTGTTGAACGGATGATTTTAAACTTAATGCTGGCGCTGAAAACCGATGGGGTTTTGATTCTGGCGGATTTTTCCCATGCCCAGGTGCCGTTCTTCTATTTTGCGGCCATGAAAAGATTGTTTGAAATGCTGACGGATTCGGGCAAGACGACCCTTCTTGCTACTAATCAGTGCGATTTGGCCCAGCAGGTGGCCACTCATGTAGGTTTTTTGGATAAGGGACGGCTGCTGGACTACGGTCAGGGGGCAGAAATGATGGAGCGGTGGGACAGGCGCCTATGCCAGATAAAAACGCCTGTACCAGATGAGGCCTGTCAGGCCATTAACACCAGATGTGCCTCGCTTATGGCGGTTTGCGACAGCGATGGAATTTCGGTGTATGGGGATAAACCGGATCACTACCGCAAGATTCTAAAAGCCCTAGAAAAGGCAGGTGTGCCATATACAAGCCTGAATATTTGCGAAAAGAGCATGGAGGAGGCTTTTAAGGCCCTTTTAAGCCAGGAAACACCAATGGAGCAGAGCTTATTGGAGCTGGAAGAGCAAGCAGAGGCGGTGGCTGAAGATGATCTATAAAATGAACCTGCTGGAAAAGGAACGCAGCTACGGCTATTATGAAAACCGTAACAGCCTACGTACCATGACAGCCTTTGGCGTATTTACGGGGATGCTTTCCTTTGCTATCTATTTTATATTACAATCTTTAAAGAAAAGTGTTTTGGCCGATGAAGCCGCCTATTTGGTGGATTTGAGCTATTTTTCTACTACATTTATTTTTCTGATCGTTTCTTTTCTTGCGACATTAGGCTACGATTGGCTTAAGTATGACGGGGTTTCCTACCGGGAGGTAGGGAATAACAGCTGGTATAATTTGGTGCAGCTGGGCTACAAGGTACCTTCCATGGTGCTGGTGAAGTTTTTGCTGCAATATGTAATCCAGCTTTATATGTATACGGTGGGTTTTGGGGTGGCTGTGGCCATGGCTTCCATACTCAAGTTCCCCTTTGTGTACGTGTATTTGGTTACCCTGTATTTGGCGGGAGCGTTGAATATTTTTATGCTGCTGATAGCTACCATGGTGATCTCCCTGTTAGGGCTCACCAAGCGCAACGCCCGCAATGGCGTAGCCCTTACGGCTTTTTTGCTGTTCTATATACAAATTCCTATGGGGTATTATGCTGTTATCAGTAACCGGGATTTAATGAGAACCCCATTGAATCTGTTTTTGCCCATCGGAGGCAGCTGGTACGGGGTATTGATGCTGATATTGGCAATCCTGGGCTTTTTCTTCATTATTTTCAGGGCCACCCGTACCGCGGGGCTGTTCAACCTGCCTCAATTGACACAATCTCCCAAGCTTTCCAAGGCAAAGGGCGACGGAACAACCATTGTCATAGACAGCCAAAGCACTTACCGGGCGGTGAAAAAGCAGAAGGAGCAGTTGGAAAAGCTGTATGTTATAAAGCATGAAAAGGATATTCTGGGCACAGCCATGAGTATCGTAATGGTGATTGCCATTGGGTTCATGCTGCTTATTAACGTGGTGCTGCTGGCATTTTCCTATGCGTCACCCGAAAAGGAAACGGCAGTGCTGGGATATATCCCGTATATTTTCGCATCCAGCACCATGGAGCCAACCATTAAGGAAAACGATATTGCTTTTTTTGAAAAGGTAGATCAATATGTAGCCATTAATGAAGGAGATATTGTTTTATATAAGGACGGGGTGAAAGCCATTCAGGTGCGGCAGGTGAAGAGCATCACCTTAAACGAAGAAACTGGCATGCTGGTATACGATTGCGATATATCCAACTACCCCCAGGATGCCATACCGGATGTAATGAAGGACACCGTGGAGGCTGGTTGGGTATATGGCCGTTTAGCTGGCACCAACCGTTATCTGGGCGTGATTGTGCTGTTTGCAAATACGGTGCTGGGGCGGATGCTGTTTCTTTTAATGCCCACACTGCTGATCTTCTACTACAAACCCATTATGGATTTTTTTGATAAAAATCCAAAGACAAAGAAAAAGGAAAAAAGGGGTGAAAGGGTTGCAAAATAAGAAACGGTTTTTGGGGCCCATTGCCCTGGCGGTGCTTTTATTGATTCTTTCCGGCTGCGCTGGGCAGACACAAGGCAAGCAGTTCAAAAGTTTTTCGGATTTTGATGGCACCACCATTGCTACCCATACATCCTATTTGGCAAACGCGGAGGAAAAGATGAACCAGATGGCTTCCGGCATTAAGTTCGAAGCGCTGGATGATCTGGGTACCCTTGCCCAGGCCGTTAAAAGTGGCCGGGCAGACGCAGTTTATACAGATGAGCCTTTGGCTTTGGTCATGGTGAACAATACGCCGGAGTTAGCACTTTTTCCACAGCGGATCAGCGATGAAGAGTATGCCTTTGGCATGCGAAAAAATGAGCCCTTATACGCGCCTGTTTGCCGAACCATGGTGGAGCTAGAAGAAGATGGAACCATGGCACGGTTATTGGATAAGTGGCTCAATGGACCAGAGGAACAAAAGGTTTTAGACGAACTGCCCTTTGATTCAAACGCCCCAGTGATTAAATTCGGGTTTGATCCGGTTTCGGAGCCCATGATGTATTTGGCCAACGGAAAACAGGCGGGCTATGATGTGGATTTAATGCGCCATATTGCTTACCGGATGGGCTATCGTTTGGAATTGGTGCCGGTGAACATGGCGGCCCGGGTGGAGGCGCTGCAATCGGGAAAGATTGACGTGGCTGGCTGCTGCATGACTGTAACGGAAGAAAGAAGAAAAGCGGTGGACTTTACCCAGCCGGTTTACGTAGGAGGCGCTGTTTTGGTGGTGCTTCGAACCAGTATTGGCCTGGAAGCCACTTTGGATTCAGTATCGTCTTTTTCTTTGCAGGGAATAAAGAACAGTTTTAAACGCACATTTATAGAAGAAAACCGCTGGGAAATGATTTTGAGCGGCCTTCAAATAACGGTGACTATTTCACTTAGTGCCATGGTGCTGGGTACCCTGCTGGGCACTTTGCTGTGCGCCATGCGAAGAACTAAGCGTAAATCCTTGCGGGTGATTAGCCAGGTGTATGTACGCCTAGTGCAGGGAATTCCTACACTGGTGATTCTGATGGTACTGTTTTATGTGGTGCTGGCCAAAACCAATGTTTCCGGCGTGGTGGTGGCCATTATCGCCTTTTCGATGAACTTTGGCGCCTATACCTGCGAAATGTTTCGAACAGGAATCGCTGCGGTGGATAAAGGCCAAAGGGAAGCAGCCCAGGCTATTGGCTTTGGCAAGCTGGAAACCTTTTTAAGGATCATTCTGCCCCAGGCGGCTGTGCATGTATTGCCGGTATATTCGGGTGAATTTGTGTCCATGGTGAAAATGACTTCGGTGGTAGGCTACATCGCCGTTCAGGATTTGACCAAGGTCAGCGATATTATAAAAAGCAAAACCTTTGAAGCTTTCTTTCCTTTGATTTCTGTTGCTATTATTTATTTTTTGCTGACCTACCTGGTTATTTTGCTTTTAACCTGGATAGAGCGCCGGATCAATCCTCAAACCAGAAAGCGCGTGTTAAAGGGGGTCCGGCTATGATCAGTGTGAAGGGCCTATTCAAAAGCTATGGGGAACACAGCGTTCTTGAAAACATTGATGTGGATATTCAAAAGGGTGAGGTCATATCTATTATTGGTCCCTCGGGCTGCGGTAAATCCACGTTTTTAAGGTGTCTGAATTTATTGGATCCGCCCACTTCCGGCGATGTTCTTATTGATGGCGCCAGCATTATAAAAGGCGGACGGGAAACCAATAAGCTACGCCGGAAAATGGGCATGGTGTTCCAATCCTTTAACCTTTTCAACCATCTGATGATTGTGGAAAACATCATGCTGGGGCCTATGTGCCTGCTTAAAATGCCAAAACAGCAGGCCTATGAGCAGGCCGTGGGTTTGCTGAAAATGGTCAGCCTGTCGGAAAAGGCTTTTGCTTATCCAGGGGAGCTTTCCGGTGGGCAAAAGCAGCGGGTGGCCATCGCCAGGGCTCTGGCAATGAATCCGGAAATTCTTTTGTTCGACGAACCCACCTCGGCCCTTGATCCAACCATGGTTTCAGAGGTGCTGATGGTGATGAAAAAACTGGCGGCCCAAGGCATGACCATGGTGATTGTAACCCATGAAATGAAATTTGCTAAGGATGTTTCTTCCAGGGTTTTTTATATGGATGAAAAAGGTATTTATGAAAAGGGAGCGCCCAAGGATATATTCGATTGCCCAAAGCGTCCCAAAACCATTGCCTTTATTAACAAAATACGCAGCCTGAATGAAACCGTTACCAATAAAAACTTCGATTTTTATGGCCTAGTGGCCAAGATCGATACCTTCTGCCGGGATTTGATGTTCGTGGATAGCCGCATTGGCCACATTCAATTGCTGACAGAGGAATTGCTGGTGCATTCCATTGTAAACCGCACGGCTTTTAGCAGGGTGGATTTTACCTTGGAGTACAGCGATATTACGTCTGAAGCGGGAATCATTATCACTTATGATGGACCGGCCTATGATCCTTTCAAGGATGAAAGAAATAACCTGTCACTAAGGATTGTGACAGGCTATGCCAAAGCGGGATATTCGTACCATGATGGGATAAACAAAGTGCAGTTAAGGTAGCGCTATTTCCGCCAGTTCTTTTTAAACTGCCTGCGCCTGTTCCAGTTATTGATCAGGCTGTAAAAATCCCGCCAGAAGAACAGCGCGATATTGAGCAGTGCTACGATCAGCGCTAGTTTTTGGGATATGGGGGAGACAATCAGCGAATAAAGGAACAGGGCCCCGTCCAGATAAGCCAGGTATTTAATTTTGATAGGCAGAATGAAAAAAAGCATGATTTCGAAATTGGGGAAGAGAATGGCGAAGGCGAAAAATAGGGACATGTTTAGGTAGTAGTTGGTGGCACCGCCTGTAATGAGCCCGGATAAAATGGTGCCTACCATGCCGGTAAGATAGAATACATTGAATTTGAATGTGCCCCATTGGTTCTGAAGCGCACTGCCGATAAGCCAATAAAAATAAAGGGAAAAGAGTATAAAGTAAAGGCTTGAATCCGGGGGCAGAAAAGCAAAGGTGATCAGCCGCCAGATTTGCCCTTGAAAGATGAGATCTCTGTTGAAATAAAGCCAGGATTTAACCGAAAGGCCGGGTATGGGCAAGTAATCCATTATAAATACCACGCCCATGGCGATGACCACGTAGGTCATTAAGTCCTTAATGGCATATTTGCCAAACTTTCGTTCCAATTGATTGAATCTGTCCGAATTAAACTGCATTTCATAACCTCCTTGATGTTTGGTGCAGGTTTATATTATAATCCCAATGAAGAGAAACATCAAGGAGCGTTCGGCTTATGAAAAAATCCATCGTGCTAGGCCTATGCCTTTTGGTTCTTTTATGCCTTGTGCCCCAATGGTTACCGGCAAAGGAAAAAACGGGCTTTTCTGCAGCCGGCCTTCAAGCTTATGCGGATGCCGCACTGCCAGGCAGCATGGATGTGGAGGGTACGGCCTGGGCGTATACCATTGGAGGTGCCGAACGGATGCAAAAAATCCATTGCAATGCCTTTGACGGGGAATTGGGCTTTTTTTATGGTCTTACCGGAGCCGATGATGAAGGCCACCCTTTTATGACCATGACCGGAACGGGCAACCAGAAATGGACGGTTCAGAAGGCGGAGGCATTGGTGAACCACAATGTATACACCATTCATTTTCCCACCAATCAAGGGTTTACCTATACATCAGGCGTCCCCGATGGGGGATACACTTACAGCACCACGATTTATATGGGCACCCAGGGGGTTGCTTTCTTGAAGGATTTAAAAGAAGCCGGGGGCGCCATGACACTGCGGGTGTATTATAAAGACAAAACCTATTTTGAAATGACATACCCCGCTACACAACAGTATGAGGCTTTTTTTAACGGTTTATACGAAGCGGGCTATTTGGATGCAAATGGGACTGCCGCCCCAAACGTGCTAAAGGGGCTTTCGGTGATATCGAAAAAAAGTGCCTTTGGCAAGGTGAAGGTTCATGCCGCAACAGCGGATAATTGGCCTGTGGAGGAAATGCCATGATTATCAGCGCCAGCAGGCGGACAGACATCCCCGCATATTATTCAGACTGGTTTATTAAAAGGCTGCAGGAAGGGTTCGCCCTGGCGCGAAATCCCATGAACCCGAAACAGGTAAGCCGGATAAGCCTCGGCGTTCAAGAGGTGGATGGGGTTGTTTTTTGGAGTAAGAACCCCCAGCCTATGCTAAACAAGCTGGATGCACTAAAGAATTATGCCTATTATTTTCAGTTTACGCTCAACGCGTATGGCCAGGACATAGAGCCTGGGCTGCCAGGACGGTTCCAAAGAATAGAAACCTTTCAGCCCCTTTCAGACAAGCTTAGCCCAGAAAAAGTAATCTGGCGGTATGATCCCATTGCTTTAAGTGATCGCTACAGTCTTAATTGGCATATCCAAAGCTTTGGTGAAATGGCCGCTAATTTAAAGGGATATACCAAAAAAGTGATTATCAGCTTTTTGGATTTGTACCCAAAGATTGAAGGCAATATAAAGCCGTTTAAAATGCGGCCTCCCAGCGAAGGGGAAAAGCATGCTTTGGCTCAAGCTTTAGCGGGGATCGCCAAGGAGAATGGGCTTTTAATTGAAACCTGCGCTGAGGAGATTGATCTGAGCGCATATGGCATCGGTCACGGCTGCTGTATTGATGGAAACCTAATGGCAAGGATCAGCGGCAGGACACTAAACGTAAAAAAAGACAGGAACCAACGCCAAGCCTGTGGCTGTGCCGCCAGTGTGGATATTGGAGCCTATCACTGCTGTCCCAATGGCTGTGTTTACTGCTATGCCAATTATACTTTGAAAAGCGCTAAAGAAAATTACTTGAGGCACCAGCCTTTATCCCCACTTTTGCTGGGGGAAATACAACCCCAGGATGTGATCAAGCAGCGGGTTTAAGTATTTTTAATGATATCTAGCGCAACCACAGGCAACATCCTGTATAAATCTTCATAGGCCAGGGCCACCTGAACGCCCACCTTGCCTGCGGAAAAAAAGAGGGTGCTGATATCCGGCGCTGTTTCATGGATAAATGTAGGCAGAGGCTTTTTCATACCGATGGGTGAGCAGCCTCCATGAACGTAACCAGTTAATGGCAAAAGCATTTTTTGAGGCAGCATTTCAAGGGCTTTTTCGCCAACGGCCTTGGCCGCTTTTTTTAGATCCAGCTCTGCCAAGGCGGGCACCATGAACACATAGTGGACGTTTGCTTTGGATACGGTTACAAGGGTTTTAAACACGGCCGCCGGGTTTTGGTTCACGGCCGCGGCCACGTCCCCTGCGCTAAGGGCACCCCCTTGGTAGGTGTAGATTTCATAAGAAATGCCTTTTAAATCCAATAAGCGCATGACGTTGGTTTTGTCTGGCTTGGCTGTCATAAAATTCAATCACCTGCAGTAAAAAATAGCCTTTTGCCAAAGGATTTTTTCATCGATGGGCCTGATGATATGATCGTTCATGCCTGCTTGGCGGATTAAGCGATGGCGCTATAACCGTCTAATTCAAGGTTCACAGGCTCCGTTTGCGGGGCAGCATTGGTTATAGATTAATACTTATTTTATAGTAACAAGAAATGCGGATAAAATCAATATTTATTTCGATTGCCAAGCTTACCCTTGATGAAATGGATAAGCCTTGCTGCCAAAGTGTATACGACGCCGAAAAAGAGCACCCCTTCCAAGCCGCGGATAATATCCATGGCTTCCATGGCACCGGTGCCAGTTACGTGCTGGCCTATTTCAATGGCAAAGGTGATGACAACGATGACAGTCATGGTGTAAATCCAGGAGATGGCGGATACGCTTTTTTTCGCCAAGCGCTTAAATACAAAATGAGTGGCAAAGTAGATACACAGGCCTAGCAACCCTATAACAATAAAATGCAGCCATTTATCTGAAAGGCCCATATCTATGTGGTCGTTTATTTTTAGCAAGCTGTCGTGAACCATGGCGATCCAGTCTACCATAATATATAGTAAATCTTTCATGGAAACCTCCTTAAGCGGTTATAAGCTTTCAAAGCGGGAACGAGTATATAACGGATTAAAATGCCAATTTCTTCAAGGTACGCAAACCCATGGGAAATATGCTTTTTGTATTGACAGGCTTAAGATCCCCCGGGTATAATGCTAATTATCTAACGTTCTAGCGGTTTGGAAGGAGCTCCCTTAAGATGATGATTGAACTAAAGCACGTTTCCAAGACCTTCGGTGCCGGCACGGGCAGTGTGGAAGCGGTGCGGGATGTGAGTCTATCAATCGCGCAAGGGGAGATTTTCGGCATTATCGGCTTTTCGGGAGCAGGGAAATCCACATTGGTGCGGTGCATCAATCTATTGGAAATGCCCACTGGTGGCCAGGTAACGGTTGCAGGGCAAGAGTTAACAGCATTAACCCCTGTAAAGCTTCGTGAAGCCCGCAAGAATATCGGCATGATTTTCCAACATTTTAACCTAATGCCATCCCGTACGGTTTATGGCAATATTGCCTTTCCTTTGGCGGGGCTTAAATTAGCCAAAACCAAGGAACAGGAAAAGGTGCGTAGGCTTTTAAGGCTGGTGGGCATGGAAGATAAAGAAAATGCTTATCCCAGCCAGCTTTCCGGCGGGCAAAAGCAGAGGGTGGCTATTGCCAGGGCCCTGGCCAACGATCCGAAGGTGCTTTTGTGCGATGAAGCCACCAGCGCCCTGGACCCCCAAACAACCCAATCCATTTTAAGGCTGCTTAAGCATTTGAACAGGGAACTGAACCTGACGATTGTTATAATTACCCATGAAATGGCTGTGGTAAAGGAAGTTTGCAACCGGGTGGCCATTATGGAAAACGGCAATGTGGTGGAAATGGGCGAGGTGTTCGATATTTTCGCCAATCCCAAGATGCCCATTACCCAAGATTTCATCCGCACCACATCCAACCTGCCTAAGATTTACGAACTAATCGCCGATGAATCCCCGGTGGTGAAGATCGGGAAGAATGAGCGGATTATTCGGCTGACCTATTACGAAAAGAATGTGGCGGAGCCGGTGATATCTATTCTATCCAGGGAATATGGCGTCAATGTGAGTATTTTGTTTTCGTCATTGGAAATTCTGGACCAGGCCACTTTGGGCGGCTTGGTGGCCATTATCAGCGGTGAAGGCGACCGTATTTTACAGGCGCTGGCCTATTTGCAAAGGAAGAATGTAGGGGTGGAGGTGATCAAGGATGGCCGAGATAATCAATAGTATCATGCCTAATGTGATCGCCAAATGGCCGGATATGTGGAAGGCTTTGGGTGAAACACTATACATGATGGCCGTTTCCGGCGGCATCTCTTTTGTGATCGGCTTGTTTTTAGGTGTGGTATTGACAGTAACCGCCCCTGGGCGCATTATGCAGAGCAAAGTAATTTTTACCATCTTAGATAAACTGATCAACATCTTTCGCTCTGTACCCTTTATTATTTTGCTGGCGGCGCTGATCCCCTTAACCAGGCTGATTGTGGGCAAGGCCATCGGTACCGCTGGTGCCATTGTACCGCTAATTTTCGGCACGGTGCCCTTCTTTTCAAGGCAGATTGAATCCGCTCTGGCCCAATTGGACCATGGGCTGATCGAAGCTGCGGAATCCATGGGCGTAAGCCCGATGAAAATCGTGTTTCGGGTTTATCTTCATGAAAGCATTCCCGGGATTGTGCGAGGCACCGCGATTACGTTTGTTAGCTTGGTTGGCTTAACGGCCATGGCTGGGGCTGTGGGCGGCGGCGGTTTGGGCGATTTTGCCATCCGCTACGGCTACAACCGCAATCAGGTGGATATCACCTATGCCACGGTGGTGATTCTTGTGGCCGTTGTAAGCTTGATTCAAGGCATCGGAAACCTAATTATCAAAAAAACCACACATTAAAAGGAGGTACCCCAAATGAAAAAGCTATCCCTGATTCTGGCAGTGGTCCTTTGCCTGAGCTTTGCCTTTGGCGCTATGGCACAGGAAAAGAACACCTACACCCTGGGCGTAACTGGTGATTACAACGATTATTGGAAACCTGTGTTCGAAGCGCTGAAGGCCGAAGGCATTACCATTGAATTGGTAGAGTTTTCTTCCTACCCCCAGCCCAACCGTGCGCTGAACGATAAGGAGATCGATCTAAACGCGTTCCAGCATTATAAGTATCTCAATTACGAGCTGGATACTTTGGGTTACGATCTGACCGTGGTGGGGGATACCATTATCGCGCCTCTGGCCATGTATTCTTTAAAGGTGGACGATATTGCCAAGATTGAAGAAGGCGCTTCCATCGCCATTCCTAACGATGCTTCTAATGGCGGCCGTGCCTTAAAGCTAATGGAATCCGCAGGCTTGCTGACCATCGATCCCGAAAAGGGCTTCCTTTGCGAAAAGAGCGACATTACCGCGAACCCGCTGAACCTGGAAATCATCGAAACCGATGCTGCCCAGCTGCCCAGCCTTCTGCCGGATGTGACGGCGGCCATTATCAACGGCGGCAATGCCTTGAGCTATGGCTACAGCATTAACGATGCTATTTTGGCAGAAACCCTTGAATCCGTTGCGGATAGCCCCTATGTGAATATCTTGGTGTGCCGCACCGAGGATAAGGACAATCCCGTATTCGCTCGCATTCTGGAATTGCTGCATACCGATGAAGAAGCAGCATTGCTTTATGAACTGTATGGCGGCACCATTATTCCCGCTTGGGAAACCACAGTTGCGCAGGTGCAATAATGTCTTTCTACAATGAAATCGCAGGGGAACAAGCACAGCTTGTTTCCCTGCGCCGCTACTTGCACCAATACCCGGAGTTGCCCCGGAAGGAGTTTGAAACAGCTGCCTTTATAGAAAAGCAGCTGGATGAAATGGGAATTTCCCACAAACGGGTAGGGGAAACCGGGGTTTATGGGGAAATTGAAGGCGGCAAGGGAACAGGCCCGGCGATCGTTTTGCGGGCGGATATAGATGCTTTGCCCATTTTGGAAGACAACCAAGTGGATTATTGCTCAAAAAACAACGGGGTTATGCACGCCTGTGGCCATGATATGCATACGGCTTGCTTGCTTTATGCCGCCCAAAGCCTTAAAAGGCATCAAAGGGAGTTCGGCGGCACAGTGCGACTGTTTTTCCAGCAGGCGGAGGAAATTGGCTATGGTGCCAATGTGTTTATTGAAAACGGGCTCCTAGAAGGCGCCCAGCGGGTCTTTGGCATTCACAGTGCACCGGATATTCTGTCGGGCAGGGTGGGGGTCAAGCCTGGGCCAAACAATGCGTCGGTAGACCATTTCACCATTGAGGTACATGGCAAGGCAGCCCATGTTTCAACCCCCCAGCTGGGGGCGGATGCCTTGTATATTGCTGCCCAGATTGTGGTAGCGGTGCAAGCCATTGCAACCCGCTTAACTTCGCCTATTGATTCGGCCATTGTGGGTATCGGCAAAATGGCGGCGGGCACTGCCTACAATATTGTGGCGGAGGACGCGGTGCTGGAAGGTACCACCAGGCTTTTTACACCGGAGCTTCGCAAAATGGTAAACCATAAGGTGGAGGAAATTGCCAAAGCCACAGCACAACTCTACGGTGCCGTGGCCACGGTAGAATGGGAGGACTATACCTCGCCCTTGAGCAATGATGCCATGGTATGCGAGGAAGTAGGCCAGTTGGTAAAGGCGATGCTTGGGCCAAAGGCACTTGTCACCGACAGGGCGCTTTCTTGCGGGGGAGATGATTTTGCGGAGCTTTTGCTCCGCGTGCCGGGAGTTTATGCCTACGTAGGCACGGGAAGTGACGCTGTACCCGGTTCTTATGGCCCGGCCCATAACAGCCATTTCGATATAGATGAAAAGGCCCTGGCTATTGGTGCAGCGTTATATGTGGATTGTGCCTTTGCATGGCTGAATTAATAAAAATGGGAGTTCCACCCAGGCCGTTGAGCGTTCTGTACTGTTTTACGCAAAGAAACGGAGCATAGCATCTTCGAAAGCTTTGATCCGTTCATGGCCATATTTGGGGTAAGTCAAATGCTTTTTGAGGCAACCGGCAGTTTCGAAAAGAGCTTTCTGGTTGGCAGAGGGCGAAAGGGTGCCCATCATCCCGGTACCCAAGAGAAAAGGGCATTGAAGGGTGCTGGCGTCTGTAAAGAAAGGGTTCAAGGCGGCACAGCCATTGACCACTTTGGGGAATTGGGCTGCTGCTTCAATGGCCAAGCTGCCGCCAAAGCCTTCGCCCCAAGTGATGAGCTTTCCGGTTCGGGGTAGACCCAGGGCCAGGTCAATAAGGGCTGGAATGGCTGTGCTGGATTGTTCCTCCAGGGCAAGAACGGCATAACCCAAGGCAATGAATCTGCTCATGTGATGCCACCCCCGGACAGGACGGCCAGAATCATGAAACATAAGCACTGTGGGTATCATGCCATCGCCAGAGGGATAGAGGTAGCGGGCGGTGAGGTGATCCCCGAAGGAAAGGGTTTCGCAGGCGATGGGAACTTCCTGAAAAAAGGAGAGAAGCATGTCATCGAAAGCCTGAATTTCCTCGTGACCGAAGCCGGGGAAGAATTCCCGGCGTTTTTTGCAGTTGAGCTTGTTGTACACAGCATCCTGGGTAATAGGCGGACAAATGGTATCGCTAAGGCCGGTGCCGAAAAGCACCTGGCAGCGCACCATGTGGGCGAAATTTTGCGTATCGAAATAGCCCAGCTTGGTGAAAGTTTCGGTAAGCCGCGTTCCTTCAGGGTCGAACCAGCGGGAATAATAGCGTAGCCCTTCATAGGCGACCACATCCGCATCCAGTTCGAATACCTTTTGAAAATCGGATAAAAAGGGGTAGAGGATGGCCGCCTTGGCGATAAGATCGCTATTGAGCGCCGCGCAGCCAAGGCCCAGACCGCCTCCCTGGGAAGCACCGTTGATGTAGACACGGTTTAGATTGATGCCTTCCAATTGCTTGACAATACGGCAAAGTATGCGGATGTTTTGGTACAACCGCACATAATACATATCCTTTGGGTCGCCATCTAAACCGGCAATCAGGTGGCCGGATACGGTGGAACCCATGTAGCCGCCCACATCCTGGCCGAAGCCGCCCTGGCCAGGGCAATCCATGGCCACCAGGGCAAAACCCATGCCGCAAAAGGAGCATTGCTCCAGCCAGCTGCGGCTGGCCCCTGGGTAGCCATGAAATTGAAGCACCAGGGGAATGTGGGCTTGGGTTTTGGGCTTCAGATATTTAGCATAGACTTTTTCGCCATTGATGCCTGTGAACCATAGCTCATAAAACCCGACGGTTTCGTATTCGGGAAAACCGGCAGGGGAAAGGGTAAAGCTTAAAGGCACTTGCTCCGCTTCATTCATGCGGGTTTCCCAGAAAAGCTCGAAATCTTGTGGCATGGGGTTGGTGCCAAAGTAATCTTCCACGGTTTATTACTCCTTTGAATATAGGTGGCAGGCACAGAAATGTTCCTTGCCGTTTTTAATATACTTTGTAAGAGGCGGCATTTGGGTTTTGCAGATAGCCATGCAGCTTTCGCAGCGGGGATGAAAATGGCAGCCCTTGGGAGGGTGTACGGGGTTGGGTACATCTCCGCAAAGAACGATACGGCTGTGCCTTTGATCAGGGTCCACCACTGGAATGGCGGATAAAAGCGCTTTGGTGTAGGGGTGCATGGTGTTTTCGAAAATTTCTTCTGTATTAGAAAGCTCCACAATGCGGCCTAAGTACATCACCGCGATACGGTCTGCAATATATTCTACCACAGCCAAGTTGTGTGTGATGAAAATATAGGTTAAATTTCTTTCTTTTTTTAATTCCAGAAGCAGCTTTAATACCTGAGCCTGGATGGATACATCCAACGCGGAAACCGCTTCGTCGCAGACGATCATTTCTGGCTGAACGCAAAGGGCACGGGCGATGCCAATCCGCTGGCGCTGGCCGCCGGAAAATTCATGGGGATACCGATCCATGTATTCCCGACGCAGATTCACCGCTTCCAGCATATCACCGACCAATTGCCGCTGGTTTTCTTTTCTGGTAATCCCAAAGCGCTTCAAAGGATCCACAAAGGATTGAAACACAGTAAAAGCAGGATTTAAAGAGGAATAAGGGTCTTGAAAGACAATTTGCAAACGCTTGTGCATCAAGTTTTCGTCTTTCCTTGAAAGCTTCCTTAAATCCTTCACGCCGCCGTGCTGTTGCCCGAAATCGTACATCATGGTGCCGTCGGTGGCGTGAACAAGCTGAATAATGGATTTGCCCAGGGTGGTTTTCCCGCAGCCGGATTCGCCTACTAGGCCCATGGTTTCTCCGCGGTAAATGTCCAAATCCACATCGTTGACAGCCTGAACATAATCGCGTACCTTGTTGAAAAACCCGCCTCGAACGGGGAAAAAGGTTTTAACGCCCCTTAATTTTAAAAGGACTTCCATTATATTCTCACCTCCTGGGAGTGCCAGCACCGTACGGAATGGGTATCTGTAAGGCTTCTTTCGGTTGGCATTTCCCTGCATTTTTCGTTGCAATAATCGCACCGGGGACTGAACTGGCAGCCAACAGGGCGATCGTAGGGATCGGGGGTCACGCCGCGGATGGGTTCCAAGTCTTGGTTTTTCCCTTTGTGCAAAACGGGAATGGAACGCAATAATGCCTTGGTATAAGGGTGAGCAGGGTTGATTAGCACATCGCGGACGGGGCCCCGCTCCACAATGTTGCCCATGTACATCACCGCCACATCATCCGCCAATTCACTTACAACGCCCATATCATGGGTAATGAGCATGATGGCTGTATCGTGCTCCCGCTTGAGCTTGGCCATCAGTTCGAATATCTGCGCCTGGATGGTGACATCCAAGGCGGTGGTAGGTTCATCGGCAATCAGTACCTTGGGGTTGCAGCTCATGGCCATGGCGATCATGCCCCGCTGGCGCATGCCGCCGGAAAACTCGTGGGGGTATTGATCGATGCGTTTTTCCGGGGTGGAAATACCCATTTGGGCGATCAGCTCAAGGGAACGTGCCCGGCGTTGCTTCTTGTTCATGGGGCTATGGTACTTTAGGGTTTCGCCAATCTGAAAGCCGATTGTGTATACCGGGTTTAAAGCCGTCATGGGATCTTGAAAGATCATGGCCATGTCGCTGCCTCGAAGGGAACGCATTTGCCTGCCGTTTCTTGGCAGCTGATCGATTCTGATATCGCCCCTATCGCTATGGTAGGTGATAGAGCCACTTTCGATGCGTGAAAGCTTGGGTAAAAGCTGCATTACCGCATTGGCCGTAACGCTTTTGCCGCAGCCGGATTCGCCTACCACGCATAAGGTGCGGCCCTTGTATAATTCGAAGGAAATGCCATTTAATACCCGGTTACAGCGTTTGTCGGAATAGAAATAGGTATGCAAATCCTTGACAGTAATAATCGCTTGCTCCATTTAAACGCGCCCCCTTAACCCTGCTGGGACGGGTCTGTGGAATCCCGCAGGCCATCCCCGATGCAGTTGATTGAGATCACGAACAGGGAAACCATAATGCCCACCGGCAGCCACATCCACCAGTAATTTTGCATGATGTATAAATCCTGGGCAGCGTTTAGAATGTTGCCCCAGGTGGCGATTTCCGGGGGTACGCCTAAACCTAAAAAGCTCATAGCAGCCTCGTCTAGAATGAACATGGCGGTAGATAAGGTCAGATTTACCAGCACAGGGCCAATGGCGTTTGGCAGCATATGCTTGTAGGCGATAGTCAGCTCGTTAATGCCAAAGGCCTTCATGGATTGAACATATTCCTCTTCCCGAAGGGACAGCATCTTGGCTCTTGCCTGGCGGTAAACCCCGCCCCAGCCTGTTAAC
The DNA here is from genome assembly GCA_031556065.1 of Eubacteriales bacterium. Classification (GTDB taxonomy): domain Bacteria; phylum Bacillota; class Clostridia; order Christensenellales; family Aristaeellaceae; genus JAVBTR01. The sequence continues at coordinate 2,466 of JAVBTR010000048.1, read as the reverse complement.
ACGAAAATAAAAACCAGGTTGCCCACCCCGCGGCCAAAGATGGTGCCCAGCATGAGTACCAGAATAAGCTGGGGGAAGGCCATGAATACTTCTGAAAGCCGCAGGACAACTTTGTCTAGCCAGCCGCCTTTGTAGCCGGAATAGCAGCCTAGGGCCACACCGATAATGGCCGCGCAAAGGGCGGAGCCAAGGCCGATTAAAATCGAAAGCTGGCCACCGTAAAGGGCACGGGTAAACACATCCCGGCCCAGCTTATCGGTTCCGAAAAGGTGCTGCCATGAGGGTGCTTGTGTCATTTCCCGAAGGTTGGTCTTAAGGGGGTCATAGGGAGCGATCAGCGGGGCTAAGAGGCAGGCTAAAAGGATAATGGCAAATACGAATGTCCCGGCCACCGCTAATTTGTTGGAAAGCATTTTGCGCAGGGCACGGCTCATTTTTCGCTTTTTCGGCGTGCCTTCCATATCTCGAAGCTTGTCGAATTTTCGATCCAGCCTGGAACGTTTTAAAGTAGTCATATTCATTCCTCCTATTCCAGGCGAACCCGTGGGTCCAAAATGGCGGTTAAAATATCTACCAGGAAGCTGGCAATAAGCACTGCTAAAACGGAAAACAGGGCGATCATCATGACCAGCGGATAATTTTGCCCGGTAACGGCGGTTTTAAAGGCGTTGCCAATGCCTGGCCATTGGAAAATGGTTTCAATGATCACAGAGCCGGAGATCAGCGTAGGTAAGCGAAAACCGATTAAAACCACCACAGGGGTTAAGGCCACACGGAAGCCGTGAACCAGGTTTACCCGCCATTCAGGCAAGCCCTTGGCCCGGGCTGTTTTAATGTAATCTTTATTCAATGTATCCAGCATGCTGGAACGGGCATAGCGCATAACCCCAGCGGTAAGGGAGATGCCCAAAACGCTGGCAGGCAGCACTAAAAACTTTGCGCGTCCAAAGAAGCTGGTAATCCCAGGAGCAGTGCGGCCCCCAATGGGAAGAACGTTCAAGTTTAAGGCGAAAATGAGTATGCAAAGCATTCCAAAGAAAAACTGGGGAATGGACACGCCGATCATTCCAGCGACAGTCAGAACATTATCCCCAATGGAGCCTTTTTTTAAAGCGCTCAATATCCCAAGGACACTGCCCAACACGGAAGAAATAATCAGCGCCGCTAAAGACAGTTCCAGGGTAGCAGGGAACAGCTGCACCAGCAGCGTCTTGATCGGTACCCCGTTGGTAATGGAGTAGCCGAAATTACCCTGAAGCAATTGGAGGAACCATTTAAAATACTGCACGAAAAAAGGATCGTCCAGGCCGTAAAGCTGACGCATTTCCACCAGCTTCACAGGGTCGATATTGGCTAACTGATCCGGCGGGAACATGTAAGATACCGGGTCGCCCGGGGTTAAATAAAGGCCCAGGTAGATAAGAAAGGTGATGAAAACGACCATGGGAATCAGCATGATCAGTTTCTTTAAAATGTATAAAAGAGTATTACGCATAAAATCCCCTCCATTGTTTCATGGAAAGGGGGGCGGCGTTTGCCGCCCCCAACGGTGTTGGCTGATTATTGTACGTTCCAGTTTTGCACATCCCAGTTGTAGCAGAACTGGGGATTGGCTTTGTTGATATCCCCAATGCGGTCGCTGGTAACAAGGAAGATGGGTTGATAGTACAGCGCCATGGCAAACATGGTTTCGTTTTCGTAAGCGGTCAACGCCTTGAAGGCCGCGAGCTGGGCATCCACATCGGCGGAGGCGTTAGTGGCGTCGATCAGGGCGTTCAATTCGGCGTCTTCAGGGGTGTGGGAGTTAGCCGAAGAACCGGTGCGGTAACGGTCGTAGTATTCGTGGAGGGAAAGCGCTGCGTTGGCAGCATAGCACATATCCCAATCCACAGCACGGGGGCCGTTGGTCTGATCGGCAGGAGCGCTCCAAAGAATGGTGGCCAGGTCGCCCTGAACCAGTTCAAATTCCATCTTGATGCCCACTTCAGAAAGGTATGCCTGGATCACGGTCATCAGATCCACGGTAGCCTGATCGGTGTAGTAGTACACGGTTTTGATGACAGTGCTTTGATCCCAGCCAGCTTCCGCCAACAGCGACTTGGCGGTTTCGGGGTTGTAGTCGTAGGAGTTGAGGCCTTCTGCTTTGTCGGCCGCGCCGGGGATTAGCACATCGGCGGGGACAGCGGCTCCTTCAAAAAGGGTGTCGCAGATGGTGGCCATATCGATAGCGTAGCGGATAGCCTGGCGAACCTTAGCGTCCTTTAAGGGGGAGGGGGTGCCGTCTTTTTTATCGAACTTGTTTAAGTATAACAGACGGGTATAGCGTACATCCACGGCGGTAACGGTAACACCTGCGGCATCTTTAATGGATTGCACCTGGGAGATGGACTTGGTGTAGCCGTAATCCAGCTGGCCGGACTGTACCCGGGTAGCAAGGTTGGGATCGGAGTCCCCAGCGCTGGGCAA
>JAVBTR010000033.1:0-11339 GCA_031556065.1 Eubacteriales bacterium | reverse complement strand
GGTTAATGGGCGAAGCGAGGGAATACCTGGCAAAGGCGCCATAGCCCAATTCATCGTTCACGGCCACCAGGTTCCCATGATCGTTAAAGTGGTAATAAAGGCTTTTGCCGCTTAAATGGTCGGTTACGATGGTGATCATATCCCCATAGACATATTCTTTGTGCGCCACCACCAGGGTGCCGGAATAGACCTTTGCCGTTTTTACCCGGTAAGGGGCCCTGCTGGTATGGTATTCGTACTTAACGGTTAACCCATCCAGGTTCACAGCGGTTTCCATCAGGCCAAGGCTGTTATAGGTATAGGTGGTGGTTTCGCTGTCTTCGTGGCGAATCTGGCTCAGCCGCCCGTTGCCGTCGTATGAAAAGCCTACGCTGGTGCTCATGCCCGGCGCGGTATAGCTTGCCAGGTTCTGGCCCCAGGAGGCGGATGTGCTGCGCCCTGCGCCATCTAAAACGTTGGTGAATTTTAGCCCCCCTGTAATGCTAAGGGTGTTGCCCTGGGCATCGGTAAGGGCGGTGGCCTGCTTCATGTTTGCGGCATTATTGTTAAACTCCAACGTAGGCTCGGGGAAGACCATGGTGTTATCCATTTTATCCCGAAGGGTGGCAAGCCCGCCTGCCAGGGTCAAGGTCATTTCAAGGCCGCTTAAGTCGCTCCATTTGCCGTCCTTGTATTGGAAGTGGTGGCGGGTGCCATCCCCATCCATGTAAACATAATAGGTTATATCCGCGCTGCTGCCGTTTGGGCCGGGGCTTTGGAGGGTTTCCTTGTGCAGCGTCAGGTTCAGGCTGGATTTCCACCCGTTTCCCAAACCAAAGGGGTTTAAATCATGGTAGCAAGAATTGTAGTAATGGGCTAACGAAACCGGCATGAGGCTGCCGTTGGTTGCCGTGTCCTGGTGGGCAAATATCAGGTTGCCGTTGTACAAGCTTACAGACCCGGTGCCCGCCCGGCCCATGCTTTGGCTGTCATAAGCCAGATAATCTTCAAGCCCGGCCAGGCTGTTGTAATTGATGATTACAAATGGCCGGTATTCCTCTCTGCCGTTTTCGCTGGCCCATAGCTGCGCATAGGTATTGCTGGTGGCTTCCAGCCTGAACCCATAATTGCTACCCCCATACCATTTGCGCACCAGGTTGGATATGTCGAACATATAGCGGCAGTTCCAACCGTTCTTTTCCATATACACATAATCCACCACCCGGTCAGATACGGCAGGGCGGTTATTATGAGTTAGCGTTTTGGGCTGCCAGTCGGCCAAGACTTCCCGCAGAACCACTGGGCTGGCGCTGGTTGGGTAAGAGGCGTTGTTGTCTGTCATCATGGTAAAATAGGCCTTGGTTACGTAGTAGGAGCTATCGATGCTGGGAAGATGGCTGTCCACAAACCTGAAAAAGCAATCGCATTCCCCCCAGTTGCTGCTGTTGTGGGTTAACCGCAGAAAGTTATCTTCGGAATGCCTTGTGCCCGGCTGTTTACTGCAGCTATACGTATCCTCAATAGCGAAGCGGTTCTGGTCTGTGATTACCGCCGGGTCCAAGGTGACAGGGAACACCGCCGTTTGCAGCCAAGCCTCATCCGGCGTATAGGTAAGCATATATACATTTTCCCGTTCTTTAAAGCAGGCTTCCACTGCCACACTGCCCTGGCCCACTTCCTTTGCGCTGTCGACCATAAACGGCGGGGGCAGCGTAAAGGCGGTTTCCCCATCCGGGGTGGTAAAAACGGTTTCCCCGGCTTCGTCGGTTTGTGCGCATAAGTCCGGCGCTTCCATTAGGAAGGTAATGGGCCGCACGTTTTCGTAGGCCTTAAAGATAATTTCATCCTTAAACCGGTTGGACACCACCTGGCACACAAGGTCCGTACCTTCAAAGATATCTCCATAAAACGCTTCGGCCCAAAGGGCTGCTTCGTTTTCTTCCAAAGGGTTAATTTGGGGCTGTACCCCTGCCGCCCCTTGAATACGCCATTTCAGGGTTTGGCCATCGCCGTTTTCGATAATGAAGGCCTTATCGTTATCCAACCCGTAAAGGTTGACCCGCATATCCCCGTTGGCTTTGTTTTGGTAGTAGCTTCGCCCACGGCTGTCTTTTCTGGCAACCAGCCGGTTATCGATCTCATGAAACGCCCCCGTTTTCCGATCCTGGTAATGGACGGCTTCCGGGTAGATAATGGCTTGATATTCTCCAGCACCCAGCGAATACACCTTGGCTGACCGGGTGCGTTTTTCATTTTCTTCTCGCCTAAAGCCTTTTTGGCCCCTGCTGGGGGTGAAGGGCTTTAAAACCTTCTCTTCATGTTTTTTCAAACTGCTTTCCTCCGTTCTTGGTTGGGGCGGCGCGCCTTTACCGCGCCGCCCCGGGTTCTCTGTAGCTGCTGTTATGCAGTGCGCTTCCACATGTAGCAGGTAATGTAGGGCTGGCGGTTATCGCCCGCATTGGTGCCAGGTGCTGTGCCATTGCTGGTCAACGCCCCGCAGCCGTTGGTATTGAATGCAGTTGCGCCCGTAGAACCGTGGTTGTGGGCACCGCTGCCACCAGAGTATGTAATATGAGTTCCATCCGGATCCCAGTTGTCGACATTAACCTGAGCATTAGCACCATAATAGGTAGTGGCATTACCGTTTGTTTGGTATGCCCAAGCCCTCAAGCGATGGTTGTGACTTGGAATCTGATTGATATTTAATGTACAATCCCCGGTGGTATGGGTATGCCCGCCTACGTAATGGCTATGGTCATTGATGGTATGGGAATGACTATTCACCGCATGGCTGTGGCTTTCCGCCCCTCCTGTTGCCTCGGCTCCGGTATAATTGGTAGTGCCATTGCTGCCTACGCCGATGGGCACACGTCCTGCTCCCCATGCCGCCCATGTACCACCGAAAAGCGTTCCGGGGTTAGTGGCAGCCGCGCTCATGTAAATGGCTCCAACAGGGTATACCAAATCGATAAACGCTTTGCCTTTCAGCCTGAAGTTCCAATCTGCTGTCAATTCTACGGTTTTATCGTACTCGCACATTTTGCCAAAAGCGACGCCTGCATTGACACCAGTCCCTACAGACATGATTCGGCTGGCCGTATTAACAAGGGTTTCGGCTGTGGCATCCACCGCGCCGACCGTATCTTTAATCACGATTCGAACTTTAAAGCTCTTGGCCGTATCGTAAGGCCCTGGCAAGGCCAAAGCGTAGGCATTGCTGGTCCTGCTTAAGCTTTCTGCGGTTACTACGGGGGTATCATTCACATATACCCAAATAGATGCGTCGTTTTCGCCTACCTTGGTAAAGGAGTAGTTCACCGTTCCCCCGATCTGGGTACTGTTATCTGTTTGTATCCCCTGAGCATTGGCCCGGTAAGCCTCGAGATTAACGATCTTCGGAGTGTTGTAATCATCAAAAAACACTCTTATCGTCTTAGTAGCTGTGCGCCCACGTCCGTCTGTTACATTAGCTGTAAACTCTACGTTTCCATGCGCCTGCACCAGGCCTGTTAATAGCTCCGTCCCGGAGCCTGAATAACCACCGCCAACAATAGACCGGCTTACGATGGTACTGCCTGTCCCTGCCGCTACCGTGCCCATGGTGATTCTTGCTTTGCTCTGGCCCTTAAGATACAGCCCCCAGCCACCTGGCACCTTATCGCTGACAGGCGCTGCTGTCAATGTGCCAATGCTGGGTACAACACTAGCGGGGCAGGTAATGGTAAAACCAATACTTACACTGCCAAGAACCGTGCCGTTCAAAATGGTTTCCAATACACAAGAGGCCACCCCGCTTACCGTCGTGGGGATTTGATCCAGCCATTCAGTGGGTATGGTATAGTTACTGGTGAACACGCTTGCCCCAATGTCCTTGGCCTCGCTCCGGTTTCCAAATAACCATTTCACCCTATGGGTCAAATTAGCGGCCATAGGGCCGATGCTGGCTGTAATAGCCCCGCCGGCATCCAAGCTGGTCTTGTTTAGGCCCAGGATCGATAGGGCATACCGTCGGGTGGTGTTGGTGGCTTCCTTCCATGGGCTTTCCCAGCCGCTGCCCGCAGTTCCGACGGTGCGTGCCCGCCATTGGCGGTAATATCCACGGGCGGGAGGAGGCACCGACGCGCTGAAGCTTCCCCCAGTAGCGCCTACAGTGGTATACCCGTTCCAACCACCCCAGCTGGTGCTATCAGCGCTATCCCGGTATTGTAATTCATAGCCTGCAATACCATTGGCCGCGCCCCCTTCAGCCCCGGCACCCGTCAGGGTTACATTACCCTCTGTCAGCGTAGCGCTTGCTGTCAGGGCCGTGGGTGCTGTGCAGGCGGTGGTGGTAATATCGTAATTCAGGGTCAGCGTCATATCCCCGGCCCGGGGGCGGTCGATGATGTTGCCGCTGGTGCTGACCGCCGTTGTCACAGTAAAGGTCACAGTTCGGCTTTGGACTTTTAAAAGGTGGTCGGCCCCCGGGTTGGAGCAATGCAGGGCCACATCCCGTTCCTTGAGGTTGCTATCCACGTCGATGGAAAAAATATCGGAACTAAAAGCCGTGTCCCCGGCAGTGACGGTTAAATAATCCCCCCGCACATACAACCGGGCATAGCCCCAATAGAGATTTGCACTGTTAATTCGTATGGGGGCGCTCACCAGCTGAGGCAGCTTTAAGGTGCCTGTGAAGGTGTAGCCTTTGGGCACCGCCGAAAAGGTCGGCGCTGAAATGGGTATAATCATGGTTGCCATTAAATTTCATCTCCTATCCAAACAAGTGATAGCCCGCCGCTGGGCTCTGTAATCCATTGATGGCTACCGATAGCCAAGGTGCTATCTACCTTTGCTCTGCCAATATTTAACTGGCTGTTGGATATGTACGCCACCCGCTGCTCCGACTGGTAGAAGCCCAGCTCCGCATCGCTGAGCCTGACGGAAACCTCACTGTCTGGCTGGCGGATAATAAGCCCCTTGGTGGTAAAATCGAAAAACATGCTCAGGCTTTCAAATAGCTCAGGTGCTTTTTGAATAACCACTGAAAGGTAGTCGCTTTGAATGAGGTGTGTTTCCAACTCACCGATAAAAGCATCGTCGGCAAACAGGGTTGCCACATCCAGGTTCTGGGCCGTAATCGCACCTACCAGGGCGCTGTTGGCGAAAATCTCTTGCACATTAAGCTGGGTGGCCGTAATGCTGTTTTCGATAATCTTTTCCCCGCCAAGACTGGCGTCTTCTACGTTCTCTCCGGTAATGGTCTTTAATTCCGGCTTGATATTCCCTTGATCATCTACCGTAATGGTGTAAAATAGCCCATCAATGCCTTTTACGATCAGTTCGCCCGTTGTTAGGCTTACCATGTTGGCCTCCGTTACCGCCAACCGGGCAATCTCCAGCTTGTCCCCAACCCCTTTGGTGATAATGGCCTTCCCTGCGATCAGGTCCTGCACCTGTGCAAAATCGATTTGCGCATCCTTTAAAGTGGCTTTGCTTATATCTGCCAAGCTGGCATATAGATGGCTTGCGGTTAATTGCTTTATATCCGCATTCACAGCATCAATAACCTGGGCATACAGTACCCCCGCATCCAGCTTATCAATATCCGCTGCTACAGCTTCCAGCACAGGGGTTATGATCTCGCTTGCTGCCAGCTTTTCCAAATCTGCACATACGGCCTCGATGATATTGGCATACAGTGTATTGGTCTGTACATCGCCGGCTATCACCTCTCGAATCTCCCCGGACACGGCCATGATGATCTTGCTGTACAGCTCGTTGGTTTGTACGGTACCTGCAATGACCTCATCCAGGTTTGCAATGACTGCATTGAGCACTTCTGCTTTTAGATCGCGTATCTTGGCTGTGGATATAGCCGCTTCCTTAATGTGTACATCCTCAATGGCGCCATTTTCAATCAGTGCCGATACAATAGCAGCTTCCTGAATATGGGCCGTTTCAATGACCGCATACCGGTTTTCAATTTTTTCTGCCAGCGCGTCAATCAACGTTGGGCCATCCTCTGCCATAAGCACCTGTGGCGCCAGTGTGTTTGGCGCAAAGTACTCATCTACGCCGTTTTCGTTTATGACATGTCCCCATCCTGTTTTCATAAGGGTTGTCCTCCTTTTTCGAATGTGTTTCCTTCCATTTTAAGTTCCTCCTGAATAGAGATAAGCGAACGTTCATTCTCATTATAGCCATATAAAAACCAAAAGTCAAGAACGTATGTTCGTATTTCTTGATCATTGTTTCGTGTTAGGACACAAAAAAATACCTTTAACCTCAGTAAAGGCTTTTCTGCTTTATCCCCACGATGCTGGGATACCCAAGGGCATAGCCCTTTGGCAGGGTCGGGGACAGCGTCCCGGCGTTCTTCCTTATTGCATAACAGCAAAAATGTGCTACAATAAATTCGTATTTTGATGGAGGGAATTTTTGACATGCGTATTTTAGTGGTGGGCGATGGCAAAGTGGGGCACATGCTGTCCGAGCATTTGGCTCTGGAGGGCCATGATGTGGTCATCGTGGATAAGAGCGAGTCCGTCTTAAAAAAGAGCCAGGATACCCTGGATGTCATGACTTTAAAGGGCAATGGCGCCAATGCCCAGACCCTTATCGAAGCCCAGGTGGAAAAAGCCGATGTGCTGCTTGCAGCTACAGCCAGCGATGAAATTAACATGCTCTGCGCCCTGATCAGCAAAAAGCTGGGCGCAAAATATGCCATTGCCCGTATACGGGATCCTGAATACCATGAGAGCCTTAATCTTCTGCAGCAAGAGCTCGATATCGACATGGCTGTGAACCCTGAGCGGGCCACTGCCCTTGAAATCAGCCGCCTGCTCCGTTTCCCCTTCGCCATGAACATTGAATCCTTCGCCAAGGGCCGGGTGGAAATGGTGGCCTTTCACGTTAACGAGGGGGATCCCATCATCGGCATCCCTATTAAAGATTTAAAAAAGAACCATCAGGCCGTGGTTCTCTATGCTGCCATCGAGCGGGGCGAAGAGGTCATTATACCTGATGGGGATACCATTATCCATCTGGATGATACGGTTCATGTGGCGGGGGATATCGTTAATATTACCGCCTATTTCCGGCATTTGGGCCGCATTCATGGGAAGATTAAAAACATTACCATGATGGGCGGCGGCCGCATTTCCTACTACCTGGCTAAAATGCTTATGCCCCTTGGCATGAACATTACCATCATCGAAATTAACGAGGAAAAGGCCGTGAGCCTATCTGAAAGCTTGCCGGAAGCCAGCATTATCTGCGGCGACGCCTCCGATCAAGATTTATTGCAGCAGGAAGGGCTGGACAGCACCGATGCCTTTATCGCCCTTAGCAACAGGGATGAAGAAAACCTTCTTACCGGCCTTTACGCAGCCACCCGTGGGGTGCAAAAGGTGGTGGTGAAAAACAACCGCATTACCGATAAGGAAGTAATTCACCGGCTGAACCTGGATAGCATTGTTAGCCCCAAAGCCATAGTCTGCGATACGATTCTGCGCTACGTCCGCGCCCATGAGGGCGGTATCGGCACGGCGGTTGAAAAGGTTTACCAGCTGATGGGGGGCAAGGCGGAGGCGCTGGAGTTTATCGCCATGGTGGATGAGCCCTACATTGGCGTGCCCCTCAAAGACTTGAAAATGAAAAAGGGCACCCTGGTGGTGTGCATTGTACGCAATGGCCGCATTACCATTCCCTTTGGCGGCGATCATATCGAAGCCGGGGACAGCGTGATCATTGTGGTGGAGGGTACCGGGATTTCGGACTTGAACGAGGTAATCGAACGGTGAACATAAAACTGATGCTCAAAATCCAGGGGGAATTGGTGCTTATTGAAGCACTGCTTATGATTCCCAGCCTTTTAGTGGCCCTTTATTATGGCGATGGGGATGCCATGGCCTTTATCTGGACCATACTTCCCATGCTTTTAATTGGCTTGCCTATTCATGTGTTTGTTAAACCCAAAGATAAAAACCTTAAGCTCCGGGAGGGCTTCATGATTGTGGCCGTGGCCTGGATCATCCTTTCCCTTTGCGGTGCCGTTCCTATAATGCTAAGCGGCCTGCTGCCCAATTTCTTTGACGCGTTCTTCGAATCCGCCTCCGGCTTTACCACCACCGGCGCCACGGTTATGACCCATTTCCTTAACCAGCCCCGGGGTGTGATGATGTGGCGCAGCTTCACCCACTGGATCGGCGGTATGGGTATTCTGATCTTTACCCTGGCCATCCTTCCCAAGGTCACAGGCCGCACAGCCCTGCTGGCCAAAGCGGAAAGCCCCGGGCCCAGCCTTTCCAAGCTGGTGCCTAAAATGGGGGATACGGCCAAGATACTGTATCTAATCTATGGGGGCATGACTGCTTTTTTGGTCGTCCTTCTCATGCTTGCGGGAATGGGGCCCTATGATGCGTTTGTTTTTAGCTTGGGAACGGCAGGCACAGGCGGCTTTGCCAATTATGCCCAGTCTGTTGGCTATTTCGATTCCGCTGTTATTCATTGGATTATTACCATTGCCATGCTCTTGTTCGGGGTGAACTTCGCGTTTTACTATAAACTGGTCATGGGCTCATGGAAAGAAGCCCTTCACATGGAAGAGCTTCATTGGTTTGGGGCTATTGTGCTTGTTTGCACCCTGCTGGTAACCGTGATTGTTTATCCCCTCTATCAATCGGTTTCTGCGGCGCTTGAGCATGGCGCTTTTCAGGTGGCCAGTATTATTTCTACCACCGGCTATGCCACCACCAATTTCGATATGTGGCCGGAAGCGGCTAAAATGCTTCTCTTGTTCGTTATGCTTATTGGCGGCTGCGCAGGCTCTACCGCCGGTGGCCTTAAGGTAGTGCGCTTTGGCATATTAATTAAGGCGGCCCGCCGGGCGGTTCACCAAATGTTTCAGCCCCGGAAAACCCAGGTGGTACGCTTTGAAAGCAAGGGCATGGAGGAATCCATGCTGTTCAATGTGGCCATTTACTTTTTCCTCTATTGCGCGCTGATGTTTATTGGTGCCACCTTGGTTTCGCTGGATGGGATTCACGATTTTGCCACCAATATGACCGCCTCTATCACTTGTATGAATAACGTTGGCCCTGGTTTTGCCATGGTTGGCCCCGCAGGTACATTCGGCGGCTACAGCAATTTTTCAAAGTTTGTTTTATCGTTTCTCATGCTGGCAGGCAGGCTGGAGATTTTCCCTTTCCTTATTCTGCTATCGCCCTCTGCTTGGAGAAAGCAATAAAGTAATACCCCATTTCAAACACCGTCATGGCCATCCAGCCCACAAAGCAGGCGTAGGCTTCGCCGGAAATGCCGCTCCTGGGCACTAAAAGGATGGTTACGATCACCCTTAAGGTGATCTGGATCAGCGTGGCAATCAGGGTCAAGGTCATTTTGCCCATGCCCCGAAAGTAACCTTGCAAACCGTTGGTAATACAAGGCATCACAAAGAAAAAGGCTTTTATGCTTAAATAGCTTACCCCTATGGTGATCATTTCCGCCCCCGGATGGGGCGCGAAAAGGTTCATGATGGGGGTTTTAAAACCCAACGTCATTAAAAAAATAAAGGGGAAATAGCATAGCTCCAACAGCATTCCCTTGCGAAAGCTTTCTTGGACCCGGTCTTGCTTTCCCGCGCCCCGGTTCTGGGCTACAGCTGTCATCAAAGCCAGCCCAATGCTCTGTGCTGGGATACAGGCAAAATCGTCCACCCGGCAAACCGCGTTAAAGGCAGCCATGGCGGTGATCCCCTGGGCATTAATCACCGATTGGATAAACACCTTCCCAATAGGCTGGCAGCTTTGCTGCAGCGCCGTAATGGAGCCGCTCTTCAGCGTTTCTTTTAAAAGGAGCTTATCCAATTTGATGTCTGCCATACGTAATTTTAGTAAGGGAATCTTCCGGTTCACGTAGTAAAAGCACAGGCCCATGGAAAGCCCCTGGGCCATGACCGTAGCCCAGGCCGCCCCCCATACGCCCATGCGGAACACACATACAAACAGCAAATCCAGCCCAATATTGCTTACTGCCGCAACACCCAGAAACAGCATAGGGGTTTTTGAATCCCCAACACTGCGCAGGGCGAAGGCCATAATATTATATAAAAACGTAAAAACAAAGCCTACGAAAATGATCCGGAGATACCCTTCCGCCGTGGTCATAATCTCCGCTGGTACATTCATTAGGTAAAGAATTTGCCGGGCGAACATCACCCCCAGCCCCAGCAGTAAAACCGAACAGGCCGCCCCAAACAATAGCGTGGTGGCCAACTCTTTCTTTAGTTTTGCATTTTCTCCGGCCCCGAAGAATTGGCTCATCAGCACCGATGCACCCATGCTGATGCCCGATACCCCCAGCACGAAGATGGTCAGCACCGGGTTGGCCGCGCTGACAGCCGCCAAGGCCTCCTCTCCCACAAACTTCCCTACTACAATGGAATCGACCGCGTTGTACGTCAATTGCAAAATATTGCCCAGAATAAGCGGAATGGTATACTTAAGCAGCTTGGCAAACAGATTGCCCTCAGTCATTCTTTGCATAAACGCCTCTTTAATGGATTTGAACACGCCATGGTGTTGTCATGTTCAATAAAGTAAAATAAAGCAAAACAGCTAAAGGAGAAATACCAATGAATTTAAGCATTTTAGAAAAAGCCAACATTATCGTTAACGAATCTGAAGACGCTTATATTGCCACCATCGATCAAGACGGTTTCCCCTCCTGTTCCACTATTTCCAGCATTAAAACCGATGGCATCTTCAAGGCCTATTTTTCTTCGGGAACGGAAGGGAACAAAGCCCTTCGCATCCGTGGCAACCCCAAAGCCAGCGTTTGCTACCATAAGGGCGGCGATAACGTCACCCTCATCGGCACCGCCTGGCTCCGTACCGACCCAGCCATTAAGCATGAGCTTTGGCAGCCTTGGTTTATCAACCACTTCCCCGGCGGAGAAACCGATCCTACCTATTGTATCATCGAATTCACCCCAGAACGGACCTCCCTCTGGATCGACCGGGAAGTGGCTGAATTCTCCCTCGCCGATGCTCTCACCGTCCAATCCCGTTGCGGCCTTCTGTGCAACCATTGTTCCTTCAAAGAGCCCTGCCATTGCGGCGGCTGCATCGAAACCAACGGCAATCCCTTCCATGGCGAATGCCCCGTGGCCGCCTGCTGCCAGCAAAAGGGCTTCACCCACTGCGGCCAATGCCCCGACATGCCCTGCGAACAGCTTTATACTTATTCTTGCTTGGATAAGGAGCACGGGGATAAGCCTAAAGGGGCCAGGATATCTATGCTGAAGCATTGGGGGAAGGCGTGAGGGGGGTTCTTTCAGCAGAAAGACCCCCCCTCACTCCATCAACAAACCCTAGGAGGTA
>JAVBTR010000057.1:0-17853 GCA_031556065.1 Eubacteriales bacterium | reverse complement strand
GCGGAAAAAGAGCTGTTTGGCATGCGGGTTTTACGCCCCCTTTTAAAGGTGGAAAAAACCACTTTGGAGCAGATCGCGGGGGCTTACAGGCAGGATCAAAGCAATTTCATGCCGGACAATCTTAGAAACGCCATTCGCTTGAACATCATGCCTCAATTGAAGGCCCTCGCGCCGGGAGCGGCAGTGAAAATGGCCCAGGCGGCAGAATTAACCGCCCTGGAGGATGCCTATTTGGAGCAAGTGGCAAAGGGCTGCATTTCAAACGAAGCTTATTTGCCTTTGGAAGGGCTGCGGGCCTTAAATAAGGCTGTGCGGCTGCGGGCTTTGAGGCTGTTTGCGGGGCAATGCGATTACGAAACCACTTTGGCTTTGGACAGGCTTATCTTTGAAGGTCCGGGGGCGAAGGTGAACCTGGAAAAGGGCCTGGTGGCCGAAAGCGGGTACCGCTATGTTTTTTTGCCCCATAAGCTTAAGCCCTTTGAACCGGCGGTGAAAATGGACGGCATTGGAAAGGGCTTCGGGGATGGCAAACGAACCCAGGCTATCAATGCAGCTGCATTGGAAGGCGCCCAGTGGCGCTATTGGCAGCAGGGAGATACCATTTGCCCCTTTGGTTTAAAAGGCAGCCAATCCTTGCAGGATTACTTTACAAACCATAAAGTAGACCGCCCTTTTCGCAGGCTTATCCCTCTTTTGACCAAAGGAGCACAGGTGCTTTGGGTGCCGGGGGTGGGAGCCAGCCAGCTGTTAAAGGTGGACCTGAACATGGAAGCCATACGAATGACATCGTGCCACCCTATGCCGTGGCTTAAATGAAAGGAAGAAGCACAAATGAACAAGGATTGCGCATTGTATGAGGATTTAAAGACACTGGTTTTTTCAAAGGAGGATATTGCCCAGGTGGTAGAAAAGCTGGGCGGGGAGATTACAAGGGATTATAAGGGCAGGGCACCGGTGATGATCTGCATTTTAAAAGGGGCGGCCATGTTTTTCTGCGACTTGATCCGCCATGTAGACCTGCCCATCCGTACCGAATACATGATCCTTTCCAGCTACCAGGATGGCACCACCTCTTCGGGCAAGGTGCGCATTGTGAAGGATTTGGACAGGAGCATTGAAGGGGAAGACGTGATTATCGTTGAAGATATTGTGGATACGGGGTTGACTCTTAGCACCCTTAAAAAGACACTGGAGCTAAGAAAAGCGGCTTCGGTGAAGATTGTAACGCTATTGGATAAGCCCTGTAACCGCAAGGTGGATTTAAAGCCGGATTACTATGGTTTTGATATGCCGGATGCCTTCGCTGTAGGCTACGGCTTGGATTATGCGGAAAAATACCGTAATCTTCCGGAAATTGGAGAGCTGGACCCGAAAATTTACACAAAATAAGAAGGTATCATTTGCCATTGGTGGGGGCGATATGATATAATGTGTGTTTGAAGACCATATCACTTAAGGAGGACTCCTGTTTTGAAAAAATCGCCCCGTGGGTTTATGGGCTATGCTGTTCTGCTGGCGGCATTCTTATTGATCGCCCTGATTTTAAACGGCAGCTTGGGCCTTGTGCAAACAAAGCGCATTGAATACGACGACCTGTTAACCAAGATTAAGAACCAGCAGGTGGAGGCGGTGGCTATCCGCACTTCCAACCTGAGTTTGGTAGGGATTGAAAAGAACTCCAAAATCGCCCGGTCCGATTTCCCGGAGCGTTCATACGATTTTGAAACCACCATTGGCCCGGATTTTTACGATACGGTTTTAAAAATTGAAGCGGCCAGGCTTAATGTTTCACCGGAAACCCTAAGCGTGAACGATTTAAGCTTCTCAATTGAATACCGGGCCCCTGTGGTTACTCCCTGGTATATGGAATTGCTGCCCTTCCTGGTTTCCATGGGCCTTGTTTTGGTGCTGTGGTATTTCTTTATGATGAAGCAGGGCGGCGGCAACAATAAGGTGATGAGCTTTGGCAAAAGCCGCGCCCGCATGGTGGATTCCAGCAAAAACAAGGTTACCTTTAAAGATGTGGCTGGAGCGGACGAAGAAAAGCAGGAGCTGCAAGAAATGGTGGATTTCCTGCGCAATCCCAGGGCCTATATGGAAATGGGCGCCCGCATTCCAAAGGGCGTGCTGCTTGTGGGCCCTCCCGGTACGGGTAAAACCCTGCTGGCAAAGGCTGTGGCCGGGGAAGCGGATGTTCCCTTCTTTACCATCTCCGGTTCCGACTTCGTTGAAATGTTCGTTGGTGTTGGCGCAAGCCGCGTAAGAGATTTATTCGATCAGGCGAAAAAAGCAGCCCCTGCCATCGTCTTTATAGATGAGATCGACGCAGTGGGCCGCCATCGGGGTGCCGGTTTAGGCGGCGGTCACGATGAACGGGAACAGACCTTGAACCAACTGCTGGTTGAAATGGATGGCTTTGCGGTAAATGAAGGCGTTATCGTCATGGCGGCGACCAACCGCCGGGATATTCTGGACCCGGCTCTTTTGCGGCCTGGCCGTTTCGACCGCCAGGTGACGGTCAACTATCCCGACCATGGCGGCCGGGTGGATATTTTAAAGGTCCATTCCAAGGGCAAGCCTTTGGCGGAAGACGTGGATTTGGCAAACATCGCCAAGCGTACCCCCTACGCCACTGGTGCGGATCTTGAAAACGTAATGAACGAGGCGGCCATTCTGGCTGCCAGGGCACGGAAAAAGAAGATTGATCAGCAGCTGTTGGTGGATGCCATTGCGCGTGTGCAGATGGGCCCTGAAAAGCGCAGTCACAAGGTATCTGAAAAGGATAAGAAGCTGGTGGCCTACCATGAAGGCGGCCATGCGGTGATCGGCCATTTTCTGGAAGGCTGCGATGAAGTCCATCTGGTGACCATTGTACCCCGTGGCCAGGCGGCGGGCCATACCCTGTCCCTGCCGGCTGAAGAACGGGATAACCTTGGCCGCAAGGGCTTGTTGGCCCGGATAACCATGTCCTTAGGCGGACACGCAGCGGAGGAGTTGGCCCTGGACGATATTTATACCGGTTCCTCCTCCGATCTGAAGCACGCTACGGAGATCTGCCGCCGTATGGTAACAGAATTTGGTATGAGCGACAACATTGGCACCATTCACTTAGGGGGTGGCGGCGAGGTGTTCCTGGGCATGGATTATGGCCGCAGCAAGGAATATTCAGAAGAGCTGGCTGCCAAGATCGACCGTGAGGTAGCTGCCTTGTTGAGCCAGTGCTATGAAAACGCCAAGAAGCTCCTTCGGGAGAACATGGATAAGTTGGATGCCTTGGCTGAGGCGCTTCTCAAATACGAAACCTTAAGCCGCAAAGAATTTGTTTCCTTAATGGAAACAGGGGAAATCGGCGATCGTGACGAAGCTGATCTGAAGCCCCGTACCACAGAGGAAGCGCTGGAACCCATTGCTTCCGAGCCGGAAGAAACGGATATTCCCAACGTGGTGCCTTCCCACGTGGATGACGAGGTATTCTTGGAACCCGAGGAAAAGTGATGCTCGCATCAGATTTGCACTTACACACCACCTGCTCTGATGGGCTCTTGCCCACAGGCCAGGTGGTGGAACTGGCTTTAAAAGCCCAATTGAACGTGATCGCCATTACCGATCACGACACCATTCAAGGGCTGAAGGGCATTGGTACCACACCAGGCATAAGGGTGATTCCGGGGGTTGAACTGTCCAGCACCTGGAGCCAACGGAGCGTGCATGTGCTGGGCTATGGAGTAAACCCTGAAAGCGCGCCGCTGCAGGCTTATTTTAAGGAGCTAAACCAAGAGCGATACCAGCGCTGCGAAAAGATGGTTCAAGCCCTGCAAGGCCTGGGCCTGGCCATTGAAATGGAAGAACTGGCGGCTGGCGCCACCGGAACATTGGGCAGGCCTCATGTGGGCCGGATGCTGGTGGAAAAGGGTTACGCCGGGGATTTGCAGGAGGCCTTTGCTCATTATCTGGTACCGGGAAAGCCTGGCTATGTAAGGCGCCAGCCTCAAGCCCCAAGCCATGTGATACAGGTGCTGCGGGAATCTGGCGCAGTGCCGGTGCTGGCCCATCCAGGGCTTTTAAAGGCAGATGAACCGACGCTCAATGCCCTGCTGGATACCTGGCAGGAAGCGGGCCTCATGGGCCTGGAGGTATATCACCAGGCCCATGCCCCATTTGCTTTTTACGAAAGCATTGCCAGGGCAAGAGGACTCTTGGTTACTGGCGGAAGCGATTTCCATGGGGATTCCAACCATGAATGGGTTGGCCAAATGCTGCCCCATTGGAAAACCGTTCATGAAGATACGTTAAAATTACTGGAAGTGTTAGAATAACTGAGAAAGGAGCCTGATGGCGATGTATCAGCAAGGCTACCGGCCTGAACCACCCCAAAAAAAACGCAGCGCCGTCCCGGGTTCCCAAGCGGGTTACGCCCCTGAGAGGCAGCAGGCGCAGCAGCAAATGCCCCGGCAGCAGGCTTACTACTATCAGCAGCAGCCCAAACAGGTGCAGAAAAACAATCAAGGCCCGGTGCAAAACGGCTATACGCCCCAGTACCAGCAGGCTCCTAACCGGCGCAGCGGGAAAAAACCGCCTCAAAGAAAAAGCGGGTTTTCCATGGCCAAGCTGTTGGTTGCGCTGGTTTTGATTGCTGGCTTATGCGGCGGAGGGTATTACTACTATATTGCCAGCCAGGTAACCCCATACGATACCACCTTTTGCCATGGGGTTTACATCGACGGCATTAACATGGGCGGCCTTACGGCACAGGAGGGGATAGACATGGTCTATGCCCATGCCCAAACCAGGCAAAACAGCTGGAGTGTAACCCTTATGTATGACGGGCAAACCGTGCATACCTTTACCAGCAGTGAGCTGGGAATGGAAATCAAGGTGAATGAAATTCTGGAGCAGGCCTGGGCCCTTGGCCGCCAGGGGAATGTGTTTGAACGAAAAACCGCTCAGGATGCCTTGAAGAAAAGCCCTAAGGAATTCTATACCGTGGTTCCCAATGCCAATACTTCTGCGGTAGATGTGGTTTTGCAGAATATTAGGAACGACGCTTACAAAAAGGCGGAGGACGCGAAAATCGTGGGCTTTGACCCAGTGGCGGAAGCGCCGTTCACATACCAGCAGGAAGTTATCGGGCGGCAGCTGGATACCCAGCCGCTGAAGGAAAAGATTTATGAAATGGTTTCGAAAATGGAAACAGGCGAGCTTCAAGTTGAACCTATGCCCATTTATCCCAGTGTGACAGTGGCGGACCTGCAGGCCCAAACCACCCTTCGTACAGAGGTCACAACGGAGATTGACAGGAAATCTGCCCCAAACCGTACCCAGAATATTCGTATTGCCTGTGATAGAATCAATGGCAGGATATTGAAGGCTGATGAAAAGTTTAGCTTTAACGGCATTGTTGGGGTAAGAGATTCGAAAAACTTTTTAGAAGCCATTGAGTATGTCTATGGGGAGCAGACAATGGGTTACGGCGGCGGGGTGTGCCAGGTCAGCACCACCATTTATCAAGCTGCGCTATTAGCCGATTTGGAAATTGTAAAGAGAACCTATCACAGCGACTCGGTTTCTTATGCGGAGTATGGGCAGGACGCTACGGTTTCCTCGGAAAAGGGCCACGAGAAGGATTTCGTGTTTAAAAACACCTCTGGCGGCACCCTTTACGTTTGCGCCGCAGTGCAAACCAACAACAAGAACCGTTCTATTGTGAGAGTGAGAATTTACGGCCCAAGCCTTAACGGGGTTTCTTATAAGCTGGAATCAAAAACCATTGAGGTGCTGCAGATTCCCGCCGGGGTGGAAGAGGTGAAGGACAAAGACCAGTCTCATGTGACCTACACCGATCAAACTGCCCCCAAATCCGATGGTAAAAAAGGCTGCGTTGTTGAAACGTACCTGTGCAGAATTGAAAGCAATGTGATCGTCGACCGTAAGCTGGTTTCAACCGATACGTATAAAGCCAAACCGAAAAGCGTCTGGATTGGGACACAAAAGAGATAATGCTTTTGTGTGGCACCTGTGCCACACGAGGGCTTTCCCTCACTGCACTGTAACATCTTCGATTTTACGGCCGTTTGTTCGGGCTCTGAAGGCATAGCAGAATTCTAATCTGCTGTGCCTTGATTTTTTCATTAAAAAAAGATACAATGAATGGCGATATATGCACTTATTCGTATCTAGGTTAATAGGAGGTTTTTCGATGGCTTATGTATTTATGACCGATTCCAACAGTGACATCCCTTTTTCCATTGTGGATGAATACCAGATTCCCATTGTCTATATGCCCTACGTATTGGAAGGGCAAGAGTATTTTGCGGACTTGGGCCGTGATCCCGATGTGGGCAAAGCATTCTACGATAAAATGCGGGGGGGCGCCACCCCGGTTACCAGCCTTTTGCCCACCCCGGCTTACTTGGATTATTTTGAGCCGATTATTAAGAACAGCGATATTCTGTTCATTGCGTTCTCCAGCCAATTAAGCAATACCATACAGAATATTTACGAGGCCCGGAAGGAACTGTTGGAAAAATACCCGGAACGCAAGTTTATCGTGGTGGATACCATGTCTATTTCCGCGCCTCAGACGCTGCTTATTTTACATGCCCATGAAATGTACCGGCAGGGCAAAACCATGGAGGAGATTGCTGCTTGGGTGGAAGCCAACAAAATGCGCGCCCACGCGATTTTAACCGTGGATGATTTAAAATATTTAAAGCGGGGCGGCCGCATTTCTGGTACTGCGGCAGTGCTGGGTACCATGCTGGATTTGCGCCCTGTGCTGATGCTGGGCAAGAATGGCAAAATCGTGCCCTCTGAAAAGGTTCAAGGCCGGAAAAAGGCGCTGCGGGTGTTGGCGGACCGTACCGCGGAGCTGATCGAAAACCCGCAGGAGCAAACACTGCTGGTTATTCACGCTGATGTGATTGAGGATGCTAACCGTTTGGCAGACCTGATCCGCCAAAAGGTGCCAACGATTAAAGAAATTAAGGTGATCCCCGTTGGCCCTGTTATTGGCACCCACTGCGGCCCCGGCACGGTGGCAAGCTGCTTCCTGGGCAAAGAACGGACGATCTAGACGGCTTGTTGGGTCTTGCATAATAGTGAGGGGCTGTAAAGCCCCTTTTTTACATGAGAGGGCAGTATGACGGCGTTTGATTTTGAATTTTTCG
Organism: Eubacteriales bacterium; assembly: GCA_031556065.1. GTDB lineage: Bacteria > Bacillota > Clostridia > Christensenellales > Aristaeellaceae > JAVBTR01. Next base: position 10,687 of record JAVBTR010000057.1, on the reverse strand, counting down.
ACATGGGTCTTAACCGCATGGGTACGGATTGCGAAAAATGGGATGTGGCTCGGCAGGCGCATGGACAGGGTTTACTGCCTTTATGGGTAGCGGATATGGATTTTAAAAGCCCGCCCCAGGTGCAGGAGGCTTTATTAAACCGCGGGGCCCATCCTACTTATGGGTATACAGAGATAACGGAAAAGGACTATCAGGCTGTGGCCGATTTCTGGCAGCGCCGCCATGGGCTTGCCCTTGCTTGCGATGAAATAACCCTTTTACCTTGCGTGGTAACAGGGCTTAAAGCCTGTGTGGAGGCCTTCACGCAAAAGGGGGATGGGGTGGTTATTCAGCCGCCGGTTTATGGCCCCTTCTTTGAATCCATTACGGCAAAGGGCAGGCGGATTATTGAAAACCCGCTGGTCCAGGGGGAAGACGGCCGATATGGTATGGATTTTGCACAGCTGGAGCGTTTGTTCATGGAGGGTGCACAGCTGATGCTGTTATGCAGCCCCCATAACCCCATATCCCGGGTGTGGAATAAGGGGGAACTGGAAACCCTGGCAGGGTTATGCAGAAAATACGGTGTGATTCTGGTTTCCGATGAGATTCATGCCGATTTTGTGTACAAACCCAATCAATTTCTTCCGGCGCTGGGCCTTGGGTATGAAAATGTTATTAGCCTTTGTGCCGCCAGCAAAACCTTTAACCTGGCGGGGCTTCAGCAGGCCTGCTTGATTACGAAAAGCAAGGCCCTTCAAAGCAGGGTACAGGCGGTGATAGATGCCGCGGGCATCCGCTGCGGAAATATCTTCGCCCTGTGCGGCACCAGGGCAGCCTACGAAACCGGGGATGCCTGGCTTGATGGGCTGATGGATTATTTGGATCAGGGCAGGGAAATACTCAAGGCAGAGCTTGAAAGGGAATTGCCCTTGGCAAAACTGGTGCCTGTTGAAGCCACTTATCTGGCCTTTATGGATTTAAGGGCTTACGGCTATAGCACAGAGGCATTGATGGAAAGAACCATTAAGGCTGGCGTGATGTTCACAGAGGGCACCTTCTTTTCATCCGTTTATGGGGAAGGCTTTATGCGGTTTAACTTTGCCTGCCCCCACCGGTTTATTACGCAAGGCGTAAAAAGGCTTAAAGAAGCTTTATTATAAGGAGAAGTGTAATGGATAAGAAGCTTTATGATCTGATCGGCGCAATGGAACCGGACATGGTGGAAACCCTGACCAAATGGATACGCATTCCTTCCGTAAAGGATGAACCCGCAAAAGACGCGCCCTTTGGTATTGAGGTGCGCAAGGCACTGGACGCGGCTTTGGAGGATGCTCAAAGCATGGGCTTTGAAGTGCGCAGCTTCGATGGCTACGCCGGGGATATCACCCTGGGCCAAGGGGAGGATACCCTGGGCATTCTTTGCCATGTGGACGTGGTGCCCGCCGGAGATGGCTGGCAGTGCGATCCTTTCGCGGCGATCATTGAAGGGGATAGAATGTATGGCCGGGGCACCTCGGACGACAAGGGCCCGGCTGTGGCGGCACTGTATGCCATGAAGGCCATTAAAGATGCGGGCATTCCCTTAAAGAAAAAGGTGCGGCTGATCCTGGGCTGCGATGAAGAATCCGGCTGGGGCTGTATGGATTATTATCAAAAGAAGACGCAAATGCCTGCCATGGGTTTTTCCCCGGATGCGTCTTTTCCTGTGATCAATACAGAAAAGGGTATGTGCCATATGGATTACACCGGGCCTGGAGCCCAGGCTGGTTTGAAGGTGATTGCCTTTAACACGGGGGAGCGGCCCAATGTGATTCCAGGCTATGCCAAGGCAATCGTGGCCGGGGATGAACAGACTGTGGCGCAAGTGGCGGCCTTTAAAAAGGAAACAGGCTTGGATGTCACCGCCAAGGTAGAAGCTGGGGCGGTGGTGATTGAATCCATCGGCATCAACGGCCATGCGGCTTACCCCGAAGCTGCCAGAAACGCCATCGGGCAGATGCTGGTTTGCTTGAAGGCATTAGGCGTACAGGGAGCCCTTGCCGAGCTGGCGGACAAGGTGGGCATGGAATATGATGGGGAAAGCTTAGGCTGCTATGTGGAAGACAAGCTTTCCGGCCCGCTGACGCTGAACATGGGTATTATTCGCGCTGATGAAACGGGCGTTTCCGGCGTATTTGACATCCGCTATCCCGTGATGGCCAACCCGGAGCGGGTGATTGAGGCCATTAAGGCGAATTTACCGGGCCTTTCTATTGAAGTGAAATCCCTGAAAACGCCTCACCATGTACCCCAAGCAAGTGAGCTGGTGCAGCAGTTGCTGCATGCGTACAACGATGAAACGGGGCTGCCTATGGAAGCGCAGTCTACCGGCGGCGGGACCTACGCCAGGTGCTTGAAGCAGGGCGTGGCCTTTGGGTCGGCCTTTCCGGATGATGAGGAATTGGCTCACCAGGCGGGGGAGTACTTGAGCATTAAGGGCTTGATGACCAATGTGAAGATATTTGCTAACGCGATTCTTCGCTTGGCAGGGGAATGATCAGAAATATGGCAGGGGCTGCCGCAGTAAGAACAGGGGATTTTCAAGGGTGATAACCCTTGAATGGGTTTGGGTGAAACCCAACGTAACCTATCGAAGGACAAAAGCAATACCCAGGTCAAGAGAGTAAAACGATTCTTGACACCAGCTTGGCTGCAAGTAAGCTGGTGTCAAGGACCGCGAACGCTTCCTTGACCTGGTTTTTGCTTTTTCGATTGCAATAGGTTACGGTGGGTTCTGATCCGGTCATTCAATCGTCGCGCTGCTAATGCATCGCTGGTTTCATTCCCCGACTCCGCTTCGCTTTTTGCGTGCACTACACCCGCTAAAGGGTTTTCGCCCTTTAGAATCCCTTATTTTTATCCTTTGTTTAGAATCTGTTTAGATTTTCTCCTTCTTGTGTTTACCCCCGGCTGGTATCATTTGGCTGTACCAAACGAAAAGGGGAGAAACGCATTATGAATACACAGAAAAAGAAAAAGGGCAAGCTATTAAAAAGAATCATCGGATTGGTTTTAGTTCTGGCCATAGCCGGCGCTGGCGTATGGTACTTCACCAAAGGAACCCCCGTTGCCGAAGCGGACGATTACACTGCCTATACCGCGTCTATCGGAAGCATTTCCAACGCGCTGAGCTTTTCCGGCACCTTCTCCGCAGTGGACAGTAAAACCTATACCTCCGCCGCAGCCACCACTGTCCGCGAGGTTTATGTAGCCGCAGGCCAAGATGTTTTACAAGGCGATAAACTGGTACGCCTGGCCAATGGCGAAACCATCAAGGCGGATTTCGATGGCCGGGTGAACAGCCTCGCTGTTTCTGCTGAAGACAGCGTCGCCTCTGGCGATACCCTTTTGCAGATAGCGGATTTTGAACATTTGCAGATTTCCGTCCAGGTAGACGAGTACGATATTTCCAGCGTTGCTGTGGGCCAACAGTGCCTGGTGACGGCCACGGCCTCCAGCCAGATGATGGTAGCGCAGATCAATTCCATTAGCTATATTTCCTCTACCTCCACAGGCTCCGTGGCCTACTATACAGCCATTGTGAAGGTGGATGCGCCCACGGGCGTCTATCCCGGTATGCAGGCCTCCGTGGTTATCACCCAGGAGGAAGCCACCGATGTGGTGCTTGTTAAGCAAAGCGCCTTGAACTTCGATGAATACAACCAGGCTTATGTCTACATGAAGAATGACGCAGGCGAAAATGAGAAGGTTACCGTGGAAGTCGGCGTAACCAACGGTTATTATGTGGAGATCAAGAGCGGCCTCAGCGATGGCGATGTGGTCTACGCTAAGGATGACGGCACCACCACCACCAACAGCACCGGCCTGAACATGATGATGTTTGGCATGGGTGGCGGCGGCGATATGGGCGGCGGTCAGCGGATGGAATTCAACAGCAGCGAGAGGCCCTCCATGCCTTCCGGCAGTGGCAATGGCGGCAGCAGCGGGATGCCTTCCGGCGGCGGCAACTAAGGGCGGTGAAAGATGATGGAACAGAATATAACTGCGTCCGAAGCTTGTTTTTTCAAGATGGAGGGCATTAACAAAGATTATGAAATGGGCGATGAGACACTTCGCGTTCTCAAAGACATTTATTTGGATATTGAACCGGGCGAATACCTTTCGATCCTGGGCCCCTCCGGCAGCGGGAAATCCACACTAATGAACATCATTGGCTGCCTGGATATTCCTACCGAGGGTGGGTATACCCTCCACGGAAAGCAGATCGATGAACTGGACGATGTGGAGCTGGCCCATATCCGCAGCCAGGAGATCGGCTTTATTTTCCAAAACAGCCAATTGCTGGCCAGGATGGACGCCCTTAAGAATGTGGAGCTGCCCTTGATTTACGCGGGGGTTCCGTCCAAACAGCGGCGGGAGCGGGCCGAAGAAATGCTGAACATGGTAGGCTTAAACGACCGCATGCATCATTACCCCAACCAGCTATCCGGCGGCCAGCAGCAGCGGGTGGCCATTGCCAGGGCGCTGGTTACAAACCCTTCTATCCTCTTGGCCGATGAACCCACCGGCGCTCTGGACCAAAACACCGGCAAGCAGGTAATGGAGCTGTTTGAAAAGCTTAACAAGGATGGCCGTACCATTATTATGATCACCCACGATATGAAGGTGGCCAGTTACGCCAAGCGCGTGGTACACATTATCGACGGGGTGCTGACGGAGGGGGAGCGGGTATCGTGAAAAAACTAAGAGCAAAGCTGAGCATGGTGAAGGAGAGCTTCATTATGTCCCTGAACAATATTGCCAACAACCGCATGCGCTCCTTCCTGACCATCTTAGGTATCTTGATCGGCGTTACGGCGGTGATCGCGCTGATTACCACCATCAACGGTTTCTCTTCCTCCTTAAGCGATTCGTTCAGCTCCATGGGCGCAGGCACCATGACCTTGAACATTTCCGGCAACGATGTGAAAAGCGGGCTTACCCAAGAGGATATTGAGGAACTGATCGCCATGGAGGAGGTAAAGGGTGTTACCCCTTCCACCTCCCTTTCCTCCCGGGTATCCCGGGGCACCGCCTATGAAACAGGCGTGAGCATCGCAGGTAAGAACGCTTTTTATTTTGCCAATAACCCGGATTCCGTGATCCGTGGCCGGGCCATCGATCAATTGGACGAGGATAACATGAGCTTCGTCTGCCTCATTTCCGAAGACATTATGGAATCCCTGTTCTATGGCACAGATCCTCTTGGCCAGAATATTTACATTGACGGACGCTCCTTCCTTGTGATAGGCTTATTCGAAGACAGTGAATCGGGAAGCATGTCCAGGTTTGGTTCTTCCAGTACCGGGATTATGATGCCCTACACAACGGCCTTGAAGCTAAGCAATAAAAGCGTGGTCACAGGGCTTACCGTGTATCTTCAGGATGGGGTGGATTCCACAGCAGCCTCGGAAAAGATCGAAGCGAAACTGGATTCCATGTTCAGCTACGAGGAGGATTGCTATAACCTGTTTACCATGTCCAGCCTGGAGGACACCATGAGCAGCATGCTTTCCATGGTATCCATGCTGTTGGCGGGCATTGCCTCCATCGCCCTGGTGGTTGGCGGTATCGGGATCATGAACATGATGCTTACAACCGTATCGGAGCGCAAGGTGGAAATTGGCCTTAAAAAAGCGCTGGGCGCGCTGCCGGGGCAGATACAGAGCCAATTCCTGATCGAATCCTTCGTCCTGGCCATGATCGGCGGTATTGCGGGCATTATCTTGGGCGTTGGGTTATCCCTGGTGCTGTGTTCCGTTATGGGAACGGCGTTTAAAATCTCCTATGGCGCCATCTTGCTTGGCGCGGGTTTCTCGGCGGCAGTGGGCATTGTTTTCGGTTGGACCCCCGCCCGCAAAGCCAGTATGCTCAACCCCATTGATGCCTTAAGGGCAATGTAAAATTTAGAAAACAAAGTTTTCGGAGGATGATGAAATGAAACGGTTTGTATTATGTCTGACCTTGGTTTTAACCCTGATGAGCTTTTCCATGACAGCTTTGGCCGCCAGCGATTCCTTTTCCGGCACCATCGAAGCCCAAGGCTCAACCGGTGTCTTTGCGCCCATTGGCGGCACGGTGAAAACCGTCAATGTCACTGCTGGCCAGCAGGTAAAAATAGGGGATGTGCTCTACACCCTTAACACCGATAAGGTGTACGCCGAACAGGCAGGCACCATTGAGTATGTATTCGGCCTGGAAGGCGACAGCGTTACCAGCCTGGACAGCCTTTACGGCGGCGTTCTGTTTATGAAGCCGGTGGCAGATTACACCATTTCCGCCTCCACCAGCAAGGCGTATGACGATGATGCCAACCGGGTGATTGCTGTGGGCGAAATGGTATACTTGCGCTGCTACAGCGATAACGCCCATACCGGCATTGGCATGGTCACTGCCGTAAGCGGTTCCTCCTACACCGTGAAAGTAACCCAGGGCATCTTTGAAATTAATGAAACGGTTGTCATTTACCGGGACAGCGCTTATACCAACGCATCCCGCTTAGGCCGGGGCACGGTTGCTAAAACAGACCCCATTGCCGTGACCGGCACCGGCAGCATTGTAAAGATGCACGTTAACGCCGGGGATCAGGTTCAAAAGGGCGATCTGCTTTTTGAAACCTTAACAGGCGAGTTCGAGGGCATGGTTTCTTCCAGCAGCGAAATCAAGAGCAATGTGGACGGCGTGGTGGCCAGCGTCAATGTAAGTGTCGGCGGCACTGTTACAAAGGGTGAAGCGGCTGTTACTGTATATGAAAATAAAAACCTTTGGATTGCTGTAACGGTTCCCGAAGCAGACCTGGATTTGCTTAAGGCGGGGGACGCGGTGGAAGTGGAGTTCAACTGGAAAGACGGCCTTAAGACACAAGGTGTTGTGGGCTGGATTTCTTCCACTGGCGAAGTGGATAGCTCTACCAGCGTTACCAACTATACCGCCTACGTTACCTTTGAACCCGATACCAATACCCGTCTTGGTTTAAACGTAACCGTTCAGACCTTGGAAACCGTTACGCCGTAATAGTTGCATTTCGTGCGGCCAAAGCTGGTTTCCGTGCGAAAGGCTTGATTTGGATCATCCGAAAGTCTACAATGATTTTCGGATGATTTTTTTGAAAGGAATTTGAAAAATGAAAAAGCTGCTCAGTGTTTTAATGGCCCTTATAGTGGTGTTCGCTCTTGGAATCACTGCCCAGGCGGAACAGGGCGATATTGTCATCCTTTATACCAACGACGTTCACTGTGCCATTGATGGGGCCATCGGCTATGCTGGTTTGGCAACCATGAAAAACGGTTTTCTTTCGGAAGGCAACGCAGTGGCGCTGGTAGATATAGGCGACGCCATTCAGGGTGAAGCGGTAGGCACCTTAACCAAAGGCGAAGCCATTATCGAACTGATGAACGCTATGGGCTACGATCTGGCCGTGCCGGGCAACCATGAATTCGATTATGGCCTGGAGCGGTTTGGGGAATTGGTTGCCAAGGCGGATTTCCCTTACATCAGCGCCAACTTTACCGATCTTGCAAAAGGCGAGACCGTTCTTCAAAGCTACCAAATGCTTGAACTGGCCGGCAAAAAAATAGCCTTCGTCGGCATTTGCACCCCCTGGACCTTGGTGACCACTACCCCTAAATTCTTCCAAAACGAAGCGGGGGAATATGTCTACGGTTTTTGCGAAGATGAGACTGGCGAAAAGTTCTATGGGGTTGTCCAAGCGGCGGTGGATGCCGCCCGTGCCCAAGGGGCGGATTACGTGGTTGCCCTGGCCCATTTGGGTATCGAAGCTTCTGCTGCGCCCTATATGTCCACCGATCTTATTCTTAACACCACCGGTATCGATGTGGTGTTGGACGGCCATTCCCATAACGTCATCCTGTCTGAAAAGGTGCAGAACAAGGAAGGCCGGGAGGTGCTTCTTTCCTCCACCGGCTCCAAGCTTCAAAACGTGGGCAAGCTTACCATCAAAGCCGATGGCAGCCTTGGGACGGAGCTGATTGCCTGCTATAAGGACCCTGGGATGGCGCAGGTGGTCGAGGATATCAACGCCCAAAACAGGGCCCTTTTGAACACGGTGGTGGCAAAAACCCAGGTGCATCTGCTCTCCAGCATTCCCCCTGCGGTAGAAGGCGAGTGGTCGACCCTGGTGGTGCGCATGGCTGAAACCAACCTGGGGGATTTGTACGCGGATTCAGTGCGCTATGCCACTGGGGCGGATATTGGTATTATCAACGGCGGCAATGTCCGCGCGAATCTGGCGGTGGGGGATATTACCAACAATGATCTAATCACAGTCAGCCCCTATGGCAATGAGCTGTGCGTACTGGAAGTAACAGGGCAAACCATTCTGGACGCCCTTGAATTTGCTTCCCGCTCTGTTCCAGTGCCCATTGGCGGTTTTCTGCAGGTGTCCGGCCTGAGCTTTGAAATTCATACCTACCTGGAATCTTCTGTGCTCACCGATGACAAAGGCGTTTTTAGTGGCGTTGGCGGCGAATACAGGGTGAAAAACGTGCTGGTAGGCGGTGCGCCTCTGGCCCTTGAAAAGGTATACACCCTTGCGGGCAGCAACTATATTCTCAAGGATAGCGGCGATGGCTTTACCATGTTCGCAGGCTGCAAACTGGTGCAGGATAGCGTCATTTTGGATAACCAAGCCTTTGCGGATTATATCGTCGGTGAACTGGGCGGTGTGGTGGGCCAGCAGTACGCTGAACCCTACGGTGAAGGCCGTATCGTGGCGGTGGAGGAAGCCCAAATCCAATAAGCCAGAGAAGTTAAGCAGAGCGCACTAAAATGCGCTCTGTTTTTTGTTTGTTGAAAGCTTGAAAGCCTATGCGTTCCGTGCTAAAATGTGGCGGAGTTATCATTGTTTAGGGGCGATTGGATGCAGGCGTTGAAACCAAAGAAGAAACCCTTTCATGTGGGAATGCGCACGATTAAGACTTTGATCTCCGCGGGTCTGGTTACATTTGTTTATTCGCTGCTAGGCCGTAATCCGTGCTTTGCCTGTATTGGCGCGGTATTTGGCATGGGGGCCCAGTGGAAGTCCGGGCTTAAGAATGGGGGCAACCGCTTTGTCGGTTCCATTATTGGCGGGCTGGTGGCCATTCCCTTTTACCCTCTTTATAAGCATGAAACCTTTGGTATCCCGGGCTTTGTATACCTTACCCTGGGCTTGGCGGTTATTCTGATCGTAGGCCAGTGGTTGGGGGCGGACGGCGGCATTCAGCCGGGCACGGTGGTATTTTATGTGGTGCTGTTTACGGTGAATGAAACCAATTTCGTTTCCTACACCATTGCCCGCATGATTGATACGGGTGTTGGGGTGGCTCTTTCAGTGGGGATCAATATGCTGTTCCCTTCACCGCTGGAGGAAAAGCCCTTCAAATATGCCATTCGACTGGGAAAACATCATGAGGAGGACGAGCATGGAGAAGTTTAAGGCATTTCTAAAGCGCAAGGACATCGTGTTTTCTGCCAAGCGTTATGGGATTGACGCATTGGGTGCCATGGCGCAGGGGTTGTTCGCATCGCTTTTGATCGGCACCATTTTGGGCACCCTGGGGGACCAGTTCGGCATCCCGGTGCTTACGCAGATTGCCGGATATGCCAAGGGCGCTACGGGCCCTGCTATGGCGGTGGCCATTGGCTATGCCCTTAAATGCCCGCCCCTGGTGTTGTTTTCACTGGCAGGGGTAGGTGTTGCGGCCAATACCTTGGGCGGTGCCGGCGGCCCTTTGGCAGTGCTGGTTGTTACTGTGGTGGCGGCCGAATTTGGCAAAGCGGTTTCCAAGGAAACCAAGGTGGATATTATTGTCACCCCTGGCGTTACGGTGCTGGTGGGCGGCTTGGTGGCCATTGCCTGCGCCCCGGCTATCGGTGCAGCAGCGGATGCGGTTGGTCGCGCTATTATGTGGGCTACGGAGTTGCAGCCCTTCTTTATGGGCATTATCGTTTCCGTTTTGGTAGGCGTAGCGCTGACACTGCCAATCTCCTCTGCCGCGATCTGTGCGGCCTTGGGCCTGACAGGCTTGGCTGGCGGCGCGGCTGTGGCCGGCTGCTGTGCCCAGATGATCGGCTTCGCAGTGATGAGCTTTCGCGAAAACCGCTGGGGCGGCCTTTTTGCCCAAGGCCTGGGCACGTCCATGATTCAGATGGGGAATATTGTGAAAAACCCCAAGGTGTGGCTTCCGCCTACGCTGGCTTCCGCCATTACCGGGCCTTTGGCCACTTGCCTTTTCCAGCTTAAAATGAATGGCGCCGCTATTGCCTCCGGCATGGGGACCTGCGGACTGGTAGGGCAAATCGGGGTTTATACCGGCTGGGTCAGCGATGTGGCTGCCGGCAGCAAAGCAGCGATTACCCCTATGGACTGGATGGCCTTGGTGCTCATTTGCTTTATTCTTCCAGCGGTGCTGACCTGGCTTATCGCCATGCCTCTTCGGAAAATCGGCTGGATCAAACAAAACGATCTGAAATTGGATTTGTAATGGCGCAGTAAAAAATAGAGGATTTTTAAGGGATGCATCCCTTAAATGGGGAAGAGGTTTGTCAAGGTAGGAAAATATCAAACATAATCCTTGGGCGGCATCGTTGGCGAAATCTTTGCCGATCCGCATGCTCCCCTCCCCAAATTGGATGGGGACGCAATCTATTGTCATAGTATTGCGTT
>JAVBTR010000076.1:0-30216 GCA_031556065.1 Eubacteriales bacterium | reverse complement strand
TGGCGGTATCTTCTGCCACAATAACCCCTGGGTTTCAATCGCCGAAACCGTGGTGGGCAACGCGGATGAAGCTTTTAGCATCTACCAGCGCACCTGCCCCTCATACTTAGAGGATATCAGCGAAATCCACCGCACAGAGCCTTATGTTTACAGCCAGATGATCTCCGGCCAGCAGGCTCCCGTCCAGGGCGAAGCGAAAAACTCCTGGCTTACTGGTACCGCCGCCTGGACAATGGTAAACGTGAGCCAATACCTATTGGGTGTACGGCCCGTATTGGAGGGCCTGGTTGTAAAGCCCTGTCTGCCCCAACAGTTTAAAGAGCTGAACATCACCCGCGCTTACCGGGATGGGGTGTATGATATTCACGTCATCCGGGGGGAAAACAAGGGGTTAGTGGTGGACGGGGAAGCGATTGAAGGGTTTGTGATTTCACCCAAATCGGGTAACATTAAAGTAGAAGCTACAATCTGAAAAACATTGCACCTGGCCAAATGGCCAGGTGCAATGAAACCATTATCAAACTCTTTGAGGTGGGGCTGTCGCAGTAAGAAACAAGGAACGCCAAGGGCTCTGCCCTTGGAACCCGCAAAGGGATGTATCCCTTTGATCCCATTATGGGATTTTTAAGGGTCAAGTGACCCTTAAACTGGGTCTGGGACAGCGTCCCAGCGTTTTTCCTTATTGCGACAGCCCCTTTTATTTCCGAAATCGGCGACATGTGCGGCGAATTCATAGATCGTCCGCATCCTGTTCGGGTTCATCCATCGGGTCCTCTGGCACACCTGTATAGGAGCCCAATGGATCATTTTTCGCTCGCATGATCAGCTTGCGCCGTACATACTCTACCTTTAATTGCTTTTCCTTATCCATTTGCTATCACCTCATGGATAGCCTCCCCAGTTCACCGATCTTTATTAAAAAAACTGTTAAACAAGGGAATGGCAAAAAAGATCAGCCAACCTGGATGCCATAAATCAAGATAAAAACCCAGAATCAGATAAATGATCACCACCACCACGGGGGAGGTAAGCAATGCCCTGGGGGTTTTATATCTTTCCGGCAAATAATAAACAGGGATGGTTAAAAACAGCAGCCAGCCCGGATGCCACAAATTGCCAAACACACCAAGGCATAAATATAAAAAAGTAATAAAAATGGGGTAATTGGCCTTGTTAATAAATTGCTTGGCGTTTTGGGCTTCCTGCTCCAGTTCTTCCTTATACTTAAAATAACTGCGTTCTTCGCCCTGCTGCAACTTCTCCACCGTCATATCGTAAACCTTGGCAAGATCCACCCATTGCCAGGGCGTGGGCTCCTTTTCCCCTTCTTCCCACATATCGATATCATCTTTGCTCAGATTCAGCTTCGTAGCCAGCTCAGCCTTGGAAAGCCCCTTTTGTTTGCGCATGCTCCGCAGCTTTTCCCCCATCTGGTTGGTCATCCTTATCCTCCCCTTTCAACGGTTCCATTGTATCGCCTCTGGGCAAATATTTCCACAAAATTGCATGACAATTCCATTAGAAAATGATTAAAGGATAAACTGTTGACAAGGTGCGGTAAAGCATAGTAAAATTACTAGTTGTGTTCATTTTTCGATTGTCTTTAGGAGGATAACCAATGCTGCCTGATATCGGCTCCACAGAATTTCAAAGCCTATTGCACGAACAGGTGCAAAAGCGGCGCACATTTGCCATCATCAGCCATCCTGACGCGGGCAAAACCACCCTTACCGAAAAGCTTTTGCTCTATGGTGGGGCTATTCGGCAAGCCGGCAGTGTAAAAGCCCGAAAGGCCGAGCGCCACGCCACCTCCGACTGGATGGAAATCGAAAAGCAGCGCGGCATTTCCGTCACTTCCTCTGCCATGCAGTTTGAGTTTGGGGGCTGCCGCATCAATATTTTGGATACCCCTGGCCATCAAGATTTCTCTGAAGACACCTACCGTGTTTTAGTCGCGGCAGATGCCGCCGTTATGCTTATTGACGCCGCTAAGGGTGTTGAAACCCAAACCATTAAGCTATTTAAAGTTTGCCGCATGCGCAACATTCCCATCTTTACCTTCGTAAACAAGATGGACCGGGCCGCTAAGGACCCTTTCTCGTTAATGGAAGAATTGGAGCAGGTCTTAGGTATCCGCTCCTGCCCTATTAACTGGCCCATCGGCGTAGATGGGGATTTCCAGGGCGTTTATCACCGTGATACGAAAAACGTGGAGCTCTACCACGGCGGCAACCACGGCAAATCCATGGTGGAAAAGCAAGTTATCGCCCTTGACGACCCTGACGTTTCCAAATACCTAGACAAGCACTACATTAACCGTTTGAACGACGAAGTAGAGTTGCTGGATGTAGCTGGCGACGCTTTCGATATGGAAAAAGTCCGTCTTGGGGAATTGACCCCCATGTTCTTTGGTTCGGCCGTCACTAACTTCGGTGTGGAGCCCTTCCTTGAAAGGTTCTTAAAATTTACCCCGCCGCCTTTGCCCCGCCAAAGCGACGAAGGACTGATTTCCCCTGAAGACCCGCACTTTACGGGCTTCATCTTCAAAATTCAAGCCAACATGAATCCGGCGCACAGGGACCGTCTGGCGTTCCTGCGTATTGTCAGCGGTGCCTTTGAAAAGGGACTGACCGTCTGGCATTCCGGTTCCAATAAAGACATTATGCTCAAACAGCCCCAGCAATTTATGGCCGATGAGCGAGAAGCCGTTGAGGAGGCATGGGCAGGCGACATTATTGGCCTGTTCGACCCCGGAATATTCAACTTAGGCGATACCTTGGCCGTTGGCCGCAAGCTCCACTATGAAAACATCCCAGTATTTGCGCCGGAATTCTTTGCCCGCGTGCGTCCTTTGGACAGCATGAAGCGCAAGCAATTCGTTAAGGGCATTTCCCAGCTTTCAGAAGAAGGGGCCATCCAAACCTTCACCAGAACCGAAACCGGCCGGGAAGAATTCATCGTGGGCGTGGTGGGCGTTCTCCAGTTTGAAGTGCTTGAGCACCGTCTTAAAACCGAGTACCAGGCAGACCTGATTATGGAAAACCTGTCCTACCGTTTTGTACGCTGGGTAACCAAAACGCCCAAGCCCATAGAAGACCTAAAATTGACCTCCACCAGCGCCCGGGCCGTGGATAACCGGGATAATCCGGTTCTCCTGTTCGAAAATGAATGGTCTATCCGTCTGGCCCAGGAAAACAACGAAGGCCTGGAATTGGCCGATACTCGCAATCGATAACCATTACGGGGCAAGGGATATATCCCTTGCGGGGTTAAGGGGCAGCGCCCCTTAGAAAGAAAAGAGGAATTAGTTTGATTCGAGAAGATATTCGCAACATTGCCATCATTGCCCACGTTGACCACGGCAAGACCACCCTGGTAGACCAAATGCTCAAGCAGGGTGGTGTATACCACGAAAACCAGCAGACCGTTGACCGCGTTATGGACTCCAATGATCTGGAGCGTGAGCGTGGCATTACCATCCTGGCTAAAAACACTGCCGTGCACTACGGCACAACAAAAATCAACATTGTAGACACCCCCGGTCACGCCGACTTTGGCGGCGAAGTGGAGCGGGTACTCAAAATGGTAGACGGCGTGCTTTTGCTGGTAGACTCCTTCGAAGGCCCCATGCCCCAGACCCGCTTTGTTCTTCAAAAGGCTTTGGCCCTGAAGCTTAAAGTGCTTATCGTCATCAACAAAGTAGACAGGCCCGACGCCCGTTGCGATGAAGTGGTTAACGAGATTCTGGACCTGCTTATCGATCTGGAGGCTGATGAATCCATCATCGAAACGCCTATTCTCTATGTTTCCGCGAGAAAGGGCGTTGCCACCCTTGATTTGGCCGATGAACCCACCGATTTACGGCCCTTGTTCGACGCGATTCTCAAATATGTTCCCGCTCCCGAGGGCGAAATGGAAGGCCCCGCTCAGGTGCTGATCTCCACCATCGACTACAACGAATACGTGGGTCGCATCGGCGTGGGCCGCATTACCCGGGGCACCCTCACCGAGGGCATGATGGCCGTCACCTCCAACCTGGAATCCGGCGTTACTTCTTCCCCCTTCCGCCTGACGGGCCTTTTTTCCTACGATGGCCTTAAGCGCGTCCCCACCTCCGCTATTTCCATGGGCGATATCGTGGCCCTTTCCGGCAAGGAAGACCTTTCAATCGGCGATACAGTCTGTCTTCCCTCCGCCCCGGAAGCCCTGCCCTTTGTAAAAATTTCCGAACCCACTGTCACCATGACCTTCTCCGTTAACGACAGCCCTTTGGCCGGCCGTGAAGGCACCTATGTGACCAGCCGCCACCTTCGGGCAAGGCTTATGCGGGAACTGCAAACCGACGTATCCCTTCGGGTGATCGATACCGATACCACGGACGCTTTCGAGGTCTGTGGCCGCGGGGAGCTCCACTTATCTGTTTTGATCGAAAACATGCGCCGTCAGGGCTACGAATTCCAAGTATCCAAGCCCCAGGTACTCTACAAGGAGATTAACGGCGAAAAATGCGAGCCTATTGAACGCTTAGTGGTGGATACCCCCCAAGCTTCCGCCGGTGCCGTGATCGAAAAGATCGGCCGCCGCCGGGGTGTGCTGGAAAGCATGTCCGGCCTGGATCGTGTTCGCCTGGAATTCCTTATCCCCTCCCGCGGCCTTTTCGGCTACCGCTCCGAATTCATGACAGACACCCGTGGCGAAGGCATTATGAGCGCTGTGTTTGAATGCTATGAGCCCCTAAAGGGCGAGATTCCCCACCGCAACGTGGGCGCCCTTGTTTGCTTCGAAACCGGTGTGTCCACCAACTACGGCCTGTTCTACGCTCAAGAGCGGGGCAGCCTGTTCACCGGCTCTGGTCTGAATGTGTACGCAGGCATGATCTGCGGCCAGAACGCAAGGCCCGACGACTTAGTCGTCAACATCTGCAAAACCAAGCATGTTTCTAATATTCGCAACTCCGGCGCCGCAGAAGACAATATGCGCCTGATTTCCGTCCATCCCCTTACGTTGGAAGAATGCCTGGAATTCATCGATGATGATGAGCTGCTGGAAATTACCCCTCAGAACCTACGTATGCGCAAACGCATTCTGGCCCATGAAATACGGGCAAGGGCAGCTAATAAGAAGTAAAATATATTTGCGAGAGGGGCATTCTTTTTCTTAAAAGAATGCCCCTCTCGCGCTCTCCCCAAGAAAACTAAACTTACTTAATGTTTTTAATCCTCTACTATTTGAATTTTTCCCAAAGCATGCTCCACGAACAGGTTGATCAGTTCGTTCCGGCTTCGGTTGGTTTCCAAGGCAATCTGATCGATCTTGTTTACCATTTCCCGCTTCATGCGTACGGATACGATCTGACTGCCGTCATCCCCTCGTAGCTTTTCCTTGCGTTTTTTTGTGATCACGATCTGAGTTTCCATCGCTCCACCTTCTTTCGTATATATCATATTTTAACTTGACATCCATTTGTATGATACACTACAATTATGTAGTTATACTATGCATTCGAGGTGAGTTATGGACGTGGCAGCAATCGGGAAGCGGGTGCGCATCTTACGCAAGCTGGCAGATATCACCCAAGAACAACTGGCCGAAAAATGCGGACTTTCCCCCTCTTTCATCGGCCATATAGAGGGCGGCACCCGTATCCCCAGCCTGGAAACCATTTGTAGGCTGGCCAAAGAGTTAAACGTCTCACTGGATTATCTGGTGCTCAATCGCACCAAGGAAACCAAAAGATGCCCCTTCTTATGAAGAGGGCATCTTTTGATTTGAGACGGTTAGTCTGGTTGCATGGTGAGCTCAATGGGCGCGAAGATTCTATCTTCACCAGCAATGTATGGTACCAGAGTGAGCTTGGACCAATCCAGCTCTCCCCTTTCGAAAACCTGTACAACCGTTACCACATAAGGCATCGCTGCATCATCGCCGTACTGGCCTCCTCCGGTCAGCAACCCAAGTTCCTTGCCGTTTGCGTCCAGGAGCCTAAACCAGAGGCTGCCATAGGTGTGCTGCCACTCCACAAGCCCTCCTTCAGCTTGAGCGTCAGACCGGATATCCATGCTTAGATAATTTGCCAGGGGTGTAACCGTTAATCGAGCAGATATCATTTCCGCGCCTATTTCCTTCAGATTAACAGGCTCTGCCAGGTTGCAAGTGGCCTGTTCCATGGCCGATGGCATGATCGTAACAACCAATTCATGCTGTTCTTTCTTCTCCCAATCGTAATTTTCATCCTTTACCAAACTGATAGCAGGCGCAAGCGTGATCTCTATCGGTTCATTTTCCGGCTTTCCTTTTATATCGATCACCAAATGTATGGCCACAGTCTGGCTATCAACCGCTTTAAACCATTGGCCCGTCAAATACAAATCCTGTCCTACCTCATTGTACTGTGCCACCACAAGGGTCTGCCCTATAGCCGATGGCTTTTGTCGTGCTTGACGGTCATATTCACTTAAAATCACATCATCTTTATTCTTGGCCTTTACGTTAATTGCCATATAAGCTTGGACCCCATCACTAACAGCATCCACTACGGTGATCTCCACATCTTCATATGCATCCCCTATTTGGGTAAAGCCTGATTGTCGTTTGGCTTCAACTGTTTCCGGCACCGTTTTTCCAGGGAATAGAAAGTCGAATGTTCCTATCTGCTGGGCAGCCAAAGCCACCCCGGCTAACAAAAGCACCAATGCCAGCACCAATGCCGCGCTTGAAAATCGTTTCACTTGCGGTTCCTCCTTCAAATTAACACAAAGCTCATGCGCCCTTTGCCGACAGTCCTCGGTCGCTGGCCCATACAGCCTTTGAAGGCGGTTTTGCATCTCATCATTCCGTTTCATGGCCACACCTCCTCCTGCCATTCTTCTTGTAAACGTTTGCGGGCACGGCTTAATCGCGATTTCACTGTACCCATGGGGATCAGAAGGGTTTTTGCGATCATCTCCATAGGCCAACCCTCCATATAGAAAAGAGCAGCCACTTCACGAAGCTTCACTGGCAATGCCTCCAAACAGGCTTTCAACGCCATATCCGGTGCTTCTACGCTTTCCTCGGGGGCATCGGTCAATACCATCCGGCGGTTCTTTCTTAAAAGGGTATGGCATTCGTTGATCAGAATACGCATTACCCAAGGCTTGAACGCGTCGGGCGATGTAAGCCGATGCCGGTATTGCCACGCCTTTAAAAGGCAACTTTGAATGACATCCTGCCGATCCTCCGGGCGGCGTAAAAGCGTTGCCGAAACCCGATACATGGTATCAAGCAGCGCCATGCTTTTTTCTTCAAAGGCTTCTTTTGTCACGCTTTTTTCCCCTCCGTTTTGTAGCTACACCTTCAAGACGCGCGAAAAGCCGATTAGGTTCCATTTGGAAAAATAAAAAGATGCCCCTATTTATAAAGGCGGCATCTTCAAACTATTTATTCAGGCGGTAACCAGCACCCCACACCGTTTCGATCAATTTGGGGTTGCCTGGATCATCCTCCAGTTTTTCCCTGATACGGTTAATATGAACCGTCACCGTGGCCGTATCCCCTACGTAATCATAGCCCCATATTCTTTCAAACAAATGCTCTTTGGAAAATACGATATTGGGATTCATGGCCAGATAAGTCAGCAGCTCAAATTCCCGGTTGGGAAAGCGGATTTCCGCTTCGCCTTTAAAAACCTTCCAGGATTTTGCCAAAATACGGATATTACCAAAGGAGATAGCGCCTTCTTCTGGCGTATCCAGCTTTTTCTGTGAAGACGTCAGCCTTTCATATCGGGCCAGGTGTGATTTGACCCGGGCCACCAGCTCCGCAGGATCGAAGGGCTTGGCGACGTAATCATCCGCCCCCAGCCCCAGTCCGCGAATCTTATCGATGGATTCCGTTCTGGCGGTGACCATTAATATAGGCACATCTGTTTTTTCCCGCACCTGGCGGCAGATATCGTAGCCGTTCATGCCGGGCAGCATTAAATCCAGCACTAACAAGTCGTATCCGCCTTTTAAAATCGCCTGAACCGCTTCCTGGCCATCTGCGATAACGGTGGTTTCATAACCATTTGCTTCCAGGTAATCCCGTTCCAGCATGGCAATTTCTGGCTCGTCTTCCACAATTAAAATATGTCTCATAGGTTTTCTCCTTTCACCAACGGCACAGATATGCGGATGCTTAACCCGTTGTGGCTTTCCGCTTCCACCGTACCGCCGTGAAGCTTCACAATGTATTTTACGATATATAGCCCAAGACCGCTGCCATTGCCCTTTTGCTGGCCCCTGGCTTCATCTCCCCTGTAGAACTGGTCGAACAGGTGAGGCAATTGCTCTTTTTCCACCCCTTTGCCATTATCTTTAAACACCAACACCCCGTTATCGCCTTCTTTGAATGTGGCAATGGTAATCTGCAGCGGGCGTTGGGCTACGTATTTCAATGCGTTATCCGTAAGGTTGTTTAAAACCCGTTTCATCTGTTCCACGTCCATAAGCGTTTCAAGGCCGCTGTTTTTAAAAACAGTTATGTTGCCTTGCTTCTCTTGCAATTCCGGGTTGGTTTCTGTTGCGAATTGACCGGCAAATTCGCCTAAATCCGCTTTTACAAGATTCAGAGGCAAGCCCGTCGTTTCCATTTCAGAAAAATAGAAGAGCTTGGAAAGCAGACTGTCCATATCACAGGCCTTTTGGTAGGCGATGCTTAAATACTGCTCCTGCTTTTCCCTTGTCTGAGCCACCCCATCCTTAAGCCCTTTAATGTAGCCTTTAATCGATGTCAAGGGGGTGCGCAGGTCGTGGGAAATACTGGCTACCATGTCTGTTCTGGCCTTTTCGTAGGCCGCCGTCTTTTCCTGCTCCTGTTTAAGGGCCGCCTGCATTTGGTTGAAGGCTTCGCACACCGCTTCGAACTCTTTATCGCCCTTATAAACAATGGGTGTGGTATATTCGCCCAGGCTTACCCGGTTGGCCGCATCTGTCAGCGCGTCCATAGGGCGCATAATACGCTTGGAAAGCATCCGGGTAAATACCTGGCTTAACACCATCAGCCCCGCTACCACTCCTACGCAAACCAGGGCGAAATTCCTTTGAAAAGCACCAAAGGGGCTTTGTTCCATGTGCAGAGGCCGATTACCCACCAGCAGAGCCAGAATCGTGTACCGTTCCCCATCGATCTCCTTACCCACGCGAACCATAGTGGCCCCTTCGTTGAACATCATTCCCCGGCCTTCCCGCATGGGTTCCGCGTTGGCGATCCATTCCCTCACAAAAGCAAGGGTATTTTCATCTACAGCGGAATAAACCACTTCATTTCCCTTGAGCACCACCGTGGAATAGTTATAACTGGCCAACTCCTTTGTCAGGGCTTCATAATCGATAGGTCCATCGGGAAGGGCCTTTACATACCCTTCCACCTTAAACACATCTTCTCCCATAACCCTCTGAGCTGCCTCATTGTAGTGGGGTTCGAAATTTCTTAAAAGCCCGGCGGATACAGTCAGAAGCACCACTAACGCCAGCAGCACCATCACTGTGTTAGATGCGAATATCCTTGTCCTGATTTTCATTAAACCGCCGCTCCCCTCGCTTTTGTACACACATCATAGCAAAGCCATTTAAACATCCAAAGCAAAAATTCTAAATTTTTTGTAAACTTTCTGTGACTCCAAGCTCTTTGAGCCGAAGGCCAAAGGTCGGAACCCCCGTAGAATAGGGCGCGATATCGTACTGCTGGTAGAAAATATTCAAGCAATGAGGCGATAAAAAGAACTGTTTAGGGTTGAAATTTTGCCTCACCAGGGTTTCGTAATCGGGAAAATAGTTTTCCGGGTTCTTTTGAATGCAATCCATCACCCCGGCAATAATCTTGTCTTTGGCGTCTGCGTCACAGGGAAACAATTCCCTTAGGTGTATGGGCGCTTCACTGGGGATATTCCAACTATCCGCTTGTCTTAGTGTACTCCCATGAGCACCGCCTGTAAAGCGGTAAGTATCGTAATACAGGCTAATGATCCCACCAGACAGAAGCGTGGGGCAAAATGTACGCACCACTTCGTAGGGCGCAAACGGGAAATCCTCTTCCTGGCGGGCTTCGTAATCCCGCACCGCCGCACAAAAAAGGGCGTTGCGCGCTTCCCTCTCCAGCGCCAACGCCTCTTGCTTGTATTGCTCGTTTAAAGTTTGTAAAAAGGGGATGCTGGTATAAGCCGCAAACTGAGGGTATTGGATGGTGTAATTTAAAATCACTTGCGTATTGCACATCAGGCTGCCCTTTAGGATTTTAATGTGTACAAATGTTTTTCCTTGCATTTTCTTCCCTCCCTGGAAAAAGTCTATGACAGGAAGGGAATGAAAAGAAGGGCAAAACAAGAGACAGGGGATAAATCCATTACGGGATTAAGGGGTAGAACCTCTTAATCGCCTACCACCAGATCGCGGATATAGAGAATATGTTCATTAAGGGAATCGGTGTTATCCACCCGGTCCTTAAACATGGTTTCCAACTGTTTAAGGGTCTGGGGACGGTTTTGAACCATGTCATTTATTCTGGCGGCCAACTCATCCTTGGGAAAAGCGGCATAGATGGCTTCGCCGTAGCGGCGGAGGAAGGCTTCAAATGCGCGCCAAAGGGCATCGCTTGAATCCTTTTCACCCATGGCAAGAGGCGGTTCACCCGCGCCGCCTTCGTAAATCATATCATCAGCCAATAAGCCTTTCACCACTTCGCATTTAAAATGCTTCAGCCTTGGAGTTACCCTGAAGCGCTTATTTTCCATATCGCCAGAAGCAACCGCCAATATAAGACCCTTGCGCTTATCATCCATCAAATCGTGGTACAGCAGCGCACCGTTGCCCGCCAGGCAAAGGGTAGTTTCCTTTACCCTGGCGCGGCTTTCCTTTACGTAGATGAGCCATGCCACAAAGAAAAGCAGCGTTAACTCAAACGTAACACGGGAAAGATATTGCCTGGAAGATTTTGTGTCCAGATACAGCACCTCTTTAAAGGCAGGCAGGTTACGCCTTAAAAGAATATCCATTGTGGCGCTCAAAGTCTCAAAGGTGTCGCATTCGCCTAAAAGAATGCCTTTGGCAATATTTCGAACCGTGGGGTCGTTGTCCCCGGCAGCGGTGCGCAAAAGCGCTTCGCCAAACCAATTAAGTGGTTGGGCCGCTTGGCGCAATTCATATAAATAGCCCGCAATAACACGGTGTCCCGCCAGGGTGTTGGAAGCACAGTGCTTCACGGTGACGGCGCTTTCTCCATCCTGCTCAGTTTGGATAAAGAATGCGTAATCAGCGGTGCCGCCGCCAATATCCAAAGCCAGGATGCCCTGCTTGGGGCGAATGAGAATTTCCGGATCGGGCAGGTGCGCGAAATACGCTCCTACCGCCATGGATTCGTTTGTCACCATGACGCTGACGCTATCAAAGCCCATGCCAACCGCTGCTTCCTCGGTAATCTCGTAAAAGAGTCTCTTCATTTCAGCCCGGGCCTTATCGTTCAGCGCCAAAGGGGATGCATAGCGCACTGATACCCGCTTAGCGCCTTCCCGTTTTAAACACCAAAGATACATCTGTACCAACTGCTTAAGAAATAGCTTCACATCTGAACTGGCTGTTAAATCCCCACGTGAATCAGCCATCAGTTTAAACCCGGTGTGGATCACGTCGCCATAAAGCTCCTTGCGAAGAGGGTCATCCCCCGGATGGTGTATCACCCCATCCAGCCCAGGTTCGCTGCCTCCCTGCTCCACTGCTGACGCAAACCGCTTAACGCTGGTTAATACAACCTCATTGCCATCGGCTGTGCGGCGGCTTAAAAGCGATGGTGCAATAAAACGCTTTGCACAGCTTTTTAAAGCATAAGCTTCATCGCTCATTACCCCAAGAGCCCCCTCCGGCAAAAGAGGATAGGCGATCTCCTTTAAGGTTGGCCGCCCTCCCGTATGTTTTACATAGGCGCCGATACTGCCCGTCATACCAAAGTCCACCGCCAGATCATACTGGTCGGCCTCGCCGGCCTCAATACGGTAGCTTTGAGGGGTATTCATAACAGCGCCAAAGCTGGCACCTTTATGCTGAGCCAGTATAAATTCTGGCATATCTGAAATGAAAGCGTTTTGCCAGTGCTGCCATAGCGCCTCTTCCTTGTCATCCCGGTTCAGGGTATGCGCCATAAGGGCAGGCTCGCCCTTTCGTCCGTATACCAAGGTAGAAAGGTAATTGCCTTCTTCAAATGGTTTAAAAGCAGTATGCACCAAGAATCTGGTAATCTTCCCGCTCTGCTTCGCGCCCGCTTCCTCCATGTCGGCGAATACCGCCACCCCGGGCCGCCATTGATCCGTAACAGGCTTTAAGTCCATGGGCGCAAGGGATTTTTCTACCCGATAGCTTAAAGGCATTTCTTTAGGATAGGGATCAAACCGCAGGGA
This sequence comes from Eubacteriales bacterium, assembly GCA_031556065.1. GTDB lineage: Bacteria > Bacillota > Clostridia > Christensenellales > Aristaeellaceae > JAVBTR01. The sequence goes on along the minus strand of JAVBTR010000076.1, from coordinate 17,810 downwards.
AAGCAGTACCTTTTCCTCATCAGCATTCAGTTCCCAGGCTGGAGCCATACCTTGATAACCTAAAAGGGCATAAGCCTTCGCGCCATAAACCCCAAACGGGGCCATGCCGCCCTCATAAAACCGACGTGCGCCAAAAAGGGCCTCCCGTACACTGGGCGCTGGACGCAAAGAATCCGATAAGCATAAAACCGTTTGGCAGAACCATTCGGTTGGATCTTCGTCTATGGCAAGAACCGTGTCCAGCCAGGTAAAGGGCGGTTGCAAAACAGCCTGATCCGTCATGCGCCGCTTGGGGCAAAACGCTGCTGCTACCTTTGCATCGGGCAAAGAGCCGCCGCTGCCCAAAAGGAGGCTGTTGGGGAAATCCTTTTGCAGGCGGTAGCGCTTCATTTCCAGCAACGCTGCCAAATTAGGCTGGGTCAAAAGTTGGGCGTTGTCTCTGGCCAATGCCTTATAATCTTCCCCTGCTGCCAGCCCTAAAGGATCGGGCAGAAACAAAAGGGATTCCGCATCTAGGAAGGCCACCTGGCTGCCCTGAAGCATCACCCGGTAGTCGGTCTTTTCATAGATTCCATGGGCCACTTCATCCAATGAGTTTAAGCAAGGCCCGGGAACCGTCGCCTTATGCGCTACATAAAGGGAGACCTGGCTTACATCGCTTAGCAAAAGCCCGTTAACCAGCGTTTTTTCCGCCTGGTCCTGGCCTGTTTGCGAAAGCCTTTCTTCGATATCCGCAATGAACGCATCCTTTGCTGTATGGGCAGTACGGGAAAAGGGCAAGGCATTAAGCCCTTCCTTAAGCTTTTTTAGCATGGTGCTGCCAAGGGTAGGCACAGGGTCTGTAAACACCAAACGGCCATCCTGTTCCTTTTTAAAGGGCACCTGGGCCATGCGCAGCCCATCATCAGCAGCCGCAGGCACAGCATGCACCGTATCATCGTATCCTGCAACGGGAAAAAACAAACCTTCCTTTTCGCAGCACAGGGCTTGAAAACCACCCTTGGGCCGCATGTTCACCACAGCACCAATGCTTTGCAAAAAATCGTTGGCCCTGGATTCGTCCACCCCGCGCCAGGTAAGCCCGCCAAAATACGGATAGAGAATCGCCAAGGCCAGTGCCCCGCGCCAAGCTGCTATAATATCCCGGTTTTCCGCCCCCATGGGATCTGCATTCAAAGTAATGCGGTATGCCAGGTACTGGCTCATCACATCCGGGATACTCTCCCTGTTGTCTGTTTTTCCGGGAAGGGACTTTAAAACCAGATCAAGGTAAGTTAATTTTTCCAGCGGTGTCTTTTCGCCTTCGCCAGGATCGTTCATTACATCCAGAGGCACAAAAAGGCCATCTCGGGTCTGCTGGAAATGGAAGCCCTGCCCCCGTGACACATCCGATAACTGGGGCAACGCCTTTTTGTCCTCCCGCTCATTTGGGGTTTTCTTGGGGGCTTTTTTAAGCCATGCCATGTTTTCTTTCCCCCCTTAACACAGATCAAACGCTGTAAACAGCGCGGTTAAAAGCGTTTGTGCGCAAGATTCAGGTTCTTGCGAACAGGTGGCTATTTTTTCCCGCACAAAGGCCGGGATCATTGCCGCAGGCCTATTCAAAAACACATGCTCAGTCGCTTCGTGAATCACTGAATAGGGCTGGGCCATTTTGAATTTTGAACATAACGGGTCGGTCAACTTTAAGAAGCTTTCAGCATAGACCGTATCCTTTGGCGTTTTCTTAGCGCTTTTTACTTCCAGCTGCATCAGTTTATACAGCGTGCCCAGCTTGAAAAAGCGCTGAGCCAAAGCAGATGCCAGATATGGATTGGGCTTGCCCTCCACCCGGTATCTCACCTGGTGGAACGCCTGAGCCTGCTTTTGTTCCTCCCAGGATTCCTGGGCGGCGTCCAAAGGCAGATGGGTGGCAATCTGCCCTATAAAGCCAATAAAGGCAAGGGCGTAATCATCGAAGGGCTTAAGGGTTTTGGAAAGCGTTTCCGGAAAAGCACGACGGCTGTACCCATCGGAAATGGCAGCGATATGGTTTCCAATAGCGCTTTGACTATCCACTTTCGGGAAACGAGCAATCTCTTTTTCGTACTCCGTTAGGTAAATGAGAATCGCCTGCATCATGTTGGCGGCTTTGCGTTCAAGTCCCGGGAATACCTCGTTTGAAAATCTGGCAAACCCAAAAGGCGTATCCTTTTGCCATACCACATAGATACCCGCCATGCTGTCAGAGGCTAAGAATTGCTTCACGGCCGTGGTAGCAAACCAGGTATAGAAATTGGCAGGGTTCATTTGCTCACTGGCGCCGGCGGCATAATTGGGATAAACAATGCGGTCCGGTGCGCCCAGGAGGTACAATTGGCGGTACAAGGGAGCCTGTCCATCCTCGGGCCAGAAATCATGGTGCATGTAATCAGCTAGAACGGTTTTCACCTTATCCCTGAAACTATCAGAATCCGGGTCCAGATCCTCATGCAGATCAGGCCGCATCACATCGAAGGTAGGCAGCATAACAAGGGCCGCCAGACAATTGTCCTTGGAGCCCAATGCCTTTAGTTTTCTTCTTAGAAAACGCCCCACAGCCGGGATGCAGGCTGCCCCCGTGCCGCCAAAGCAGGAGCCGATCAGCATAATACGATCCGCCTTGGATTGCATGTAAGCCTTTAAAAAGCGGTTAATAACAAAATGCTCGTCCCGGTCATCCTCTTTTAAAAGCTTATCCATAAACAGCACACCCAAATTGGGATGTCCCTTAAAGCCCACGTCGATGGTATGGCGCATTTCTGCGTCGGTAAAAAGCTGTTTGGAAAGCATCAGCGCATCCCCATCGCCGGAAAGCATGGCTTCCAAGGAACTTTGCCTGTCGCTTAACCCCTTGTTGTAAGGGGACCATGTATAGATTTCAAACCTTGGCAGAAAAAAGCTGGTTTGCCCGCGCAAAACATCATGGGTTTGCATGTAAGCCTCCAGCGCGTCTCTTGTGCGGCGAAGGTTGCCGTTGCCATTATCCACTTCCACGATCAGTACATGGAAGGTATCGGTTTCAAAAGTGCCCAAGGCCGCCATATGCACAATGGCTTCCAAAACCATGCTGCCGCTGCCGCCCATAACGGCAATGAAGGCATCCCGTTTGCCAAGGGTTTGCTTATCAAGCATCTTCGGCCACCCCCTCCCTGCTTCGGTGGGTAATCAGCGTATACTGTGTCTTAAAAGGCATTCCCTTCTCCACGATTGGCACCCCGCAGGCCAAAGGCGCATTATACTTTAGGTTCACCGCCATAAGAAGAGCGCCCATGAGAGGGATAAAAGAAAGGCCCATATCGTAACCATTCATAATCAGAAAATACCCGGGCAACCCATTGCCAACAGGGGTTACAAGGCTGCCTGTTACCACCACATACCCCGGCACAAAAAGGACCACCAAAACAAACAGCGCCCCATATAAAACAGGCAAAAGATAATCCTGTTTAAATGTCCGGGTTTTAAGCGCTAAGGAAACAAATAACAGCATCTTCACCACAGCAAAAACCATGGCGGCCAGCAAAAGCGCTATGAGCACCGTATGGCTGGCCGTCCGGGCTGCAGCGGACGCATAAGGCGAGATGGCAAACAACCGGCAAAAGACAGTGATCGCAAGTGCGCAAAGTCCGCCCAATATTCCCTGGCGGTAACGCCTGGCTAAGCATCTTAATGTTTTTGCATCGGCATCCAGCCGGGGCAGAAATTGATATACGCCATATGAAAACACACACAGCACCCAGAAGGCCACATAATCGCCAACTAATTGGGTTTTGAACAGGCCATCCAGAACCGCGATATCCCCAATGGGCCGCAACCTGTCTTGAGCTGTCATCATCACACCGCCAAATAAAAGGTTGTCCCAGTTCAGCGCCGCCAGGCAAATTGCCAGTGCGTATAAGCCAAAGGACACCAACGCCAGAATGTAATGCCGCTGCTTCTTATAAATGCCAAACAATACCTTACCCCCTTTCTTTTTAGCGAATGCGTACGTCGATGGTCACATTGGCCACGGGGTAGCTCACATCTGCTTCGGATAGCTTATAGGCCCGCAGAATGGTTTCCAATTTTTGCTGCACGCCTATTGTTTTTATAAATGGATTGCTTTCCACCGTCCATCCGGCAGCCGATATAGCCTGAATCTGCACAGACCAATCGGCCTTATCGATTTTAAGCGTATTGGCATTGTCTCCCACGGTGGGCTTAAGCCATAGGCCCAGCACTACCCGGTAAAGCCCTTTTTCAGCATTCAGGGTATCAATATTCAGAGCTCCAGCCACTTTGTTTCCTTCCACATTGGCCGCAGCCGTAAAAACACCGCCTGCCGGATGTTGGATCAGCGTAAGCTTTGTGCCGTTCAACCCCCGGCCTAGTAAAAAGTCTTTGGGCTTCATCTGCACATCAGCCTTTTCATCCAGGGCCATTTTCGCTTTTTCGCCAGCAACCTTATAAACACTCATCCTGGGCGTTTCACAAACCCCAAAATAGCTTTGTCCAAACCCATCCACTTTAGGGGTAAAAGAAAAGGGAATCTGGGCCTCATTGCCCTTTTGCACCAAATATTCATACACTCCATGGGTTTGGGCCCAAGGGCTGTTGGCTAAAAGCGCCGCCCTCTGGGTCTGCAAAAAGGAAATATCCCCTGCAGCGCACAGCACAGCCCGGGAACGCAGCACTTCATAGCGGACTTCATCATAAGCCCAGTAGCTTAAATAATCATGCTTGGCGTTGCAGGTGGTGGTTTCATCCATATGCTTAATTTTAAGCCCATCGTAGAAAGCGCAGAGCTGTTGGCGCAATATCTCGCACTCATCTCCATCGCCAATAAGAATCACATAAAACGCCCGTGGCAGACGGTGGAAATAAGGCACCCCCGCTATAACGGCAGTCTTTGAACCGCCCTTTTCGTCGCTGCCATAGGCAATATCAGTACTAAGACCGCCATAATCGTAGATCATACCACCATAAGCGCTGATAAAACGCTGAACAATAATGGCATCGCCAGCTTCAAAAATTCCCTGGGTTAATTCCAGAATTTGGTCCTCTTGGCTGCCTCCGCCACTTTCCAAATCGGTAAAAATCATGGTTAGGCTGCCCTTTTCCACATTGGCAAGGGCCGTGGCCAACTCATCGATATAACCGCTGCGGGCCTGGGCCTGCTCGGTCAGGGGCTGATAGGTTTCTTGATTCAGCAACGCACTTTTAGCCATGCTGCCTTGCCATTCCTTTGAAAACCCATAATAGGCCGTTCGCACATCCGTACCCAAAGGCTTCACCGTTTCTTCAAGGCTGGTTAGCATCTCCTTGTAAGAATGGGGGACGCAGCCCTGCCGCCTGGTTTCATCCAAAAAACCGCGCATTGATGCATCTGTTTCCACAAACACATTCACCTTTTTTTGCGTAAACACTCCAGCTTCAACTGCCTCCAGCACATAAGGCTCAAAGGCATTCATATTCAACTCCTCGTTGGTTTGGCTTAAATCCGCATATATACCTGCCGCAAGCCAGCTTAAAAACAACAGCGCGATCACCGCGAATGCTGCCCATGGGCGGTAGGGTCGAAATTGCTTCAAGCTCTTTTTCCGCCTTTCGTTTTCAGTCCCGTAAATCTTTCGTCATATTTCGCAAAGGTTATCTCATAAATTATATCATTTTTTCATTTCTTGTAAAGACTTGACGCCAAAAGGGGCGCAAATTTACACTTAGGCCATAAAGCCAAAGGCCGGCAGCCCTATAAGGCAGTTATCCGCCTTTGGAAAACGAGCTTATTCACTTTACTTCATTTTTAAACAGCATTCATTGACCCATTTAATACCATTGCTTATATGATCCTCGATGCGCGCAGTTTTCGTGCGGCCCTGACCCCATTTTAAAATACTGGCTCCGTATCCGTTTATAAGCGGAATCTCCATGATCCAGGCTGGCACCAGGGCGCACACAAGGCGCTGTCTCCTGGGCACGTACAAAAGGGCCGCTCTTAAATGAGCGGCCCCGGATGCTGCTATAAGACCAGCCGAAAGGGTTCAATGTGGGAATAGCCCGCAGGTGAGCCCCTTTCGATGATCGTCCCATTATTTGCCTACAAACGCAAAGTATTGTTCAGTCCAAACAGCGCTGCGAACCTGACCGTCGATATTCCACGCGGTTTCCACGGTCTTGTTCCATTCAGCTTCGGTCAGTTCCCCAACCATGGCTTTTTCCATGGCCTCTTTGATCAGGGTCTCGGCGTCATCGGTGAGGAATTCAGCGTCGGTGCCGTTGAGATCATAGGGTACATAGTAATCGAAGGGAGGAATGGCGCTGATGCCGGCATCGATCTGGTTGCGCATCTGGTAAGCGGTGTATGCGCGCCATGTAGAGTTTTCTTGGTTAACAAGAGGTTCGGGATACTTGTCGTAGTCGTACCACTCAAGCAACTGGTATTCCAGCATATAGCGGTCGGTGGCACCTTCGGGCTGGGTGAAGGTCTGGCCGTCTTCGCTGAGGATGAAGTGATCCCCGGCAATACCGTAGGTAGCCAGCATGTAGTTTTCTTCGCTGGTGTAAATCCAGTCCAAGAGCTTCAGCGCCCATTCAGGGTTTTCGCAGGTAGCGGAAAGGGCCAGTTCAGCCATGTAGATAGGATTGCCGCCCCAGGCGTTCACACCGCTAACAGCATCGGTGAAGTTGGGAATAGCAGCCCAGGCACAGGTGGTATCGGGGGTAGCGGCTACCAAGCGTTCAGTGCCCTGGAGGCCCATGTTGTACCAGCCGGAGCACATGCCGATACGATCGGTAGCGCCCATGTCATTAGCGGTTTCGTTGGTCATGGTCAAGTAATCCTGGTTGATATAACCCTTTTGGTACCACTCAGCGCCCTTGGCGATCAAAGCCCAGGCGTTCTTATGCATGTACCAGGGTTTTACCAGGCCGTCTTCATCCAAGAAGCGGTCATTGTTGTTGCAATCGCCCTTGGTGCCAAGGTAATACACATGTAAGGGACCGGTAAACAGGCTCTGGAAATAAGGGATGTAGCCATATTCGTCCCCAACGAGGCCGTTGCCATTCAGGTCGCTGGTCTTAACGCCTTCAAAATAGACTTCCAGTTCAGCTAAAGTGGTAGGCATGGAAAGGCCCAGCTTTTCCAGCCAGTCTGTACGGATGGAGGGCACGCCGCCAGCGGTAAAGGCTTCGTGACGGGGCAACGCCCAGATATTGCCTTCCGCGTCCTTGCAAGGAATCCATGCTTCTTCGGGGAACATGGCCAAAAGGTGAGGGGCATATTCTTCCAACATCTCCATAGTAAAGGGCTGGATAGCGCCGTTGGCCGCATAAGTGGACCACACGCCGCCATTGGCGGTGAGGTTGATGATGTCGAACTGTTCAGAACCGGCCATCATCACATTGACCTTTTCGGCCCAGGTATTTTCCGCCACCACGATGACTTCGAACTTGATGCCGGATTTTTCTTCGATCAGGGCCTTGACCTTGTCGTTCTCGGTTTTGTTTTCCTTGTTGGAGTTGGAACGGATCACAAAACGGGCGGGTTCGGTCTGCGCGTCATCTGCCATGGCAACGGATACCATAGAGAGCAGCATCATGGCGGCGAGCAGAAGGGCTACGAGCTTTTTCATAGGGGTACCTCCTTTATTTTTCATCCATCGTTTTTGTTTTACCCTTTCACGGAGCCTACCAGCATCCCCTTAACAAAATACTTTTGCAGGAACGGGTAAACACAGAGAATAGGCACAGTGGCAACAACGATGGTTGACATTCTGACTGTTTCCGCCGGGGGAATATTATCCATGGCGGAACCGATGGTAGCGATATCCGCCACGGTGGCGGAATCGATCAATTGGCGCAGGGTGTACTGCATGGTCCACATTTCTTTTTTGTTCATGTAAAGCATGGAATCAAACCACATGTTCCAGTGATACACCGCGTAGAACAACGTTATGGTAGCGATGGACGCGGTAGACAGGGGCAGGTAAATGCTGAAGAATACCCTTAGATCATTGGCCCCGTCCAGCTTGGCAGACTCCTCTAGGGAATCCGGTATCTGCATAAAGAAGTTGCGCATAATGATCATGTTAAAGGCATTGACCATACAGGGCAGAATGTATACCCAGAAATTGTTGATCAGCCCTAGGGATTTATTCAGAAGGAAGCTGGGGATCAGCCCGCCGGAAAACCACATGGTGAATACGATGATCCCGGTAACAAACTTTTTAAGGGGGTAGTATTTTTTTGAAAGAGGGTAAGCCAACAGGGTGGTCACCACAATATTGAAGGTGGTGCCGATCAATGTACGGGCAATGGTTGTTTTGTAAGCATTTAAGATATTGGAGCCGGAAGAAAAAATAAACTTATAGCCGGTCCAATCAAAGGTGGAAGGAATCAACCTTAAAGGATGGGTAGCCCGTTCAAACTCTGGGGTTACGGAGCGGCCCAGAACGAATAAAACCGGGTAGAGCATCACCGCGCATAAAAGCACCATGAAAATATTGTTGCACCAGCTAAAAATCTTTTCGCCCTTGGTTGACATGGCGTTCATTTTGGTTCCCTCCTTTCTTAGAATAGACCTTCAGCGCCCAGGCGCTTGGCACCGGCATTGCTCAAGACAATCATCACCAGCGCCAGGGAGGATTTCACCAGGCCCACTGCTGCGGAATATGAGAAATTGGATTTCTGGATGCCGTTACGGTAAATATAGGTTTCAAACACATCCGACACTTCGTATACGGAAGGGCTGTATAAGTTGAAAATCTGATCGAAGTTATCGTCGAACATGCGGCCAATTTGCAAAATCAGCATAATGGCGATGATTTCGGAAATGGCTGGCAGCGTAATGTGAATGATCTGCCTTAGTTTACTGGCCCCATCCACCCTGGCCGCTTCATACTGCTCCTGGTCGATGCCCGATATGGCCGCCAGGTATACAATGGAGCCATAACCGATGCTCTTCCAGATTTCGCTGATGATCAGAATCGGCCGGAACCACTGTTTGGAGGTTAAAAAATAAATGGGCTGGCCGCCGCAAAGCTTGATGATTGCGTTAATCGCGCCATTGTCCGGGGAAAGCAGGGTATTAAGAAGACCTGCCACCACAACCCAAGAAAGGAAATAAGGCATGTAGGTAATGGTCTGCACGGTGCGCTTAAAAGCATTGGAACGGATTTCGTTAATCAAAAGAGCCAAGATAATCGGCGCGGTAAAGCTGAAGATCAAACGTAAACAGCTTAAGTAAATGGTGTTGGTAAAGACCCTGGAACAATACAGGGAATTAAAGAACACCTGAAAGTTCTTAAGCCCCAGCCAATCCGCCTTCATAATAGCCGCGAAGCCACCTGCCGCGCCCTTATAGTTTTTAAAGGCGATCAGAATGCCGTACATGGGCACATACTTAAATAATAGGAAGAAGGCCAGGCCGGGAATTAGCATTAGGTGTAAGTAGCGGTATGTAGCGATGTTGTGCCACAGCCGCTGTGACCACGTTTTTTGAAGCTTCGGCTGAACCGCAGGCTTTATGCTCATGGTGTCGCCCCTTTTCGTTTGGTTTTCATGTACTGTGTAAACTTATTATACAAACCATTCATTTGTCCTTAAAGCGCAAAAGACGCAAAAATAGCGCAAAATCAATCATTTCCTAAAATGCATTTTTACAAAAAAGCGTTTCTGCACGATGAATGCAATAAAATGCATTGTCACCTGCCTGTCCCTTCTATATAATAGAATAACATTCAACCACAAAGGAGGCCTTTCTATGGCTTATACCGCGATTGATACCCGTTACGACAGCATGGCATACCGCCGCCTGGGCGCAAGCGGCCTGCTGCTTCCCGCCATTTCCCTGGGGCTTTGGCACAACTTTGGGGATATTACCCCCTTCAACATCCAGCAAAGCCTTTTGCGCACCGCCTTTGATCATGGCATCACTCATTTTGACTTAGCCAACAACTACGGACCTCCCTACGGAGAAGCGGAACGCAATTTCGGGATTCACATGCTTCGGGATTGGAAACCCTACCGGGATGAACTGGTGCTTTCCACCAAAGCAGGCTATGATATGTGGAAAGGCCCCTACGGTGATAATGGCAGCCGCAAATACTTAATTGCCAGCATCAACCAAAGCCTTAAGCGTATGAACGTGGATTATGTGGATATTTTCTACCACCACCGCCCAGACCCCAACACTCCCATTGAAGAAACCATGGGCGCGCTGGACCAGATCGTCCGCAGCGGTAAAGCGCTGTATGTCGGCCTTTCCAACTACAGCCCCGAGCAAACCGAAGCTGCCGCCAAGGTGCTTAAAGCTTTGGGTACCCCTTGCCTGATCCACCAACCCAGCTATTCCATTTTAAACCGCCGCATTGAACAGGGACTCACCGATGTTCTCCGGACCGAAAAGATCGGCTGTATCGCCTTCGCCCCATTGCAAAACGGCCTGTTAACAGGTAAGTATTTACAAGGCATTCCCGCCGATTCCCGCGCGGCTCACGATCCACGGTATCTAAAGCCCCAGGATATTACGCAAGAAAAGCTTCTAAAGATCAGCGCTTTGAACGATATCGCCGTTGCCCGGGGGCAAAAGCTTTCCCAAATGGCCCTTGCCTGGGTGCTACGGGATGAAGTGGTGACCTCCGCACTGATTGGCGCAAGCCGCCCGGAACAGATTATCGAAAACGTCAAAGCGCTTGATGCCCATGCTTTTACAAAAGAAGAGCTGGCCAAGATCGATGCCATCGTGAAATAAAACGCCAATTAAAAAGGAAGCCTGCAATAAAGCAGCTTCCTTTTTTTGTTACCCGATGATAGTCAACGTCTTAGGCGCGTTGGTCAAAAGTGTATAGCCGGTTTCTGTCGCTGCCACCAAATCCTCGATCCGAACGCCGAATTCACCTGGCAGATAAATACCAGGCTCAATGGAAAAGCACATACCAGGCTGCGTCCTCAATATTCTTCCGCCCACATCAAAAGGCTCTTCGTGGTAATCGATGCCGATGCCGTGGCTGGTACGGTGAGGAAAGCACTGGCCATAACCCGCATTTTCGATCATCTCCCGGGCTGCTCTGTCTATTTCGTGGATAGGAACGCCCAGTGTAATCTTATCAAGCGCCGCCTGGTTGGCCGCCAGAACCGTTTGGTAAACCTGCTCCTGTTTCTTTGTGCAATCTTTAAAGAACACAGTTCTTGTCAAATCGGAATAATAACCATTAATACGCTTGCCCGTATCCACCCAAACAGTGTCGCCAGGCTTTAAACGGGTATTGCCTGGGGCATTATGGGGCTGGGCGGTGCTAAGGCCAAAGGCCACCATCGGATCTCCCTGAAACCGCCCCACTCCCGCGTTTAAAAAGCCATCGGAAAACAAAGCGCCGCATTCTAACTCTGTCATGCCTTCACGCAATTGGCTGAATACAGCCTGAAAAACAGCGTCTGTTATTCTGGAAGCTTCCTTTAGCAAGGCAACCTCCCTTTCATCCTTTACCATACGTGCCTCTTCCACACAGGAACTAACCACCAAATTTAAATCCGGCCGCATTTCCTTTAGGGGCAGCAAAAACCGCCCCTGCATAAAGCCATCGGCACCGGTTCTGCCTGTATCCAACAAGGCCGCCAGTTCTTTCACCGTATCCCCTGTGTTTTCATAGACCTTTACCTGGCAGTTTCCAGGTTCGATCACCGCCAGAACGTAGCACAGCATCCGGCAATCCTCTTTGGTTACGATCAGCGCGTCCAGCCTGTCATGGGGCTCTACCCACATGCCCGTTAAGTAAAAAATAGACTGGGGCTGGGTAATAATAATCTGCTGCAAGCAAGCCTTTTCCATATAATGCCGGACAGCTTTTAAGCGGTTTTCAATCATGGCTTTATGCTCCTTTCTTACTTATACTGATTGTAGCACATTTCAAAACCCATCAGCCAGAATGAATAGGGCCAAAAAAGTGCAGAATCGCTCATCATGAAAAAGAGAAACATTTAAAAAAGTCGGTTTTGCGTGTTTTCTGCACCATTTTTACATGCAAAGGCAAACCCATTGCGCTATGATAGATTCAACAAAAATAATTGCTAACGAAAGTGAATGATCTTGATGGATAACCTTTTACTGCAACATATCGACCAGTGGCTTTTAACCCACCGGGAACAGATCATCACGGATCTGATCGGGCTGGTTCAAATTCCAAGCGTTTCAGATGAAAAAAGCCCTATTAAACCCTACGGCCAGCCCTGCAGGGACGCGCTGCAATTTATGTTCGATCTGGCGAAAAAGCATGGCTACGAAAGCCGGAATTACGACAACTATATCGGTGAAATCACCTTTAACCAAGGGGATAAGCGTGTTGGCATCTGGGCCCATTTGGACGTGGTACCAGTAGAGGACCCAAGCCAATGGGTTTACCCACCCTTTGAGGGAACCCTGGTTGAAGACCGGTATCTGATCGGCCGTGGCGTTCAAGATAACAAGGCTCCCGCCATCGGTGTGTTTCACGTGATGAACCTGCTTAAGGATTTAGGGATTACCCTGCGCCACCAATACCAATTGTATTTGGGCACCAATGAAGAATGCGGCATGGGCGACGCGCGCTATTTCATAAAGCATTATGCCCAGCCAGATCTTTCTATTGTGCCGGACACGGGATTCCCCGTCTGCACAGCCCAGCGCGGAGCCATGACCTTGCGTTTATCCATCCCCTTTTCAACATCCATAACCTTTACCCAGCATAATAACCCTTCAGTGACTCCCGATCTGGTAGAAGCCCTCTTACAAAGGGGCGAAAAACTAACTGCCCGCGGACTTTCTGCCCATATCTATAACGCCAAGGGGATCAATAACGGCATTATCAACATGCTCCATGCCCTGTCTGGCCCTTGCCCCCATGACGCCCATGTGCTCAATAGCCTTATTGCGCTATGCTCCAGCTACGATGGCGCGTGCCTTAACATGGCCTATGAGGACACACTTTCTGGCCCGTTGATGATGGCGCCCACCCGCATGGGGTTTGAAAATGGGCAGCTTTATGTGGATTTATACCTGATTTTGCCCGTGACCTGCGACCCGGAAATATTAACCCAGGCAGCTCAGGCAAAAGCCTTGTCCGCGGGAGCCGATCTGGCCGTACTGCGGCTTCGCAACCCTTGCAGCTTCCCCGAAAACCACCCTGTTGTAACGCGGCTTACGAAGCTGTATAACGATCTGACCCAGCGAAAGGACGCGCCTTTTGTTATGTCCGGCGGGAACTATGCAGCCTACCTGAAAAACGCCTTCGGCTTTGGGCCGGGGTTGCCGGGCCGGGAATTCCCTCCCCATATTTTCCGCCCAGGCCACGGGGATTACCACCAATGCGACGAAAGCCAGGACATCGACCAGCTTTTAACCTTCATGCGCATCTATGCCATGAGCATTATCACCCTTGATCAAATGGATGATTTAAACAGTTAACATTATTTTCAATCTTTAATGCCTCACCTCTTACAGCATTAAAGATTGAAAATAGTATAAGGAGCGCACTATGGACACGCAAATGTATCTGGATGTTCTGAAAAAAGAGATCAAGCCCGCCTTAGGCTGTACCGAGCCCATTGCGGTAGCCCTGGCAGTAGCACGGGCCAGGGAAGCGCTGAAGGTGATGCCAGAGCTGGTACTTTTAAGAGTCAGTGGCAATATATTAAAAAACGCCATGGGCGTTGGCATTCCCGGCACCGGCATGGTGGGGCTCGAAATCGCCGCGGCCCTCAGCTGTGTGGCAGGCCATTCTGTCTATGGGCTGGAAGTGCTTTCCGGAGCCACCCCGGCGGATTACGCCCATGCCCGGGCGCTAGTCACCCAAGGCCTTGTACAGGTTTCCACCAAAGCAACCGATAAAAAGCTTTACATTGAAGCGGAATTGATCAATGGGGATCACCATGCTTTATGTGTGATTGAAGACGTCCATACCAATATCACCAAAGTGGTGCTGGATGGGGTTTCCTTGTTTCATTTAGTGCCGGATGCTGTCCATCCCGGCAGTGTCAACCCGCACCGCATGGATATAAGGGGCATCTATCAATTCTGCATGGACGTGCCCGTAAATGAACTTTCTTTTCTGCGCCAAGCCATCGATATGAACCGTCTGGTGGCCAAGGAAGGCCTTTTAAATGAATACGGTATGCAGGTAGGCCGGGTGCTCCTGGGCGGCCGCACAATGGAGGAGGCTTCCCTTTCTGACTATGTGGCTTCTTTTACCGCTGCTGCGGCTGATGCCCGCATGGCTGGCTGCACCTTGCCTGTTATGAGCACCGCCGGAAGCGGTAATCAGGGGATCAGCGCTTCGCTGCCTGTGGCCGCTGCCGCGGAAAAGCTAGGGCTTGGCGAAGAAGTACTTTTGCGGGCCCAGGCACTAAGCCAATTGGTTACCATTCACATTAAAACCTACATTGGCCGTCTTTCGCCCCTGTGCGGCTGTGCCATCGCCGCCTCCATCGGTTCTGCCTGTGGGCTTACATACCTGCTGGGCGGCCAGCTTCAGCACATCCACTTTGCCATAAAAAACATGATTGCCGACATTTCTGGCCTGATCTGTGATGGGGCAAAGGGCGGCTGCGCTCTTAAAATCGCCACTTCCATGGCGGGTGCCATGCAGTGTGCCCAACTGGCGCTGGCCGGCATCGGCGCGGGAAGCCTGGATGGCATTATCGCAGCGGATATCGAAAAAACCATCCATAACTTAGGCAGCCTGGGCAGCCAAGGGATGGAAACCACAGATAAAATCATTTTGGATCTGATGATCGCAAAATAATAAGGAGGCATTTTTTTATGAACAAGCGTGAACGGGTATTGGCGGCAATGAATTTGGAAAAGGTGGATCGGGTACCGATGGGTTTCTGGTTCCACTTCTTTGAAGAGCAAGGCATAGGCGAAGCTTGCGTTCAAGCCCACCTGGATTACTACAACCATATCGATGTAGACATGGTAAAAATCATGTGCGACAGTTATTTCGATTATCCTAACCCTGTGGCCAAGGCCGTAAAAGAACCCAAGGATTGGTACGAAATGAAGCCCCTAGGGGCCAATTCCCCCTTCATTCGCCAACAGGTGGAACGGGCTAAGGCCGTGAAAAAGGGCCTGAAAGACGACATGGTGGTTATCTACAATGTCTTCGCGCCCTTCTCGCTGATCCGCTTTGGCACCAGCGACGAACTGGTTTCCAAGCACTTAAAAGAAGACCCCAAAGCCATTCTGTATGCTCTTGATGTGATCGCGAAAGACGCGGCACTCCTCAGCGAATTATTGATAACCGAAGCAGGGCTGGACGGTATTTACTACTGCGTGCAAGGCGGCGAAAAGGATCGCATGAGCGCCGAAGAATATAAAACCCTCATCGGCCCTTCTGATTTGTATGTGCTTGAACACACCAACCACTTTAGCCAAACCAATGTGCTGCACTGCTGCGGCTGGGCCGGCATTCCCAATCATATGGAAATCTGGCAGCATTACCCTGTTAAAACTGTTAACTGGGCCTGCTTTGTAGAAGACATGGATCTAAACCAGGGGCAGAGGTTCTTTGGAGGCCGCTGTGTATTAGGCGGCTATGACAATAGAAAGCAGGGCGTTCTTTTTTCTGGCACTCAAGAGCAAGTGGCCCAATACACCAAGGAGCTGGTTCAAAACGTTGGTCAAACCGGCATTATCTTGGGCGGCGATTGCACCCTGCCTGCGGATATTGACAAACAGCGCATTCAATGGGTAGTGGATACTGTTAAAGGCCTGTAATCATTTTCCCCCGCCTTGACATTGCATCAGAACGTGCTATATTTAAGCTGATTAAATGTCAAGGCAGGGTGATACGGAGTGGACATGCAGCACGAAATGCACCGCAATACCTTTTACCGCCATTTTGATTTACCTGCAAGCTTCCCGGTAATCGGGCTGCTTGGTTCATCCTGGCAATATATTTGCGAACCTGTTACCAGAATGCATTTTCATAATTGCCTGGAAATCGGCTACCTCTATAAAGGCAGCGGGCTTTATTGTGTAGATGATCAATTCGTCCCCTTCAAAGCCCCTGCCATTGTTCTGGCGCCGCCAAATACCCCCCACGCCAACATCGTGGATGAAGGTGCTACCTGCGGCTGGAAATGGCTTTACGTGGATCCTTTGCAGCTTCTTCCTCAGCTAAGTCCTCGGCTTGCCAACGCCATCAGCCAATACCAGCATAACCTTTGCGGGGCGGATTGCGTGCTTTCAGCCCAAGAACACCCAAAGATTTTTGCCGTTACAGAACTGATTATCGACGAAATGGAGCAAAACCCACAGAATTACCAGTCTGTTGTACGGGAACTGCTCTATGCGCTTTTTTTGATGATGCTCAGGGTTTCCCCCACCGTGCCTGCCAGCGAGCACTACATTAACACCCGCCTGGGCTGCATTGCCCCGGCAATTAGCTACATCGCGCAAAATTACATGAACGATATCTCCATCGAAGAACTATCCCGGCTTTGCCATATCAGCACGTCTCATTTCAGGCGGCTGTTTAAGCAGGTTCTAGGCTGGGCGCCGCTGGATTATTTGCAGGTCATGCGGATCGACCGTGCCTGCGTGCTTTTATATAACTGTGAGCAATCCGTTACGGATATTGGCCTTCAGGTAGGCTACCCCTCCCCCTCCAGCTTTTCCAGGCAGTTCCGCCGGATTCACGGCATTTCACCCAGCCAATGGCGACAGAAAATGCGCAGCGAAGAAAATCCCATCGTGACCGCTTACTTTAATTCTGTACCTCCGGCTACCCAGCAATTCTTCCCCCTTGAATAAAAAGCAGCGACGCTGTCCGCCGGTTCTTGGCTCTGCTCATTAATGTCTTTTTGCCTTTTCCTTTAGCGCCCGAATCTGGTTTTCCCACTCACTTTTCAACGTATCAAATTCTGTTGAAAGGGCATGGGGCTTGAACCGTGGGAAGGCCCGGAGCAAACGGCCGCCCCGCTTTGTATCCAAGTACAGGGCTTCAATGGCCGCCAGAATTTTAGCGGCGCTTTTATTGTCGGGTTCACTTTCGCAAACGTCATGAAGTCTGACGATGCTTTCTTTCATGTTCCCCCGTTCATACCAATGATAAGCCGATTGGAAGGTCTTTAGTTCCTCAATGGCGCTATGGAAGGCGTCCAGCCTGTCGCGCAAATGCATTACAGCCACCAGGGAGCGGACCAAGTCGAAAACAAAAATGCCTACCATCACTTCGGCGATGATGCTTAACACGGAGGGTGTTATTTTACGAAGCAAGGAGAGCACCGTGGGCTGCAAATAATAGACCGCCGCAATGCCCATTAAACCAAACAAAAGCGCGTTGCGCAGACATACCCGGCCTTTGATGTTGAACTTGCGGTGTGAATAATCCCACCACTTGGCCTTAAAAAGGGTTTCCAGCAGCCAGCCGGTAAAGTATTCCAACAAAGATGTTGAAATCAGCGCCCCAATAAACACGGCCCACGGCCATTGCTGCACGGGTTCTCCCACCACAAAAAGAAGCAGTGCCCCAAAGCCGTAAATGGGGCACCACGGCCCGTAAAGAAACCCCCTGTTCACAACCTTTTTTGTGCCCACCGAACACCAGATGGATTCACACACCCAGCCCACCATGCTGTAAACAGTAAAGCACATGACCCACTCCGCCATAGAAAGCGTAAACATTTTCTTCCCCCTTTTCCTTAGGGCGTGTTTCAAAACTCCGGGGTGCGCAGATTCGAGAGGCAAAAACGCCAGTACAAGGCGCTAAACCGCAGGAATAGTGGCGCTATTTCAAGGTTTAGCAACGCAGTAATGGCGTTTTTGCTACCGAAGATGT
>JAVBTR010000042.1:0-17692 GCA_031556065.1 Eubacteriales bacterium | reverse complement strand
CGATAAACCGCAAGCTTCATTGGGATAATTCAGCAACTCATAACCCTTCGCGTCAAAAGCATCCGCCGGGCCCGTATTCAACATCTCGTTGCCAGCTCGGTCTGTTAATTTAAGGGCGGCCGTACTTGCTAAATCCCCGGGTAGCAAAAACTCCAAAAAGCGTTGCTTTTCTATAATGAAAACCATCACTGCCGGACAGTTGGCAAAAGAGCTATCCACTGCTACAGGCTGCAGATATAAAATCACGTCATTTTTAATAATCTTATTACCGCGATCATAGTACATAACCTGATCCGTTTTCAAGTACGGACTCTGATTTACCTGATTGAAAACTTTTTCTCGAAACGCCTCCTGAGTTAGATCGTCCACAGATAAGAACTTGCCGTAAAAATCCTCATAATGGTTTGAAACCTGGCTGGCTGTCACCACCACCTGATTGTTGCGAAACATAAAAAACGCCATTGAGGCCGTATCATACAGGCATAAGTTGTCAAACAGGTTTTCCTTGATGTATTTCATGTGTAAAGATTTGCTGCCAGGAACATCTCCCCGAATCCTGGCCAGATCCAATAGATAGGTATCTTCCCCCATAAGGGTAGCTATGATGCTCATCTTTTCAACATCGTGATTCAGTGCCTTGATACCATCCTCGATTTCCCTTAAATTTTGCGCTAAAACAAATTCTTCTATACTTTGATAAGCCTTGAAGCCAAAAGGGATACAGCAAAGAATAACCACCAGTACGATCAAAAGATACCGTGTCAAGTAGTTGCGAAATATCTTTCTTTCGTTCTTTGCTGGCAGTCGCCACCGATTCATTTGCATATGCTGCCCCTTTCACACTATTTAAAGAGCCAAACCGCTCATCAAAACATACCTGTTGCGCAATGGTTATTTTATCTGCTTGCTTTACCGCTTTATCTTTAAAGTATACTTAATTAACAGCTAATGTCAAGGTAGGCCTACTCATGCCTGCTTTTCATGCTTACTTCTCACCCAGCACCTTCCAACCTATAAAAAAATGCCCCTACCAGCAAAAAATGACTGCTAGAGACTTTCTTAATGACCTTTATACTTATTGTCTTACTAGCCTAATATGGTTATAGAATTGTAAAGTTGGAAAACAGACAGGATGCTTGTACCACTTTTTACCTTTAGGTTCAAGAAAGCCTTCGAGGCGAGAAAGTAACCAGCCCAAACGCACACCCCTTAGCGGATCCAGCTGGCGCTGCGATACCCCTAGCTATAGACATGCACACCCCTGCACAAATCAATCAAGAGTCAGTCGCAGAGCAATTCCCACAGCCCTAATCTCTCGCCATCTTCCATTCTACTAGGACCCGAACCTACCCCAAAACGCAAAAAAGAGCGACTCCACGCCGCCCCTATCAATACCCAAAAGTCCGCAAAGCCTTATATATCAACGAAAAAAGGACTGACAAAATGTTTCATCATTTTGATAGTCCTAACATGTGCAGGCTAGGCTAAACCATATCAAAATGATAAAACCCCAACCCCTATATATTTCAACGGTTTCAGCCTCTTTAACATGCTGCGTTCCTTGCTTAGGTAGTGCTCGAACCTATGCAAATAAACTGCAATTATAACCGCATCTTTTTAAGCTCGTCCAAAAAAACCGGTCGGCGAGGATACGCCCCACACAGTGAACCTCTCATTTCATTTGCCAGCTTTTCACCACATGCATCACTGTACACCTTAATCAATCCACAGATGTGACGATATCCGCTTCTATCCGAAGCTGCCTGTGCTTGTGAGAGAATATAATTAGAAAATACCCATTCAACATCCGCAGCATACTCGGGTATCAGGTATTTATATAGTCCTACCACGCTATTAGGATGTTTTTCAACGTAAGTCAGCAGCCGTGACTTTAAGCCTTCATCAATGAGTATTTTCAGATAGATTCGGTTACCCTGCCAGCCCTTTTGAAGTTGCTCCAGCAGCTCATCCCGCTTTTCGATCCACCTATCCGTTGGAATCAGTGCCTTGTATTTTTCAAGATAGTCGATCATCCCACTAAGAAGCATCTCATGCGCTAAGTTTTCACAGCTACTTTTATCCCCTTGCTTTTCATAAACCTGATAGCGAAGTTCTTTCCAGCGTGATACAAGACCCGCATACCCCTTGTCCTGCCGTTCCCCATCCAAACAGAGTTCAAGCGCCTTATCTACCCGGTTGCTCTTGATACTCCCCAAAATCAGCTTTTCACGAAACACATCATTATCCAGATGTTTTTCGGCAAACTGATCGGCAGAATCCATGCCGTCGTTTTCAAGAATGATACGGAACATCATCTCGTCTATCTGTTTGCGCTCAAACCTGGTGGAGTAATCCGACCTTTCGTCAGGATAGATGGATTCAAGATAGGCTTCCACGGCGTTTCGATATTCGCTCACGCCGCAAAAGGGGATCAGCGCTGTCACCAAATCAAAGCGCCACTCCCGCCACCCATCATAGACAGCCTTCTGTGCATGCTTAAGTACATTTGCAACCATTTGTCCGACATCCTTACTGGCCGGTTTCATGTTGGAGATTATCTCTTTGATCACTTCAAGGACCGAATAAATCGCACCCCCTACAGCACCATCCGAATCGTCGCAGTACGCCAGCAGATCGGTCATTTCTTCCAGCACCAAGGCGCATAACTCGAACCTGAATAACGCATCGCCATTTCTATTCTTTTGTACATAAGCCAGTACCTTTTCCGCACCGCTCACTGCGTCATAGGCGTGTTCATAATCCACATAATGACGTTTCGTTGCGCTTTTGATTGAACTGCGGATCAATTCTTTGGCAAAGCTGATGCTCATCTTTTGATTCGAAAAGCGTAGCATGAGTTCATTCTTGAATGCGCGGTCGTTTGCTGCGATCTCCAATAGCAAGCCAATCAGCGTCCCTTTATCCTGCTTATCAAGAACTTGCTTAAGACTCGGTTTGGATGGCGCTTTGACACCGACTCCGTTTCTTAACGCATAGAAAACAGCTGCCTGATGTTTGCAGAACTCACCTTGATCGTAAGGGCAATCGCATATGCTAGCCAGCACTTCTCCATTGTCTGACATCGTCACTGTAACCGTATAATCTGAACTTCCAGAAACCTCCGCTGTCCAAACGCCATGTTCAAATTCAAGGTTTTCCACATTGCCTTCACGATAATACATTAATCCCCGTTCAAGGATTTTCGAAGTGAAATTCGTTTCAAAATTGCTCAGATTCATTGCAACACTCCCTAAATATCCATCCTGGAAACACATCATTTGCTCTCATTAGATTATACTTGTATCCTGTTGAAAACACCAGTATAATATTCTTTATAGCTGGTGACTTAAGTGTCATAAGAAATATCGAGTTTCTCAATAAGCGAGTTGTATAATATAGGGAGCGTTTGATATGGCTATCATTTTCCCGGCCGATGATCAAGTCCAAATCATTTTCGATAAAAACAATACCCATCCCCGTGCTGTAATTATGTGTATGGAACCCTACGCCGATCGAATGTATTGGCTGGATGTACACAAAAAGCTACAGGAAGCCGAAGAAGATATAAGGGCAGGACGCTTATATTCCTCTGAAGAAGTATCTGAAATGATGCATCAGACCATGGCGCGCACCTACAACAAAGCAGTCGTAAATGCCTTGTGGCATAAAATCGGTCAGCAGACATGGGGGGAACTCGCGCAATACTTTTCGGAAGATGCACGTATATACTGGCGCAACACCAACGAAGTGTTTTCCGTTGATGAGTTCCTGCGGGCCAACAGTGAATATCCCGGCGATTGGCAAATACGCCTCATGAAGCTTATGGAGTCAGACGACACAGTTATATCCGTGGTGCAGGTGCGGCTTAATGATAGCTCTACTTCATTTCATGCGACTTCCTTCTTTACATTCCAGGATCATAAAATCATAAAATTGGAAGAATACTGGGGCGATGATGGCATGCCTCCTGCTTGGCGTATTAGCAAGCACATCGGTCGCACTGAAGATCCCACAGTCGATGAGCCCGAATCCTTCGCAGTGGACGAAGAGCAGCGCATACGCCAAGAACGCTGGGAAGCAAGACAATGTGGAAGATTTGAAATTAAGTATCACTGTCTTGCATGTGATCTTGATACCCGCTTCAACGAAATGATGGATCTGGTGGATCAAGGAGAAACGGTATTTCTCTTTGAGGATAAACAACCCCAATATGTCTTGATGCGCTATGATCTATATAAGGAGCAGTTTGACATTTGAAAAAACGGTGTAACTTCAGCCGCCCTCTCCCATATTAAAAACTTTTAGTTGGAATTCTTGTTTCTCTATATAAACCCATCTATAATATACATATACGCTAAACATATATTATGGATGGTGATACGCCTTGCCCTCTTACATCCCCCCTTATGAAAATTATAGAGTAAAACAGACTTCTCCTACTGTAACAACGTACATTCCCCTTAAGAGCAAGTCCAACACTACTCGTGTAGCCATTTATGGACGTGTCAGTACGGAGAAAGAAAAGCAAACTAACAGTCTTGAAAACCAAATATCATATTTAAAAATAGAAATAGCAGAACACCCCTTCTGGGTTTTGGTAGACGTCTATACGGATCGTCGATCTGGTAGGAGTAATAAGAATCGACCTGGCTTCAAGCGGCTAATGAAAGATTGCTATGACGGCAAAATAGATCTGATCTTAGTAAAAAACATCGCTCGTTTTGGGCGTGACACCGTAGAAATCCTTGATACGCTTAACAAACTGAAAGAAATCAAGGTTTATGTCTATTTTGATCAGGAAAGTTTACATTCACAAAATGGTCAAGATATGTTTTTGATCTCACTTCACGAAGCGTTCGCACAAGCCGAGAATCAATCAAGAAGCGAAAACATCAAATGGGGTATCCATAAAAGCATGCAAAACCCCAATGCTCAGATATATCGTCGCCCCTGCTTTGGCTATCGCAATGATGAGGATGGCTGGCTAACGATCTATGAACCTGAAGCAGTTATTGTAAGAGAAATATATGATCTATACTTATCAGGCTTTAGTATATTAGCCATTATGAGAGAGTTAGAATCAAGGCAAAATAAATCTCCATCGGGAAAAGACCAATGGAGTAAACGAACCATTGAAATAATCTTATCTAATGAAAAATACGCCGGTAACGTAATGGTCAATAAGAGCTATATATCTACATACCCAAGAAACAAACGTATATTCAACAATGGTGAAAAAGAACGCTACTGCATTGAGAATTCTCATGCTGCAATTATTCCTATGGAAGTTTTTGAGCAGGTGCAATTGATGCGCGAGAAAAGAACAAATATCATGAAAACAGACAAAGGTAATGTTCGAAAGGATACTCATTATAGCATGAAGGGCACCTCAAAAGATGCTGATGGAAATGCAGAAAGCTGAGTAGGCTAAATGAATTTTTGATGGTTAGGTAGGACCCGAACCTTATTCCCGAAACTCTCCAAGTCCACAAAGCCTTGAAAATACTCGCTTTCTTACAACGAAAAAGACCACTCAATCGTTTTATCAATTAAGTGGTCTTATCCTGGCTCCCCAGGTAGGGCGCAAACCCACTAAAAATAAATAAAATTCAAGTTCTTGCCACACAGCCTGTGACCTACCCTTTTTGAACCAATGGCAAGATCGCCGCTGGTGGTTCTCCTGCCAGTTTCATCTTTTTAATTAGCTTTTCGCATAATTCTGTGCGGATATCTGTATATGCCGGATCGTCGATGAGGTTGACCAATTCATAGGGATCGTTTTCAAGATCATACAGGCATTCATCCACATAAATACTGCTGTATTCGTCTGACCAGCCGTTTTTATGTGGCGCTGTTACACTATATTTCCAGCGGGGTGTGCGCAGAGCACGGCCTACCTGGCTTTCGCTTATCTGTATAAACACATCGTTATCCCAGCCCTCGGTGTTTCCATCCACTAAGCATTGTGCTTGGCGGCCATCCAAAGACGCATCGGTTTTTATCCCGGCGATTTCAAGAATGGTCGGCATGATATCCACCAACGAAATGGATTCCCGCACTGTCTTGCCGCCTACATAAGCGCCGCCCCGCATAACAAGCGGGATTCGTACGCTGGCTTCGTGGCAGGAGCGCTTATATTCCCCGTTGCGGGTCCTGAAATGGCTGCCATGATCGGAGGTAAAGAGGATGACTGTGTTTTCATACAGACCCTTTTCCTTCAGCTTATCCACAATGGTTTGAAGGTTCTCATCCAGTTTTTTTACGCAGCCATAATAATCCGCCAAATTGGCGCGCCAGTCTGCATCGGGTTTATCCAGGGCCAATAAATCCTTGGGCGGCGGTGCGTCCTTATAACGCTGTGCATAGCCCTCGGGCGCAATATAGCGGTTTTGCGTATTTTGGTGATGAGGTTCCAGATAGGATGCCATCATCAAAAACGGTTTTCCGTCTTCATAGCTATCCAAGAAATCGGTTACATGTTCCGTCAGCATATCAGAACGGTAGCGGCCGCTAAAACTTAATTTTTGATTATCCCGGTCATACACATAACCTTCATAGGCATCAGATGTAAACTCCAATAGATCAGCAGCCTTCCATTCCCCTGTAAAGCCTAACCGGTTTTCCATAGGCACCGGGGCCAGCCCATCCAGGGAAAGATGCCATTTGCCTACATAGTTGGTGGCGTACCCTGCTTCATTAAGCCTATGAGCCAAAGTTTGCCCATCGTCTTTAAGCTTTAAAGCGTTGCGGTAGCAGCCGTTGCGGGTAGCATATTTCCCCGTTTGCAGGATGGCCCTTGCAGGGCCGCACACAGGCTGACAGGTGACCGCCGTTTGGAAAAGAGTTCCTTCTTTAGCTAACATATCCAGGCACGGGGTCAGTCCCAAATCTGAACCATAGCAACCGCAGGTATCTGCCCGCTGCTGATCGGTAAAGAAAAAAAGAATATTAGGTTTCTTCATCATAGGTTTACCCCTTCACCGCACCGGCAGTAATACCGCCGATGATCTTGTTTTGGAAGATCGCGTACAAAACCAAAATGGGTAGTGAGATCAAAATCAATGCCGCTACGACGATCTCCCAGTCGGTACCGTAGGTGCCGAATAGCTCATAGACCTTTACGATCAGGGTGGTTTTGCTGGATTTAGTCAAAAGCAAGAAGGGAAGCATAAAGTTATTCCACGTCCACAAGGCGTAAATAATGGTCACGCTGGAAACGGCGGGCATCATCAGCGGAAGAATGATCTTGTAAAAGGTTTGAAACTGGGTGCAGCCATCCACAAAGGCCGCTTCGTCCAAATCCCTTGGAATGGATTTCACCGCAGCACTGAGCATAAACATGGCAAAGCTGCCACCTGTACCGATATTAATCAGCGATACGCCCAAAACGTTGTTTGAAAGATGGAAGGTTCTCGCCAGGCGGATCACGGGGATCATGTAAGCAAAGAACGGGATCATATACGGGATGGTAAAAAACTGATACAAGGCATTTGAAAACCTTGTTTTTGTACGACTGATCTTATATGCGCAGGGTGCCGTCGTTACAAGCAAGCCCACCACAGTTACCAGTGTCATATAGATGCTGTTCCAGCTAGCGTTGACAAAATCCAGCGCTTTCCAGGCTTTTTCGTAATTAATAAAAGAAAGGCTGGTGGGCAGCGCCACGAAGGAATCCATGATTTCCCGATAGCTTTTAAAGGAGTTCATTAGCATAGCGAGAATCGGAACCAAATAAATGGCAAGAAAGAGGATCAGTACCGTCTGAATCGTCAAGCGGGTGGAGCGTCGCATGGTCATACTTCCACCTCCCTGGATTTAAAGAAGCGTAATTGAACCATGGTAATCACCAATATCACCCCTGCCAGGACCATGGCCTTTGCCATGCCATAGCCGTAGCGCTGGGCATCGCCCATGGCTTCGTAGTAAATATTCAAGGCTAGTACCTCGGTAGCAAAGCCCGGGCCACCGCCTGTGAGAGCCAAGACCGAGTCAAATGCCTTAAAGGCCGAAGCAAAGCCGGTAAACATACACACACTAATGGAGGGCATCATCATAGGGATCATGATCTTGGTATACAGTGTCCAGGTATTGGCACCGTCTACCCGGGCGGCTTCGATCATGCTGGTATCGATAGCCTGGATGCCAGCGATATAAATAGCCATGTAGTAGCCCAGATTATACCAAACCTGCATCCCCACCACCGACCAGATAGCGATCTTCGGATCGGAGATATAGCCCTGCTTAAGAAAATCCCATCCCAGCATGGAACCCAATTGGGGAATATATTGAATATAGATAAAGCGCCACACAAAGCCGATAATCACCAGTGCAAACATGTATGGCACAAAAAACAGCGTACGGAAGGTGTTCTTAAATTTAATGCCGGATTCCACCACAAATGCCAGAAACAGCGCTAAAACATTGCCGATCAGCACACTGGAAAACCCGAACAAAAAGGTGAGGCCAAGAGAAGTATAAAAACGCGCATCGTTGGTAAACAGCTTCACATAGTTGGATAAGCCCACAAAATCGTACTTAGGCGTGAATCCGTTTGTGTTCGTGAACGACATCACCACACCCACGCAAAATGGATAAATGAAAAAGGTCAAAAACATGATCAAAAACGGCAAAGAGAACAGCAATAAGGCCATATTAGGGCTATGCTTCGCCCGCTGCCACAACGTTCTTTCCACGGTGTTCACGCCTCCTTGAGGTTGTTAGATGGTAAGGGGGAAGCTTTCCTAAGAAGGCCTCCCCCTTATTGGTGCTAGATTCGATTACACGCCAGCCAGATCAGAAAATGCAGCGTCGATGTTCTTGAAGAACTCATCCTTGGTGATGGTGCCAGCCAGGAAGCTTTGCAACTGCTTGCCAACCTCGGTGGTCATGCCGGAGGGCCAATAGGTCTTGATGAAGCCCACGGTCTTGCCGCCAGCATTGATGAAGGCAGCGCCATCTTCGCAAAGGGGATTAAGCTGAACATTGATGTCTTTCATGGGAGAAGCCTGGCCGTTGATCTCGGCGATCAAGGCAGAGCCTTCAGGGGAAGCGATCCAACGCATGACGTTCTTGGCTTCTTCGGTATACTTGCCGGTGGCAGCCGCAAACACAACGCCCTGGGCCTCATATTCCATAACCAGCTCGCCGCCCACTTCGGCGGCGGGGATGGGGGCCAAGCCCACATTGGGATTCTCAACAGATTTCACATATTCCGGATACTGGAAAACACCAGTGAAGCACATGGCAGCCTTGCCGGTAGAGAGCATGTTGGCCATGTTGGCAGCGTCGCTGGAAAGGGGATCGGAAACCGTGTTGGCAGCAACCAGCTCGATCAGTTCGAAAGCCTTGGCGGTATCGTCGTTTAAGAAGGAAGCGGTACCGGCGATCATGGCATCATACCATTCTTGGTAATCGCCAACGTTGGGGCCAGCTACATTCCAGAACATCTGGTGAGATACCCACACATCTTTAAAGCCGGTAGCGAAGGGCACAATACCAACTGCCTTCAATTTTTCGCAAGCTTCTTTAAGCTCGTCGTAGTTTTCCGGAACCTTATCGATACCCGCAGCAGCAAAAGCATCCTTGTTGTACACAAGGCCTGAAGCCTGGGCGATGGTGGGAATGCCGTAGGTCACGCCATTATACATGCCGCTGGCACGGAACTGAGGCAGCACGGTTTCGTTGATGCCATCAGCGCTGATATCGAGGAAATAGCCGGCTTCAGCAAAGGTTTTGTTGGTGAGATAGCCGTTCCATTCGAAAATGTCGGGGGCATCGTCGGTAGCGAACTTGGTCTTTACAGTGGTTTCATAGTTATCCGCCACGTGGACGAATTCCACAGAAATGTTGGGATAGACCTTCTGGATAGATTTATTGATCCGGTCTACCGCGCTCATGTAAACGGTCTGCATGGTCATCCAGGTGAGTGTCACTTTTTCATCAGCCAGGGCAGCGCCGCAGGTGATCAGCATCATCGCAGCCAATAAGATTGCCAGAATTTTTTTCATGTTCATTGCTCCTTTTTATTTGTTTGTGGTTTAACCTTGGTTTCATTATAACGAATCAGCAGGCAAAAAAAATGTACAAACCCGAAACGGATTTGTACAAAACGGATGAAATTCGACCGTTAAGGCTTGTACTCTTTAGGCGACACCCCTGTTATTTTCTTGAATTTCTTGCTAAAATGGCTTTCATCATAGAACTGCAGCTGCTCCGTTATCTCCCCTACCGTGTAGCCGCCCTTAGAAAGCAGCTCCTTAGCCCTTTCAATCTTAAGCATATCCACATATTCGGAAATTTTCATACCATAAGCTTTGCTAAACAGCTTGGACAAATATTCCTTGTTCATATGGAAAGCATCCGCTATATCCTGCAGGGTGATCTTCTGTTCAAAGTTTTGCTTCAGGTATCTTTTCACTTCCTCCGCCTTGCTGGGCGGGATGGCAACAGGCTCCTCTGCTTCGTTTTTTTCAGCGTTAAGCTCGCCAATAGCGCGGCCAAGCGCCTCCTTTAGTTCCATTGGATCGATAGGTTTTAACAAATAGGCCACTGCCTTGGATGAAATAGCTTGCTTGGCATAGGCAAAATCGTCGAACCCGCTGATGATGATGATCTTCGGTTTAACACCCATATTTCCCAGGGTTTTTGTTAAATCGCTGCCGGAAAGGCCGCTCATTCTCATATCGGTGATCACGATATCCGGGCACAAGGTTTGCACCCGCTCCACCAGGGCATCGCCATCCTCGCATTCGCACAAAACCGAAAGGCCCATGCTTTCCCAATCCACCAGCAGCTTTACTGCCGTGCGGACCTTTTTTTCATCGTCCGCAATAATAACAGAATACATTAATTGGCCTCCCTTCTCGGAATATGAACCGTAACCCAGGTACCGTGCCCCTCCTGGCTTTGAATATCGAAACGAGCCGCATCGCCGTACATAAGCTTTAACCGTCTATGTACGTTGAACACCCCAATGCTTTGGCCATCGGAAGCCAGCCATTCCACAGGAGCGGCCAGCTTTTCCCTCATGGCGGCTAAAGCCGTTTGCTCAATGCCCACCCCATCATCGCTGATGGCAATTTCGATCTCCATTGCGGATAAGGTGCAGGTCAGTTGCACCGTGCCCTTGCCCTTTTTCGGTTCCAGCCCATGAACCACAGCGTTTTCCACCAAGGGCTGTAAAATCAGCTTAGGCATGGCTACTTCCAAAACATCATCGGGAATATTCATTTCAAAGGAAAGATTCTCTTCAAAGCGAAACTGCTGGATAAACATATAATCGCTGACGTTATCCTTTTCCTGCTTCAAGGTTACAATGTTCTTATCCTTGATGGCGTATCGCATCATTTTTCCAAGGGCGTTGGTTAAGGTATAAATTTCGGGCATGCCCTTTTCCAATGCCACGCTGCCAATGCCTTGCAAGGTATTGCCAATAAAGTGGGGATTGATTTGGGCGATCAGCGATTCCAAACGTGCAGTCTTAGCACCCAATTCGATGGCGTATTTCTCGTTCACTAAATGATTGATCTCATCCAGCATTTGATTAAAGGTTTTTGAAATAAATGCAATTTCATCGTTTCCCTTAACCTCTGCCTTATGGGAAAATTCGCCTTTACCAGCACTGGCCATCTGTTTTTCCAACCGCAGCAATGGCGAAGATATCTGTTTACCCAATATGGCCATTACAGGAATGATAATCACGATCACAGCCAGCAGGATCAAGAAACCCGTGTTGCGTACACTGGCGGCATGGGCTGTTAAAATAGCGTTAGGCACATGCTCTAACAGAATCGTACCACTCTTTGTGGAAATAGCAAACAGCACCGTTGTGCCCCTGCTATCTGCCAATTGAAGGCTTCCGGAACGCCGTCCATCTGTTAAGACAGCTTGGTATATTTTTTCGATCGCATCTTCATCCACCGTATCCAAAGAGGTGTAGATCAACCCGCCTTGGGCGCTTAGATATTCATAATTTTCTTCATCGTAGCGCTTCACTGCGCTGATAATATCCCCAATAGCAGAGGGCTTGATCATCATACAGAGGGTCCGGCGTGTGCCGCCCCAAAGAAAATCCGTGCGCACGAAAGAAAACAAATTTGTGTTTTCATCCACGCCATAACGCTTATCATACCCTTTCAGATAACGTTGGGGCAGCAAAACGTAATTGGTTTTGCTATCCATTATGGCTTGATACCAATCGGTTTTAAGAATATCCGTGGCATTATAAAAGGAACGGTTCACAGTAGCATCGACCAAATAGAGTTCATCGTCTGTTGAAAAATAAAGCATCATGCTATGAAAATCCCGGCTTTGGGTCTTGGCATTCACCAGCTTCTGCATGGTTTCGTTGTATTTTTCCCAATTGGTATCGTAGCGCTTATCGTCCATCACCATAAGGGATAGGGTCTCCAAGCGGGAAATATAGTCATCCAAACGATCGGAAGCCGCCCGAAGGCGTGTATCGCTGGATTCGATATAATTATCGATGGCATCGGCGGAGAATTTCTGGTAACTTAAAAGCACCACCAACGTAATAGGCAGCACCACTGCCAGGATCATGATCCATGTCATCTTTCCCCTGATCCCCATCCGCACGAGCGCCACCTCCATTCCCCTAGAGTATACAGGATGTGATTTTTTGCGTCAATCCCATCCAATTTATACAAATCTTCACAAGGTTCATACCTTGTGATAATCGCCCGATCCGCTATAATGAAAGCAAAAGGAGTGGATTACATGATCAGCGCTGCAAAGGCTGCCGTTAAACGCATATTGGGGCAAAGTGCCCTTGAAAAGATTTGTTTTTCGCACTGGGATAGAAAAGATGCTTTTGAAATCCATTCTTGTAAAGATGGCATTGAAATTACCGGAGATTCCGCGTTAAGCCTACTATGCGGCCTGAACCATTATTGCCGCCATATATTGAATATTCAGCTTTCCTGGCAGAATCCCACCGCAACGCTACCGGATGTTTTACCTGCGCTTAATAAGCCCATCTTCATGCAATCTCCTTTTCACGTGCGGTACTATTTAAACTACTGCACCTATTCCTACACCATGGCCTTTTGGGATTGGGAGCGCTGGGAAATTGAGCTGGATTTAATGGCTTTGGGCGGCGTGAACATGGCGCTAAGCCTAATTGGGCAGGAAACCGTGCTTTTAGAAACCCTTTTGCGTCTTGGTATGGGCAAGGCGCAAATACGCCGCTATATAACCGGCCCAGCTCACCTTGCCTGGTTCTTCATGGGTAACATGACAGAGTTTGGCGGCGATTTAACCGATGAATGGTTTGTCGATCGGTTGGTTCTGGGTAATAAAATTCATTCAAGAATGCAGGAGCTGGGCATTGCGCCTGTACTCCCCGGTTTTTACGGCGTAGTGCCGAAAGAATTAGGTGAACTTTACCCCACTTCTCATATCCTGCCGCAAGGAAAGTGGTGTGGCTTTGATCGTCCTGGTTTTGTGGCCGACACCGATCCGTTATTCGAGCTATTCGCAACTACCTATTATGCCACTCAAAAAGAGCTGATGGGCGATATTACCCGCTTTTTTACCGCAGAACCCTTCCACGAAGGCGGTGATCCCAGTGTAGTGGATCTGCCCCGGTTTGGCAAAAACGTACTAACGCATATGCGCAACCGCCGGAAAGATGCCATATGGGTATTGCAAGCCTGGGATTCCAACCCCTTTATGGCCTTGTTTGAGCAGATCGAAAAGAACGATATCCTCATCTTGAATCTGCTGGCTGGACGCATTGCGGATTTCAGCCAAATCACAAACGATTTTAGTAGTCACCCTTGGGTGTGGTGCCCAGTACACAGCTACGGCGGGCGCAATCCACTGTATGGCTTCCTGCGCACCATGGCAAGAGAGCCCATAGAATTAGTTCAAAGCGGCCAGTCAGCCATTTGCGGTATCGGTGTCTCGCCGGAATCGCTTGAAACCAATCCTATTTTCTATGACTTATTCTGGGATTTAACCTACCACAATACGCCCATCGATATGCCGGACTGGCTCCATGGTTACGTGAAACGCCGCTACAGCATGGTAACGCCTAATACCCTTAAAGCTTGGCAATTGCTTGAGGATAGCGTATATAACAGCTTCGTTCCTCAACCCGGCGGCGTCGAATCCATGATCTGTGCCCGGCCCGATTTCGGGCTAAAATCCGCTTCCTCTTGGGCTGCCAAGAGTATGAATTACGATATTCGCTTCGTTTTAGATGCAGCGAAATTATTATTCGCGGATTATGATCTGCTTCAAGCAAATGGCGCGTATCGTTACGATCTGATTGATGTAATAAAGCAAGCCCTTTCGAATTTTTCACGTACCTTGTATGCCAAATTGATGTATCTGCTGGGACAAAAGCTCTATGAAGACTTCTTTAGTTCTGCCCAGCGTTTTTTGCAGCTCATCAAATTCACCGATGATCTGCTTAACGCCGATGAAGGTTTCACCCTACATCGCTGGCTCCACGCCGCTAAAACCTACGGCGAAAAATATGGCCAAGGTGAAGCCTTTAAAACTGCCGCGCTAACTCAGATCACCCTTTGGGGAAATAAGACTGCCTCCATTTCCCTGCACGATTATGCCAACAAAGAATGGGGCGGCCTCACAGGTGGCTTCTACTATATGCGCTGGGAACATTTCTTTAAGGAGATCAAATCCTGGTTGGATAGCGGCAATCCTTTGGATGTGACCGCATCAATGTCCCGAGATTTCGATAGCGGCGATCCGGCCCAAGCATCCCAACACTTCTATATCGATTGGTATAAAGTTGAAATCGATTGGATCAATGGTAGTTCATTCAATAAGCATTCACCCTGCTCAGAACTGAAAACCGCAGCGAGTCATGCGCTTGACTTGATTCACTAGCATTTTTCTAGCAATGTTACCTTTATTACCCTCGTGAAAAATATTAACGAAAAGGTGTGCAATGTTTTAACGATTACCCATCTTCTTAACGATGCCTCCCTATTAGATTAACGATTCCAAGAGGATTCAAAGGAATCGTTAAAACAGTAATGAAAATCCAAGCATCTGAACCCTTTCGTTATCCGTTTACCTCTTCCACTAACCCGAAGCCCTTTGAAAATCAAGGCCTCCAACGTTAAGCTTTGTATCAACTCCTCCGTAGTTTTCCACGAAAGTCATTAATGATGATACAATGCACACCCCTAGCAGTTAAGGGGTGTGCATTTGTGATTTTGGGTGTTTCATTTTGGCTTGAGGGTGTTTCAATTTTAACGATGCGGGGACTTTCTGCACCTCAATTGTGTCATTGCTTAGTAATATAAACAATACATATCACTTTTCAACAATAGGTGAAAACATACATCAAAGCAAAATACGCACATGTGCTCATCTTATGTTCAATAGTCTAGCCCACTCATCCCTCATCAGCGCATTCTTATAGGATTCAGACTTCAGGGGTTCCTTTTTGTCATATTTTACATCAAGTATCCAATCATGTATTGCAAAATACGCTTCCTTTATATATTGCTCATTACTTGGAATACCCAACTCATCAATAATCAAAAGCCTCATTGCATATATAATTATATAAAAAAATATCACCATATCACCACCATATTCAAGCTGTAAAGAGTTTTGGCTATGCTGCAAAAAATGTGAATAACCATTGCGGGTATCAGTTATTTGCTTAACAAATTGAAACTGGTTCACTTTCAGTAGAGGCAGAATACCACATCCATGTTTTCTGTGATACTTAAAAAAATATTTAGTACATAAATAATATGCATATTTGAAGTAATCTCCGATACGCTTATCTCGAGAGAACTCGCATGAATATTTGGATCTTAGTTCTTGTTCCAGTGAATTAATCCACTGCTTCTGACTAATGCCCTCTAAGGCATGAAGCAAAAGTGTTACTTTGTGATTGGTAATAACATGAGCGTAGTAATCCGACAGCAAGTATTGCATAGATGAAAGCGGCAACTGTTTCATTTGCCTCAACCGTTCTATTGCTGCCTCATTAATTGAATGAATGCCGATATCGCTAATTATAAGATTTGATTTGGCA
This sequence comes from Eubacteriales bacterium, assembly GCA_031556065.1. Taxonomy (GTDB): domain Bacteria; phylum Bacillota; class Clostridia; order Christensenellales; family Aristaeellaceae; genus JAVBTR01. Next base: position 1,650 of record JAVBTR010000042.1, on the reverse strand, counting down.
AAGTTTTGATCTGTTGAGTATTTTCTCAAACGGCTAGTTAAACCTTGCTCGACTCCATTGACTTGAATTGACTCCATCGGAGGAAAAAATCCTAGGCAAAAAAAACAGCAACGATTCAATCTCACTCTCTAATAGAAGGAGTTTGCGTGATGCCTTTCGTCCTTGTATTTCAATAAATAGCAGCTCTCCCTCGCTGTAGATACGTACCTCACTATTGTAAATAACACTCGAAAAAGGGGCTGCTTTTCGACTTGTAAATAATCTGTGCCTATATCTGCATTTTATTACATTAATAATACCATCTCCTCGCATGTTACGTTGACAAAATATTATATACAGCCGTATTCACAATAAATTTCGGCTAAGGAAGAGTGTTACCATTACCTTTCATTTATTGCTTTATATGAATTACAGATGGATTTTAAACAGATATGTCTTTGCACTTTTCCCGTCCCCTTTTGATTAGCGGTGTGACTATTTTTATCAAAAGAATACTAATGCCTACGCAAATCGCCCCCCTCGTCACGAAGAGAATCGGTTCAAAGTTATCAGCGTATGCCAAGCCTCTATGAAGCACAATTTCTCCATTGGCATTATATAGCTCAAATCGCCATCCTTGTACACCACATACACCCATAAGACCACTAAAAACATATATGACACTGGTCACAATGAGCAATATGCTAGTTAGGTATGAAACGTAAAGCACTACTGTCCCAATACGGTATTTTGCCTCATTCGATAGCTTTCCCGTTTGCTTATTGCTTAAATAGGTCGCGTAAAACGTAGCAACACCAGTAACGACAATACCAAAAATAGTTTCCAACATCTTTCTCCCCCATTATGAATGTTATCGTAACGGTAAAATCAGTATCATCAGTTAACCCAACTATTCCCATCCCCATTGTGTGAAATGCAAGCTCCTGCACTTCACATATATCATATCTGTCTTGCATTGTTCCTTAGTCCCAAAGTCGTTTTGCTTGGAGACTATATCTGTTAATAGTAAATCAAAAATAAAATTGTGGTCATTACCTTATTATAGCATTCTTGGTGCTTATTCTCAATACATAAGAATTGCAAATATTGCTTTCATTTCTACACAGGTCTTTGCACAGGAGTGTATTAGAGACTATTAGTCAAATCCTTTAACAATTTCATTTGCCTTTTAATTCTAATTGTGCTAATATATGTTTAGTATATTATGATATAAACTAAAGATTGAGGTGCCATCAATGCAAAGGCAACACTTGCGCATACCCAAGCCCAAACGCGACGATAAACTATATAAAGATTATATGCCATAGAACCAGAGAAATTCTGTATTCAGTCCTTAGCGAACTATTTATCCAAGACAATGCAGTGCGCTCTTTTGAAGAGGCCCTTACTATAGATACGGGCGGTGGCGAACCACCGTGGTGGTTTATATTAGCAAAAGATTATCTCATAAGACTGATTTCTACTCCAACATATGAAACAGCAAAACTGATCTCAATCGACATTAACGAAGGTACTGACAATAATTTTTCGCAAAAAGGTCTCTGGTAGGATGAAGTTAAACAGCGAGGGTATCGTCCAGGGTAGCATCTAGGAGTTTCATATTCATATACTTCTTGCTGCCCCATTGGGTTCCGGCTACGTGGCGTAACC